>DASTSO010000056.1:0-22294 GCA_035760645.1 Gemmatimonadales bacterium
GCGGTGGAGCGCTTCCGGCGTGACGAGGCGCTGCCCCTCGGCGGCGGCGGCACCTTCTCGCCCTTCTCGCGCGCCTCGGAGAGCCCGATCGCGATCGCCTGCGCCCGGCTCTTCACCTTGCCGCCATGCCCCTCCTTGCCACGCCGCAGCGTGCCGTGTTTGCGCCGCCGCATCGTGCGCTCGACCGTCTTGCCCGCTGCACGACTGTAACGCCGCTGACTGCTGGACTTCGTCCGCGCCTTCCTGGTCGTCGCCACGTGTCCTCCTTCGTGTTGTCGGTCGTGGACGCTGGGACTCGACTCGTAGGATGCCGGTCGCCGGGCCGCTGCGGCGTGACGACGCTCACATCAGCGCGGAAAAGCGAACCGGCACCGACGCCTTCGTGCGTCGGTGCCGGCGACAGCCGCGAGGCGCGGCGGCGGAGGATCGGGAGCTTAGCGCGGCGGCGCGGCGTTGGCGCGGCGCTGCTCCTCGCTGCAGCCGTTGGCGTCCACGCTGACGCCGGCCGGGGTGTCGGGGCAGATGTCGTCGAGGTTGGAGACGCCGTCGCCGTCGGAGTCCTGGCGCTTGGGGCAGCCGGTGGCGTCCACCGCCGTGTGGCGCGCGGTGCCCGGGCAGCGGTCCACCGAGTTGATGACGCCGTCGCCGTCGCTGTCGCCCGTGGGCGACTCGCGCGGGCCGCCCAGGTGGCCCAGCAGGACGCTGATGCCGGCCTGGGCGCCGAGGTTCCAGGCGTTGGTGCTCGAGGTGCCGATGTTGGGAATCCAGTCGGCGGTGCCGTCGAGCCGCACCGCGATGTTCGGCGTCACGTGCACGCGCGTGCCGAGGAGGGCGGAGGCGCCGATGTCGGTGGAGGACGTGCCGCCCTCGACGCTCATGTGATTGACGACGCCGCCGAGCCCGGCGAGCACGGTGAAGCGCGGCGAGAACGGCACACCCAGCGCGAGGCGGGCGTGCACCGGGACGGCGGTGATCGGGTTGGTCGCGGCCAGGGTCTCGCCAGCCGGCGTGGGGGCGACGTCGGGCCGCGTCTTCGTGTATGACGCGTCCACGTCGAACAACACCGCGGGCGAGATGTAGAGCCCGAGGCGACCGCCGAACCCGACGCGGTTCTTGAGCTCGAGATCGCCGTCGAACTTCGTGTAGCGCGCGAGGGCGCCCACTTCGATCGTCCCGCGGTCCTGCGCCCGTGCGGCGCCCGCGGCCGCGGCCGACAGCACCATCGCCACGCCCATCGCGCTCAGCGCACACTTCGCTCCACGCATGCTGGCTCCTCTTCGGGGTCTGCGAATGCAGGGGGAATGACAGGCAAGCTAACCCGCCCGCGGGCGGGTCGCCAGAAACCGGAACCGAAACATGACGCGCGCCGGAGAGGATGATCCTCTCCGGCGCGCGTCCGTCCCGCGAGCGAGCCTGCGCGCGTCAGTCGGTGCGGCGCAACTCGGTGCGGCGGTTCTTGGCCCGGCCCGCGGCGGTCTTGTTCGACGCCACCGGCTGGTCCCAGGCGTACCCCTTGGTGGTCATGCGCGAGCGGTCCACGCCGTGCTCGGCGAGGTAGTTCGCCACCGCGTCGGCGCGCTCCTGCGAGAGCCGCTCGTTCAGGGCCCGCGGGCCGGTGTTGTCGGTGTGGCCCGCGACCTCGACCTTCACGTCGGGGTAGGCCTGCAGCGACTTGGCCACCTCGTCGAGGATGAACTGCGAGCTCTGGGTGAGCGTCGCCGTGTTGGTGGCGAAGTTGACGCCCTGCAGCGTCAGGCGCGCCTTCGGCGTGACGATCAGCACCCGCAGGCTGTCGCGCATGCGCGCCGCGGCGAGGCTGTCGCGCAGTGCGGCGCGGGCGGTGGCGCCACGCACACTGCGGAGACTGTCCTCGAGCGCCGCGATGCGCGCGCTGTCGGCCGCGCGGGCCTTGGCGAGCGAGTCGCGCTGGGCCGCCACCCGGGCGGTCGAGTCGGCCACCCGCGTCGAGTCGGCGATGCGCACCGAGTCCGCCACGCGCACCGAGTCGGCGACGCGGATGGAGTCGCGGATGCGGGTCGAGTCGACCTGCGTCACGTTCAGGTTGGCCCGGCCCGTGGTGTCGGCGCCGGCCGCGACGCGCGGGCAGCCCGAGCTGTTGACGGGGGTGCCCGGCGGCGTGTTGGCGCACTGGTCGCGGTCGTCGGGCACGCCGTCGCCGTCGCTGTCCATCGCCGCGGTGGAGACGCCGCCGCGCTGGCCCGGGATCCAGGAGAGCCCGACCTGGGCGCCGTAGTGATAGTCCTTGTCCGCCGTGGTCAGGACGGAGTCCGGCGAGCTCATGTAATCGAAGGTGCCGTCCACCCGGATCGAGACGCCGCCCGGCAGGCCGAAGCGGAAGCCGACGAGCCCGCCCGGGCCGGTCTCGTTGCCGCGGCTCTCGTTGTAGCGGTAGTGCGAGGCGCCGGCGCCCAGCAGGAACGCGGTATGCTCGCCCAGCGGCAGGTTGTAGATCAGCCGGCCGAACAGCCCCAGGACGCGCATCCGGGTGCCCGGCGTGAAGATTTTCGAGGAGTCGCTGAAGAAGGTCGGGATCCAGGCGGCCGAGGCCTCGATCTCCAGGTTGCGCACCGGGAAGAAGCCGAGCCGGGCGCCGGGCCCGGCCTTGGTCTCCAGGGCGTAGCTGTCGCCGAACCAGTGGTTCCGGGCGAAGAGCCCGAACTCGATGTTGCCCGCGCTCTGCGCCGCGAGCGGCGCCGGCGCGAGCACGGCGGCGGCGGCCAGCGGCAGCGCCGCGGCCAGGAACGTACGAAGTCTCATGGTGGTCCCCACACGAAAGAGTTCACCCACACCGCACTCCACTCACGAGCGGTCCGTCCAGGCAGTCGAGCGGCGCCCGCGGCCGCGGCCGCGCCGGGCGACGCCTGCCCGAACCTACCTCGGCCAGCGATAACCACAAGGCTACTTACATTCGCGCCGTCGCCCCCGTGACCCGCGTCACGCTCGGCCCGTTTGAGCCCCGCTCGGTGCGGGAGTAACTTCGAGACGATCGCCCCGTCATCTCGTTCTCCGCTTCTCCCGTCGAGTTCGCCATGCTGCTGCCGCGAGTGGTGCTGGCCGTGGGTATCGCTGCCGTCCTCGCCGATGGGCCCGCCGCGCTGCACGTCCTGCGCGCCGTGCCGACCGGCGAGGCGGGGCCCGGCGCCGTCGTCACCGTGACCTTCGACCGGCCCGTGGCGGGCGCGCTCGACCGCACGGTGGATCCCGCGCGCATCCTGCGCCTCGCGCCGCAGATCCCCGGCACCGCCGACTGGCGCGATCCCGTCACCCTGCGCTTCCGCCCCGCCTCGCCGCTGGCGGCGGGGACGAAGGTGACGGTGACCGTCTCGAACGACTTCGAGGCGATGGACGGGAGCCGCCTCGAGCAGCCCTATCGCTTCGACTTCACCGTGCGCGGGCCCCGCGTGATCGGCGGCCGGCCGGTGAGCGCGGGCACCAACCCGCGCTATCTCACCCCCGACCAGGCCTTCGAGCTCGTCGTCGACGCCCCGGCCGACTCGGCCCAGCTCGCCGCGATCTTCGTCGATCCGGGCGCGCTCTGCCGCGAGCGCGACCCGATCCGGCTGCGGCTCCTCTCGGAGCGCACGATCACGAAGGACGACTCCTGGGAGCTGCGCGAGGCGGGGGGCTGGGAGCGCGACCGCTCGCTCGACCGGCTCCGGCGCGTGGTGCGCCTCGCCCCGGCGCGCCCGCTGCCGCGCGGATGCGAGAGCGCCCTCGTCTTCCCGAGCCGCCTCGACGCCGCGCGCGGCACGGGGACGCTCGTGCGCTGGCCCTTCGCGACCTACGGCGACTTCCGCCTCGTCGAGGCGAGCTGCGGCTGGGCCCGACGCCCGCGGCGCACGCCCGAGGGCAAGGTCGTCACGGAGCCGGTCTGCCCCACCGGGCCCGCCGTTCTCGCCTTCAGCACGCCGGTGCGCGGCGCCGAGGTGCTGCGCCACGTGCGGCTGCTCCCGGGGGTGAAGCTCGCCGTGAGCGACACGAGCGACGAGCGCGCCACCTGGGCGCTCGAGGGCACACTCGCGCCGCGCACCGGCTATGCCGTCGTGGTCGACACCGCGCTGCGCGACGTCTTCGGCCAGCGGCTCGTCGGCAATCCGGTCGCCACGGTGGTGACGACGGGCTACGCGCCGATGGTCAACTACGCCCAGGGCCGCGCCACGGTCGAGCGGGTGGGGTATCGCACCTTCGGCGTCTCGCACGTCAACGTGGACACGCTCGAGGTGGTGACGGTGCCGATCCCCGACTCCCTCGAGGCCCTGTTCCTCACGCGCAGCTCGTGGGGCTGGGGCGAGGCGTTCGAGGCGCTCGCGAAGGCGAAGGCCCAGCGCCGGCGCATCGCCGTGAACGGCACGCGCGACCGCATCGGCGTCTACGGCGTCCCGCTCCCCGCGCCCGACGCGCGCCAGGCCGGTACGCCCACCCTCCTGGCGCTCCAGGTGACGAGCCCCCGCCTCGACTCGGCCGACCGCGCCGGCCGCCCGATCGCGCTCGTGCAGGTCACCGACCTCGGCGTGCACGCGAAGGTCGGCGTGGCCGAGGGGGTGGTCTGGGTGACGGGCGCGAGCGACGGCCGCCCGCGCGGCGGCGCGCAGGTCGCGCTCTACGACAAGGCGGGCAAGCTCCTCACGCGCGCCGTGACCGACACGAGCGGCCTCGCGCGGCTCGCGAACTACCGCGCGCCCACGCCGAAACGGCGCCCTGCCTCGAATGACGGCGACCAGACATGGGAGGGTCCCGAGGACTTCGAGGGCTACGTCGCCGTCACCCTCGGCGCCGACCGCGCGCTCGTCGGCGTGAGCGACTTCGATCCCGAGCTGAGTCCCTGGCAGTTCAACGTCGCCCCCGCCTGGGGCACCGATCGCCTTCCGATGGCCGGCGCCGTGTTCACCGAGCGCGGCATCTACCGCCCCGGCGAGCCGATCTACGCCAAGGCGATCGCGCGCACGGGGCCGCTGGGCCGCCTCGCCCCCGCCACGGGCGCGGACAGCGTGCGCTGGGTCTTCCGCGACCGCGAGGGCAAGGCGCTGCGGAAGCTGGTGCAGCCGCTCTCGACGTTCGGCACCGCCGACCAGCGCTGGACGGTGCCGGCCGACGCCGCGCTCGGCTACTACACCGTGGCCGTGCAGCTCCAGCGCCGCGGCCAGTGGCTCGACCTCGCCACGGCGAGCTACCGCGTGGCGGAGTACCGGCCGCCCGAGTTCCTGGTGGACGCCACGGCCGATCTCGCGCAGGCCCGGGTCGCCGGCGACTCGATCCGCGGCGGCGTCGAGGCGCGCTACCTCTTCGGCGCGCCGATGGGCCGCGCCGCGGTGAGCTGGGCGCTCCGGCAGACGCCGACCTATCCCTGGGAGCTCGACATCCCGAACACCGAGGGCTTCCAGCTCGGCGAGACCGGCTTCTGGTGGGAGGAGAACGAGAGCGGGCCCGGCGTGAAGGTCGTGGCGAGCGGCCAGGACACGCTCGACGCGCAGGGCCGGCTCGCGCTCCGGCTCCCCACGGAGCCCGCCGTGAAGGGCCGCGCCGCGCGCGTGACGCTCGAGGCCACGGTCACCGACGTCAACCGCCAGACGGTGTCGGCGAGCGCGGGCGGGCTGCTGCACCCGGCCGAGTTCTACCTCGGCGCCAAGCCCGAGGGGACGGACTACTTCTGGACCGCGGGGAAGCCGGTGGCGATCGGCGTCATCGCGGTGCGGCCCGACGGGCGGCGGGTCGAGGGCGTGGCGGTGCAGGGCGTCGTGGTCCGGCGCGAGTGGCACCAGGTGCGGCGCGAGCGCGCGGGCTACGGTGAGCTCGTCGGCGAGTGGGTGAGCGACACCGTGGCGCGCTGCGCCATCAAGACCACGGGGAGCGCGCCGGTGCCGTGCCGCTTCACGCCGCCCGCGGGCGGCCAGTACGTCGTGCGCTTCACGGCGACCGACCCCTCGGGCCACCTCGCGAGCACGAGCTTCTACCGCTGGGGCGTGGGCCGGGAGTGGGTGCCCTGGAACGACGAGAGCCAGTTCAAGATGGACGTCGTCCCCGACCGCGCGCGCTACGCCGTGGGCGACACGGCGACGGTGCTCTTCGCCTCGCCGTTCACCGACGCGGAGGCGTGGATCACCGTGGAGCGCGAGGGGCTCATCGAGCAGCGCCGGCTGCGGATCACGTCGGGCACGACGACGCTCCGGCTGCCGATCACCGAGGCGTTCGCGCCCAACGCCTTCGTCGGCATCGTCGTGGCGCGCGGGCGGAGCGCGAAGCCGGGACCGCTCGACGATCCGGGCCGGCCGACGATCCGCGTCGGCTTCGCCGAGCTGCGGGTGACGCCCGAGCGGAAGCGGCTCACCGTGGCGGTGACGCCGCTCGCGCCCGAGTACCGTCCGGGCGACTCGGCCCGCGTGCGGCTCGCGGTCACGGACGCGCGGGGCGCGGGCCAGCCGAGCGAGGTGACGCTCTGGGCGGTGGACGAGGGCGTGCTCGCGCTCACCGGCTACCGGACGCCGGACCCGATCGATCTCATCTACCAGCGCCGGGGTCTCGGCATGCGGCTCGCGAGCGACCTCGTGAGCGTCGCGCCGCAGATCCCCGAGGGCGAGAAGGGGCGGCTCGCGCCGGGCGGCGGCGGCGGGCTGGCCAACGCCGACGTGCTGCGCTCGCGCTTCCAGACGACGGCCTTCTTCCTGGGCTCGGTCGTCACCGACGCGCAGGGCCGCGCCACGGCGACGGCCAAGCTTCCCGACAATCTCACCACCTTCCGCGTCATGGCCGTCGCCGTCACGGCGGGGGACCGCTACGGAAGCGGCGACGCGAAGCTCCTCGTCACCCGCCCCCTCGTCGCGCGCCCGGCGCTGCCGCGCTTCCTCCGCAGCGGCGACCGGCTCGAGGCGGGCGTCGTGGTGAACCACCGCGCGGGCGGCACGCCGAAGGTGCGCGTGCAGGCCGCGGTCACCGGCGCCGCGCGGCTCGAGGGCGCGGCGACGAAGGAGGCGACCCTCGCCGCCGGACGCGGCACCGAGGTGCGCTTCGACCTCCGCGCCGCGGGCCAGGGCACGGGCGACAGCGCCACCTTCCGCTTCGCCGCGACGAGCCTGAGCGCCGACACGGGGCGCGACGCGGTGCGGCTCGCGCTCCCGATCCGGCCGGTGTCGCCGCCGCGCGCGTACACGATCGCGGGCGTCGTGCGCGACACGGCGTCGGTCGTCTTCACGCTGCCCGAGGGCACCGACCCCGCCCGCTCGACGCTCACGCTCAACGTCGGGACCTCGCCGCTCGCCGTCATCCGCGGCGCCCGCGAGTGGTTCCGCGTCTACCGCTGGCTCTGCACCGAGCAGCTCGCGAGCGCGCTCCGGCCGCTCACGGCGCTCTATCGCTTCCGCGCGGCCACGGGCGCCGACAGCGCCGACGCCGCGGCCCTGCGCGCGCAGATCACGGAGGCCGTGGACGTGATCGAGCGACGCTTGCGGCCCGACGGGGGCATCGGCCTCTGGGGCGCCGACGGCTGGGCGACGCCGTGGCTCACCGCCTACGCGGTGGACGCGCTGCTCGACGCGCGCCAGGCGGGCGTCGCGGTGGACGACTCGGTGCTCGCGCGCGCCGCGGGCTACCTCACCGCCGCGCTCCACCAGCCCGCGCCGCGCGGGATCCCCGTCGTCGGCTGGTACGTCACCCCCGCCTCCTGGTACGGCGACCGCGTCATGGCGGCGGACGTGCTGAGCCGCCTGGGCCGCCGCCAGCGGGCGGCGGAGAACGAGCTCCTGCGCGTCGCGCCGCAGCTCTTCTGGGAGGACCGCGCCAGGCTCGCCGAGGTGGTGGCACGGGGCGGCGACACCGCGTCGGCGCGGCAGCTCCTCGCGCCGCTCTGGGCCTCGGTGAGGGTCGAGGGCCGCCGCGCGGTGCTGCCCGACTCGGCGGTGCGCACCTTCTACTTCCGCTCCACGGTGCGGCCGGCCGCCTATCTCCTCTCGGCGACGCTCGCGGCGGCGCCCGAGCATCCGCTCGTGGCGCCGCTCGCCGAGACGCTGCTCGAGGTGGGCCGGAGCGGGCAGCTCTGGAACACGCAGGACGTGGGCACCGCGGTGGACGCGCTCCTCGCGCTCGAGGCGCGCGAGCGCGCGAGCGCGGGCGCGGGCGCCACGCTCCGGGTGCGCGCGGGCAGTCGCGTGCTGCTCCAGGGCGCGCCGGGCCGTGCCACGGCCGACTCGGTCGTCGCGCTCACGGGCCTGCTCACCGCCGCGAAGAACGGCGCGAAGGACGGCACCGTCACGCTCCCGCTCCGCCTCGAGGCGAGCGGCGGCTCGACCTACTACTTCCTCACCGTCACCGAGATCCCGCGCACCGCGGCCGTGCGGCCCGATGCGCGTGGCATCCGGGTCGAGCGCTGGTACGAGGACTACGCCACCGGCAAGCCGATCGTGAGCGCGCCCGCCGGCGCGCTGGTGCGCGTGCGGCTCCGCGTCACCGTACCCGACGAGCGGCACATGGTGGTGCTCGACGATCCGCTCCCGGCGGGGCTCGAGGCGGTGGACCTGAGTCTCCGCACCACCGGCGCGCTGCCGGGCCCCGGCGCCACGGCGGAACGCCCCGGCGAGGCGCCCGAGGCGGAGGGCGAGGGGCTCGCGCGCGAGGGCGGCGGCGGCGAGTGGTGGGCCTACGGGAGCTGGGACGGCGGGTGGTGGTCGCCGTTCGACCACCGCGAGCTGCGCGACGACCGCGTCGTCTACTTCGCCACGGTGCTCTGGAAGGGGAGCTACACCGCGACCTACGTCGCGCGCGCCACGACGCCCGGCGTCTTCGTGCGCCCGCCGGCGCAGGCCGAGGAGATGTACAACCGCGCCGTGGCCGGGCGCTCCGACGGCGGGGTGTTCACCGTCACCGGAGGGCGCTGAGGGTGCGGAAGGGCCGCACGATCGCGCTGGCCGGCGCCGCGGCGGGTGTCGCGCTCGCCGCGGGCCTGGCGCTCTGGGCCGCGCGGCCGCTCCCCGCGGACGTGCTGCAGGCGCCGGTGACGCCGGGCTACACGCTCACGGACCGCTACGGCGTGCCGCTCCGCAGCACGCGCGCGAGCGACGGGAGCCGGCGGCGCTGGCTGCCGCTCGCCGCGATGGACCCCGACGTGCTCGCCGCCTTCCTCGCCGCCGAGGACCGGCGCTTCTACCAGCATGGGGCGGTGGACTGGGGCCGCGCGGGGCAGGCGCTCCTCACCAACCTGCGGCGCGGCCGCGTCGTCTCCGGCGCCTCGACGATCACGATGCAGCTCGCCCGGCTGGTGCGGCCCGCGCCCCGCACCTGGACGGGGAAGGCGCGCCAGGTGCTCTGGGCCTTCCGACTCGAGCGGCATCTCACCAAGCAGCAGATCCTGGAGCAGTACCTCAACCGCGTGCCGCTGGGCCAGGGAACGGTGGGTGTGGACGCGGCGGCCGCGCTCTACTTCGGCGCGGGCGGCGACGAGGTGAGCCTGGGCCAGGCGGCGCTCCTCGCGGGCCTCGCGCGCGCGCCGGCGGGCGCGGATCCGTTCGTGCATGCCGAGCGCGCGCGCGCGCGCCGCGCCGCGGTGCTCGCCGCGCTGGGCCGGGCCGGGTGGGCCGACTCCGCCACCCGGGCGCGCGCGGCGCACGAGCCGCTGGTCGCGCCCGCACGCGGCGCGCCGTTCCTCGCGCCGCACTTCACCAGCCGGGTCGTCGCCGGCGTCGAGGCCTCGCTCGCGCGCGAAGGCGCAAGTGCGGGCGCGCTGGCCGCGTCGGCGGGCACCTGGCGCACCTCGCTCGACGCGGGGCTGCAGGCGGCGCTCGAGGCGGAGGTGCGGCACACGGTGGATCTCCTGCGCAACCAGGGCGGACGCCAGGCGGCGGCGGTCGTGCTCGACAACGCGAGCGGCGAGGTGCTCGCCTGGGTCGGCTCACCCGACTTCTGGGCCGACACGGCGGGCCAGGTGGACATGGTCGTCTCGCCGCGCCAGCCCGGCTCGGCCCTCAAGCCGTTCCTCTACGGGCTCGCCTTCGACCGCGGCTGGACGCCGGCGTCGATCCTCAGCGACATCGCCCACGTCTACCAGACGAGCACCGGGCCCTACGCGCCGCGCAACTACGACCGCCGCTTCCACGGCCCCGTGCGCGCGCGCGAGGCGCTCGCGAGCTCGTTCAACGTGCCGGCCGTCGAGCTCGCCCACGCCCTCGGCGTCGCGAGCTTCCTCGACGTGCTGCACCGGGCGGGGTTCGGCTCGCTGCGCCGCAGCGCCGAGCACTACGGGCTGGGCCTCGCCCTCGGCAACGGCGACGTCACCCTGCTCGAGCTCGCCAACGGCTACCGCGCCCTCGCGCAGGGCGGCGTGTGGCAGCCGTGGCGCTGGTGGACCACCGGCGCTCCCGCCGTGCCGCCGTCCGGCTCTCCCGGCTCTCCCGGCTCTCCCGGCTCTCCCGGCCGCCGCGTGATGAGCGAGCGCGCCGCGGCGCTCGTGCTCGACGTGTTGGGCGATCCGGTGGCGCGCATCGCGGGCTTCGGGCTCGACACGCCGCTCGAGTTTCCGTTCCCCGTCGCCGCGAAGACGGGGACGAGCCGCCACTTCACCGACAACTGGGCCGCCGCGACCACCGAGCGCTTCACCGTCGCCGTGTGGGTCGGGAACTTCAACGGCCGCCCGATGGACGGGGTGAGCGGCGTCTCGGGCGCGGGCCCGCTGCTGCATCGCGCCGTGCTGCTCGTCGCGCGGCGCTACCCGCCCGGCACGCTCCGCTCGCCGGCGAGCATCGGCGCCGAGCGCGTGGAGATCTGCCGCCTCTCGGGCCTGCGCGCCACGGCGCGCTGCCCGCACGTCTTCGAGTGGTTCCTCCCCGGCACCGCTCCGACGCGCGACTGCGACTGGCACGGCGCGGACGGGGTGCGGCTGCCGGTGGAGTATGCGGAGTGGGAGGGCGGGCGGGACGGCGGACCGGCGGAACGGCGGGAGCGAGGCGCCGCCGAGCGGAGCGACTCCGGCCACGCGAGCGGCCTCCCGCCCTCCCGCCGTCCCGCCGTCCCGCCGGTCTTCCGCATCGTCTCCCCCCGCGATGGCGACGTCTATCGCATCCCGCCCGGCGTGGACCCGCGCTACGCGACGCTCGCGCTGCGCGCGGCGGGTGGCGCCGGGGCCGGCCCGGTGCGCTGGACGCTGGACGGCCGCGCCGTCGCCGAGCGGTGGATGCTCGCGCCCGGCACGCACACGCTCGTGGCGACCCGCGGGGCGGGGGAGCGGGACGAGGTGAGATTCGTGGTGGGACGGTGATCGCCATCACCGCATCGCTGTGACCCTTGCCGCTGTAGCAAAATTGGGGATTGTCGCCGCGGAGGCGTGCGTGGAGATTGTCCCGCGTGCCGGGCCGTGCGGCGCGGCCCCTCGCGCTTCCACGCGCAGCTTTCACGCGAACAAGGAGTCTCCATGCTGCTACGCAGGATGTGGTTCGTCGTTCCCGCCGTCGCGCTCGCGCTGGCCGCGTGCGGCGACGACACGATCGGTCCGGGCGAGCTGAAGCAGGCGGACATCGCCGGCAACTGGACGGTGAAGAGCGCGGTCTACAAGGAGATCAACTCCTCGCGCAAGGTGGACCTGATCGACGACCTCCACTACACCGGGACCGCGATCGTCAACGACGCCGGCGGGTTCTCGCAGACCTTCACCACGCCGGTCGGGCCGACCACGCGCACCGGGCTCATGACCGTGACGACCGCCGGCGTGACGCTCACGCCCGACGGCCAGGCGCCGCGGCCGGTGCAGGTCTCGCTCAAGGGCAACACGCTCACGATCGTCGAGCAGAACGTCGAGTTCGACGTGAACAACGACGGCACGCCGGACCGGACCGACTACACGCAGACGTGGGAGAAGAAGCAGTAGGGCGACCCGGGCGCTCCGCGCGCGTCGCGGTGTGACGACCGGCCGGATGTCTCCACGGACATCCGGCCGGTCCATTTCCCGTCCCGGGGGCGGCTAGATTGCGCTCGACCTCCGCAGGAGCGCGCACGATGAGCACCTCGACCTCCCTGCCGACCCGGCGGCTCGGCACCACCGACCTCGACATCACCACCGTGGGCCTCGGCGCCTGGGCGATCGGGGGCGGCGGCTGGGCCTTCGGCTGGGGCCCGCAGGACGACGCCGCCTCGATCGCCGCGATCCGCCACGCGGTCGCGCGCGGGGTGAACTGGGTGGACACCGCCGCCGTCTACGGGCTGGGCCACTCGGAAGAGGTGGTGGGCCGCGCGGTGCGCGAGCTGCCGGCGGGCGAGCGGCCCTACCTCTTCACCAAGGGCGGCCTCGTCTGGGACGAGCGCGACCGCACGGCCGAGCCGCGCCGGGTGCTCGCCCCCGCCTCCATCCGCCGCGAGTGCGAGGCCTCGCTCCGCCGCCTGGGCGTCGAGCGGATCGACCTCTACCAGTTCCACTGGCCCGACGACTCGGGCACGGCGGTCGAGGACAGCTGGGACGCGATGCTGCGGCTCGAGGAGGAGGGAAAGATCCGCGCGGCCGGCGTGTCGAACTTCGACGTCGCGCTCCTCGAGCGCTGCGAGCGGCGGGGGCACGTGGACAGTCTGCAGCCGCCCTTCTCGCTCATCCGGCGCAACGCGGGCGGCGATCTGATCCCCTGGTGCCAGCGGCACGGGACGGGGGTCATCGTCTACAGTCCGATGCAGTCGGGGATCCTCACCGACCGCTTCGGCCTCGAGCGCGTGGCGCGGATGGCCGACGACGACTGGCGCCGCCGCTCGCCCGAGTTCAACCGCCCGCGGCTCGACCGCAACATCGCGCTGCGCGACGCGCTGCAGCCGATCGCCGAGCGCCACGGGACGACCGTCGCGGCGGTGGCGGTCGCGTGGACGCTCGCCTGGCCCGGCGTCACCGGCGCGATCGTCGGCGCGCGCTCCCCCGAGCAGGTGGACGGCTGGGTGCCCGCGGCGCATCTCGCGCTCACGGCGGACGACCTCGACGAGATCGCGCGCGCGGTGGACGCGACCGGGGCCGGGACCGGACCCGCGCGCCCGGCAGCCCGAAAATAGGCCGCAGGCTGTCGCGCCCCGCGGTACGCGTTAGGTTGGGAGAACCGGGGCGCTGGCGCCGCCCCGCAGGACTCCCGCTCGCTGGCCCACGCGCCAGGTCGGCCGGCCCCTTCCGCCGAGGGACTCATGACCGAAACCGTCGCTCTCGACCCGGAGCGGCTCCGGATGGCGGAGCTGCTCTTGTTCGACATCGAGCGCCGCCATGGCCTTCCCCACACGCACTCCCGCGCAATTCATCCCAACATCGTCGACCGTTTCCTCGTCGCGTACCTTCCCGAGACCCACGACGGCGTGCCCGTCCCGCAGGCCGTCGAGTATGCCTTCACCCCCTCGCTCACCGACGCCGTAGAGCTGCTGCGCCGCACGATCGCCGACTCCGACCACGGCTTCGGCACGGCGTGCTACATCCACGATCTGAATACGGGACCGGAATAGGGGCTAGGGGCTAGGGGCTAGGTGCTAGGGCACCCCGATGCGCAGCGGCCCTCCGACCTCTGAATGCGGAGGGCCGCACGATTTCGGAGCCGCTAGCCCCTAGCCCCTAGCCCCTAGCACCTGCTACTCCCCTTCCGCCTGCCCGAACAGCAGATGAATCAGCGGCCGGTCGGCCGCGTCCGCGAGGACGTAGACGTGGTCGTCGGGCTGGAGTACGACGTCCGGGGTGGCGGGGACGAGCGTGCGGCCGCGCACCACGAGCACGGCGGCGGCGCCGTCGGGCCAGGGCACCTCGCCCAGCGGCACGCCGCAGACGGCGAGCGTCGCCGTGACGTGATGGCTCGTGAGCTCGCCCTGGAGCTGGTGGCGCGACTCGATGGCGAGGAGCGCGGGCGGCGGCGGCGGCTCGGCGCGCTCGAGCCCGAGGTGGCGGGTCACCCACGGCACGGTGCTCCCCGGGATCAGCGCGCCCAGGACGACGATGAAGAAGACGGTGTCGAAGATGCGCGTCGCGCCGGGCACGCCGACCAGGACCGGGTAGATGGCGAGCACGATCGGCACCGCGCCGCGTAGCCCGACCCAGCCGATGTAGGCCACCTCGTGCCGCTTGTAGCCGAAGGGCAGGAGGAAGAACCAGACGACGAGCGGCCGCGCGACGAAGGCGAGGAAGAGCGTGAGCCCGAGCCCCGCCCACGCGACCGTCGACAGGCGCGAGGGGAAGACGAGCAGCCCCAGGATCAGGAACATCGTGATCTGGCTGAGCCAGGCGAGCGCGTCGTGCACCCGCACGATCCCCGCCCGATACGGCAGCGGGCCGTTGCCCAGCACGAGCCCCGCGATGTAGACGGCGAGGAACCCGCTGCCGTCGAAGAGGGTCGCGAGCCCGAAGGCGATGCAGGCGATGCCGAGCGTCGCCGCCGGATAGAGCCCGACGGCCGGGAGCCGGAGCCGCGCGAGGAGCGCCCGCCCGCCCAGCCCGAGGGCGAGCCCGGCGGCCAGGCCCACGACGAGCTGCACCAGGACCTCGAGCGGGATGCGCCACAGCTCCGCGCCGCCGGGCTGGCGGAGGTTCTCGGTGAAGACCATCGTGAGAATGACGGCCATCGGGTCGTTGACGCCCGATTCGACCTCGAGCGTGGCGCCGACGCGCCGCTTGAGATGCAGCCCGCTGCCGCGCAGCACGGCGAACACCGCCGCCGCGTCGGTCGAGGAGACGATGGCGCCGAGCACCAGCGCCTCGGGCCACGCGAAGCCCCAGCCGTGCGCGCCCAGCGCCACGAGGCCCGCCACGGCCGCCACGCCCAGCGTGGCGAGCACGCCCGCGGGGCGGATGGTCCGCCGCACGGCGACCATCGGCGTGTTGAAGCCGCCGTCGAAGAGGATGAGGACGAGCGCGATGGTGCCGAGGCGGAAGGCGAAGCGGTAGTCGGCGAAGGCGATCCCGCCCACCCCCTCGGAGCCGGCGAAGATGCCGAGCAGGAGGAAGACGAGGGCGACCGGCACGCTGACGCGCTCGGTGAAGCGACTCGACAGGACGCTGACGACGAGGAGCGCGCCGAAGGTGGCGAGCAGCAGCGCCGTGGCGAGGGGCTCGGTCAGAGGCATCGGGCAAATATGGAGGGGGACGGGACGATGAGCGACCCTGGACGCGGCTGCGCACGCGGCCAGCCGCGCGACACGTCGGAGCAGGTCGAGCGCGTCACCGCGCTCGCGCAGCTCGAGGCGTGGCTCGAGACGCCGATGCAGGTGCTGGGCTTCGTGTGGCTCGGCCTCCTCGTGCTCGAGCTGACGCGCGGCCTCTCGCCCACCCTCGGCGCGCTCAGCACGGCGATCTGGATCGTCTTCATCGTCGACTTCGTCGTGCGCTTCACGCTCGCCCCGGCGAAGCGCATCTTCCTCACGCACAACTGGCTCGCGCTGCTCTCGCTCGCGGTGCCGGCGCTGCGCTTTCTGCGCGTCTTCCGCGTGGCGCCGCTGCTCCGCGCGGCGCGCGCGGCGCGCGGGGCGCGGCTCGTCAGGGTGGTGGGCTCGCTCAACCGCGGCATGAACGCGCTCGCCCGCGGCATGGGGCGGCGGGGGCTGGGCTACGTCGTCCTGCTCACGCTGCTCGTCACGCTGGTCGGGGCGGCCGGGATGTACGCCTTCGAGCGCGGGGCGGCCGGCCCCGGCGCGGGGCTGGCCGACTATCCCACCGCGCTCTGGTGGACCGCGATGGTCATGACGACGATGGGCTCGGAGTACTGGCCGCGGACGGCCGAGGGACGGGTGCTCTGCATCATCCTCGCGCTCTACGCCTTCACCGTCTTCGGCTACGTGACGGCCGCGCTCGCGACCTTCTTCATCGGACGCGACGCGCAGGCGAAGGACGGCGAGCTCGCCGGCGCGACCGACCTCGCGGCGCTCCGGGATGATCTCGCCGCGCTGCGCGCCGAGGTGCGCGCGCTCGGGACCTCCAGGGAGGAAAGCCAGTGAATCCGAAGCGTTCGATGCTGCCGCTCGTCGTGCTCCTGACATCCGCCGCCGTCGCCGGCTGCGCCGCGCGCGGCGCCGCCGCGGGCGCCGCACGGGCCGAGCTCTCGCCGCGCGGCGCGGCGGCCGACGTCACGATGGGCCTCGTGCGCGATCCCGCCCTCGCCGCCGCGCTCGGGGAGGTGGACGCCGGCCGGATCCGCGCGACCGACTCGACGCTCGTCGCCTTCGGCACGCGGCACACGCTGAGCGATACCGTGTCGGCGACGCGCGGCATCGGCGCGGCGCGCCGCTGGCTCCACGCGACGCTCGCGGGCTACGCGCGCGACTGCGGCGGGTGCCTGCGCGTCGAGTACGACACGGCCACCGTGCCCCTGGAGCGGCTCCCGGGCCGTCCCGCCGCGCACCTCGTCAACGTGCTCGCCTGGCTGCCCGGGCGCGACACCGCGCGCGTCGTGGTGATCGGCGGGCACTACGACTCGTGCATCTGCTCGCTCGACCGCGCCGACGCGGCCTCGGACGCCCCGGGCGCGAACGACGACGCGAGCGGGACGGCGGCCGTCGTCGAGCTCGCGCGC
The DNA here is from genome assembly GCA_035760645.1 of Gemmatimonadales bacterium. GTDB lineage: Bacteria > Gemmatimonadota > Gemmatimonadetes > Gemmatimonadales > GWC2-71-9 > DASSTY01. Next base: position 16,503 of record DASTSO010000056.1, read on the forward strand.
GTCTTCAGCCGCCGCTTCCCGCGCGGCCTGCACGCCACGGTGGTCTTCGCGCTCTACGCGGGCGAGGAGCAGGGGCTCCTGGGCTCGACGCATCTCGCCCGGCGGCTCCACGCGGAAGGCCGCACGGTGGTGGCGGGGATGACGGACGACATCGTCGGCAACGTCCTCTCGGGCGACTCGGCGGGCCACGACCCGGTGCGCGCCGACAGCACGAGCGTGCGCATCTTCGCGGCCGATCCCGACAACGGGCCGAGCCGCGAGCTCGGCCGCTACGTCTGGGCGCTCGCCCGGCTCTACACCCCCGACTTCACCGTGGTCCCGGTCTGGCGGCTCGACCGCCTCGGCCGCGGCGGCGACCACATCCCCTTCCAACGCCTGGGCGATCCGGCGCTCCGCTTCTCCGAGCGGGTCGAGGACTGGCGCCGGCAGCACCGCCCCGCGGATCTTTTCGCCTCGGTGAATCCGGGCTACATCGCGCGCGTCGCGCGGCTCAACGCCGCGGCCGTGGGTGCGCTCGGACTCGCTCCGCCGCCGCCCGACAGCGTGCGCGCCGAGCGCGCGACGCTCGAGCGCGTGCGCGGCGGGCAGGGCTGGACGCTCCGCTGGCAGGCGGTCCCCGGCGCCACGGGCTACGAGGTGCTGCTGCGGCGCACCAGCGCGCCGACGTGGGAGCGCGTGCTCCCCGCCGGCCCCGCGACGAGCTACGACCTCGCCGAGCAGCTCGACGATCTCTGGGCCGGCGTGCGCTCGGTGGGACCGGACGGTCAGCGCTCGCTGGTGGCGGGGGCGCCGTAGGCGGCAGGACGCCAGGGCGCCAGGGCGCCAGGACGCCAGGACGGGAAGGGGGCCCTCGGGGCAGACCTGCCGACGTGCCGCCCCGTCCGCTATCCGTCCACCATGCTCCACACCAGCCCCAGCATCGCCGCCAACATGACGAGGGCGGTGAGGCCACCCAGGGTGTTCGCCAGGCGGCCGTTGACGTGCCGGCCCATCACCGCGCGGTTGTTGCAGATGTGCAGGAGCAGGAAGACGAGCGGCGCGGCGACGACGCCGTTGAGGAGCTGGCTCAGGAAGAGCGCGCGGATCGTGCTCACGCCGACGAAGTTGAGCGCGGCGGCGATGGCGAGCGCGCCGAGGATGGCGGCGTAGAAGCCGGGCGCGTCGGCCGGACGCCGGCCCAGGCCGCGGCGCCACGACCACGCCTCGCCCAGCACGTAGCCGATCCCGCCGGCGAGCACCGGGACGGCGAGGAAGCCGGTGCCGAGGATGCCGACGGTGAAGATGAGCGCGGCGAGCGAGCCCGCCACCGGCTCGAGCGCGCGCGCGGCGTCGGCGGCGCTCCGCACCTCGGTCGTGCCGCTCGCGTGCAGGGTGGCGGCGGTGGTCACCATGATGGCCCAGGTGACGAGATTCGCCATCACGCTTCCCGCCAGCACGTCGAGCTGCAGGCGCCGCAGCGTGAGCCGCGTCGTTCCCTGCCGCTCCGCGCGCGTCGTCTTTCCCTCCTCCACCTCCTCCTCCACCACCTGGCTCGGCTGCCACACGAAGAGATACGGCGAGAGCCGCGTGCCGATCACGGCGACGACGGCGAGGAGCACGGGCTCGCTGAAGGCGAGCGAGGGGACGAAGGTGTGGCGGAGCGCCGTCGGCCAGTCGAGCCGCACCAGGAAGACGCCCGCCACGTAGGCGAGGAGCGAGAGGGTGACGATCTTGAGGACCCGCGCGTAGGGGCCGTACGGGACGAACGTCTGCAGCAGCCCCAGCAGGGCGGCGAGGGCCACGATCCAGAGGGCCCGCGGGCCGCCCACCAGGAGCTGGAGCGTCTCGGCCATGACGCCGAGGTCGGCGGCGAGGTTGACGAGGTTGGCGGCGACCAGCAGGGTCGTGGTGCTCCAGAGGACCCCGCGCGGGTAGTGCCGGCGCAGCGTGCTCGCGAGCCCCTCGCCCGCGATGTTGCCGAGCTGGGCGGCCATCTCCTGCACCACGGCGAGGAGCGGCAGCGTCCACGGCGCGAGCCACAGGAGCGAGGTGCCGAACTGCGCGCCCACCTGTGCGTGGGTGCCGATGCAGCCGGGGTCGTCGTTCGCGGCGCCCGTGACGAGGCCCGGCCCCAGGCGGCCGAGCGTCTTCGTCACCCGGCGGCGTACCCGCTCCGCCGCCCGTCGTCCCGTCAGCCTGACCCGCACCGCCACTCCTTCCGCACGCCTGCCGCAGCCTACCTCGCTCGGGAACCCGGCTCAAGCGGCGCCGCGCAAGGCGGCCCGGCGGCCCGTTTCATTCTTGGGCGGTCCGGCCCATCGCGGGGCCCGCGCCCAGGCGTTAGAGATAGCACGGCCGATGCCGGGGACGCGCATGGGGCGCGGGCCGGGCCGGAGGCCGCAGGGTCGGAGGTGTGCGATGAGGATGCTACGTCTGTTGGTGGTCATGACCGCGTTGGGCGTTGCGACGACGCTTCCCGGAGGGGAGCTGCTCGCGCAGATCGGGGGACGGGTCTCGGGTGGCCTGGAATTCCCGCTCGGCACGACGAACGATGCCTTCAACCTGGGCTGGAACGCACGCGCCGGCGTGCTCTTTTCGATTCCCCGCTTCCCCTCCATCGTCTTCGACGCGAACGGGGCCTACACCCGCCTCGGCGCGACGACGCCGGTCGGCGGCACGAAGGGGCCGGGGCTGCGGATCCTCGATGCCCAGCTCAACGCCTCGTACCGGGTGCTGACCGGCGTGACGGGCCAGGCGCGGCCGTACATCACCGCCGGCCTCGGCTTCTTCAACTCCAAGGCGGTGGGCGACGTGGTGCCCGCGGGCGCCGGCAGCAACACCGACCTGGGCTTCAACGTCGGCGCGGGCTTCGAGTTCCGGCTCGAGCGGCTCGCGATGTTCGCGGAGGGGCGGTTCACCGACATCATGGCCTCGGGGCCGAACATCAAGTACATCCCGATCAACGTCGGCCTGGTGCTCGGCGGGCGCTGAGCCGGCGCCCTCGCCCCCGGCGCGCGCCGGGGGCGAGGGTTGCGCGCCGGGTGCATGGTGGGTATTTATGCAGTATGCAAACTCCATGCACCCCGGGCGCGCCGCTCGCCCTCGCCTTCTCGGGCGGCCTCGACACCTCGTACTGCGTGCCCCGCCTCGCCGAGGCGGGGTGGGCGGTGCACACCGTCTACGTCAACACCGGCGGCGCGAGCGCCGAGGAGCGCGCGGCGATCCGCCGCCAGGCGCTCGCCGTGGGCGCCGTGGCGCACCACGAGGTGGACGCGCGCGCCGAGGTGTTCGACCGCTTCGTCCGCTATCTCATCCAGGGCAACGTCCTCCGGGGCGAGGTCTACCCGCTGAGCGTCGCCGCCGAGCGCACCCAGCAGGCGATCGCCGTCGTGCGGGTGGCGCGCGAGATCGGCGCGGCCGCGGTGGCGCACGGCTCCACCGGCGCCGGCAACGACCAGGTGCGCTTCGACGTCGCGCTCCGGGTGCTCGCGCCCGAGCTGGAGATCGTCACCCCGATCCGCGACGCGGGCCTCACCCGTCCCGAGGCGATCCGCTTTCTCGAGGCGCGCGGGCTCCCGGTACCCGGGCAGGCCGGGGCCTACTCGGTGAACGCGGGGCTCTGGGGCACCACCTGGGGCGGCGGCTGGACCCACGACTCGTGGGCCGGCCCGCCCGCCGAGCTGCTCGACCCGCCGGCCGGCGCACCTGCGCCGCGCGAGGTGGTGCTCGGGTGGCAGCGGGGGCTCCCGGTGGCGCTCGACGGCCAGGCGGGCGAGGGCGCCGAACTGGTGGACCGGATCAACCTGCTAGCCCGGGCGTACGGCTTCGGGCGGGACATCCACGTCGGTGAGACCACCATCGGCATCAAGGGCCGGGTCGGCTTCGAGGCCGGCGCGGCGCTGCTGCTCATCCGGGCGCACCGCGAGCTCGAGAAGCTGGTGCTCACGCGCTGGCAGATGTTCTGGAAGGACCAGCTGGCGAAGTTCTACGGCGACCGGTTGCACGAAGGCCAGTATTTCGACCCGGCGCTCCGCGACATCGAGGCGCTGATCGCGAGCTCGCAGGCGCGGGTGGAGGGGGAGACGCGGGTGCGGCTCGCGCCGGGGCGGTTCCAGGTGGTGGGCACCCGGAGCCCGTATTCGATGATGGACCCGGCCGTCGCCACCTACGGCGAGGACAACCGGCTCTGGACGGGGGAGGAGGCCCGCGGGTTCGCCCGGGTCTCGGCCATCCCGTCACTGATCGCCCGCCGGGCGGGAGGGTGAGATGGTCGTGACCACCAGGGTCCGGCTCGACCGGATCTCGTCGTCCACCCGCAACGCCCGGCTCAGCACCGACGTCATCGTCGGCGACGAGATCGTGGCCGCGGAGGGTTACGTCCTCGCCGTGCGGATCCTCGAGGACAAGTCCACCTACAACACCGTCGAGGACCTGGCGGGGCGGATGGTCTCCCTCCGCGCCGGCGACGTCCTGGCCGGCACGCTCGGCGTGCGCCGCGCGCTGCGTGGCTACGCCGGCGAGGTGCCGAGCCACATCGCCGTGGGCGACGTGATCAACGTCCTCAACCTCGGCGGGATCCTGGGCCGGTGCACCTCCTCCAACCCGGAGATCGGCGCGCCGTTCAAGGCCGAGGTGCTGGGCGCCATCCTCGCGTTCCCGGAGCTCGGCGACCGGATCGGCCGCCCGGCCCACATCCGCGACGGCGCGGTGCCGGCGGCCGACCGGCTGCAGCTCGAGGCCCCGGTGGTGTACGTGGCGGGGACCTGCATGAACGCGGGCAAGACGGTCGCCGCCACCGAGCTGGTGCGCGGGCTCTCGCGCGGCGGGCTCCGGGTGGCGGCGGCCAAGCTCACCGGCGTCTCGCTGATGCGCGACTCGCTCTCGATGCAGGACGCCGGCGCCGTCGCCGCGCTCACGTTCAACGACGCCGGCGCCGCGAGCACCCACGCCGGGATGACGGTGGGCGTGGCCAAGGGGATCTTCAACCGGCTCGCCGGCGAGCGCCCCGACGTGATCGTGGCGGAGCTGGGCGACGGGATCCTGGGCGAGTATGGCGTGCAGGACATCCTGCAGGACCGCGAGCTCACCGCCGCCGGCGCCGCGTACGTGATGGCGGCCCCGGACCCGGTCGGGTGCTGGGGCGCGGTGGAGCTGATGCGCGAGCGGTTCGGGCTCCCCGTGACGGTGCTCACCGGCCCCGCCACCGACAACGAGGTCGGCCGCGACTACATCCGCGCGTCGCTCGGCGTGCCGGCCCACAACGCCAAGCGCGACGCCGAGGGGCTGGTGCAGGTGGTGCGCGCGGCGCTGGCCCGGCGCGAGTCGGGCGCGTCGGCCGGGGCCGCGGCGTGAAGGTCGCCGTCATCGGCGCCGCCGGGTACGCCGGCGGCGAGCTGCTGCGTCTCCTCCACCAGCACCCCGAGGTGGACGGCGTCGTGGCCACCAGCCGGAGCCAGGCCGGGAAGCCGGTGGCGTCGGTCCATCCGCAGCTCGCGACGGTCACCGACGCGAGCTTCTCCGGCGCGGCGCCGGCCGAGGCCGCGGCCGGGGCCGACGTGGTGTTCCTGGCGCTCGAGCACGGCGAGTCGTCGCGCGTGGCGGGGGAGATCCTCGCCCGGAAGCCCAAGCTGGTGGTGGACATCGCCGCCGACTTCCGGACCTCGGACCTCGCCCTCTACGAGCGGTTCTACGGCCCGCACCCCGCGCCCGCCCTGGTGCCGGAATTCACCTACGCCCTCGCGGACCTCGCGGGGACGGCGCTCCGGGGCAAGCGCGCGCTCGCAGCGCCGGGATGCTTCGCGACCGCGGCCCAG
>DASTSO010000057.1:0-4073 GCA_035760645.1 Gemmatimonadales bacterium
CAGCCCGGCAGCGTGCCCGCGGTGCGCGCCGTCGTGCCGTAGGGCTTGTAGGCGAGCGTGCCCTGCCAGGTGCCGTCCTGCTTTACCAGCCCGCGGATGCTGCCGAGCCGGTCCTGCACCGTGTAGTAGTGAGGCGTGCCGATCGTGGTGTAGTCGTCCACCGCCAGCAGGTTGTCCTGCCCCGGCCCCCAGGTGTAGCGCCGCAGGACGTTGCCCGCCGAGTCGGCGTCGAGGAGGAGCTGCCCGCCGGCGTACACGAACCGCGTGTAGCCCACCGTGCCGCCCGTCGCGCCCGAGTACACCCGCTTCACGATCCGCCGGCCCAGCACGTCGTAGCCGTAGCGCGCGATGAGGATCCCGTTGTAGCGCACCGCCGTGAGCCGGTCGAGCGCGTCGTAGGTCAGCCGCGTCGTCGTGCTGCCCAGCGTGTCGGCCACCAGGTTGCCCGCCGCGTCGTAGCCGAAGCGGTGCGTCTGCGTGCCCTCCACGCGCGAGAGCAGTCGGTCGGAGAACGCGTCGTACGTCGCCGCGCCGGTCGGCTGGCTGACGTTGCCCGCCCGGTCGAAGGCGTACGTCTCGCTGGCCAGCACCGTCGGGCCCTCCCGGAGCGTCCAGGCGGTCAGCCGGTCCCACGCGTCGTAGTCGGGGGTCTCGCGCAGCGTGTCGACGGCGCCCCCGTAGCCGTGCTGCTCGATCCAGCGGGGGGCGGCCATGTGCTGGGCATCCTCCTGGGTCAGCGCCTGGTCCTGGATCCCGGGATTGTACCACCCGCCCGGCGTGGTCGCGAACGCGGCCCCGGTGACGTTCTTCAGCGCGCCCGCCACGGTGTAGTTGGTCGCGCGCAGGGCGCGGTCGCCGCCGGTGAAGCCGTTGCCGATCTGCCAGAGGCGCTGCTCCGTCAGGCGGCCCTGCGCGTCGTAGCCCAGAATGAGCGAGTCGGCCCCGGTCGGCGCGCGGATGGCGCTCAGGAGCCCGCGATAGGGCTCGTAGCCGTAGATCCAGCTGAACAGCGGGATCACGCCGGCCGATTTCACCAGCGTATCGGTCCGGACCCACAACCGGTCCAGGGTGTCGTAGCCGTACTGGGTGCGCCTGGCGCCCGCTCCCACGGAATCCGCGTCGGTGGTGAGCCGCCCCCAGGCGTCGAACGTCCAGCTCACGGCGCCGTTGACGCCGCCGATCGAGTCCACCGCGTTCTCGAGCCAGACGCTCGTCAGCTGGCCGGCGGGCCCGGCGTACTTCTTCCGAAGGATGCCGACGCTCGGAATCACGGCGAGGGTGTCCCGGTTCCGGCTGTCGAAGTCGGTGGTGATCACGTGGCCCCGGCGGGTGACCCGCTTCACGGGGTTGCCGGCGAGGTCGTACACGCTGGAGTCGGGCGCCGCCCCCGGATACTGCCAGTGCCGGATCACCCGCCCGAGCCGGTCGTACTGCCACTGCTCGGCCACGCCGGTGTTCCCGACGTGCAGCGAGTCCCGGCCCGCCCGGTCGTAGACGACGCTCCCGGCGATCGTGTCGGTCGGCTCGCTCAGGAAGTCGGGGAGCTGGAAGAGCAGGCTCTGCGTGACCTGGTTCGCCTCGTTGTACTGCGTCGCGCTCTTGCGGTAGCGGTAGGTGACCGCGAGATCGTCGTCGGCCACCTTGCTGCGCCGCCGGCTCTCGGTCGCGCGGCCGTACTGGTCGTAGCTCGTCACGCCGAGCGTGTCGCCGCTGCGGTCGATCGTGTAGGCCGGGTTCTTCCACGTGGAATCGTAGAAGTAGCGGGTCCGCGCCGTGTCGCCCGGGAGCTGGGTGTAGAGCACCTGGCCGGTGGTATCGTTGTAAACGGTCGCCGTCTTGTCCCGCAGCAGCTGGTTGTTGGCGTAGCGCAGGGTGGTGACGGTGTCCACGCTCCATTGGGCGTTGTAGTGGTAGTGCACCGTGTCGCCCTGGAGGGTGAGTCGCTTCACCACTCTATTCTGCGCGTCGTACTCGAGGCTGTCGAGCCGCATGACGCGCCCGTTCTCGCGCGTCGCCGTCATCCGGGCCAGCCGGAGGTACCGGTCGTAGAGGTTCCGGACCCGGGTGGTGGTGTCGTTCCGGGCCTGGGACCAGAGCGGCAGGCCGTCGGCGGTGTAGGCCGCCTGCGCGGTCACCTTGGGCAGCGTGTCGAGGGCGTCCCAGGTCTTCACCGCCTGCCGCCAGCGGTTGAGGAGCGAGCGGGTCCAGTTGTTCCGGGGATCTTTCATCTCCACGTATGTACTGTCGAGGGACACCGCCCGCCCGTAGCCCTGGCGCTCGTAGGCGGTATAGGTGAGCATCGGCTTCACCAGCGCTCCCGACGGGTCCTGCACGCTCGGCAGCTTCGCCTGCACCGGCCGCCGGCGCGGCGCGCCCGCCGTGGAGTCGTAGACCACCTCGGTGGTGTCGCCGATCACGCCGCTACTCCTAACGAGAAGCAGCGTGCCGCTGCCGCCGTACCCCTGATACGCATAATGGCGCACCACCCAGGGGGTCGCGCCGGACATGAGCGAGTCGGAGACGAGCCGTCTCGTCGCCGGATCGATCGCGATCCGGGTCCGCCGCAGACCGGGATCGGTGATCGTAGCCCCGTTCGAGTCGTAGGCCACGGTGATCTGCTTGCCCACGGGATCGACCAGCGCGGCGACGCGGTCATAGTTGTCGTACGCCACCGAGTCACGGTTGCCGTAGGCGTCGGTCGCCTTGAGAAACAGCCCCGCGGCGTTGAAGACGGCCTTCGTGAGCGAGCCGCGCGCCTGCAGATCCCAGCCGCTCGCCGTGCGCGTCAGCGCGGTGAAGGTGCCCGGCGGCGGGAGGTAGACCGAGTCGCCGTTGCCGCGGTAGATGGTCGCCGTGCCGGTCGGGCCGACGAGGATCCGGTCGCCGCCCGCCTGCGCGACGATCGTCGCCGGGGCGGGCCACCACCCCGAGCCGTAGGGACTCTGGCGCCGGTCGACCAGCACCACCTCGGTCGAGTCCAGGCTCTGCTTCGTCACCCCGCTCGCCGTGAGCGTCGCCTCGAGCCGCAGCCACCTGCGCTGGATCGCCGGGCTCAGCGCGGTGGCGCCGAAGTCGCCCTGGAGGACGAGGCGGCAGCTCTTCGCGCCCGTGCTCGGCGTCGTGCAGGTCGTCGCGCCGACCTTCACCGAGTCGAGCCGGGTCGCGCCGTCCACGAGCACGAGCTTCAGCGAATCGGTGCCCGCGTAGCTCGAGCCCGGCAGCGTGAGGTCCACCGGGACCAGGGCGCGGGGATAGCTCTGCCGCGTCGAGTAGACGAACCCGAGGCTCCGGCCCGCGCCCATCGAGAAGTACGGCACCGAGCCGAAGCCCGCCTCGACCTCCGCCCCGCTCAGGCTGAGCCCCGGGCCGAAGCTCGAGCCGAAGCCGCCGCCCCAGGCGCCGAGCGGCTGCCCCGAGAAGCCCAGGACCGGCTTGCCGTCGTTCGGCAGGACGATCCACTGGGTCGCCGTCGCGCAGTTGTTGCCCGTGTCGCAGGCGGTCACCTGCACCTTCGCCGAGTCGCCGGCACCCGCGCCGACGGCGAGCGCGTGAGCTGAATCCACCTCCCACTCGAGGAGCCCGCGGTTGTGGCGCGCCACCCCCCGTCCAGTGGTGACGAGCGCGCCGGTGAGATTGGTGATCGTGTCGGTCACGGCGCCGCGGATGTAAACGAGCCGCGTCTTCGACGTGTCGATCGGCGCGGCGCCGGGCGTGAACAGCGCGCGGATGACCGGCTGGCGGCTCGCCACGACGGCGCGGCCCGTCGAGGTGGCGACGGGTGCCGCGAGCTTCACGCCCGGTCCGAGCGTCAGGTAGTAGTAGCCGGAGGTGCTGGCAAAGGGCGAGGTGACGTTCAGGTTGGCCTGACCGGTGGTGCCCGTCCCGACCGCGACGGTCATGGTGACCTGGGCGCTCTGGCTGGCCCCGAGCGCCAGCCCGGTGCGGCTGAGCGTACAGCTCGTCACGGCGCCGCTGATCGGACAGGTGAGGTCGTACTCGTCGTCGACGGTCCCGGTGTTGGTCACCGTGAACGTCGCCGTGAGCCCGCTGGCGCCGCTCGGCACCGTCCCCGT
>DASTSO010000058.1:0-43916 GCA_035760645.1 Gemmatimonadales bacterium
GCGCGCCTGGTCACTGCACTCGAGCTACACCTGGGCGCGCACCTGGCGCGAGGCCGGCGCGAGCCGCTACCCGGCGGACTTCGACATGCCGCAGCGCCTCAAGCTCCTCCTCGCGTACGAGCCCGAGGCGGGCTGGTTCGCGAGTGCCGACGCGACGCTCGCCTCGGGGCTGCCGTACACGCCCTACACCTTCACGTATTCCACCGACTACTACGATCCCTACAAGGGCTTCATCATCCCGCCCTTCGGCAGCGGGGCTGTGGTGCTGCAGGGCCCGCGGAACGCGGCGCGCCTTCCGATGACCCATCGGGTCGACGTGCGGGTCGGCTACCGGAAGGGACACACCGGGAGCGGGCTGCACTGGGAGGCCTTCGTCGCGCTGGCCGACCTCACGCGCGGCCAGAGCATTCCCATTCAGCCGCGCCGCACCCCGGTGCCGCCGGGGAGCCCGGATGTGATCGTGAGCTACAAGACCCGGTATGCCATCCCGCTGATCCCCATTCTGGGGCTGCGCCTCGAGCTCTGAGCTCGCGGCGCGCGTGGCGGCCGGCAGCCCGCTCGCGAGCGGGCCGGCCGCACATGGGATCGTGGTGGGTGGAGCGCACTGGGCGTGCCCGGCGACCGCGTGACCGGAGGCGTGGGGTCCGGTTCGGCTCGACGAGCCCGCAGAGGCGCCGTGCCACGGCAGCCCGGGGATTCTTACGAAAGACAAGCCGCAACAGGCAGCGGGGAGATACGAGAGAAGCTCGCCGGGCTTACGAGAGAATGTGCAGCTCTACACCCGGCGACCGGCCGGGGCTTCCGCCGCGTTGCGGACACCCCGATCCCGCGCTAACCTAACCGGAGCCCGCGCCGCCGGCGCCCGTCGGCGCCCGGCAGGCCGGCCGTCTCCCCAACCGCTCACCCGACGATGCCCAGACTCCACGCCCCGCTCGCCACGGCGCTCGCCGCCGGCCTGCTCGCCCTCCCGCTCCACGCGCAGGTGCCGGCGAAGGCCCCGGCGAAGCCACCGGCCCCGCCCCCGGCCGCCACGCCGGACACCGCGCTCGCCCGCACCGTGGACTCGATCGCCACCGCGGTGCTCGCGGCTACCGGCGTCCCCAGCGCCAGCGTCGCCGTCGTGCGGCACGGGCGGGTGGCCTACGCCAACGCCTACGGCAAGGCGAACCTCGAGCGGGGCACCGCCGCGACGCCGGCGATGCGCTACGGGATCGGGTCGGTGAGCAAGCAGTTCACGGCCGCCGCGATCCTGCTCCTCGCCGAGGCGGGGAAGGTCAAGCTCGACGACCCGATCGCGAAATACGTCCCCGGGCTCACCGAGGGGAACGCGGTCACGATCCGCCAGCTCCTCTCGCACACCTCCGGCTATCAGGACTTCTGGCCGCAGGACTACCTGATGACGCCGATGAAGCAGGACGTGACGCCGCGGCAGATCGCCGACCGCTGGGGGAAGCGGCCGCTCGACTTCGTGCCGGGGACGCGCTGGCAGTACAGCAACACCAACTACACCCTCGCCGGCATGGTCGTCGAGCAGGCGAGCGGGACGCCCTTCTGGCGCTTCGTGCAGACGCGCCTCCTCGATCCGCTCCGCCTCGCGAGCGCGAAGGACTTCGACGCCGATCCGCGCGCGGCCGACGCCACGGGCTACATCCGCTACGCCCTCGGTCCCCTGCACCCCGCGCCCGACGCGGGCCGCGGCTGGATGTGGGCCGCGGGGATGCTCGCCATGACCGCGGGCGATCTCGCGCGCTGGGACAGCACGATGATCGCCGGGGGGCTGCTGCGCCCGGCGTCGTGGCGCGAGATGGAGCGCGAGGTGCGGCTGCAGAACGGCGCCGGTACCGGCTACGGGCTCGGGGTGGATGTGTCGATGAGCAACGGCCACTTCCTCGTCGAGCACTCGGGCGAGGTGTCGGGCTTCGTCTCGGAGAACATGGTCTTCCCCGAGGACAGCGCCGCCGTCGTCGTGCTGACGAACCAGGACGCCTCGCCCGCCGCGGGCGCGATCGCGCGCGGGATCACGCGCGTGCTCTTCACCACCGAGGACGCGCTCGGCGCCGAGCGCACGGCACAGGCCCGTGCGATCCTCGAGGGGCTGCGCGGCGGCACCATCGACCGCGCCCTGCTCACGCCGAACGCGAGCGACTACTTCAGCGCCGAGGCGCTCGGGGACTTCGCCGCGTCGCTCGCGCCGCTGGGCGAGCTGAAGAGCTTCGAGCTCACGGCGACGCGCCAGCGCGGCGGCATGACGATGCGTGCCTACCGCGCGGTCTTCCCGGGCCGCGTGCTGCGGGTGTGGACCTACGAGACGCCCGACGGGAAGCTCGAGCAGTACCAGGTGGCGCCGGCGTCTTGACAGCGCCGGCGTCGGACCCTAGCGTAGCCCTTGGTGTACCAGAGCGCCTAGAGCGACAAAGGCACACCCGGGGAAACCCGGGGCCGCAAAGCCACGGGTCCTCGCCTCCTCCGCGACGCTGGACTGACGGACCGAAGTCCCCGCCCGCCGCCACGAAGGTTCCAAGACCGCCGAGCCGCCGCATCCTGGCCGCTCGGCGGTTGCCGTTCAGGAACCATCCTTCCCCAACATCGATCTCCAACGATCGAGCTCTGTTCAGCGATGTCCGGAGGCATCCCGTGATGAACCTGCGACTCTCGATCCTCGCTCTCGCCGGGCTCGTGGTCCTCGGCGCCTGCGCCGACCAGAATCCCGCACCCACCGCGCCATCCACCGCCGCCACGCCCGACTCCCCCGCACTCGCCGCCGGCGGCGTGGGGCCGACCGCGATCAACGTCGTCCTCAAGGCGCGGCCCACCGCCGCGCAGCTCGCCCAGCTCGGCGCCATCGGCGCCGTCGAGCGCCAGTACCCCGAGATCAACGGCCTCACCCTGCAGGCGCGGGCCGACCAGCTGGCGGCGATCCGTGCGCTGCCGTTCGTCAAGGGCGCCGCGGTGGACCAGGAGATCATGATCCCGCCGCCGACCGACCTGGTGCCGGTGACCGACTTCACCGGCGGCATCAGCACCTGGGACCAGGACGCCATCGACGTCACGGTCCGCCCGCTCTCGAGCGAGCGCGATGTGGCCGAGACCGGCGACGGGGTCTACGTCGGCGTGCTCGACACCGGGCTCCTCTACACCTGGCGGCAGTACTTCCCCGAGGAGCGGATCGCCACGCAGTACGCGCGCACCTTCACCGGCGGCGGCGCCGCCGACCGGGGCAAGGTGGTCGAGCTGCCGGGCGACCAGTGGCAGCACGACGTCTGCGCGCACGGCACCCACGTGACGAGCACGATCCTGGGCTACAATCTCGGAGGTACCTACTTCCAGGGCACCGCACCGCGTGCCACGGTGATCCCGGTGCGGCTGAACGCCGAAGGCAGCGCGAACACCCCCCGCAGCTGCAGTTTCTACAGCTCGGTGGCCGCGGCCGGGCTCCTCTACTTCGCCGAGCTGAAGCAGGGGCCGCTCGCCGGGCGCCCGCTCGTCGTCAACAACAGCTGGGGCAGCGGCAGCCCCGACCCGCTGGTGCAGGCGGCGGTGGATTACGCGCTCGCCCACGGCGTGCTGCTCGTCTTCTCGGCCGGCAACGCCGGCGAGGCCGGGATGGGCTACCCCGGCGCGTACGCCCCCGTGATCTCGGCCGCCGCGAGCGGCTGGACGCAGGAGTGGACGACGCCGACCTGGTGGTTCGCGCTCGACGTCCCCGAGCCCACGCCGCCCGACCAGTTCTACATCACCGACTTCTCGAGCCGCGCGAAGGCGGGGCAGGACCTCGACGTCGCCGCTCCGGGCTCGTGGGTGGTCGGGCCGTTCCAGCTCCAGCGCGGGCAGCCCAGCTACTTCTTCCTCGGCGGTACCTCGATGGCGGCACCGCACGTGACGGGTACCGTGGCGCTGATGCTCGAGAAGGATCCGAGCCTCACGCAGGCGCAGGCCGAGACGACACTGGAGCAGACGGCGATCGCGCTCGGCGCGGGCTGCCGGATGGTGCGGCCGGCGCCGGGGGCGGAGCCGACGCAGATCTGCTGGGGCACCGACGCCACCGGCGCCGGGCTGCTCGACGCCGACGCGGCGGTGGCCGCGACATCCTGAGGCACCTCCGCGCCTCGCCAGGAACGAAGGGCCGCGTGCACATGCGGCCCTTCGCAACCTTTCGGGACCTTCTCCCGTCGGGCGGTCCCGACGCATCCTTTGCCAGCACCTCGCCCATCCTTCAGAGGAGACCGCGTGCGCCTCCCCACTCGCCTGCTCCGCTCGGCCGGGCTCGCCGCCCTGACCGCGCTCGCCACCGCGCTGTCGGTCGTGCCCGCGGGTGCGCAGGAGCCCGCCGACACCGGCTACGAGCGCCGCGAGCTCGCGATCCCGATGCGCGACGGCGTGACGCTCGCCGCCGTGGCGCTCATCCCGAAGCGGGCGGCGCAGCCGCTCCCCATCCTCCTCGTCCGCACGCCGTTCGGCGCGGCGCGCGAGTTCCGCAGCGCCACGCTCCCGCCGCCGTACCGCGAGCTCGCCGAAGACGGCTACATCTTCGTCACCGGAGACATCCGCGGCCGGGGCGGCTCGGGCGGGACGTTCGTCACCACGCGTCCCCAGCGCGACCCGCGCGATCCGCGCGGCACCGACGAGTCCACCGACGCCTGGGACACGATCGACTGGCTCGTGCGGCACCTGCCCAACAACAGCGGCAAGGTCGGCGTCCTCGGCATCTCCTACCGCGGCTGGCTCGCCGCGCTCGCCGGCGTCGGGGCGCACCCCGCGCTCAAGGCGATCAGCCCGCAGGGCCCGGTGGGCGACACCTGGCTCGGCGACGACTTCTTCCACCAGGGGGCGTTCCGGCAGACGCAGGGCGTGGCCTACGCGGCCTGGATCGAGAGCGGGAAGGGATTCGCGAGCGCCGAGCTCGATCAGTACGAGTTCTACCGGACGATCCCGACGCTCGATTCGCTCGCGAAGCTCACCGGCGTCGGCGAGACGCCCTCGTGGAGCGGCTTCCGCACCCATCCGGCCTACGACGCCTACTGGCGCGCGCGGGCGCTGCAGCACGTGCTCACGAAGCCCGAGGTGCCGATCCTCTTCGTCGGCGGATGGTGGGACGAGGAGGACATCCTCGGGCCGCAGCTCGCCTATCGCACGGTGGAGCGCGCGGACGCGAAGGGGTGGAACCACGTCGTGCTGGGCCCCTGGTTCCACGGCGGCTGGCTGCTGCCGGGGGGCGACTCGCTCGGGCCGATCCGGCTCGGGAGCAACACCGCCGACTACTTCCGCGCCGAGATCCAGCGGCCGTGGTTCGCCTACTGGCTGCACGGCAAGGGCGACGGGCGCTTCCCCGAGGCGCGCGTCTTCGAGACGGGCACCAACGCCTGGCGGAGCTTCGACGCGTGGCCGCCGAAGACGGCGCGGCCGCGCAACCTCTACCTCCGCGAGCAGGGCCTCCTCGCCTTCGAGCCGCCGCCCCCCGCGCTCGCCGGCGCGGCGGCCGTCGACTCGTTCATCTCCGATCCCGCGCACCCGGTGCCCTACATCCCGCGGCCCGACGACGGCAGCGGGTGGCGCACCTGGCTCGAGCAGGACCAGCGCTTCGTGGACGGCCGCCCCGACGTGCGGACCTGGACGTCGGCGCCGCTCACCGCGGATTTCACGATCGCGGGCGACGTCGTCGCGCACCTCTTCGCCTCGACGACAGGCACGGACGCCGACTGGGTGGTGAAGCTCATCGACGTCTACCCCGACAGCGTGCCCGACCGCCCGCAGATGGGCGGCTACCAGCTCATCGTGAACGCGGACATCCTGCGCGGCCGCTACTGGCGGGGCTTCGGCCGCGCGACGCCGATCCCGGCGAACACGGTGACGCCCTTCACCGTGGACCTGCACCAGCAGCTGTACACCTTCCGCACGGGGCACCGGATCATGGTGCAGGTCCAGAGCACCTGGTTCCCGCTCTACGACCGCAACCCCCAGACGTTCGTGCCCAACATCTTCCACGCGAAGCCCGGAGACTTCCGCGCGCGGATCCACCGCGTCTGGCACTCGGCGCGCTGGCCGTCGCACGTCGCCGTGGCCGTGATGCCGTAGCAGCCGCCCGGGCACGTGGGGATGCGGGCGCGCCGATCGTTGACACCCGCCGATCCGGCCCGCAGGTTGACCCGAAGGCCGACCCGCGCCCGGGCCGGTGGGCGGGGAGGTCTCCATGGCTGACCACGACGTGCACCGGTGGACGACGCCCGAGCCGGCGGTGCCCGAGCTGGCGGTGCCCGAGCCGGCGGTGACCGAGCCGGCGGCGGACGCGCGCGAGGGGGACGCGCGCGTGGGCGCGCTCCGCGGCATGGGCGGGCTCCGGCGCGGACGACTGCCGTGGCTCGCCGCCGCGCTGCTCGTCGCCGTCGTCGCCGGCGTGCTCGTGCTGCGCGCACTCCCGGTGCGCGCGACGGCGGTCGCCGTCCAGCGCCGCGACGTGGTGCGCACGCTCGTGCTCACGGGCCGGGTCCGCCCGCCCGCGCGCGCGCGGCTCGGCGTGAGCCTCGCGGGCGCGGTGCGCGAGGTGCGCGTGCGCGAGGGCGACCACGTGACGCCGGCCCAGCTGCTCGTGCGCCTCGACGACGCCCCGCAGGCGGCGGCGCTCGCCCAGGCGCGCGCGGCGCTCGCGGCGGCGGAGGCGCGGGCCCGCGCCACGGCGGACCAGGCCGGGCTCGCCGCGCGGCAGGCCGAGCGCGACCTCGCGCGCACACGCGCCCTCTATGCGCAGGGCGCGATCAGCGCGCGCGAGCTGGAGCAGGCCGACCGCGCGGCGCGGGTCGCGCGCTCCGAGCTGGAGGTGGCCCGCGCGCGCGCCGGCGCCTCCGCGTCGCTCGCCGAGGTGGCGCGGGCGCGGGCGACGGTCGCGGCGGCGGCGGCGCAGCTCGCGCTCACCCGTCTCACCGCGCCGGCCGCGGGCACGGTGCTCGTGCGCTCCGTGGAGCCGGGCGACGTGGTGACCCCCGGCCGCGTGCTCCTCGAGCTCGCGCTCGACGGGCCCACCGAGCTCGTCGCCTTTCCGCGCGAGGAGAACCTGGCCGACCTGCGGCCGGGCGCGCCGGCGATCGTCTCCGCCGACGCCTTCCCCGAGAGCACGTTCGCGGCGCGCGTCACCCGCGTGGCGCCGGTGGTGGACCCGGCGCAGGGCACCGTCGAAGTGCGCCTCGCCGTGCCCGCGCCGCCGGCCTACCTGCGCGCCGACATGACGGTCTCCATCGACCTCGAGGTGGCGCGCCGCGCCCGCGCGCTCGTCGTGCCGCGCGAGCGGGTGCACGACGCCGGCGGGCCGGGGCCGTGGGTCGCGGTGCTCCGCGACGGCCGCGCCGTGCGGCGCCCGGTGCGCCTCGGCCTCCGCGGCGACGGCGTGGTGGAGATCCTGGGCGGCCTCGCCGAGGGCGAGCGGGTGCTGCCGGCCGACGTCGCGCCGGGGCGGCGCGTGCGGGAGCGGTGAGATGCCGTTCGAGCTGCTCGTGGCGCTGCGCTACCTGCGCGAGGGGCGCACGCAGACCACGCTGATCCTCACGGGCATCGGCGTCGGGGTCGGCGTCATCATCTTCCTCTCGGCCCTCATCACCGGGCTGCAGCGCAGCCTCGTCGCCCGGACCCTCGGTACCCAGGCGCACGTCGTCGTGCGCCCGCGCGAGGAGATGCCGCGCGTGCTCGCGCCGCCCGACCCCGGTGCGGCGCGCGTCACCCAGGTCGAGCGCCCGGCGCAGCGCATCCGCTCGATCGTGCAGTGGCAGCGCGCGCAGGCCGAGATCGCGCGCCTCCCGGGCGTCGTCGCGACGGCGCCGACCATCGCGGGGCCCGCCATCGCGGTGCGCGGCGACGGAGCGAGCGCCGTGACGGTGCGGGGGATCGACCCCGCGAGCTACGGGCGCATCGTGGACCTCGGGGCCTTCCTCCGCGCCGGGCGGCTCGAGCTCGACGGCTTCCACGCGGTGATCGGCGCCGAGCTGGCCCGCTACCTGGGCCTCTCGGTGGGCGACCGCTTCCGCCTGCGCGTGAGCGGGTCGGCCGCGGCCGACACGGGCACCGGCGAGCCGGCCGGCGGCGACGGCGTGTACACCGTGAGCGGGATCCTCGATCTCGGCAACCGGGACCTCAACCAGCGGTGGGTGTTCGTCGCGCTGCGCGCCAGCCAGAGCTTGTTCGGCCTCGAGGGCGGCGTCTCCACGATCGAGGTGACGGTCGCCGGCATCTACGACGCCGAGCGGCTGGCGGGCGCGATCACGCGGCGCACCGGGCTCGTGGCCGACAGCTGGATGCGCACCAACGAGCAGCTGCTCACCGCGCTGCGCTCGCAGAGCGCCTCGAGCCGCACGATCCAGACCTTCGTCGGCCTCGCCGTCGCGCTCGGGATCGCGAGCGTGCTCGCCGTCTCGGTGGTGCAGAAGGCGCGCGAGATCGGCATCCTCCGCGCCACCGGCACCTCCCGCCGCCAGGTGCTGCGCATCTTCCTGCTCCAGGGCGCCATCCTCGGCCTCCTCGGGTCCGCGGTCGGCATCGCGCTCGGCGCCGCGCTCGGCCTCCTCTTCGCCCGCCTGGCGCGCAATCCCGACGGCTCCGCCACCTTCCCGGTCGCGCTCGGCGCGGTGCTCTACCTGCGCTCGGCGGCGCTCGCCGTGGGCGTCGGGGTCGCCGCCGCGCTCCTGCCGGCGCGGCGCGCCGCGGGCGTGGAGCCGGCGCGGATCATCCGCGCCGGCTGAGCGCCGATCCGCGTGCCCGCCCCGGCCGCCGCGCTGCTCCGCCTCGACGGCGTGACGAAGGACTACGGGACGCGCGTCGTGACACACGTGCTGCGCGGCATCGATCTGGTCGTCGAGCCGGGCGAGTTCCTCGCGCTCACCGGACCCTCGGGCTCGGGGAAGACGACGCTGCTCAACCTGGTCGGCCTGCTCGACCGGCCCACGGGCGGGCGGATCGTCTTCCGGGGCCGCGACACCGCCGCGCTCGACGAGGCGGCGACGACCGCGCTGCGCGGGCGCGGCATCGGCTTCGTCTTCCAGTTCCACCACCTGCTCCCCGCCTTCAGCGCCCAGGAGAACGTGATGCTCCCGCTGCTCGCCGACCGCGGCCGGCGCGACCGCGAGATGGCGGCGCGCGCCGCGGCGCTGCTCGGCGAGGTGGGGCTCGCCGCGCGCGCCGCCTACCGCGCGACCGACCTCTCGGGCGGTGAGCAGCAGCGCGTGGCGCTCGCCCGCGCGCTGGTGATGCGGCCCCCGCTCGTGCTCGCCGACGAGCCCACCGGCAACCTCGACACCGAATCGGGCGACCAGGTGTGGCGGCTGCTGCGCGCCTTCAACGCCCGCTACGGCACCGCGTTCGTCATCGTCACGCACGACGACCGGCTGGCGGCGCGCTGCGACCGCATCGTGCGGCTCGTCGACGGGCGCGTCGCCGCGGATTCGGGGCCGCGCGGCGGCCGCTGAGCGCCGCCCCGCCCGGCATCCGGCGCCCTTCCTGGCGGCCAGCCGGGTCGTATCTTGGAAGCGGCCCCCGCATCCGACACGTCACCCGGAGTCATCCATGCGCCTCGTCTCCCCGCTCCCCGGCGGGACGCTCGCCCTCCTGCTGGCCGCCGCGCCGCTCGCGCCGTCCCTCGCCGCGCCCCTCGCCGCGCAGCAGGCGGGCGCCGACGCGGCCCGGGCCGATTCCACCGCGGCGCTGCTCGGGCGGCTGTTCGCCTCGCGCGACTTCGCGGCCGAGCGCTTCGGCCCCGCGCGCTGGATCGACGGCGGGGCGGCCTACACCACGCTCGAGCCCTCCCCCTCGCTGCCGGGCGCACGTGAGATCGTGCGCTACGAGACGGCGACGGGCGCGCGCAGCGTGCTCGTGCCGGCCGAGCGGCTCGTGCCGGCCGGCGACTCGGTGCCGCTCGCCATCGCCGACTACCGCTGGTCGCCCGACGGCAACCTCCTGCTCGTCTTCACCAACACCGCGCGCGTCTGGCGCGACGAGACCCGCGGCGACTACTGGGTGCTCGACCGCGCGAGCGGCGCGCTCCGCCAGCTCGGCGGCCCCGACGCGGCCCCCTCGACGCTCATGTTCGCGAAGTTCTCGCCCACGGGCGACCGCGTCGCCTACGTGCGCGCCGGGGACCTCTACGTCGAGCGGCTCGCCGACGGCGCCGTCACGCGGCTCACGACCGACGGCTCGCGCACGCTCGTCAACGGCACGACCGACTGGGTGTACGAGGAGGAGCTCTCGCTCCGCGACGCCTTCCGCTGGTCGCCCGACGGGACGCGGATCGCCTACTGGCAGTTCGACATGACGGGCGTGCGCGATTTCCTCCTCATCAACGACACCGACTCGCTCTACCCGTTCACGATTCCCGTGCAGTACCCGAAGGCGGGCACGACGAACTCCGCCGTGCGCGCGGGCGTCGTGCCCGCCGCGGGCGGCCCCACCGTCTGGCTCGACCTCCCGGGCGACCCGCGCAACGACTACCTGCCGCGGATGGAGTGGGCGGGGCCCGCCGAGCTCGTGCTCCAGCGGCTCAACCGGCTCCAGAACACCGACCGCGTGATGCTCGCCGACGCGCGGACCGGCCGCGCGCGCGAGGTCCTCGCCGAGCGCGACTCGGCGTGGGTGGACGTGGTGAACGACCTGACCTGGCTCGACGGCGGGAAGCGCTTTCTGTGGGTCAGCGAGCGCGACGGCTGGCGGCACCTCTACTCGGTCTCGCGCGACGGGCGCTCGACGCGGCTCCTCACGCCGGGCGCCTACGACGTGATCCGCGTGGCCGGCGTGGACCAGCGGGGCGGCTGGATCTACGTCGTCGCCTCGCCGGAGAACGCGACGCAGCGCTATCTCTACCGCGTCCCGCTCAAGGGCGGCCGTGCCGAGCGGGTCTCGCCCGCGGGGCAGCCGGGGACGCACCAGTACGACGTCTCCCCCGACGGGCGCTGGGCGTTTCACACGTACTCGCGCTTCGACGCGCCGCCGGCGATCGACCTCGTGGCGCTGCCCGCGCACCGCGTCGCGCGCACGCTGGCGGACAACGCGCGCCTGCGCGAGGCCGCGGCGCCGCTCCTCCAGCGCAGGACCGAGTTCTTCCGCGTGCCGGTGGGCGGGGGCGTCGAGCTCGACGGCTGGATGATCTTCCCGCGCGACTTCGATCCCGCGAAGCGCTATCCCCTGCTCATGCAGGTCTACAGCGAGCCCGCGGCGCAGACGGTGCTCGACGCCTGGGGCGGCAACGGCGGGCTCTGGCACCGGATGATCGCCGACCAGGGCTACATCGTGGCGAGCGTGGACAACCGCGGCACCCCGGCGCCGCGCGGGCGCGCGTGGCGCAAGGTGGTCTACGGCGCGGTGGGCGAGCTCTCGAGCCGCGAGCAGGCGGACGCGGTGCGCGCGCTGACGCGCGCGCGGCCCTACCTCGACGCGGCGCGCGTCGCGATCTGGGGCTGGAGCGGCGGCGGCTCGGCGACGCTCAACGCGATGTTCCGCTATCCGGACGTCTACCAGGTCGGCATGGCGGTGGCCCCGGTGCCCGACCAGCGGCTCTACGACACCATCTACCAGGAGCGCTACATGGGGCTCCCGGAGCAGAACGCGGAGGGCTACCGGCGCGGCTCGCCGATCAACTTCGCCGAGGGGCTGCGCGGGCGGCTCCTCCTGGTGCACGGCTCGGGCGACGACAACGTGCACTACCAGGGGAGCGAGCGCCTGATGAACCGCCTCGTCGAGCTCGGCAAGCCGGTGGACTTCGTCACCTATCCCAATCGCTCGCACTGCATCTGCGAGGGCCGGGGGACGACGCTGCACGTCTACTCGCTGCTCACGCGCTACCTCACCGAGCACCTGCCGGCGGGCGGGCGCTGAGCGCGAAGTCGCCGTCGTCGCGCTCGAGCACGCTCCGGCCGAAGCGTCCGCACTCGCGCCGGAGCGTGCGGGCGAGCCACGCGCGATCGGCGGCCGGGGCGGGCTCGAGCCGGAAGCGGCGCAGGCGGAGCGGCGTCATCGTGAGCTCCAGCAGCCGGCCCCCGGGCACCGCGAGGGTGACGAAGTAGAGCAGGGCGAGGTCGCAGCGGTAGGCTTCCGCGCCCTCGATGCCCTCGTAGTCGTCCAGGAAGTCGCCGCAGCCGTAGAGGATCGGGTGCTCGTGGTGGACCTCGATCGCCTTCGGGTGGTGGGACGAGTGGCCGTGCACCACGTCCACCCCGGCCTCGTCGATGAGCGCGTGCGCGAAGGCGACCTGCGCGCGCGGCACCGTCCAGCCCCAGTTCCCGCCCCAGTGGACCGAGGCCACCACGACGTCGCCCGGGCGCTTCGCCGCCGCCACGAGGCGTCCGAGATGCACGACGGTCGCGGGCGTCAGATCCGGGAGCCGATGCACGCCGGGCCGCGCGGGGCCCGCGGCCCACGCGGGCGGGATCCCGCTGTCGCCGGTGCCGCAGGCGAGGACGAGGACGCGCGTCGCCGCCTCCGCCGCCGTGCCCGCCGGCGCGAGCACGGCGGGGCGCTCGGCGTCGGCCAGCGTCCGGCCCGCGCCCGCCGCGGGAATGCCGGCGCGGGCGAGCGTCGCGAGCGTCTCGAGGAGCCCGACCTCGCCCCAGTCGAGGACGTGGTTGTTGGCGAGGACGCAGCAGCCGATCCCGACCGCGCCGAGCACGCCGACGTTGGCCGGATGCATCCGGTAGTTGATGCCCTTGGGGAGGGCGTCCTCGCTCGTGGTGAGGCTGGTCTCGAGGTTGACGACGAACGCCGCGGGCCGCACGCGCGCGAGCGCCGCCGCCGCCGCGCCCCAGACGTAGCCGGGCTCGACCCGGCGCGGGATGGGCCCGTGCGCCGCCTCCGCGAGGGCCACGTAGTCGAGCGCCGAGGACGCCGCGGGCTCGTAGAGATGCGGCGGGCAGGCATGTGGCAGGATCTGGTCGATCCCGCGCCCCGTCATCACGTCGCCGGCCAGCGCGAGCGTGATGCGCTCGCTCACGCCGCGCTCCCGCCCGTGTAGTCGCGCAGGAAGGCGAGCGTGAGGGCCCACGCCTCCCGCGCCGCCGGCGGGTCGTACTCCGGGCGCGCGTCGCAGAAGAAGCCGTGCGGGGCCTGCGAGAAGACGATGCTCGCGTAGCGCTTCCGGGCCGCGCGGAGCGCGTCCTCCACGGCGCGGGAGTGCTCGGGGAGGATGTGCGTGTCGCGCCCACCCCAGACGAGGAGCTGCGGGCCCGACACGCGGGCGGCGCGGTCGAGGAGCGCCGGGGCGATCCCGCCGCCGTAGTAGGAGACGGCCGCCGCGAGCGGCAGCGCCGAGTTGGCGATCCAGGCGCAGCGGCCGCCCATGCAGTAGCCGACCGCCGCGACGCGCGCGGCATCCACCGCGCCCGTGCTGTCGAGCCACCCGAATGCGGCGCGGAGGTCGGCCTCGATCCCCTCGGTGGTGAGCGCGTTCACGTGCGTCCGGACGCCGTTGAAGTTGCCGTAGTCGCCCTCGAAGCCGGGGGCGGTCCGGTGGAAGAGCTCGGGCGCGATCGCCAGGAAGCCCTCCGCCGCGAAGCGCCCTGCGACGTCGCGGATGTGTGCGTTGACGCCGAACGCCTCCTGCAGCACGAGCAGCCCCGGGTGCGGGCCCGGGCCCGCGGGGCGCGCGACCCAGGCGCGCATCGTGGTGCCGTCGGCTACGCCGAGCGGGTGCCAGCCGTCGTGATCGTGAGTGCTCATCGTCTGCCTCCATGTGCCGCCGTCGGCCGTGGCCGGGCGCATTGAATCATAGCCCGGCGTGGCGTAACTTCGCTCGAGACCATGCCGCGCTCCCCACTTCGCGACCGCGTCTTCGACGTCATCTTCACCCACGACGACCCGCCCGCGCGGGCGTTCGACGTGGCGCTCATCGTGGCCATCCTGGCGAGCGTGGTGGTCGTCATGCTCGACAGCGTCGCCGCGATCTCGGCGCGCTACGGCGCCGCGCTGCGCGCGGCGGAGTGGACCTTCACCGTCCTGTTCACGCTCGAGTACGCGCTGCGGCTCTGGTCGGAGCGGCACCCGTGGCGCTACGCGCGCAGCTTCTTCGGCCTCGTCGACCTCGTCGCCATTCTGCCGACCTATCTCACGGTCGTCATCCCGGGCGCCCGCTTCTTCGTGGCGCTCCGGGTGCTGCGCGTGCTGCGGATCTTCCGCGTCCTCAAGCTCGCCCACTACGTGCGCGAGGGCGCGGTGCTGGGCGCCGCGCTGCGGGCGAGCCGCTACAAGATCACGGTCTTCCTCACCACGGTGCTGACGATCGTGGTCGTCGTCGGGTCGATGATGTACCTCGTCGAGGGCCCGGCCTCGGGCTTCAGCAGCATTCCGCAGAGCGTCTACTGGGCGGTCGTCACCCTCACCACGGTGGGCTACGGCGACATCGCCCCGGTGACGGTGGTCGGCAAGCTGCTCGCCTCGCTCCTCATGGTGCTGGGCTACGGGATCATCGCGGTGCCCACGGGGATCGTCACCCTCGAGCTCGACCGCGCCGCGCGCGCCGGGGCGGGCCTGGCGCGCCGCCCCTGCCCGGGCTGCGGCGTCGAGCGGCACGCCGCCGACGCCCGCTACTGCCGGTACTGCGGCACGCCGCTGCCGCTGGGAGAGCTGGAGTAGCGGGCGCGCGGCGGCGTCAGCCGCCGAGTTCGGGCGCCGGCGCCCCGAAGGCTCCCGCGCCCGCCGTCGCCACCAGCGCCCGCACCTGCGGCAGGCCTCCCGGGTGGTTGGCCTGCAGCCAGCCGATCAGCGCCTCGCGCACCTCGCAGCGGAGGTTCCACGCCGCGCCGGCACTCGGCGCGCTCATGAGGGCGCGCACCTGCACGGCGCGGTCGCTGGCATCGGTGACCTGCAGCCCCCAGGCGCGCCCGTCCCACAGCGGCGAGGCGCGCAGCACCCGCTCGAGCTCGGCCCGCAGCGCCGGAACCGGCACGCTGTAGTCCACCCAGAGATAGACGGTGCCGAGGAGCTCGGCGGCGGTGCGGGTCCAGTTCTGGAAGGGATGCTCGAGGAAATAGGAGAGCGGGAGGATGAGCCGGCGCTCGTCCCACACGCGCACGACCACGTAGGTCGCGGCGATCTCCTCGATCCGCCCGAACTCGCCCTCGAGCACGACGACGTCGTCGAGGCGGATCGGCTCGGTGAAGGCGAGCTGGAGCCCGGCGATCAGGTTCGAGAGGGCGGGGCGCGCCGCGAAGCCGACCACCAGGCCCGCCACGCCGGCCGACGCGAAGAGGCTCGCCCCCACGCTGCGCACGCTCGGGAACGTCGTGAGCGCGGCGGCGATCGCGACGAAGACGACGAGGCCGACGGCCACGCGGCGCAGCACCTCGACCTGCGTGCGCACGCGGCGCTGACGGAGGTTGTCGGCGGCGTCGATCGGGTGCCGGTGCTCGACGATCTCGACCAGCGCCTCGATGATGCCGGTGAGGGTCCAGGCGAGCGCGCCGATGAGCGCGAGGGCGAGGAGTCGGCGCGGGACGACGGGCAGCTCGGCGTCGCCGACGAGCGTCTGCGCGGCGAGCTGCGCCGCGAAGAGCGCCGCGAGCACCCGGGTCGGCCGTCGCACGTGCGCGACGAGCGCGGCCCCGATCGGCGAGCGGCGCCTGCGATAGAGCTGGTCGAGGAGGCGGGTGAGAAGAAGGTGCGCGAGGGCGCCGGCTGCCGCCGAGGCGAGGACGACGAGCGGAACCCAGAGAGCGTGCGGCCAGCCGGCCGGCGGGGTGATCCAGTCCAATAGTCTTCCTTTGCGGGGGTGACGCGCGGATGCGGCGAGCGGGCCGGACCGTCCGGCCCGCCCTTCCGATCATGCCCGGATCGGCGCCGCGGCACAACCCGCCCGATTGCGCTCCGGAGCGGGGCGCATCTTCTTTCCGTCATGCCACGCACCGTCATGCCACGCTCCCGCGCGCCCCTCGGCGCCCTGCCGCTGCTGCTCCTCGCCGCCTGTGCCGGCGCGTCCGCCCGGACCTCGGCCACGGCCGCGTCCCCCGCGGCGTCGGCGGCGCCCGCCGCGCGACCGATCCCGGCCGCCACCCGCCAGCTGCTCGTCGTGCGCACCCCCGACTGGGACGACATCCACGGGACGCTGCAGCGCTTCACCCGCCGCGGCCCCGGCGCCGCGTGGACGGCCGTGGGCGCCGCGGAGCCGATCGTCGTCGGCCGCACGGGGCTCGCCTGGGGGCGCGGCCTCCACGGCGAGGGCGTCGCGCGGGGATTCGAGGGCCCGGTGAAGCGGGAAGGGGACGGCAAGTCGCCCGCGGGGGCGTACACGCTGAGCCGGATCTTCGGCTACGCGCCGCCCGACTCGATGCGCGACCTGCGGATGCCGTACGTGCAGGCGACGGAGGACCTCCGCTGCGTGGACGACGCGGCGTCGCCGGCGTACAACGCCCTCGTGCGCGCCCCGGCCGGCGCCCCCGAGCCGTGGGCGAGCGCGGAGCACATGCGGCTGGCCAGCGGCGCGTACCGCATCGGCGTCTTCGTGGACCACAACGCCGGCGCGCAGCGCGCGCCGGGCGGCGGCTCCTGCATCTTCCTCCACGTCTGGAGCGGGCCCGACAGCCCCACCGTCGGCTGCACGGCGATGCCGCTCGAGCGCATGGCGGCCATCGCGCGCTGGCTCGACCCGGCGGCACAGCCGGTGCTGGTGCAGCTCCCCGACGCCGCCTACGGACGTCTGCGCGCGGTGTGGGCGCTGCCCTGAGCCGCCGCGGCTGAGCGGGCGCTCACGCCGCTTTCACGATTTCCACACCTGAGCCGTGCCATGCTGCGGGATGGCGGGGACTCCCCGCCGTCCCGGTTCGCCTCTTCACGGTGAGGGTACGCATGGCACATTCATCGCTCGTCCGTCATCCGCTCGTCCATCATCTCGCCGGCGCGGCCGCCGTGCTCGGCGTGCTGCTCGGCGCCGGCGCGGTCCGCCCCGCCGCCGCGGCGGCGCAGGAGCACGCGCACGGGCACGACGCGGGGAGCGCCGCCGACACCGCCCGCGGTGGCATCGGCATTCCCGAGGCGATGCGGGTCGAGCACGCCGAGATTCACGACGCGCTCGTGCGCGCCACCAGGGCACCGGGGCGCGTCGGCGCCGCGGCCCGCAAGCTCGCCGCGGTGCTCGATCCGCATTTCCAGCGCGAGGAGCAGATCGCGCTGCCGCCGCTGGGCCTTCTCGCCCCGCTCGCGCGCGGCGAATACGCGCCGGCAATGCGCGCGGTGCTGCCGCTGACCGACTCGCTCCGGGCCGAGCTGCCGCGGATGCTCGCGGAGCACGAGGCGATCCACGCCGCGACGCTCGAGCTCGGCGCGGCGGCGCGGGCCGCCGGGAACGCGCCCGTCGCGCGGCTCGCCGAGACGCTGGCGGCGCACGCGCGGAGCGAGGAGCAGCTCTTCTATCCGGCGGCGGTGCTGGTGGGCGAGGTGGTGCGGGGGCGCGCGGGCCGCTAGCCGCGGCTCACGGCTCAGCCCTCGCCGAAGAGGTGCGCGCTCTTCGCGCGGTAGCGGCGACTCCAGACCAGCTCGGTCCCGTCCTTCAGGATCACGTGGTAGTCGCCGTGCGACCAGGGGTGCAGCTCGCGGATCGCGTCGAGCCGCACGATGTCGCCGCGGCCGATGCGGAGGAACGCCGCGGGATCGAGCCGCGCCTCGAGCGCGCCGATCGTGCCGCGGAGCGTGTATTCCGCGCCCGGGACGAAGAGGCGCAGGTAGTTGCGCTCGGCCGCGATCCGCACGATGCGCTCCACCGGGAGCAGGAGCGCGCGATGCTCGTGGTGCACGAGGACGTGCCGGAGCCGCTGCGGCTCGCGCCCCAGCTCGGCGAGGAGCGCGTCGAGCCGCGTGGCGAGCGGGTCGGCGGCCCCGGGCGCCGAGCGCTCGGCCGGCGCGCGCAGGCGGCGCACCCGCTCGAGCATGGCGGCGAAGCGCTCGGGCCGGATCGGCTTGAGGAGGTAGTCGAGGGCGTGCGCCTCGAAGGCGCGGAGGGCGTGGGCGTCGTAGGCCGTCACGAACACGACCGGGGGCATCGCCGCGGCGCCCACCGTCTCGATGACGCCGAAGCCGTCGAGCCCCGGCATCTGGATGTCGAGGAGGACGAGGTCTGGCGCGAGCTCGGCGATCGCCGTGACCGCCGCCGGCCCCGAGCCCGCCTCGCCCACGACCTCGACGTCGGGCTCGTCGGCGAGCAGCCGACGCAGCCGGGCGCGCGCCGGCGCCTCGTCGTCAACGATGAGAACGCGCATCGGCTTCCTCCGCGACGGCGAGCTTCGCGGTCCGGAACGGCAGCCGCACGGCGACCTGATAGCCGGGCGCCGGGGTCGGTCCCGCGGTGACGACGCCCGCGTCGCCGTAGAGCAGGGCGAGCCGGCGGCCGGTGACCGCGAGGCCGAGCCCGAGCCCCGAGCCCGCGCCGGCTGCCGCGGGGGCCGGCGCGGTCGCCAGCGCCGCCGCCGAGGCCGACGCCGAGGCCGACGCCGTCATCTCCCGCCCGACCTCGCCGAGGTCACCCGAGGCGTTCTCCACCGTGAGCACGAGCTCCCCGCCCGCGCGCCGGGCGCGCACCGCCACCCGGCCGCGCCCCGACGGGGCGATGCCGTGCTGGAAGGCATTCTCCACCAGCGGCTGCAGCAGGAGCGGCGGCACGAGCGCGTCGGCGAGCCCGGGCGCGACGTCGATCGCGACGTCCACCCGCTCGCCGAAGCGCGCGCGGGCGAGGGCGAGATAGCTCTCCAGCAGCCGGAGCTCGTCGCCCAGCGCCATCTCCCGCCGGTCGGCCGCGCCGAGGGCGTGGCGCAGGAGCTCGGAGAGATGGCCCACCATCTCGTCGGCCGCCCCGGGATCGTCGTACATGGTGGCCGAGATGGTGTTGAGCGCGTTGAAGAGGAAGTGCGGCTGCAGCTGGAGCTGCAGGTTGGCGAGCTGCGCCTGGGCCACCTCGCGCTCGAGCGCCACCGCGTGCAGCTCGCGCTCGCGCCGCGCGCGCACGCTCTCGACCAGGAGGAGCGCGCCAAGGACGACGGCATAGGTCGTCGCGTCGCTCGGCGCCTCCATGAGCAGGCGGAGGCGGAGCGGGCCGTACGCGTAGTGCGGGAAGCCCAGCGCCGGGGCGAGCACGGCGCGGGTCAGCGCCATGAAGAGCGTGTGGGCGACGCTGAACCCGACGAACCCCGCCAGGTGCGCGAGCAGCGTCGCGGGCAAGCCCGTGCGCGCGGGCCGGAAGCGGCGGCCGACCCACACGACGAGCGGCGCGAGCAGCAGCGCGCCGAAGGCGCCGGTCCCCTCCGTCATGAGACGGAGGGGCAGGGTGCCGGTCTGCCCCGCGGCGAGGTCGTCGAGGTGGAAGTACGCCGCGCGCAGCAACCACACGCCCGTGACCGCCGCGGCGAGACCGCCCCAGAAGAGCGGCCCCGGCGCGGGTGGGGTCCGAGTCGCCGTCACTCGGCGCCCCAGGCCATGGGCGTCGCCGCTGCGGGGCGCGGCGCCGCCGCCAGGCTCGCGCGCGGCGAGCCCTGCGGCAGCGGCCGGAGCCCGAAGAGCAGCCGCGTCAACGCGAAGGGCCGCACCGCCACCTCGTAGAGGGCCCAGCTCAGCCCCAGCGTCGCGAAGCCGAGGAAGAGGAACTTGCCGAAGACCCCCTCGCGCAGGGGGAGCACGTAGAAGGCGAGCACCACGGTGATCGTCTGGTGCAGGATGTACACGGGGTAGATCCCCTCGTTCGTGTAGCGCAGGACGCGGTTGGCGAAGCCCAGGTAGCGCCGCGCGTAGCCCAGGATGGCGACCACCCACGACCAGGCCATCAGCGCCTTGAGCCCCGACCAGAGCGCGTAGGGCACGGCGTCGTGCGCCATCGGGTCGAGCTGGTTCCAGCGGAAGTAGTTGACCGCGAGCAGCGTGAGCACGGCCCAGCGCAGCATCGTGCCGCGCCCCGCCTCGATCCGCGCCCAGAGCGCCTCGGCGTCGCTCAGAAGATAGCCGTAGAGGAAGTAGGTCATGTAGTAGAGCAGCATCGCCCAGTCGTGCACGACGTCCTGTGGCCCGGGGAAGCGCGGGAGCAGGAAGACGAGCGGCAGCGCGAGCGGCAGCGCGAAGACCCAGAGCCCCGTGCGCTCGACGAGCCGCGCGAGCCGGGCGCCGACCCGCGCCCGGCGCGCGCCGCGCAGCCAGGCAAAGAGCGGCAGCAGCGCCACCGAGTAGAGGAAGAGGTAGGCGACGAACCAGAGGTGGTGCCAGCTCAGGTTCCCCGCCGGGTAGGTGCGCAGCGTGAAGATCGACGGATAGAACTCGAGGTACGAGCGGAAGCTCGCGCCCTGCGCCACGCGCTCCAGATAGATCTGCGGCGGCACGACGACGAGGATGCCGAAGACGAGCGGCAGCAGGAGCCGCCGGCCGCGCTCGCGCAGATACTGCACGGGCGAGCGCCGGCCGAGGGCGTAGGCGGTGCCGATCCCCGAGATCAGGAAGAGGAGCGGCATGCGCCAGGCGTGCAGGAAGTAGTTGAGCTCGAGCAGCAGATGGCTCGTCTCGGCGTTCTTCAGGTGCCATCCCCACTCGGCCACGAACGGCATCGCCGAGTGGAAGAAGATCAGTACCGTGATGGCGAGCACGCGGAGCCAGTCGAGGTCGTGGCGGCGCGGCCGCGGGGCGAGGACGTCGCTCATGGTCGGATTGCTCCGTGAAAGGTCCCGGGGGTCGGTGGACGCCGGGAAGTTTCGCGCGCCGCGGCGGGAGGTGGGAGCAATCCGGGACGAGCGGAGCGGGGGCGGGACGAGCGGGTGACGCGGGGGACGGACGGGCGCGGCGCCGGGCCCCGCGCCGCGTATCCTTTCGGACGCGTCCCCCGTTCTACACGGTGAGCGCCCGCCCTGGGGGTGGCCGGGCGCCTTCCACTCTCACCGGGGGATCGCATGCCGCGTGGTACGTCCGTCGTCCGTTCGCTGCTCGTCTCGCTGCTCTTCTGCTGGCCGGCCGCCGCCGTCGCCCAGGCCCCGGCCGACTGGCTGCTCCCCGCCGAGCGGGAGGTGGCGCTCGCGCTGAGCGCGGCGCCGCCGGCCGTCGCGGCCGGTGCCGGCGTCTACCGGCTCGAGGCCGGCGGCTATCGCCTCCACCGCGCGAGCCGGAACGGCTTCACGTGCCTCGTCGAGCGGAGCCACCCGCGGAGCCTCGAGCCGATCTGCTACGACCGCGAAGCCACGGCGGCGATCCTGCCGCGCGTCTTCGACGAGATGGCGGCGCGGCTCGCCGGCACCGATGCGGCCGCGATTCGCCGCGCGACGGCGGAGGGTTATCGTTCGGGGCGCTATCGCCCGCCGCAGCGGATGGCGGTCGCCTACATGCTCGCGCCCGAGCAGCGGAGTCACGACCCCGCGACCGGTCGCACCACCCCCATTCCCCGGCATCTGATGTTCTACACGCCCTTTGTCACCGACGCGGACCTCGGCCTCGCGCCCGGCGCCGAGGCGACCGGCGCGCGCTTCTTCGTCGTGGATCCCGGCACGCCCACGGCGTTCGTCACCGTGCTGATGGACGCCGTGGACGACGCCGTCGGCGGGGAGGCGACGCGATGAGCCGGCAGGAGACGAGCGGGCCGGCCGCGAGCGAGCAGGCCGCGAGCGTCGACGAGCTCGAGGCGCCGCTGCGCGAGCTGCACGCGCGGTTCGACGAGCTGGTGCTGCCGTGGCGCGGCGCGCTCTGGGCCTACGCCCGGCGGCTCACGGGCAACGCGTGGGACGCGGAGGACCTGGTGCAGGAGACGCTGCTCAAGGCGTTCGCGAAGCTCCCGCGGTTCTACCAGCCGCTCGAGACGCGCGGCTATCTCTTCCGGATCGCGACCACCACGTGGATCGACCGGGTGCGGCAGGCGCGGCCCGCCTGGGTCGAGCTCGACGAGAGCACCGAGCCCGCGGCGGAGCCGCCCGCGTGGGAGCGCGCCGACGTCGAGGCCGCGCTCGAGCGGCTCGTCACGCTGCTGCCGCCCCGGCAGCGCGCGGTCGTGCTGCTCACGGTGGCATTCGACTTCACGGCCCCGGAGGCCGCGGCGATCCTCGGCACCACGTCGGGCGCGGTGAAGGCGGCGCTGCATCGCGCCCGCGCCGCGCTCGCGCGGCCGCCGGCGGGCGCCGCGGACGAGGCCGATGCGGGCAGCGCGGCCCGCGCGCAGGAGCGCGTGGCGCCGGCGCTCGTCGCGCGCTACGTGGAGGCGTTCAACCGGCGGGACGCGGACGCGATCGCCGCGCTCCTCGACGCGGAGGCGGTGAACGACATTGTGGGGGTGGCGGAGGAGCAGGGGCGCGCGGTGAGCCGCGCGAACTCGCTCGCCGAGTGGGCGGCGGCGGCCGACCCCGAGCTGGCGGAGATCGGCCGCCTGGACGGCGAGCCGGTGGTGCTGGTCTACGAGCGCGAGACCGACGGCGCGCGCGCGCTCTCGTGGCTCATCCGGCTCGAGACCGCCGGGGAGCGGATCGTGCGGCAGCGGCAGTACTACTTCACCCCCGAGCTCATCGCCTACGCGGCCGGGCGGCTCGGCGTGGCCGCCCGGTCGCACGGCCACCGCTACGTCGGGGCGTAACGGCCGCGCGTAGCGAGGCGCTAGCCGGCGGCGCTCGTGCCGAACAGCGCGCCGACCGCGGCGGTGAGGGCCATCGCGAGCGCGCCCCAGAAGGTGACGCGCAGCGCGCCGCGGCCGATCGGCGCGCCGCCGGTGCGGGCCGCGAGTCCGCCGAGGACGGCGAGCAGCACCAGCGTCGATCCGACGACCAGCTCGCGCAACTGCTCGAGCGGCGCGAACGCGACCAGGAGCACCGGCAGCACGGCGCCCACCGAGAAGGTGGCGGCCGAGGCGACGGCGGCCTGGAGCGGGCGCGCCATCGTCGTCTCCGAGAGCCCGAGCTCGTCGCGGGCGTGCGCGGTGAGCGCATCGTGCGCCATGAGCTCGGTCGCGACCTGGTCGGCGAGCGCGGGTGAGAGCCCGCGCCCGACGTAAATCCCGGCGAGCTCGGCGTGCTCCGCGGCGGGGAGGGTGGCGAGCTCCCGCCGCTCGCGGGCGAGGTCCGCCTGCTCGGTGTCGGCCTGCGAGCTGACCGAGACGTACTCGCCCGCCGCCATCGACATCGCCCCCGCGACGAGCCCCGCCACCGCCGAGACGAGTACGGCGCCGCGCGCCCCGCCCGCCGACGCGACGCCGACGACGAGGCTGGCGGTCGAGATCAGCCCGTCGTTGGCGCCGAGCACCGCGGCGCGGAGCCAGCCGACGCGATGAGTGCGGTGGGCCTCCGTGTGCCGCATGCGCACGCTCCGGTGAGTGTCGCCGCTCAGCGCGCGGCGGTCGTCCGCGCCGCGCGCAGCTCGTACTCCCGCGGCGGCTCCGCGCCCATGAGGTGGCGCACGAAGTAGTCCCACCGCCGCCGCACCATGTAGGGCTCGCCGCCGAAGCCGTGCCGGCGGTTCGGCAGCGGGAGCACGTCCACGTCCTTGTTCGCCTTGATCAGGGCGTCGATGACGAGGAGCGAGTTGTCGGGCGGCACGTTGTCGTCGAGCGTGCCGTAGGCGATGAGGAGCTTCCCCTTCAGGTTCTGCGCGACCGACTGGTTGGCCTGGTCGTCGTAGTTGGTGGTGCCGTCGGGGTTCCGCACGAGGAGCCCCTGGTAGCGCTCGCCCCAGTCGTCCTCGTAGTTGCGGTTGTCGTGGTTGCCCGCCTCCGAGATGCCCACCTTGAAGAAGTCGGGATAGCGGAACATCGCGTCGGCCGCGGCGTAGCCGCCGCCCGAGTGGCCCCAGATCCCGGCGCGCGCGAGGTCGATCCAGCGGTGCCGCTCGGCGAGCTGCTGCATCCCGGCCACCTGATCGGGCAAGCCGTTGTCGCCCATGTTGCCGTAGTAGGCGTCGTGGAACGACTTCGAGCGCATCGGGGTGCCCATCGCGTCGAGCTGCACGACGACGAAGCCCAGCTCGGCGAGCGCCCGCGTGTCGCCGCGCGAGGCGACGAAGCTGCGGGTGCCGACGCTGCCGGTCTGCGGGCCCGGGTAGATCTGGTTGACGATCGGGTACTTCCGGGTCGAGTCGAACCGCGTGGGCAGGAACATCAGCCCGTAGAGGTCGGTCTTCCCGTCGCGCGCCTTCACGGTGAAGGGCACCGGCGGCGTCCACCCCGTGGCGAGGAGCTTCGAGATGTCGGCCTTCTCGAGTACGGCGATCTGCCGGCCCTTGCCCGTCGCCTCGCGCAGCACCGTCGTCGGCGGGACGTCGGGGCGCGACCAGCTGTCCACGATGTACTTGCCGTCGGGCGAGAGCGCCACCTCGTGGTCGGCGTTCTCGGGGGTGAGGAGCGTGAGGCCCTTGCCGTCGAGCCCGACGCGGTAGAGGTGGCGGAAGTACGGATCGCGGCCCGGCTCGCGCCCCGCCGCGGTGAACCAGAGCTGGCGCGTCTTCGGGTCCACCTTCAGGACCTGCAGCACGGCGCCGGTGCCCGTGGTGATCGGTCGCTTCAGCTTCCCCGTGGCGAGGTCGTAGAGGTAGAGGTTGCCCCAGTCGGTGCGCTCGGAGAACCAGACGACCTCGTTCGTCGCCGGCAGCACCTCCCAGTTCGCGCGGTTGAAGCCCGACTCGTACTGCGTCGGCACCGTCTCCGCGAGCACGTCGCGCACGGCGCCCGTCGCGGCGTCGGCGACGCGGAGCGTGGCCTGCTTGTGGTCGCGCGTCGAGGAGACGAAGGCGAGGCGCGAGCCGTCCGGGTACCACTCGACGTCGGCGAACTCGCCGCGGCAGAGGATGTGGTCGCACACGGTCGAGCGGTGCGCGTCGGGCGGCATCTGCAGGCGCACCACCTTCGGCGTGACGGTGCGGCCGGCGGCGCCCTGGCCGAGGTCGATGATGACGCGGTGGATCATCGGGATCACGCTGTCGCCCGGGAGCGGGTACTTCCACGCCTGCAGCACCGGGTGACCGACGTGCGTCTCGACGAGGTACATGTCGCCCACGTGGCGCTGGTCCTGCTGGAAGGTCGCGATCTTCCGGCTGTCGGGGCTCCAGAGCACGACGGGGCGGTCGCTGTGCACCCAGCCGGCGTTGTCGGTGGCGTAGCCGAAGTTCTCGACGCCGTCGGTGGTGAGCTGCGTCTCCTGGCCGCTCGCGACGTCGCGCAGCCAGAGGTTCCAGTCGCGGATGAACACGGCGCGCTTCCCGTCGGGCGAGAGCGACTCCAGGGGGATCCGTCCGCGGGTCGGCGCGTTCTCCGCCGCGCACGTCTTCGCCGCCATGTCGCAGCGGAAGCGCTGCTTGCCGAGGAGGAAGGAGGCCGAGCGGAGCGCGGCCTCGGAGTCGATCTGCGCGCCGGGGAGCGCGAAGGGCGTGATCGTCGTGTCGGCCGCCTTCGAGAGCGCCGCGGCGATCGCCGCCTGGTCGAAGGCCCCCGTGCGCTTCCCCGTCGCGGGGTCGACGACGAAGTACTCCAGGCCGCGCGCGGTGCGGGTGGCGTACCAGAAGCGGCCATCGGCGAGCCACGCGGGGCGCACGTCGGCGCCGAGGACGAGCGGGGCGGTGTTCCAGCTCATGTAGCGCTCGGCCCGCGCGTAGTCCTCGCTGGTGAGCGCCGGCTGCTGCGCCCGCGCCTGGGGTACGCCGAGCGCCGCGGCGGCGAGCGTCGCGCAGGTGAGGCCGCGGAGCATCTCTCGTGGCATCGTCCCTCCGGAATTGGTCGAGTCGGGTGGTGTCGCCCGGGGAAATCGGGGGCTCGTGGAAGATACACGCGCGGCGAAATTCGGCTTGACCCTTCGGGGCCCGCGGCCTATGTTGACCATACGGACCGCGAGGTCCGGCGACGTTGGTTATCTCCGCATCACTGCGGCACTTTCAGGAGGTCGAGCCGGTGATTCAGCGGTCCTCGGCAGCACGTCACGACGCGCAGCAGGCGCCCCGCGGCACGGGGAGTCTGGGGCGCGGGCGCCACGCACTCGGGCGGCCCCGCTCGAGCGCGCGGCCGTGGCCGCACCGGGACGCCACGCTGGCTCTGCCCCGCGGACTCCATCGCACCCGAGTGTCCGAGAAGCGCTCCTTCGGGGGGCGCGGCCCGGCGGCGCCTCCGGCGCCCGTCGCGCTCCGCGTCCCCGCAAGCCCCATGGAGCGCACGCGTCCATCGGCCTCGTCCCGCTCGCCGGGATAGGCCGGACCGCGGTCCCGGATCCGCCGGACGACTCGAATCGTCCGGCCCTGCCGGCATCGCCCCGCCTGCGCTCCTCGCAGGCGGGGCGATGTGCGTTCAGGACCTCGGGCTCCCGGCCGTTTCATTCATGGCGGGCGGGCTCGAGGCGGTCAGGGACGACCTCGAGGAGGCGTAGTCATGCGGATTCAACAGGGGCTGCGGCCCGACCAGTTCACCCTCGTCGAGCACGAGAGCGTCATCGGACGCGTGGATGGAGCGGTGGTCACCTTCGTCGGCTTCCGGACCCAGGATGCGGCGGTGCAGGCGGCCGACGTCGCCTACGCGGCGCTGCGGCGCCATGGGACGGTGCTGGCGGGTGCGCCGGGCTCGCCGGGCGCGGCGGCCGGCTCGACCCGGCCGAACCTCAGCTGGCTCGGTGACGGCGAGACGCTGGCGCTCCGGGTCGACGGCGCGGTGGTGGCGGAGGTCCTGCCGCCGTCGGGCTGGGCGACCGACGGGCCGGGGTGGCGCGTCGAGCTGCACGTCGCGCCGGGCGCGGCGCCCGAGCTCTTCGTGCTCTCGCGTGCCCGCTCGATGTGGCGCGCGATCCAGGGCTACGGGCTGGTGCGCCGGATGTGCCAGTTCGTCGAACGGCCCGAGCCGCCCGCATCGCCCGAGCCGCCCGCGCGGCCCGAGCGGAGGGGCGACTGGCGTCCGGAGCGCGGCGACGAGCGGCTCGACGAGCGGTTCGACGACCGGCTGCCGGTGACGGCCGGATGAGCGCGCCGCACGACGCGGTGCGCGTGACAGCGAGGAACACCATGATGCAACAGGACACGAGCGCGGCGCTCACGCCCGAGCAGCTGGCGATGCTGCGCGCCGAACTGCTGGCGGAGTTGAAGTACCTGGGCCCGGAGGCGCGCGGCGGGCAGGCGCGCCGCATTCACGACGCGCTCGAACGGTGGGCCGCGGGCACCTACGGCCGCTGCCTCGAGTGCCGCAAGCCGATCCCCTTCGCGCGTCTCGAGGTCATGCCCGAGACGCCGACCTGCATCGAGTGCAGCTGGTCGCACGAGCTGGTGCGCCACTGACGGAGCCGGCCATGCGGTGGCGACGGATCCTGATCGGGGTGGACTTCCGCACCCCGTCGCTGCACGCGGCGCGGTGGGCGGCGGCGGCCCTCGGCGCGCGCGCCGAGCTGGAGCTGGCCTACGTGGCGAGCCCCACCCTCGCCGCCTTCGACGACTCGCCCGCGCCGACCCTGCGGACGGCGCGGGCGGGTCTGCAGGCCTTCGCCGAGACGCTGCGCGCCGGCGGCGGGGCTGCTGGCGCCGGCAACGGCGCCCCGCTCCGCGTGCGGGTGCACGTGGAGGCGGGGGCCACGGTCTCGCGGCTCTGCGCGCTCGCGCGGCGGCGCGGGGCCGACCTCGTCGTAGTCGGGCGCGGTCCGGTCTCGACGCGCCGCGGCCGCACGCTCGAGCGGCTGCTGCGGCACCAGCGGGTGCCGGTGCTGGTGGTGGGCGCCGGCGCGCCGGTGCCGGCCGGGCCGGTGCGGCGCGTGCTCGCCGCGCTCGATACGGCGCCGATCGGCGCGCAGGTGGCCGGCGCGGCCGGGGCGTTCGCGGCGCTCGCCGGCGATGCGGCGACCGAGTTCACCCTGCTGCACGTCGGCCGCGAGGGCCCGGGCCGGCCGGAGCGCTGGACGAGCGAGGTCGAGGGGTGGCTCCGCGCTCAGGGCGAGCCGCTCGCGGCCGAACTGCGCGGGGCGGGCGTGACGGATGTCGCGCGGCTGCGCGTGCAGGCCGTCGCCGGCGTGGTCGCGCCGGTGGTGCTCGCCGCCGCGCGCGAGCAGGGGAGCGAGCTCGTCGTGATCGGCCGCAACGGACGGCACGCCGCGGGCGCCACCGAGTTCGGCAGCGCGGCGCGCGTCGTGGTGCGCGCCGCACCGATGCCGGTGCTCGTCGTCCCGCCGGCCGGCGAGCGGCCGCCGCGCGGCGGTCCGCGCCCCGACCAGCGGGAGCGGCGGGGCCTGCGGCTCATTCCACCCACCCCCACGCCCACGCCCCCGTCCCCGCGCTCGCCGATCGCCACGCCGACGCCCGCGCCCGGGCCCTGCCCGGAGCCTGCGGCGTGACGCCGCCGGAGACGGTGCGCGTGCGGTCGCGTTCCGGCGCGGGCCCGGCGCCCGCCGATCGGCTCTTCACCGCGCTGGCCGAGTGGCGCCGCCGCCCCGAAGTGGTGCGCGACGCGCTCGAGCTGCTCGAGGCCGCGCCGCTCGCCTCCGCGGGCCATTTCCGCGGCGACCTGCTGCGCCGCCTCATGGACCTGCCCTCGAGCTACTGGGCCCGCCAGCCGGCGCAGTACGCGCGCTACCGCGCCGTGGTGCGCGCCGCGGCGCTCCTGCGCCGGGCGCTGCCCGAGGCCGAGCGGCACGCCTTCTGGGGCGACCTGCCGCCGCTGCCGCGCGGCGACGCGCCGGGCGACGCCCCGGCCGACGCCCCGGCCGACGCGCCGCGGGCGCGGGCCCCGTGAGCGCGGGCCCGCGCCCGCGGGCGCTCGTCGTCACCCCCGACGGCCCGGCCCGCCGGCTCGCCGTGCGCACGCTCGAGGCTGCGGGCTACAACACGCTCGAGACCGACGACAGCCGCCAGGCGCTCCATCTGCTCATCGACCACGGCGAGCGGCTGGCCGTCGCGGTCGTCGGCGCGCAGCTGCCGATCATGGCCGGCCACCACCTCGCCGACTTCGTGCGCCGCTTCTTCCCGCAGCTGCCGGTGGTGGAGATCGGCGGCGGCGAGGCCTCCCCGTTCAGCGCCGAGACGATCCTCGAGGAGCTGGCGCGGGCCTCCTAGCCGCGTCGCGCGTTCCGCTCGTAGTACCTTCCTCTCCATGATGCCGATCCGCCGCGGTCTCGAGCGCGGCCTCGACCGCGGGCTCGACCAGGTCCGCGCCGCGACGATCCTCGCCCCGGCGCGCCCCAACTGGCGCGCCGGGCTGCGCGCGGCGGTGGCCACGGTGGTGCCGCTCGTCGCGGCCGAGCTGCTGCACCTGAGCGGCGGCACCTGGATGAGCCTCGTCGGCTTCACCGGCGCGCTCGCCGACCGCGGCGGCCCCTACCGCACCCGCGCCGAGACGATGGGCGCGCTCACCCTGGGCAGCGTCGTCGCCGTCCTCCTCGGCACCGTCGTGCGCGAGGTCGCGCCGCTCGCCGTGGCGGTCGCGCTCGTCGTGGCCGTCGTCTGCGGGCTCGCCCGCGTCTGGGGCAACGCGGGCGCGAGCGTCGGCGGCTCCGTGCTCAACACCTTCGTCATCGCCCTCGCGGCCCCGCCGCACACCGGCGCCGAGGCGCTCGCGCGTGCCGGCTTCGCGCTCGTCGGCGGGTTGTGGGCGATGCTCCTGGCGCTCGTGGTCTGGCCGCTACGGCCCTACCGCCCGGTGCGGCTGGCGGTGGCCGGCTGCTATCGCGCGCTCGCCGACTACGCCGACGAGCTGGCCGCGCGCATCGCCGCGCGCGCCGGGAGCGACGACGACGAGGGCGACGAGGGTGGCCGGAGCACCTCGGCGATCGCGCCGCCCTACGGGAGCGCCGAGGTGCGCGGCGCGCTCGAGTGGGCCCGCACGGCGCTCGCCCGGATGCGCCGCGGGCGGCCCGGCGAGAGCGGCCGCGGCGAGCGGCTCCTCGTGCTCCATGAGCTGGTGGACCAGCAGCTCGGCCACCTCGTCGCGCTCACCGCGGCGCTCGAGGCGATCCCGCGCGAGCGCCGCGCCCCCGCCGCCCAGGCGGCGGCTGCGGCGGCCGTGGCCGGGCTCGCCCGCACCGCGCGCGCGGTGCTGCAGCGCATCGAGGTCGAGCACGCCGAGCCGCTGGCGACGGTCGCCTGGAGCGGCACGCCGCTGCGCGAGCGCGCCGCCGGCGAGGCGGCGGCGTCGCCGATGGCGGCGGCGGCCTACGACGAAGCGGCGATGCTCCTCGACCGGCTCGCGCAGTACGCCGGCGCCGCCGTGGCGACCGTCGCCACGCTCGACACGGGCGGCCCGGTGCCCGCACTCCCCGGGATGCCCGAGGTGGCCGAGCCCGAGCCGGCGCGGGGCCCGCTCGCCGCGCTCGCGCCGCTGGGTGCGATCCTGGCGCCCGACTCCGTCGTGCTGCGGCACGCGCTGCGGATCGGGATCGTCGTCGCCGTGGCCGTGGCGCTCACCGCGCTCCTCGGCCTCGAGCGCGGCTACTGGGTGACGATCACCGCGGTGATCATTCTCCAGCCCTACGCCGGCGCCACCTCGCTCAAGGCGCTCCAGCGCGTCCTCGGCACCGTGCTCGGCGGCGTGCTCACCGCCGGCCTCGGCGCGCTCTTCCACGACCCCTGGGCGATCCTCGCGCTCGCCTTCGTCTTCGCGTGGATCAGCGTCGCGCTGCTGCCGCTCAACTACGCCGTCTTCTCGATGTTCCTCACGCCCACCTTCGTGCTGCTCGCCGAGGCGGGCGTGGGCGACTGGCACCTCGCCGGCATCCGCGTGCTCAACACCGTGCTGGGCGGCGCGCTCGCCCTCGCCGGCGCGCGCCTCCTGTGGCCGGTGCCGGAGCGGAGCCGGCTGCCGGCCTACGTCGCCGCGGCGCTCCGCGCCAACGCCCGCTACCTCGCGCGCGCGGTCGCGCTCTACGGCGACCGGAGCGCCGCGGCGGGCACCGCCCTGCGCGCCGCCCGGCGCGAGGTGGGCCTCGCCACGGTGAACGCGGAGGAGTCGTTCCAGCGGCTCCTCGCCGAGCACCGCGGGCCCGCCGAGTCGCTCGAGCCGATGATGGCGGCGCTGACCTACACGCGCCGCCTCGCCGCCTCGATCGCGGCGCTTGCGGTGAGCCGCCACGCGGCGGACGTGGCCGAGGCGCCGCCCGCGCCCGCGGCGCTCGAGGACGTCCGCGCCGTGATCGACGCGGTCCTCGCCGACGCCGCCGACGCGCTCCTCGCGGCGCGCGCGCCGGCGCCGCTGCCCACCGCGCGCCTCGTCGAGCTGCCCGAGCAGCCCCGCCTCCACGCCCGCCTCGAGCGCGTCGCGCGCCAGGTGCGCACGCTGCACGACGCGGTGGCGCGGTGGGCGGGCACGAGCGCCGCCGCGCGGTCGCTTCCGGCCGGCGACCGGGCCATATTTCCCGCGCGATCCCCCTGATCCCCTCAGCCGGAACCCCGATGACGCGCAGATACGTGCTCCTCGCCGCGGCCGCCGTCGCGCTGGCCGCCCCGTCGCGGCGCCTCGCCGCCCAGAGCTTCCCCACGCCCGATCCGGTGATCCAGCGGATCTGGACGCTCGGCATGGACAGCTCGCAGACCGAGCGCCTCGCGCAGGCGCTCCTCGACTCGATCGGCCCGCGCCTCACCGGCACCCCGGACCAGAAGCGCGGCAACGACTGGCTCGTGGCGACGTACCGGGGCCTCGGGATCGACGCCCGCAACGAGCAGTACGGCACCTGGCGCGGCTGGCGCCGCGGCGTCTCGCACATCGATCTCCTCGCGCCGCGCGTGCGCACGCTCGAGGGGACGATGCTCGCCTACAGCCCGGGGACCCGGGGGAAGAACCTCGACGCCACGACCATCATCCTGCCGCACTTCGCCGACAGCACCGAGTTCCAGCGCTGGCTGCCGAACGTGAAGGGGAAGCTCGTCCTCGTCGCCCCGGCGATGCCGAGCTGCCGGCCGGTGGAGGACTGGCACACGAACGCGACGCCGCTCTCGCTGATGCGCATGGACTCGCTGCGCGCCGCGATCCGCGCCGAGTGGGGCGGGCGCAACGTGCGCGGCACGGGCCTGAGCCTCGCGCTCGGCACCGGCGAGCTCGGCCTGCGGCTCGAGCAGGCGGGCGCCGCCGGCATCGTCACCAGCCGGCCGAAGGACGCCTGGGGGACGATCGAGATCTTCGAGACCTACAACACCAAGGCCCCGGCGGTCGCGCTGAGCTGCGAGGACTACGGCCTCGTCTACCGGCTCACCGAGAACCGGCAGAACCCGAAGCTGCGCCTCAACCTCGACAGCCAGCTCCTCGGCGAGCAGCCGGTCTTCAACACGATCGCGACGATCAAGGGGAGCGAGAAGCCGGACGAGTACATCGTCCTCTCGGCCCACTTCGACTCCTGGGACGGCGCCTCGGGCGCCACGGACAACGGCACCGGCACCATCACCATGCTCGAGGCGATGCGCATCCTCAAGCAGGTCTACCCGAGCCCGAAGCGCACGATCATCGCCGGCCACTGGGCGGCGGAGGAGAACGGGCTCGTCGGCTCGCGCGCCTTCACCGAGGACCATCCCGAGGTCGTGCAGGGGCTGCAGGCGCTCTTCAACCAGGACAACGGCACCGGCCGCATCGTGCGCACCGACGGCGGCGGGCTGCCGGACGGCGCGGCCCACCTGCAGCGCTGGCTGGGCCAGGTGCCGGGCGAGCTGCGCAACCAGATCACCTTCGGCGGCGTCGGCTTCCCGGCGGGCGGCGGCAGCGACAACGCGGCGTTCGCCTGCTACGGCGCGCCGGCGTTCGGCCTCGGCGCGCTGCCGTGGGACTACTTCAACTACACCTGGCACACCAACCGCGACTCCTACGACAAGATCGTCTTCGACGACCTGAAGTCGAACGCGACGCTCACGGCGATGCTGGCCTACCTGGCCGCGGAGGACCCGTCCACCGTGGCCCGCACCAAGGTGGACCTCGCCGAGGCGGCGAAGGAGGCCGAGCGCCTCGCCGCGGCGCAGGCGGCGGCCCAGCCCGGGGCCGGGCGCGCCGAGGGCCGGCCGCGGACCTATCCGTCGGCGTGGCCGTCGTGCAGCAAGGCGCCGCGGCAGACGAACCCGCGCCTGAAGTAGTCCCGCGCAGTAACCCCGCAGCAGACCCGGGCGCCGGCGGCGTTGCGCCGCCGGCGCCCGGGCCCGACGGAGGTGGCCATGCCCACCCAGGACGAGATCGCCTTTCCGCGCCTCACCCCGGCCCAGCTGGAAGCCCTGCTTCCACTGGGCCGCTGTCGTCCCACCACCCCGGGCGAGATCCTCTTCCGCGAGGGCGAGCGCGCCTTCGACTTCTTCGTCGTCCGCCGGGGCGAGGTCGAGATCCTCGAGCACTCGCACGGCGCGGCCCAGGTGGTGACGGTGCACGGGCCCGGCGAGTTCACCGGCGACGTGGACCTTCTCACGGGCCGCGGCGCGCTGGTGACGGCACGCGTCCGCACGCCGGGCGAGGTGCTGCAGCTCGACGAGGCCGCGCTCCGCCGGGTGGTGGCCGAGATGCCCGGGCTCGGCGACCTGCTCCTCCGGGCCTTCCTGATGCGCCGCTCGCTGCTGCTGGGCCACGGCTACCAGGGGATCCGCATCATCGGCTCCCGCTTCTCGCCGGCGGCGCACCAGCTGCGCGAGTTCGCGGTGCGGAACGCGATCCCCTTCACCTGGCTCGACGTCGAGCAGGACGAGGAGGCCGAGGCGCTGCTGCGCCACTTCGGCGTGCCCGCCGGGGCCACGCCGGTGGTGATCACGATGGACGGCCAGGTGCTGCGCAATCCGTCGGTGACGGACCTCGCCGCGCGGCTCGGGCTCGAGATGCACCCGGAGCCCGGCGCGGTGC
Source organism: Gemmatimonadales bacterium (assembly GCA_035760645.1). Taxonomy (GTDB): domain Bacteria; phylum Gemmatimonadota; class Gemmatimonadetes; order Gemmatimonadales; family GWC2-71-9; genus DASSTY01. The sequence continues at coordinate 33,686 of DASTSO010000058.1, forward strand.
ACGACCTCGTGGTGATCGGCGCGGGCCCCGCCGGCCTGGGCGCCGCGGTCTACGCGGCGTCGGAGGGGCTGCGCACCTTCGTGGTGGACGCGATCGCCACCGGGGGGCAGGCCGGCACCAGCACGCGCATCGAGAACTATCTCGGCTTTCCCGCCGGGATCACCGGCGCGGAGCTCACGAGCCGGGCGCTCCTGCAGGCGCAGCGCTTCGGCGCGCAGGTCTCGGTGCCGCAGGCCGCCGTGCGGCTGCGGCGCGACGGCGGCCGCTACGCCGTCGTGCTCGACGACGGCACCGCGCTCGCGGCGCGCTGCGTCCTCGTGGCGAGCGGCGCGGAATATCGGCGGCTCGAGGTGCCCGGGATCGAGCGCTGGGAGGGCGCCGGCGTCTACTACGCCGCCACCGCCCTCGAGGCGCGGCTCTGCGCGGGCGACGCGGTCGCCGTGGTGGGCGGCGGCAACTCGGCGGGGCAGGCGGCGGTCTACCTCGCCCGCTTCGCGCGGCGCGTGCACCTCGTCGTGCGCGGGCCCGACCTCGACCGCAGCATGTCGCGCTACCTGATCGACCGGATCGAGCACCTCGACCCGGTGCAGGTGCACCTGCGCGCCACCGTCGTCGCCGTCGAGGGCGACGAGGCGCTCGAGGCGGTCACGCTGCGCGCCGCCGACTCCGGCGCCGAGACCCGGCTCCCGGTGCGCACGCTCTTCGTGCTGATCGGCGCCGTGCCGCACACGGCGTGGCTCGGCGACTGCGTGCGGCTCGACCGCCGCGGCTTCGTGCTCACCGGCCCGGCGATTCCCGCCGACGCGCTCGCCGACGCCGCGTGGGCCGCGGCCGGCCGGCCCCCGTTCCTGCTCGAGACGAGTCTGCCGGGTGTCTTCGCCGCGGGCGACGTGCGCAGCGGCTCCGTCAAGCGCGTCGCCTCCGCCGTCGGCGAAGGCGCGATGGCGGTGAGCTTCGTGCACGCCCACCTCGCCGCCGCGCAGTAGTGGTCGCGCCGTCGCTGGTCTCGAGGGGTTGCGCTTCGGGGCGAATCGTCTAAGGTGGAAGATGAGTGTCCACCTGGCTCCGTCAGCAGGCAGTGAGGAGGATTCCGTCATGCAGTCTTCGCAGCACCCGCATTCCGCAGCCGCTCCCGGCAGCGACGAGCCCGTGACCACCCCCGTCCATCTCGAGCCGGACCCCGCCGCGCACGACCGCGTCGAGATCGTCGACGACGAGGACGGTCGCGTCCTCGCCTGCGGCTTCTCGTCGCCCGAGGCGGCGCGCCGCTGGGTCCAGCACCACAACCGGCTGAGCGGCTGGCACCAGCTGCTGCTCGCCGACGCCTGACCCGCGGGCGGGCCGCACGTGCCGCTGCACGTGCGTCGGCAGCACCTGACGAGGCCGGCGGCACTTCTCTTCGCCGCCGGCCTCGCCTGCGCCCGCGGGGGCCCCGCGCCCGCGGTGGCGCCTCGGGCCCCGCCTGCGGTTGCGCCGGCCCCGGCGCCGGCCCCGGCCGAGCCGCGCCCCGTCACCAAGGCCTTCGGCTTCAGCATCCTGGAGGACTACGACAAGGGCGCCGACCTCGCCGACGTCGCGCGGGACTTTGCCCTCTTCCACGAGCTCGGCGTCACCACCTGGCGCGGCAGCTTCGGCTGGGACGACTACGAGCCGCGGCGCGGCCGCTACGACTTCGCCTGGCTGCATCGCTTCGTCGCGCTCGCCGCGCGCGAGGGGATCACGCTGCGGCCCTATCTGGGCTACACCCCCGAGTGGGCGGCGCGCGGCCGGCGCGCCGACGGCCAGACGTGGAACGACCCGCCGCGCCGCCTCGCCGAGTGGACCGCCTTCGTGCGCGCGATCGCGACCGCCATGCGGCGCCACCCGAACGTGCTCTCCTGGGAGATCTACAACGAGGAGAACACGAAGCTCTGGTGGGACGGCACCGCCGCGGAGTACGCCACGGTGCTCGCCGCCGCGGCGCGCGTGCTCCACGCCGTGGACTCGACGCGGCCCGTGCTGCTGGGCGGCATGGTCTGGCCCGACGTGGACTGGGTGGAGGCCGCCTGCGCCACCGACGACGTCCCGCGCCTCGTGGCCGTCGTCCCCGTTCACGGCTACGCCGAGACGTGGCCCGACTCGCTCGCCGTCGAGGACCAGCTGGGCGCGTCCTACCGCGACGACTTCCTCCCCACCGTGCGCGCCGCGTGCGGCCCGAAACCGATCTGGATCAACGAGGCCGGCTACGCCACGACGCCCGGGCGCACCGAGCGGCAGCAGGCCGAGTGGTGGGTGCGCGCCCTCGCCACCTGGGCGGCCGACTCGGCCGTCACCCACGTCGGCATCTACGAGATCAAGGACCAGCCGCGCCACACCGCCGTCATCGGCGACACGCCCAACTACTATCTCGGCCTCACCTATCCCGACCGGCGGAAGAAGCTCGCCTTCCACACCGTGCAGCGCCTCGTCGCGCTGCTCGCCGACAGCAGTCTCACGGTGGACGAGGGCGGCGTCGCCGTCGCGGTGACGGGCGGGCGACCGGGCCGCCTTTTCCACCACTATTTCCGCCGCAGCGACGGCCGCCGCGTGCTCGTCGTCTGGGACAAGTCGGGCGACCCGGTGCTGCGCCTCGCGCTGCGCGAGCCGGCCGGCTCGGCCACGGAATTCGGGCTGGACGGACGCGGCACGCCGGTCGCGCTCGCCGAGGACGGCCGGGTGCTGGCCGGCGTGCGGCTCGCCCCCGGCGCGGTGCGCCTCTTCGAGCTGCGGCCCTGACGCGCCCTCGCCGGGGGCATTGTATACTCCGGGCATGAGCGCGGAGCGAACGGAGAGCGCGGACGGCCCGACCTTCGAGGTCCTGGCGCGGCGGCTGATCGAGGAGTCCACGGACTACGGTGTCCTCTTCCTCGATCCCGGCGGGATCGTCCGGTACGCCAACCCCGGGATCGAGCGCATCCTCGGCTATGCGGCCGCCGAGCTCGTGGGGCGGCCGGGCAGCATCATCTTCACCGACGAGGACCGCGCCGGCGGGCGCCCCGAGCAGGAGCTCGCCACCGCCCTCGCCCAGGGTCGGGCGGAGGACACGCGCTGGCACCAGCGGCAGGACGGCACGCGGGTGTGGGTCACCGGGGCGCTCGTCCGCATCGACGGCCCCGGCGGCGAGCTGCAGGCCTTCGCCAAGATCCTGCGCGACGCGTCGAGCCTGCGGGTGGCGCGGGCCGAGTGGCAGCGCCGCGACGAGGCCTACCGGCTGCTCGTCAGCCACGTGCAGGACTACGCGCTCTTCCTGATGGACCGCGAGGGCCGGATCACCGAGTGGGGCGCGGGCGCGCAGCAGCTCACCGGGTGGAGCGCCGACGAGGTGGCCGGCCAGCCGCTCGCGATGCTCTACCCCGAGCCCGGCGGCCGCGCCGACGACGGCACGGCCGAGGAGCATCTCGCCTACGCGGCGACGCACGGCGAGTACGCCGGCACCGGCCATCGCCGGCGGCGGGACGGCTCGCTCTACCTGGCCGACGTGGCGCTCACCGCGCTGCGCGACGAGCAGGGCGAGCTGGTCGGCTTCTCCAAGATCTCGCGCGACCTCACCGAGACGCACGCCGCCGAGGCGCGGCTGCGCGCGAGCGAGGCCCGCTACCGGCTCCTGGCCGAGGGGCTGCCGCTCCTCGTCGCGACGGTGAACCGCGACGGCACGGTGGATTACGTCAACGAGCGCTGGGTCGCCTACACCGGGCTGCCGCTCGAGCGCATCCACCGGCATGGGTGGCTCGAGGCGGTGCACCCCGAGGACGTCGAGCGGGCGCGCGCCTGGGCGCGCGAGGCGCTGCGGGAGGGCCGCGAGACGGACACCGAGTTCCGCCTCCGGCGCGGGCGCGACGGCGTCTATCGCTGGCACCGCGCCCACGCGGGCCCGATCCGCATCGACGGCGAGGTGGTGAAGGCGGTCAATCTCGCCATCGACGTCGAGGACCAGCGGCGCGCCGAGGAGGCGCTGCGGCAGGCACAGAAGCTCGAGTCCATCGGGGTGCTCGCCGGCGGCGTGGCGCACGACTTCAACAACCTGCTCACCGGCATCATGGGCAACGTGGGGCTCGCGGCCCGCATGCTGCCGCCCGAGAGCGTCGGGCGCGTCATGCCGCTGCTGCAGGAGGCGCTCAAGGCCGGCGAGCGCGCCGCCGACCTCACGCGCCAGCTCCTCGCCTACGCCGGGAAGGGGCGCTTCGTCATCGAGCCGGTGGACGCGTGCCGCTTCCTGCCCGAGGCGGCCGGGTTCCTGCGCGCCTCGGTGCCCGCCAACGTCGAGCTGCGCTTCGACCTGCCGGAGCGCTGCCCGCCGGTGGAGGCCGACCGCGGCCAGCTCCAGCAGCTCGTCGTGAATCTCGTCACCAACGCCGCCGAGGCGATCGGCGGCGCGCCCGGCACGGTCACGATCGGCGTGCGCGCCGAGTGGCTCGAGGCGGAGCGGCTCGCGCGCACCTTTCCCGCGGCCGCGCTGGCCGAGGGGCCGTACCTCCTGCTCGAGGTGCGCGACACCGGCAGCGGCATGGACGCCGAGACGCTGGGGCGCATCTTCGACCCGTTCTTCACGACGAAGTTCATGGGCCGCGGCCTCGGCCTCCCCGCCGTGCTCGGCATCGTGCGCGGCCACCGCGGCGGGCTCGCCGTCGAGAGCGCGCCGGGGCGGGGCAGCACGATCACCGTCGCGCTCCCGGTCGCGCCGTCGGCGTCCGACGCGCCGCGTCCGCCGGCCTCCGCGCCGCCCGCGCGTCCCCTCGTCCTCGTCGCCGACGACGAGGACGGGATCCGCGGCGTCGCGCGGGCGATCCTGGAGGAGCACGGCTACGACGTGGTGCTCGCCGCCGACGGGCGCGCGGCGGTCGAGCGCTTCGCCGCACAGCCCGACCGCATCGCCGTCGTGCTCCTGGATCTCACGATGCCGGTGCTGGGCGGCCGCGAGGCGGCCGACGCGATCTGGCGCCTGCGCCCCGCGGCACGCATCGTGGTCACCAGCGGCTACGGCGACACCGAGGCGCTGCGGCGCTTCGAGGGGACGCCCGTGACGGGCTTCCTGCCGAAGCCGTTCACCGAGGACCGGCTCGCCGCCGCCGTGCGCGACGCGCTCGCGGCCGAGCCGGCCGGCTGAGCCCGACGCAGGACAGAGGAGGTGCCCATGTCGTCCCCGCAGCCCCCGCAGCGCCCCGACGAGGCCGAGCAGCAGGCGCTGAATCCCCATCGCCGCGAGGAGCAGGCCCGCGCCGCCGAGCACACGCGCAGCCTCCTCGCGCAGCGCGGCGTGCGCCTGCGCGAGGGCGACGATGCCGAAGCATTGGTGGACCTGCTCGACGCCGTGGAGCGCTTCGAGCAGGTCGTGCAGGCGCGCGGCGGCGACTCCTTCCTCAACAACCCGCGCAGCTCGGAGCCCGAGAACCCGGCGTTCGTCGTTCCCCCGCGCGAGGAGGGCGAGGACGCGCGCGCCTACGCCCGGCGGGTGCTGGCGGCGGCGGAGCGGCTGCGGGGGTGAGCCGGCGCCCCGCGCGAGTCGGCGGCTGAAGCCGCCACTCGGCGAGTCGGCCCCTGAAGGGGCCACTCGGCCTGCGAGCCCTCAAGGGCTCTCCGAGGCAGCCGCCCTCCGTGCCCGCCCCGAGCGCCGCCCCCCCCCGCGGCGGAGCGGCGCGCCCGCCGAGGGCCCTTCAGGGGCCTCCGGCCGAGTGGCGGCTTCAGGGGCTGGGCCGGCGCCTAGGCCCACCAGAAATACCCCGCGAACGCCGCCGCGGTCGCGTACATCACCGGGTGCACCGCCCGCGCGCGGCCCGAGCAGACCTGGATGCCGACGTAGGTGATGAAGCCGTAGCCGATCCCGTGCGAGATCGAGTAGGTGAAGGGGATCGTCGCCAGGAGCACGAAGCTGGGGATCGCGGTGTCGAGCGCCTGGAAGTCGATCCGGGTGACCTGCTGGAACATCAGGAAGCCCACCACGATGAGCGCGGGCGCCGTCGCCGACGGGGGCACCACCGCCGCGAGCGGCGCGGCGAGGATCGCGAGCCCGAAGCAGAGCCCCGCCACCACGGCCGAGAGCCCGGTGCGCGCCCCCTCGGCCACCCCCGCCGCCGACTCCACGTAGCTCGTCGCCGAGCTCACGCCGAAGAGCCCGCCGAGCGAGGCGCTGAGCGCGTCGATCGCCAGGATGCGCTTGAGGTGCGGGATGCCGCCGCCCGCGTGGTCGCGGTCGAGTCCCGCCTCCTCGGCGATCCCCGTGACCGTGCCGATCGTGTCGAAGAAGTCCACCATGATCACGGGGATGAGGAGCGGCAGCACCCCGAGCCGGAGCGCCGCGCCCACGTCCGCCCGTCCCACCGTGTCGAAGCGCGGCAGCCCGACCCAGGCGCCCGAGGGCAGGTGCGCGATCCCCGCGACGAAGCCGAGCAGCGTGGCGGCGACGATGCCGAGGAGGATCGCGCCCGTCGTGCGGCGCGCGACGAGGAAGACGGTGACGAGGAGCCCCGCCGCCGCCACCCACGCCTCGGGGGCGTGCAGCGAGCCGTACGCCACGGGCGGGAGCGTGGCGCCCGGATTCTCGACGATCCCCGCCACCGTGCCCGTCGGCACCACGACGAGCTTCGCGTTCACCGCGCCGACGAAGGCGATGAAGAGCCCGATCCCCACGCCGATCGCGCGCCGCAGGTCGCGCGGGATCGCCTCCATCACCGCCTCGCGCAGCCCCAGCAGCACGAGCGCGAGCACCACGAGGCCGTCGAGCACCACGATCCCCATCGCCGGCCCCCAGCCGCCCGCCGCCGGGGCGACCTGGAAGGCGAGGATCGCGTTGAGCCCCATCCCCGGCGCCAGCGCGAGCGGGAAGTTGGCGCCGAGGCCCATGAGGACCGAGCAGAGCGCCGCCGCGGCCGCCGTCGCCGCCACCGCCGGCGCGAACGGCACCCCCGCCGCCGCGAGGATCGCGGGGTTGGCGACGAGGATGTAGGCCATCGTGAGGAAGGTCGCGATCCCGCCGCGCACCTCGCGCCCCACCGTCGTGCCGCGGCCGGCGAGGTCGAAGCGGCGCAGGAGCGGGTGCGCGGCGCGCGGCGCGGGCGGCGCGGGCGCCGCGGGCGGCGCGCTCACGCGCCCTCCTGCGGGAAGCGGCGGTGCGGCGGATAGGGGAAGACGTCGAACAGCTCGCCCGCGGCGAGGCGGCGCTGCATCCCCTGCCAGAACTCGACGTCGAGCAGGTCGCCGTGGGCGGCGAGGAAGTCGCCGGCGATCGGGGGTGGGGGGACGAGGAAGGCGCGGAACTCCTCGGGGAAGACGTCGTGCTCGCCGACCGGGAACCAGGGCTCGCTGGCGAGCTCGTCCTCGAGGGTGCGCGCCTCGGGGATGCGGCGGAAGCGGCACTCCTGCAGCGTGGTGAGCTCGTCGTAGTCGTAGAAGATCACCCGCCCGTGGCGGCTCACGCCGAAGTTCTTCATCAGCATGTCGCCGGTGAAGATGTCGGTGCCGGCGAGCTCCTTGATCGCGCGGCCGTAGTCGAGCACCGCCTCCCGCGCCGCGGCGCGGTCGCCCGCGGCCTCCGCCTCGCGCAGGAAGAGGTTGAGCGGGGTGACGCGCCGCTCGGTGTAGAGGTGGCGCACGACGACGCGGTCGCCCTCGAGCCGCACCGTCTCGCCCGCCACGGCGAGGAGGTGGGCGAGGAGCGCGGGCTCGAAGCAGCGGCGCGGCAGCGCGAGGTGCTCGAACTCCTGCGCGTCGGCGAGCCGCCCCGCGCGGTCGCGCACGAAGACGAAGTGGTAGCGGTCCATCACCGCGCGCCGGGTGGTGCGCTTCGAGGGGCCGAAGCGGTCCTTGATGATCTTGAAGACGACGTTGAGGCCCCGGAGCCCGAAGACCGCCATGACGAGCCCCTCGTCGCCCGCCGCGGGCTCGAAGCGCGCCTCGGGCGTCTGCAGGTGCCGCACGAGGGTGCGGTAGAGCTCGGTCTTGCCGTGCTTGCTGTGGCCGATGGCGGTGTAGAGCTCGTCGAGCCGCTTGAGCGGCATGATCGAGCGCAGGAAGTCGATCAGCGCGCGCGGGCGCGGCGCGTCCACCCGGAAGTACGACCAGCTGAAGCCGAAGACGACGCTCGCCTCGTCGCTCGTCGTGAGCGCGGCGTCGACGTAGATGCCGCCGGGGCCGTGCAGGAGCGCGAGCACCACCGGCCGCACCTCGTGCCCGCGCCGCAGCCGCGCGACGAGGTAGGCGCCCTTGTTCCGGAAGAAGAGCATGGGGAGGACGTCGAGCGCGGCGATCTCCGAGCGGGCGCCGGCGCCGCCCTCGCCGCCCGCGCCGCCCGCGCCGCCGCGGCCGTCCCGGCCGCCCTCGGCCCCCGCGTCCCAGAGCGTGGCCGCGGCGGCGCGCACCGCTCCCGCCACCCGCGCGGCGTCGCGCGGGAGGTCGGCCCAGCGCGCCGGGGCGAGGCCGCAGCCCTCGAGCACGCGGGCGACGAGGGCGGCGTCGAGCGCGCCGGCGCCGCCGAGCGGATGGGTCGTGTAGATCGGCGGCGCGCCGGTGCGGCGCGCCGCCGCCACCCGGCTGTCGGCGAACTCCACCCGCGACTCCACTCCCACCGTCGTGAGCACCCGGCGGGTGACCGAGTTGAAGAACGTCTCGGCGAGCTCGACGTCGTCGCGTCCGGCGATGTGGCCGGTGTAGCAGGTGCGCATCGCGGCCCAGCAGTCCACGTCGGCGAGGTGGGGGGCGAGCCGCTCGCGCACCGCGGCCACCGCCGCGGCGACCTCCTCGCCGTAGAGCGCGAGCCGGCGTGCTGCGTCCTGCTGCGCCCCGCGCCAGTCGCGCGCCTCGAAGCGCGCCGGCGCCCGGCGCGTCACCTCGGCGAAGGCCGCCGCGTAGCGCCGCCACGCCTCGGCGATCGCGGCCGCCGCCGCCGCCGCCCCGCGGGGGACGAGGGTGGGGGAGGGCAGCGCCGTGCACTCGGGCGCCCGCCGCTCGCCCTCGTCCCGGCGGTCGGTCCCCGCATTGCCCTTCACCGCGCACCCGTCCAGATTTGCAAGCCTCGCGAGCGGGCCCTGCCCGCCGGGGCGCCGGTGCCCGTGGCTTCACCCGTGACCATGACCGACAATATGCCTACTTCGAGCATGCCCGCCTACAAGGACCTCCAGGCCCCCACCGAGGGCGAGACGATCACGATGGAGGGGGGCCGCCTGGTGGTCCCCAGCCAGCCGATCATCCCCTTCATCGAGGGCGACGGCACCGGGCCCGACATCTGGCGCGCCAGCCGGCGCGTCTTCGACGGCGCGGTGCGGAAGGCCTACGGCGACGAGCGGCGCATCGTCTGGTTCGAGGTCCTGGCGGGCGAGAAGGCGAAGAACCAGCTCGACAGCTGGCTCCCCGAGGACACCCTGGCGGCGATCGACCACCATCTCGTGGCGATCAAGGGCCCGCTCACGACGCCGGTCGGCGGCGGCTTCCGCTCGCTCAACGTCGCGCTGCGCCAGCAGCTCGACCTCTACGCCTGCGTGCGGCCCGTGCGCTGGTTCGAGGGCGTGCCGTCGCCGGTGAAGGAGCCGGGGCTCGTGAACATGACGATCTTCCGCGAGAACACCGAGGACATCTACGCGGGGATCGAGTACAAGGCGGGCACCGCCGAGGCCCAGAAGGTCGTGCGCTTCCTGATGGACGAGATGGGGGCGAAGTCGATCCGCTTCCCCGCCACGAGCGCCATCGGCATCAAGCCGGTGTCGGAGGAGGGGAGCAAGCGCCTCATCCGCGCCGCGATCGAGTACGCCATCGCCCACGGGCGCAAGAGCGTCACGCTCGTGCACAAGGGCAACATCATGAAGTTCACCGAGGGCGGCTTCCGCGACTGGGGCTACCAGCTCGCCAAGGAGGAGTTCGGCGGGGTGGACTTCGAGGGCGGCCCGTGGGTGAAGCTGCCGCAGGGGATCATCGTGAAGGACGTCATCGCCGACGCCTTCCTGCAGCAGATCCTCACCCGGCCGGCCGAGTACGACGTGATCGCCACGCTCAACCTCAACGGCGACTACATCTCCGACGCGCTCGCGGCGCAGGTCGGCGGCATCGGCATCGCGCCGGGCGCGAACATCAACTACGTCACCGGCCACGCCGTCTTCGAGGCGACCCACGGCACCGCGCCGAAGTACGCCAACCAGGACAAGGTGAACCCCGGCTCGGTCATCCTCTCGGGCGAGATGATGCTCCGTTACCTGGGCTGGCACGAGGCCGCCGACCTCATCGTCGCGTC
>DASTSO010000059.1:0-5968 GCA_035760645.1 Gemmatimonadales bacterium
CGTGCTCTGGCACGAGGCGGTGGCGCCGCTCTTCCTCGCCGCCGCGGCGCTCATGGGGCTCGGGCTCTGGCTGCACCTCACCGAGCATCACGAGCACCTCCACACGCATGCGCCGCTCGAGCACAGCCATGCGCACGTGCATGACGAGCACCACCAGCACGTGCACGGCCCCGGCGACCCGCCCGGCGAACCCCACACCCATTGGCATCGGCACGAGGAGCTGACGCACTCGCACCCGCACTATCCGGACATCCACCACCGCCATTCCCACTGACGGTGCCCGCCGAACGGTCGCCGGGTCGGGTTACCCCTCCCCCGACGCCGGATTAAGGTTCCTTGAGGGGGTGCGAGTCGCGTTGGCTCTCGCCCTGGCGGGAGTTACCCTTCGCGGATGCGAATCCTGGTGGTCGAGGACGACCGGAAGGCGGCACGCTTCCTCAAGCAGGGATTGGAGGAGGAGGGGCACGCCGTGGACGTCGCGGCAGACGGCGACGAGGGCGCCCTGCTCGGGCGCCTGATGCCCTACGACCTGCTCATTCTCGACGTGCAACTCCCGAAGCGGGACGGGCTGCAGGTCGCCTGGCAGCTCCGGCGGGAAGGCGTGCGTACACCGATCCTGATGCTCACGGCGCGCGACGCCATCCAGGACGTGGTCCGCGGCCTCGATGCGGGCGCCGACGATTACCTGACCAAGCCGTTCGCCTTCGACGAGCTGCTGGCGCGGGTGCGCGCTCTGAGCCGCCGCCAGAGTGGCGAGACCACTGGCACACTCCGCTACGCCGATCTGGAGGTGGACCGCCTGCGCCGCGTGGTGCGTCGCGGCAGCCGAACGCTCGATCTCTCGCCGCGCGAGTTTCGGCTGCTCGAGTTCTTCCTCCTCCACCCGGAGGAGGTGGTGACCCGCACGCGGCTCCTGGAGAAGGTCTGGGACATGAGCTTCGACCCCGAGACGAACGTGGTCGACGCCCACATTTCCAACCTGCGCCGGAAGCTGGAGGAAGGCGGCGAGCCCCGCCTGATCCAGACGATCCGCGGCGCGGGCTACGCCCTCCGCGTGGCCGGCGAGTAGCGGGAGGACACGCGCCATGCGGGCCTTCCGGCACTCCCTCGCGCGGCGCATGGCACTCGGCATGCTCGCGCTCTTCGCCGTCGTGGCGGTCGTGAGCGTGCTCGCCCTCCGCACCATCCTCTATCACCAACTCGACGAAACTCTCCTGCACATCGCCGAGGTCGAGGCGCGGCACGGCGCGGCGACCACCTCCTCGGCCTTCACCTTCCATCAGGGCGTGTTGCTCCAGCCACGGGAGCGGGAGCCCGCGCCGCTCACCCGTTACGCCGAGCTCTGGACCAGCGACGGGCGCCCGCTGCTCCGGAGCCGGAACCTCCACACCGACCTCGAGCTGCCGCCCGAGGCGCTCGCGGCCGCCCGGCAGGGCCGCATCGGGTGGGCGACGGCGACGTGGCAGGGGGCGCCGCTCCGGAGCGTGGTCTACCCGCTCGAGTTCGTCGGGGCGGTGCACGGCGGCCACCTGCTGCAGGTCGCGGCCCGCACCGACGCGGTCGAGCGGACGCTTTCGGAGTTCGCGCTCCTCCTCGTCGCCCTCTCGCTGGTCGCCACCGCCGGCGCCTTCGTGGTCGGCTGGCGCCTCGCCGGCGTGGCACTCCGGCCCACCGCCGAGATCACGGCGCAGGCCGAAGCGATCGAAGCCGGCACCCTCTCCGAGCGGATCACGGCACACGCCGACGTGCAGGAGTTCAGCCGGCTCGTCACCGTCCTGAACGGCATGCTCGACCGACTCGAGAGCGCATTCGAGGCGCAGCGCCGGTTCACGGCGGACGCGAGCCACGAGCTGCGCGCGCCGCTCACGGTGCTGCGTGGCGACATCGACGTGGCACTCAAGCGCGACCGCTCGCCGGACGAGTACCGGGAGACGCTCGAGCGGTGCCGGGAGGAAGTGGTGCAGATGTCCCGGCTCGCGGCCGACCTGCTGGTCCTGGCCCGCACCGACGCCGGGCTGCCGCTCGAGCGGCGGGAGGAGGTCGACCTGCGCGACCTCGGCTGCCGCGTCGCCGACCGGTTCGCGGCCGTCGCGGCGGCGCGCGGCGTCCGCGTGGAGGTCACGGGCGAGCCGGCGATCGTGCGCGGCGACGAGCCCGCGCTCGAGCGCGCGGTGAGCAACCTGGTCGACAACGCCATCAAGCACAGCAGCGCACCGGGGCTCGTGCGCCTGCAGGTGCAGCACGATCACCGGGCCGTGCTCACCGTCTCGGACACCGGCCCGGGCGTCCCACCGGAGCTCGTGCCGCGGCTGTTCACCCGCTTCTTCCGCGGCGACCCGGCGCGGCCGCGCTCGGACAGTCACGGCCTGGGTCTCGCGATCGCGCAGGCCATCGCCGAAGCCCACCGGGGCAGCCTCGACTTCGTCGGGAACGCCCCCGGGGCCGTCTTTCGGTTGACGCTGCCGCTCGTCCCCTCCGCTGAGGCGCAGTTCAAGGAGCTTTAACCCTCCGTTCACGCTGCCTTAGCCGCCCCATCTCTATCCTCACTACAGCTGATCGCAGCGCCGGCCTTGCCGGCCAGTCGTAGACCACGGCAGCGAAGTGAGCATGACACGTCATCTCCGGTCCGATCGGGCCATTTGCAGCCTCGCGGCCTTTCTCATCATCGGCCTCGCAAGCCCACCGGTCCGGGCCGATGCGCAGGGATCGGCCTCCGGCCAGGCCGGCGTCCTCACGCTCGGCACGGTGTACCGGCAGGTGCAGGCGGCCAATCCGCGCCTCGCCGCCGCCGGTGCCCAGGCCCGTGCCGCCGAGGCGCGCATCGCGCCGGCGCGGCGGCCGCCCGACCCGCAGCTCCAGTTCGGGCTGATGAACCGGAGCCTCCCCGGCTTCGGCCTCTCCGAGCCGCTCGGCATGAACCAGATCCAGGTGATGCAGATGGTGCCGTTCCCGGGCAAGCTCGGGCTCGCGGGCCGGGTGGCGAGCGAGCAGGCCGACGCGCAGCGGGGCCGCGCCGCGGACGTCGCCTGGGACGTGCGGGCCCAGGCGGCGATGGCGTACTACGAGATCTACCAGATGGACCGGTCTCTCGTTGTCGCCCGCGAGACCCTGCGGCTGCTGCGGGATCTCGCCGAGACGGCGCGGACGATGTACGCCGTGGGTGAAGGCCGGCAGGCCGACGTGCTCCGGGCGCAGGTCGAGCTCGCCCGCATGGAGGAGGAGATCACCCGGATGGAGGTCGAGCGCGTCTCGGCCGCGGCGCGCCTCAACGCGCTGCTGGGCCGCGGCGCAGAGATGCCGGTCGCCACGCCCGTCCTGCCCGCCTTCCCCGCGACCCTCCCCCCGCTCGACAGCCTCGTGCGTGAGGCTGAGGCGCAGCGTCCCATGGTCAAGGCCGGCGAAGCAGAGGTGCGGGCCGCCGACGCGGGCGTCCGGCTGGCCCGGCGCGAGATCTGGCCCGACTTCGAGGTCGGGGTGCAGTACGGCCAGCGGCCGATGGAGGGCGGCATGACCGATCGCATGCTGAGCCTCATGGTCGGCGTCAACGTGCCGATCTTCGCCGGTAGCCGGCAGCTCGCCATGCGCCGGGAAGCCGAGGCGATGCGCGAAATGGCGGCAGCCGACCTCGAGGCGATGCGCGCGGACACGAGGGGCCGGGTCGCCAGCCTCTACGCTGCGGTGCAGCGCTCGCAGCGGCTCGCCGCGCTCTACCGCAAGACCGTCCTGCCGCAGTCCGAGGCGACCGTCGCCTCGGCGCTCGCCGCCTACCGCGTGGGGAGCGTGGACTTCATGACGCTGCTCGACAACCAGATGACGGTCAACCAGTACCGCCAGGCCCTCTACACGCTCGAGGCCGAGGAGGGCCGGGCGCTCGCCGAGCTGGAGATGCTGCTCGGCCGGGAGCTCCTCGATCCCGACTCGACCGCGCTCGCTTCCGGAGACAAGGCGCAATGACGACGAGCTCGAGTGCATCCCAGGGGCATCACCCCGACGGTGCCGACGATTCGGTGCACGCGCCTTCCCCCTTCGGGACGCCGCGGCGGTCCGTCCGGACCCGCGTGCTGCTGTTCGCGGCGGTGCTGCTCGCCGCCGGCGCCGGCTCCTGGGCGCTGACGCGTCACGCGGCAGCACCCACGGCGGCCGCCGGTCACGTCCACGGGGCGGGGCCGGCGGGCGACGCGATGCCCGTCGCCCTGGGCTCGCGGGACCAGCAGCGCATCGGCGTCACCTTTGCCCCGGTGGAGCGGGGGCCGCTCCGGCGCGACGTGCGCACCGTGGCCCAGGTGACCTATGACGAGACCCGTGTGAAGACGGTGGCGCCGCTCATCGAGGGCTGGGTCGATCGCCTCTACGTGAACTACACCGGCCAGGCGGTGCGGCCGGGCGACGCGCTCTTCACCATCTACTCGCCCATGGTCGTCGCGGCGCAGCAGGAGCTGCTGCTCGCCCGGCGGCTGGCGAGCGACGTGGCGGGCGGGACGCCCGACGCCGCCCGCGGGACCCGGGACCTGGTCGAGGCGGCCCGGCGCCGCCTGCGCTACTGGGGCGTAGCCGACGCCGAGATCCGCGCGATCGAAGCGAGCGGGGAGGTGCGGCGCACCGTCACGCTGCGCTCTCCCTACACGGGCGTCGTCGTGGCGAAGCCGGTCCTGGCCGGCCAGCGCCTCATGCCGGGCGACGTCGCCTACACGATCGCCGACCTGAGCCGCATCTGGCTCGAGGGCGAAGTGTTCGAGCGCGATCTGCCGGCGGTCCGGCTCGGGCTCTCGGTCCGGGCGGAGTTCACGGCGCTCCCGGGCACGGTGCGCACGGGCCGGGTCACCTACATCTACCCGACCGTGAATCCCGAGACGCGTACGGCGCGCATCCGCGTCGAGCTCGCCAATCCCGACCTCGCGCTCAAGCCCGGCATGTACGCCACGATCCGCTTCGCGGCGCCCTCCGAGCCCACGCTCTCGGTGCCGCGCTCGGCGGTGCTCTCGACCGGCGAGCGGCACCTCCTCTTCCTGCGCGACTCCACGGGTCGGTTCGTGCCGCGGCTCGTCGTGCTCGGCTCCGCCACCGACGACCGGGTCGAGATCCTCTCGGGCGTCGCGCTCGGCGACACGGTGGTGGCCTCGGGCACCTTCCTGGTGGACGCCGAGTCGAACCTCGGCACCCTGATGGGTGGGATGGGCAACATGCCGGGCATGGACATGACGGCGCCGACCACGCCGGGCGAGTCCGGCACCCCCTCGACGACCAATCCCCATGCGGGTCACTCGGTCGCGCCGGCGGACCCGCATGCCGGTCACGGCGGAGGGCAGTGAGCCACCATGCTGAATCGCGTCATCGGATGGTCGGTCCGTAACCGGCTCCTCGTCGGGCTCTTCACCGCCGCGGTGGTCCTGCTGGGCATCCGCGCCGTGCGGCAGACGCCGCTCGAGGCGCTGCCCGACCTGAGCGACGTCCAGGTCATCGTGCAGACGGACTACGGCGAGCAGGCGCCGCGCATCATCGAGGACCAGGTCACCTATCCGATCGCTGCCGAGATGCTGAAGGTGCCCGGTGCGCGCACGGTCCGCGGCTACTCGTTCTTCGGCGTCTCGTTCGTGTACGTGATCTTCGAGGACGGCACCGACCTCTACTGGGCCCGGAGCCGGGTGCTCGAGTACCTCAACGGCATCAAGGGGAAGCTGCCGCCGAACGTGGCGCCCGCGCTCGGCCCCGACGCGACGGGGCTGGGGTGGGTCTACCAGTACGCGCTGGAGGACACCACGGGCCGGCGGAGCCTCGCCGAGCTGCGCAGCCTGCAGGACTGGCATCTGCGCTATGCGCTCACCGCCGTGCCGGGCGTGTCGGAGGTGGCGTCCGTCGGGGGCTTCGAGAAGCAGTACCAGGTGGATCTCGACCCCGCGAAGCTGCAGGGCTACGGCATCCCGATCACGCGCGTCATGCAGGCGATCCAGAACGCCAACGCCGACGTCGG
>DASTSO010000060.1:0-1351 GCA_035760645.1 Gemmatimonadales bacterium
TCGCCCACCAGCTCGGCGTGGCGCACCGCCTCGCGCGCGGTGCTCTCGGCCTCGCGGCGGTCGCCCAGCTGGCGGAAGCTCAGGCTCAGGTTGTGATAGGCCTGCGCCGTGCCGCGGCGGTCGCCGAGGCGCTGGTAGGAGAGGAGCGCGGTGCGGAAGAGGCCGAGCGCGACTTCGGGCTGCCCGCGCAGGTGCGCGACGAGGGCGAGGTTGTTCGAGGCGTGCGCCGCGACGAGCGAGTCCCGGAGCTGGTGCGCGAGCGCGGTCGCCTCGCTCCAGCACGCCGCCGCCGCGTCGAGGCGGCCGCGCTCCCAGGCGATCGCGCCGAGGAGATTGAGCGCGCGCATCCGGCCGTCGGCGTCCACCCGCTCGTGAAAGCGCTCGAGGGCGGCGCCCGCGAGCGCCTCGCCGCGCTCGAGGTCGCCGACGCGGGTGGCGGCGGTGGCGGCGAGCAGCTCGATCTCCGCCCGGCGCGCCGCGCCCGCCTCCGCCGCGTCCGCGAGCCGGCGATGCAGCGCGAGCGCCTCCTGGAAGCGGCTCGCGCGCACCAGCTCGCGCAGCCGGTGCGCGGGGTCGTCGGCGAAGGGGACGGAGAGCGGGCTCACGAGTGCGCGGTCGGCCGGGCGTCCGGGCTCAGTAGGCCACGGCGTAGCGGCTGAAGCCGATGAGCTTCGCGCGCAGCTCCTGCTCGCCGTCGAAGCGCACGGTGCCGAGCCGCTCGAAGAGCTGGCCCACGACCTCCTGGCGCCAGATGTGGAGCTGCTGGCGGATCTGCTCGTCGTTCTCGTCCTGGCGGCCGTCGTGGTTGAAGTCGTCCTCCGCCGGCTCGTAGCGGATCCGCAGCTCGGCCATGTCGGCCGGGTTGAACTTGAGCCCGCTCGGCTCGAGCTCGAAGAGGATCTGCTGCGGGTCCACGACGCGGAGCGTGATCTCGACCGAATCGCCCTTGAGGAACGGCACCCCGTTCGGGCGCGCGAGGAGCGAGTTGCTGCCGAGCTTGAAGCGGGCGTAATCCTTCCCGTTGACGAGGTGGAGCGCGGTGTCCATGCTGACGCCGGCCACGGCCCAGAAGGTGACCTCGGTCTCGGCCGCCGCGGGCGCGCCGGGAGAGACGCGCACCACGTTGAGCTGCCCGGGCTCGCGCGTCGTGCCGTCGGGGCCGGTGCCGTCGTCGGAGCAGGCGAGCAGCAGGCCGAGAGCGCCGGCCAGCAGCACCGTGCGGAGGGTGAGGGTCGGACGCGTCGAGAGGCGCATGGTCAGGTCTCCAGGTTCAGGATGCGGAGGAGGCGGGGCCGGGAGATGCCGAGCCGGCGGGCCGCCTCGCTCTTGTTGCCGTTCGTCAGGGCGAGCA
>DASTSO010000061.1:0-9441 GCA_035760645.1 Gemmatimonadales bacterium
CGAGAGCGGGACGTCGCGCACCGCGTCGCCGGTGGTGGTGATCTCGATCCGCTCGGTCGCGACTCCCGCGGCATCGAGCAGCGCGCGCACACGCTCGGTCTGCCAGAGCGCCAGCGCGCTCGCGCGGGTGCCGACGCGCAGGATGCGCGCGGACGGAATGATCGTGGACATGGCGGGGAATGTAGTCGGGACGGCGGGACGGCGGGACGGAGGGAGGCCGGGATTTCCCGCCGTCCCGCCGTCCCGCCCGCGTCCGGCGGAGCCCACCGACCGCCGGAGGCTCCCGCCCTTCCGCCCTTATGCCCTCAGCCCCGCCTCCGGCACGTAGGGCTTCGCCGCGAACCCGACGAAGGCGAGCACGGCGCCGAGCACCAGATGCAGCCAGACGTCGGGGCCGCCGATGGGGATCAGGCCGAAGGTGCTCGGGATGATGAAGCCCAGGACGAAGAGCAGGAGGTAGACGACGCCCGAGACGCGGCAGTAGAGCACGGCCGAGTCGTGCATCCGCGCCGCGAAGATGCCCCAGAGGCCGAAGGCGAGGTGCACCAGGTTGTGCAGGAGATTGACCGGGAAGAGGCCGATGACGCGCGGCGCGGTCGCGGGGTTCGCGTCCATGCTCCCACCCGAGACGAGGAAGCCGAGCACGGCGACGATGAGAAAGAGGATCCCGAAGATCTGTGCCATCCGTTGCGCGAGCGACATATGCCCTGCCCTCCCCTGAAGGTCCAGCCCGGCCGGTGTTTCCGGCCGCATCAAGGTGGAGGCACCCACCGCCCCCCGGGGTGAGGGGCGTCACATGCCCGGGCTCAGCCGCCGGGGCTGAGGCGCGCCGCCGCCGCCATGCCCGAGGCCAGCGCCTCGCCCACCGCAATTCCCGAGCGGTAGTTGCCGGCGAAGGCCAGCCCCGGACAGCTGCGCTCGAGCTCGTCGAGGGCCGCCTGCACGCGGCCGTGGCCGATCACGTACTGCGGGATGGCGCGCGGATGGAAGATGTGGCGCCGGAAGGTCGGCTCGCCGCGGACGCCGAGGAGGGTGTGGAGGTCGTCGAGGATCCGGCCCGTGAGGGTGTGCGGGTCGGCCTCGGCGAGGCGGGGATCGCGCGCACCGCCGACGAAGACGGTCAGGGCGACGTGTCCCGCGGGGGCGCGCCATGGGAAGAGCGACGAGGCGAAGATGGCGCCGAGCAGGCTGCGCCGCTCCAGGGCCGGCACGAGAAAGCCGAAGCCGTCGAGCGGATGCGCGACGTCGTCGCGACGGAAGCCCAGGACGAGCACCGCCACCGGCGCATAGGGGACGGCACCCGCGCGCCGGAGCGCGTCGGCGGGCGCGCCGGGCAGCTCGAGCGAGTCGAGTGCGTAGGCCGGCGCGGCGTAGACGACGGCGTCGTGCACGGCCGCGAGCGAGCCGCCGGCCTGCTCCGCCTCCACCCGCCACCGGGCGCCGTCGCGCCGCAGGGCGGTGGCGCGGGCGCCGAGCCGGATCGCGCCGCCCTCGGCCGTCAGCGCCTCGGCGAGGCGGCGCGGAATCGTCTCCATGCCCTCGTCGAACGAGCCGATCGTCCGCCGCGGCCGCGGCGCGAGCTCCCCCCCCTGGTCCGGGGCGGCCGCGCGGCGGCGGCGCAGCGCTCCGCGCACGACCGAGCCGTGCGCGCGCTCCAGCTCGTGCAGCGCGGGCAGCGCGTGGCGTGCCGAGAGGTGCTCGGGCTGACCCGCGTAGATGCCGCCCAGGAGCGGATCCACGAGGTAGTCGAGCACCTCGCGTCCGAACCGCCGGCGCACGAAGGCGGCGACGCTCTCGTCGTCCGCGTTCGTGCCCGCGTCCGCGGCGCGCGGCGCGACGAACGGCTCCCGCAGGAGCCGCAGCTTGGCGAGGGGCGAGAGAATCGGCGTCCGGAGCGCGGCGAGGGGCGAGGCGGGGAGCGGAACGAGCCGGCCGCGGCGGACGACGTAGCGCCGGCTCGCCGACTCCGCGGCGAGCCGGCGCGCGCGGTCGAGCCCGAGCCGCGCGACGAGCGGCGCCGCCGCCGGCGGCGGGTCGGCGAACGAGTTGGGCCCGTACTCGACGAGATAGCCGTCACGCCACTCGCTCCGGATCACGCCACCGACGCGGTCGGCCGCCTCGTAGACCGTGACCTCCCAGCCGCGCCGGGCGAGCTCGCAGGCGGCCGCGAGCCCGGCCACGCCGGCGCCGATCACCCCCGCCGACCGCGGCGCCATCGCTCAGCCGCCTCCGAGCGCCCCCGCCGCGGCCTCGGCGAAGCGGGCGAGCTCCGCGTCGCCGTGGACCGCGGAGGTGAACGACGCCTCGAACGCCGACGGCGGGAGATACACGCCCCCGGCGAGCATCGCGTGGAAGAAGCGCGCGTAGGCGTCGCGGTCGGTGGCCCGCGCGTCGGCGTAGTCGCGCACCGGGCGGTCGGTGAAGAACGGCGTGAGCATCGTCCCCACCCGCTGCACCGTGAGCGCGACGCCCGCGCGCGCCGCCGCGTCGTTCAGCACGCGCTCGGCCTCGGCGGCCCAGCGCTCCGCGCGCTCCCAGACTCCGGGATCGGCGAGACGATCGAGCGTCACGAGCCCCGCCGCCATCGCGAGCGGGTTGCCCGAGAGCGTGCCCGCCTGGTAGACGGGCCCGGCGGGGGCGATCATCTCCATCAGGTCGCGCCGGCCGCCATACGCCGCGGCGGGGAGCCCGCCGCCGATCACCTTGCCCAGGACCGTGAGGTCGGGGGTCACGCCATAGAGCGTCTGGGCGCCCCGGGGATGCACCCGCCAGCCGGTCATCACCTCGTCGAAGACGAGAAGCGCGCCGTACTGCGTCGCGAGCGCACGGAGCCCCTCGAGGAAGCCCGCGACCGGCGGCACCAGCCCCATGTTGCCCGCCACCGGCTCGAGCAGCACCGCGGCGATCTCCCCGCCGCGCGCCTCGAACACGGCGCGCACCGCTGCGAGGTCGTTGTAGGGGACGATGAGCGTGTCGGCCACCGTGGCGGGCGTCACGCCCGGCGAATCCGGGAGGCCGAGCGTCGCGACCCCCGACCCCGCCGCGGCGAGGAGCGCGTCGGCGTGGCCGTGATAGCAGCCGTCGAACTTCACCACCGCGCGCCGGCCGGTCGCCGCGCGCGCGAGACGCACGGCGCTCATCGCCGCCTCGGTCCCCGAGCTCACGAAGCGCACCATCTCGACCGACGGGAAAGTGGCGACGACGCGCTCGGCCAGCAGCACCTCGAGCTCGGTCGGCGCGCCGTAGCTCGTGCCGCGCGCCGCGGCGTCGGCCACCGCCTGCACGACCTCCGGGTGCGCGTGGCCCAGGATGAGCGGGCCCCACGAGAGGACGAGGTCCACGTAGCGGTTCCCGTCCGCGTCCTCGAGCCACGCCCCGCGCCCGCGCGCGATGAAGCGCGGCGTGCCGCCCACGCCGCGGAAGGCGCGCACCGGCGAGCTCACGCCGCCCGGCATGAGCCGCTGCGCGCGCGCGAAGAGGCGCTCCGAGGTCGCCGTCGCCTGCACGGGCTCGTCCTCGACGCCGGTCAGTCCGCGGTCCCGTCGCTCAACCACTGCGCCACGTCCTTCGCGTGATAGGTGATGATCGCGTCCGCCCCGGCCCGCCGCATGCCGAGGAGCGCCTCCAGCACGACGCGCCGCTCGTCGATCCAGCCGTTGCGCGCCGCGGCCTTCACCATCGAGTACTCGCCGCTCACGTTGTAGGCGAGGAGCGGGAGCGTGGTGCGCTCGCGCACGGCCCGGATCACATCGAGGTAGGCGAGGGCCGGCTTCACCATCAGCATGTCGGCGCCCTCCGCCTCGTCGAGCGCCGCCTCGAGCAACGCCTCGCGCACGTTGGCGGGGTCCATCTGGTACTGGCGGCGGTCGCCGAAGGCGGGCGTGCTCTCCGCCGCCTCGCGGAACGGGCCATAGAAACCGCTCGCGTACTTCACGGCGTAGCTCAGCACCGCGCGATCCTCGTAGCCGGCGCCGTCGAGCGCCGCGCGGATCGCGCGGACCATGCCGTCCATCATCCCGCTCGGCGCCACGATGTCGGCGCCGGCCTCGGCGTGGCTCACGGCGACGCGGCCAAGCACCTCGAGCGTCGCGTCGTTGTCCACCGTCTGCCCGCCGCGACCGTCGTCACGGAGGATGCCGCAGTGCCCGTGGCTCGTGTACTCGCAGCAGCAGACGTCGGTGATGAGGAGGAGCTCGGGGGCGCGCTCGCGGATGCGCCGGAGCGCGCGCTGCACGATCCCGTCGGGGTCGAAGTTCTCGACGCCCACCGGGTCCTTCGCCGCCGGGATGCCGAAGAGGAGCACGCTCGTGAGGCCGAGCGAGCGGATGCGGTCGATCTCGCGGTCGAGCGCCTCGTCCACCGAGAGCTGGAAGACGCCGGGCATCGAGCCCACCTCGCGCTCGACCCGCGCGCCGTGGACGACGAAGATGGGCGGGATGAGCTGCGAGGGCGCGAGGGTGTGCTCGCGCACCAGGGCGCGCAGCGCGGCGGTACGCCGGCGGCGGCGGGGGCGCGGAATGCGAGTGTGATCGGTCACGCGGGTAAGGGTAGAAGCGCGAACCGCGCCGGGCAACCGCGCCGGCCGCTCCCGGGACCGCCTCCGGAATCCTACGGACGCGCCGCACCCCGGAATGGCCCCGCGGTGGACGCCTCGCGCGGCGGCCTCCACTATCCTTCGAGCGCGACCGATTCCGCCGCCGACCCCGATCCGCCCCAGGAGCTTCGATGCCGCGTCGCGCCCCGCCCCACCTCCGTGCCGTCGCGCGGGTGCTCCGGCTCGCGCTGCTCGCGGGCGGGCTCCTCCCGGGGACCCGGCACGTGGCTCGCGCGCAGGCGGCGCCCGCTACGCCGGCCGATTCGGCGCGCATCACCGGGGTCGTGCGCTCCCAGGACGGTGGGCCGCTCGAGGGGGCGCGGGTCGGCTTCGTGCCGGACACCGGCCATGGCCGAGAGCCGGCGACCGCGACCGGCGCGGGCGGCCGCTTCGCGCTCCGGGTGCCCGCCCGGACCGAGGGCCGGCTCGAGATCGCGGCCCTCGGGCACTCGCCCGCCACGATCGCGCTGCCGCCCCTCGCCCCCGGCTCCGAGCACCAGGTGGCGGCGACCCTCGCCCCGCGGCACGTGCTCGACGCCGTCACGGTGACCGCGCCGCACGCGCGACCGCTCCTGAACACCGAGGACGCCGCGACCGGCGGCACGCTCGAGCGCACCGAGCTCGCGGCGCTCCCGACCGACGCGCGCGATCCGCTCACCCTCGCCTTCACCCTGCCGGGCGTCGCACCATCCACCGGCTTCTTCGGCGACGCGCCGCCGCTCTCGCTCGCCGGCGGCAACGCGCTCTACACCGAGTACTCCCTCGACGGACTCGCGAACACCGAGGGCTACCTCGGCGGCCCCCGCGTCGAGGTCCCGCTCGACGCGCTCGAGCGGCTCGACGTGCACGTGACGACCTACGGCGCGGCGCTGGGCCGCGGCGCGAACGGGCTCGTGGACGCGTGGAGCCGCGCCGGCGGCGCGCGCTGGCAGGGCGACCTCTTCGCCTACGCACGGCCCGGCCGGGACGCGCTCTTCGGGCTCGATTTCGATGCCGCGCCCAAGCTCGTCCCCGCCGGGGTGGATCCGAACGGGTTCAAGCGCTACCAGCTGGGCGGCGCCGCGGGCGGGCCGCTCGCGCGCGGGCGCACCTTCCTCTTCGGCGCGGCCGAGTACACCAACGAGGACGAGGCGCGCATCGGCTCGACCGCGCGCGCGACCTTCACCGGACTCGAGGAGCGGCAGAAAGTGAAGCTGCTCGCGCGCCTCGACCACGGCTGGAGCCCGACCCAGACCACCACGTTGCGCGCCGCCTTCAGCAGCACCGACCGCGCGGGCCGGGGCACCGGCTTCGTCGTCCCCGAGGCCGACATCACGACGCGCCGGATCGGGAGCCTCGCGGCGCTCACGCACCGGAGCGCCCTCGCCGGCGGCCGGGTGAGCAACACCGCGTCGGCGCAGCTCGGCACCTTCCGCTGGTTCTTCCCGCCCGCGCACGGCGACCTCACCCGGCCCCAGGTGACGATCCTCGCGCCCGACTCCACGCTGGAGGCGGTCGTCGGCTCGACGAACTTCGTCTTCGACGAGACCGAGCACCAGCTCGAGCTGCGCGACGTGGTGGAGGTGGATCTGGGCGGCGGGCACGCGCTCCGCCTGGGCGTGGAGGGCACCCGGAGCTGGTTCCGCCTCTCGGCCGCGAGCACCAACCCGCACGGCGCCTACACCGTCTTCGACGACGGCAACATCGTCCCGCAGGGCCCGCTGCTCGCCTTCGACGACGTCCCGGCCGACGTGCGCGTCGCGAGCTACACGATCGACGCGAGCCCGCAGCAGGTGAACCTGACGCAGTCGCTCATCGGCGCCTTCGTCGAGGATCGCTGGCGCGTGACGCCGTCGCTGACGGTCACGGCGGGGCTCCGCTGGGATTACGACGACATCACGAGCCGGGGCGCGAGCCGGCCCGACCTCGACAACTTCCAGCCGCGCGTCTCGGTGAACTGGTATGCCAGGCCGACGATGGTGGTGCGCGGCGGCGCGGGACTGTACGCGGGTAAGCTCCCGTACGCGATCTGGTCCGACGCCGTGCAGTTCGGCGCGAACGGCAACGCCGTCGTCACCTTCGAGGGCGACAGCGCGCCGCGCTTCCTGCAGGGGCGCACGCCGGCGCAGCTGGAGGCCCGGCGCGACCGGCTCCCGGCGCGCGAGATCCGGCTCCCCTTCGCCCTCGGCCTCGAGCAGCCGGTGAGCCGGCAGGCGAGCGTCGGCTGGCAGTTCCAGCCCGGCGCCGACTGGGCGATCTCGCTCGACGGCGTCTGGGTGGAGACGCGGCATCTCCCGCGCTCCGTGGACCTCAACGCCATAACCGTCCAGCGCGGCCCGGCGGATTCCCTCCCCGTGCCCATCGCGGCCGGCGACGCCGAGCGGCCGGTGGCGCCCGTGCCCGGCTCGTACCGGCGGCTCACCACGACGCAGTCGGGCGGCACGGCGCGCTATCGTGCCCTCTTCACCACGGTGCGCCGACGGCTGAGCTCGGGATGGGCGGTGGACGCGAGCTGGGTCTGGGCGCACGCGGAGAACGACACCGAGGACATCAACTTCAACGCCACCCAGGCCAACTGCTTCGGCCGCGATTTCCGCGACGCCCTCACCGGCGCGCCGTGCACGACGAGCGAGTGGGCGGACGCGATCAACGACCGGCGCCACAAGGTGAGCGTGCGCTCGGTGTGGACCGTGGGCGGGCGTCTCCGCCTGAGCGCCATCGCCGACTGGCAGACGGGCCAGCCGGTGAACCGCATCGCCGGGCGACTTGCGCCCGACGGCGGGTTCGTCACCTACGACCTCGACGGCTCGGGCCCGATCTACGGCGAGGGCTTCGTCGGCAACCTCGACCGGTTCTACGGCGTACCGCGCAACGGCGAGCGGCTCCCGAACTTTTTCGAGCTGAGCGGGGGCGTCGCCTGGCTCCTCTCCTTCGGCGGCTCCGCGCTCGAGCTGCGGGCCGACGTCTTCAACGCGCTGAACGCGACCGAGTGGGGCAACTACGCCAACGGCGTTCCCGGCGGAGGCAGCCGTACCCAGGTCGGCCATCCCGGCGCCCCGATCGTCCTCCGCTCCCCCGGCCGCCCGCGCCAGCTTCAGCTCTCGGCCCGGTATGGGTTCCGGTGAACCGGGGTCACCGATGATGTCGCGGCGCGGGCGGTTCCTCTCCCACCTTGCCCTCGTCGCCCTGCTCGCCACCGCCTGCGGCCACGATCGGATGCCGCCACCGACCGCGGCCGAGCTCGGCCGGCTGCCGTGGGACAGCGTGGTGGCGCGGGCGCGGGGGACGACGGTGACGTGGCGGATGTGGCGGGGGGATCCGTCGGTGAACCGGTTCGTGGACGGCTGGGTCGCGCCGCGGCTGAAGGCGCGCTACGGGATCACGCTGCACGCGGTGGAGGGCCAGGGGCCGGAGCTCGTCAACCAGCTCGCCGTCGAGCGGCAGAGCGGCGCGCGTGGCAGCGTCGACCTCGTCTGGCTGAACGGCGAGACGTTCTCGCAGCTCCGCCGCGCCGGCCTGCTCTGGGGTCCCTGGGCCGGCCGGCTCCCGGCGGCCGCCTACGTGGACAGCGCCTCGCCGATCGTCCGGCGGGACTTCGAGCAGGACCCGGCGGGCTTCGAGTCGCCGTGGGGCCGGGTCGAGTATGCGCTCATCTACGACTCGGCGCGCACCCCCGCCCCGCCCCGCACCGTCGCCGAGCTGCACGAGTGGATCCGCGCGCACCCGGGCCGCTTCACGCACGACCAGGGCTTCACCGGAACCGGCTTTCTCACGATCCTGATGTACGCGCTGAACGGCGGCGTCGCCCCCTTTCAGGGCGGTTTCGACGCGGCGCGCTACGCCGCGGCGAGCGCGCGGGTCTGGCGCTGGCTCGACGCGGTGCGGCCCGCACTCTGGCGGGAGGGCCGCACCTTCCCGCCCGACGTGGCCGCGCTGCACCGGCTCTTCGCGAACGGTGAGGTGGACTTCTCGATGAGCTACAACCAGAACGAGGTGGTGACGAAGGCGCGTCAGGGCGTGCTCCCCGCGACGGCGCGCCCGCTCCTGCTGCGCGACGGCATGCTCGCCAACACCCACTTCGTCGGGATCCCTGCGAGCGCGCCGAATCCCGCGGGCGCCATGCTGGTCGCCGACTTCCTCCTCTCGCCGGACGCCCAGTACGAGAAGGCGCGCCCCGCGGTCTGGGCCGACGGCACCGTGCTCGCCCTCGAGCGCCTGCCCGCCGAGTGGGCCGCGCGCTTCCGCGCCCTCGCGCGCGACCCCCGCACGCTTCCCGCCGACTCGCTCGCGCGTTACGCCGTGCCCGAGGTCGCACCGGCCTGGCGGGAGCACCTCGCGGCCGACTGGCGGGCACAGATCCGGTGATGCCGCCGCGCCGCGCCGCCGCTCCGCTGCTGCTCGCACTCCTCGTCGCGGCACCCGCGCTGGTCGGGCTGGGCTACGCCGGGCTCGTCGCGACCGGACTCGTCGGGTTCGTCACGCCTGCACCCGGCTTCACGCTCGCCCGCCTCGCGCGCGTCCTCGGCGAGCGCGCCGTGTGGGCGAGCCTCGGCTGGACCCTCTGGGTCGCGGCGGCCTCGACGCTCCTCGCCTCGGTCGCCGCGATCGTCGTGGCACTCGCCGTCCGCGATTCGCGCCCGAGCGACCGCATCGGGCGGGCGCTCGCCGCCATGCCGCTCCCCGTCCCGCATCTCGTTGCCGCGCTCGTCGGCCTGCTCGTCCTGGGGCAGAGCGGGCTCCTCGCGCGCCTGGGGCACGCCGCGGGGCTCGTCGCGACGCCGGCCGACATGCCGCCGCTGGTATATGATCGCTGGGGCATCGGCCTCGTCCTCACGCTGGCGTGGAAGGAGACGCCCTTCCTCGCGCTC
>DASTSO010000062.1:0-30161 GCA_035760645.1 Gemmatimonadales bacterium
ATTCGACTCGGCGCTCGAGCTCTGCGACGCCGGCGAGCTCGACCCCGACGAGCGACAGATCAGGACCTGGCGGGAAGCGCGGCGGGACATCGCCGCCTACGTCGACGATCGCTGCTGGTCGCCGTCGCGCACGACCTACACGCGCGCCGCCGGCGACGAGGGGATCGATGCGGCGGCGCTCCTGTTCGCCGGATCGCGATTCCGCGAAGGACGCGAGGAGCGCCTTCGCTCCACCGCCCGGGCGATCGCGATCGAGCTCGGCGCGGGCGGCCCGCTGCTCTACCGCTACAGCGGCGCCGACGCCGAGGAGGGCGCGTTCGTCGCCTGCTCGTTCTGGATGGTCGAGGCGCTCGCCCGGCTCGGCGAGCGCGACCGGGCGGCGGAGCTGATGGACGCGATGATCGCCCGCGGCAGCGACCTCGGGCTGTTCTCGGAGGAGATCGATCCGACCGGGGGCGAGTTCCTCGGCAACCTCCCGCAGGGGCTCAGCCACCTCAGCCTGATCAACGCAGCGTTCGCGCTGGCCGACCAGCCCGGGACATCGAGCGCCAGGTTCGGGGTCGTGGAACGCTAGGTTCGGGGTCGTGGCCGACCGCCGTGACCTCGACTTCACCTACTCGCTGATCGACCGGCTCTTCCGGCTCAGCCTCGGCGAGCAGGCGGACTTCAGCGGCGCCAAGTTCGACGGCGACTTCTCGCTGACGCTCGAGCAGGCGCAGCGCCGCAAGCACGACTTCATCGTCGAGCAGGTCGGCATCCGGCCCGGCACGCGCATTCTCGACATGGGCTGCGGCTGGGGGCCGATGCTCCGGCGCATCCGCGAGGAAGGGGCCGAGGGCGTCGGGCTCACGCTCTCGACCGGACAGGTGAAGGCGTGCCGCCGTCACGGGCTCGACGCGCGCCTCATGGACTGCCGCACGGCGACGCGCGCCGCGCTCGGCGGGTTCGACGGGGTGGTGAGTCTGGGCGCCTTCGAGCACTTCTGCTCGATCGACGACTACCTCGCCGGCCGGCAGGAGGAGATCTACGGACGGCTCTTCGCCACGGTGCACGAGCTGCTCCCGCCCGGCGGGCGGTTCTATCTCCAGACGATGGTCTTCGGGCCGAACATGCTCCCCTACGAGGCGATCGACCTCGCGGCCCCGCGGGACTCGGACGCCTTCGTCCTCGCCCTGATGACCAAGCAGTTCCCCGGCTCCTGGCTCCCCTACGGCGAGGCGCAGCTCCGCCGCGTCTCGGCGCCGTACTTCCGCCTGTGCTCGAGCAGCAGCGGCCGGCTCGACTACATCGAGACCATCCGCCAGTGGCGGCAGCGGTTCGCGCAGCGGCGCCTGCGCAAGCTGCCGCTCTATCTCTCGCTGCTCCCGCGCTGGCTCGCGAGCGCGGACTTCCGCCTCGCCTTCACCTCGGGCGTGAGCGCCAACTCCCTGTGCTTCGAGCGGGAGCTGTTCGAGCATCACCGGCTGGTGTTCGAGCGGCTCTGAGCGCCGCGCCGAGGTGGCGCGGGCGCCGCGTGTCTAGGCGGGCGTGGCGGCGAGGAGGGTGGCGACGTCGGCGGCGTCCACCGCCGCGCCGATGTGCGAGAAGATCTGGTGGGCCTCGGCCAGGTGCCGTCGGGCGTCGGCCGGGCGGCCGCGCTCGAGGTAGAGCCGGCCGAGCTCGCGGGCGGCTTCGGCCTCGGTGAGCCGCGCGCCGGTCTCGCGCGCGAGCGCCATGGCGCCGCGCAGGCGGTCCTCGACCACCGGCAGCGCCGCGCCCTCGGCGCGCTCGACCAGCGCCAGCACCCGTTCGGCATCGGCCAGGTCGAAGCGCGCGGCGAGGGCGAGGAAGGTGCCGCGCGCGGCCTCGGCCGCGGTGCGCGCCGCGCCGAGGTCGCCCGTGGCGAGCAGCGCCTCGGTGTGGTTCACGAGACAGAGCGCCGCGAGGTGCGCGTCGCCCTGCGCGCGCGCGAGCGCGAGCGCCTGGGCGTAGTGCGCGTTCGCCTCCTCCCAGCGCTCCCGGTCGGCCATGACCATGCCCAGGTTGTGGTGGGCGAGGGCGCAGCCGTGATCGTCGCCCAGCTCGACGTAGGCGGCGAGCGAGCGCGTGTAGTGGCGCTCGGCCGCGGCGTGGTCGCCGCGGATGTTGGCCACGATGCCGAGGTTCTGGGCGATGCGCGCCGTGAGGTCCGGCCGGTGCGCCGCGAGCCCGAGCGCTTCGGTGAGCGCGGCCTCCGCCGCGACGAGATTGCCCGTCTCGAGCTCGAGCCCGCCCAGGGTGTTGAGCGCCTCCGCGGCGAGCGCGGAGTCGGCGAGGAGGCGCGCCACCGCGTAGCTCTGCTGCAGCCCCGCGCGCGCCGTCGCGTCGTCGCTCGCCTGGTGGCTCAGGATGGCCCGCCGGCGCAGCGCCTCGGCGAGCACCGCCGGATTGCTCTCGCGCGTCGCGGCGACCACGAGCTCGTCGTAGACGGCGCGCGCCTCGGGCAGCGGGAGCGTGCGCTCGCGCTGCCGCGCCAGCGCCAGCTGGCCGACGAGATCGGGCGGCCGCTCCTCGGGCATGCTCACCAGGCGACCGCGTAGCGCGAGAAGTGCGCGATGTCGCCGCTGACCCGCCTCGCGAGCGGCTCGTCGAGCGAGCCCAGCACCTCGAGGATCCGGAGCGAGTCGTCGGTGTAGGCGATGCGCTTCGGCAGCAGCGGCGTGAGGAGCGGGCAGTGCGCGTAGCTCAGCGTGAGCCGCGCCGGGCGGCCGGCGGCGAAGCGCAGCCCCTCGGGCGCGAAGCGCACCGAGGCCACCTGCTCGCTCGGCGCGTCGGCCACGATGCGGACGGTGTCGGCGAGCGCGCCGGCGGGCACCGTGAAGGTGTGGGGACCGACGACGAGCGTGCCGCCCTCGGGCCCGATGACGGCCTCGGCGTGGGCGGCCGGCAGCGCGTTGCAGGTCAGCAGGCCGCCGACCAGGCCGCCGAGGAGGCCGCCGGCGAGCGCGTCGCCGCTCGAGGCGGTGCCGACGACGGGAACGGTGGCGGCCGGGGTGACGTCGGCCGCGGCCTGCGGGGCGTCGGGGGCGCTGGGGAACGACTGGTCGCCACAGCCGCCGATCCCGGCGAGCACGAGAAGGCCGAGCGCCAGGGCGGACCACGGGCGGCGGCAACGGACACGACGGCGCGTTGGCGTCATCGGTGGGCTCCGGTGAGGTCGAGAACGGTGCAGCGCCGGTGATTGGGCATTCCTTCGCCCCCGGGCCGCGCCCCTGGACGAATGCCCCGCGGGGGCGCGGGGTGGCGCAGGAGTGGGTAATCCACGCTAGCCCCGGGCGCGGGCGGGGGCAAGGGCCGGTCCCGCGATGGGCGGTGCAGATGTATCCTTTACTCCGGCCGCGTGGCGGCCCCGGGCCGGCGGGAGGCGCCGCCCATGCTCCCACAACCCTCCGCGCGAAGGTGCGTCGTGAAGCGGATCTCCTGGCGGCCGGCCTCCGAGATCGCCGTCGATCTCGGGACGGCAAATACCCTGGTGCTCGTCAAGGGCGAGGGCGTCGTGCTCGACGAGCCGAGCGTGGCGGCCGTCGACCAGACGACCGGGCGCGTCAAGAGCATCGGCCTCGAGGCCAAGCGCATGCTGGGCCGCACGCCGGAGGGGGTGCTCGCCGTGCGGCCGATGAAGGACGGCGTGATCGCCAACTTCGACGTCGCCGAGCAGATGCTGCGGCAGTTCCTGCGCACCGTCATCACCCGCCACCTCCTGCGCGTCAAGCCGCGCGTGGTCGTCTCGGTCCCCTCGGGCGTCACCGAGGTCGAGCGCCGCGCCGTGCGCGACAGCGCCAAGAGCGCGGGGGTGAAGGAGGTGCTCATGGTGGCCGAGCCGATGGCGGCGGCGATCGGCGTGGGGCTGCCGGTCGAGACGCCCACCGGCAACATGGTCATCGACATCGGCGGCGGCACGACCGAGATCGCCGTCATCGCGCTGAACGGCATCGTCGCCGACGCGTCGATCCGGGTGGGCGGCGACGAGATGGACCGCGCCATCCTGCAGTTCATGCGCAAGAGCTACAGCCTGCTGATCGGCGAGCCGACGGCCGAGCAGATCAAGATCCAGATCGGCTCGGTGGTGCCGCTCGATCCCGAGCTCATGATGAACGTGAAGGGCCGCGACCTCGTCTCCGGGCTGCCGAAGACGGTCACGGTGCACAGCGACGAGATCCGCGACGCGATCCAGGAGCCGGTCACCCAGATCCTGAACGCCGTGCGCCACGCGCTCGAGCTGACGCCGCCCGAGCTCGCGAGCGACATCCTCGAGCACGGGATCGTGCTCACCGGCGGCGGCGCCCTGCTGCGCGGGCTCGACCAGCTCATCCTCTTCGAGACCGGGCTCCCGGTGCGGGTGGCCGAGGACCCGCTCACCTGCGTCGTGCGCGGCGCGGGGCGCATCCTCGACGAGCCGGACCGCTACGGTGGCGTCCTCACCGCCTGAGGGGCTCTTGCGCCCGGCGGAGGGCGTTCGATCTTCAGAAGATCGCAGCTCCTCGGGGACACCCGAACCTCCTCAACGGGCCCGACACCGCTCGGGCGGGACAACGACGTGCGCATTCTCGTAACCGGCGGGGCGGGCTTCCTCGGCTCCCATCTCTGCGAGCGGCTGCTGGCGCAGGGCCACCACGTGGTCTGCCTGGACAACTTCTTCACGGGCCGCCCGGTGAACATCCGCCACCTCGCGGACCACCCGCGCTTCCGGCTCCTGCGGCACGACGTGACCGAGCCGCTGCTGATCGAGGTGGACCAGATCTACAACCTCGCCTGCCCGGCCTCGCCGATTCACTACCAGTACAACCCGGTGAAGACGGTGAAGGCCAACGTCATGGGCACGCTCAACATGCTCGTCCTGGCGCGGCGGCTCCGCGCCCGCGTGCTGCAGGCCTCGACGAGCGAGGTCTACGGGGACCCGAGCGTGCACCCGCAGGTCGAGAGCTACTGGGGCAATGTCAACCCCATCGGCCCGCGCGCCTGCTACGACGAAGGCAAGCGCGTCGCCGAGACGCTGATGATGGACTACCACCGCCAGCACGGGGTGGACACGCGCATCGTGCGCATCTTCAACACCTACGGCCCGCGCATGAGCGAGAACGACGGGCGCGTGGTGTCGAACTTCATCCTCCAGGCGCTCCGGGGCGAGCCGCTCACGATCTACGGCGAGGGGCAGCAGACCCGCTCCTTCTGCTACGTTGACGACCTCATCGAGGGGATGATCCGCCTCATGAACGTCGAGCCGGGGGACGGGCGCGACGATGTGCACGCCCCGGTGAACATCGGGAACCCCGGGGAGTACACGATCCGCGAGCTCGCCACCAGGATCGAGGAGCTGTGCGGCGCCGGCGGCGGCGTCGTCTTCCGGCCGCTGCCGCAGGACGACCCCACGCAGCGCCAGCCCGACATCACGCGGGCCGGGCGGCTGCTGGGGTGGGAACCGACGGTACCGCTCGAGGAGGGGCTGAAGAAGACGATCGCCTACTTCAAGGAGCGGCCGGGCCACCGTCCGAGCAAGTCGAACCGCGAGGTGCTCGCCGAGCTCGAGGCGAACGGCAGCCGCAGTCCCGACAGCGACGTCGACGACGACCTCGGCACGATGCACTGGCACGACATCTCGTTCCAGGGCTGAGCGCCTCGCGCAGCGTGTCGGCCTCGCGCAGCGTGTCGGCGGCGCCGCTCGTCTTCCACCTGGTCCCGCACACCCACTGGGACCGCGAGTGGTACCTTCCGCGGGCCGCGTTCCTGGCGCGGCTCGTCGCGCTCCTCGACGACCTCGTCGCCCGGCTCGAGCGCGAGCCGGACTATCGCGCCTTCCTCCTCGACGGCCAGACGGTGCACGTCGAGGACTATCTCCGGGTCCGCCCCGCCATGCGCGAGCGCCTGCGCGCGCTCGTGCGCGACGGCCGGCTGCAGGTCGGTCCCTGGTACGTCCTCGCCGACGAGCAGATCCCCGCCGCCGAAAGCCTGCTGCGCAATCTTCTCCTCGGCGCGGCCGACGCGGCCGCGCTGGGCCGCCGGCTCGAGGTGCTCTACTCGCCCGACGCCTTCGGCCATCCGGCGGCGTGGCCCGCGCTCGCCGCGGAGTTCGGGATCGGCTACGGCGCGCTCTGGCGCGGCCTGGGCACCGCGCCGGGGCAGGGGGACCTCGTGCGCTGGCGCGCCGCCGATGGCGCGGAAGTGCTGGTCTACCACCTGCCGCCCGACGGCTACGAGGTCGGCGCGGCGCTTCCGGCCGATCCCGCGCGGCTCGCCCGCGCGTGGCCGCCGCTCCGGGACGGACTCGTCGCGCGGGCGAGCACCCGGCACGTCGTCGTGCTCGTGGGCGCCGACCACCACGCGGCGCACCCCGACGTGCCCGCGCTCCGTGACGCGCTCGCGGCGCTCGAGGCGGGGCGGGGGACCGGGGCGGAGGTGCGCGTTTCCCGCCTGGACGACGCGCTCCGCGCGGCCGCGGTGGAGCATCCGCGCGTCCCCGTGCTCGCGGGCGAGCTGCGCTGGTCGTACGGCTACACCTGGACGCTGCAGGGCGTGCACGGCACCCGCGCGCACCTCAAGCGCCGCAACGCCGCGGCCGAGCTCGCGCTCGAGCGCTGGGCGGAGCCGCTCGCGGCGCTGGCGGCTCACCTTCGCCGGCCGGGCGGCACGGACCGCCGCGACCTCCTGGCGCACGCCTGGCGCGCCCTGGTGCGCACGCACTTCCACGACACGCTGGGCGGCTGCGCGAGCGACGCGGTGGCGCTGGCCGCCGAGCGGCGGCTCGCCGACGTCGAGGCGTACGCGCGCGAGGTGGCGCGCGCGGGCGTCTTCGAGCTCGCCGGGCACGACGCCGACGCCGTGCGCGAGGGCGCGGCCGACGGGCCCGCGCTGCTCCTCTGGAACCCCGCGGCGCGCGGGCGCGCGGGCATCGTCGTCGCCGACGTGAGCTGGTTCCGGCGCGACGTCTTCGTCGGCCCGCCGGGCGGCCGCGTGCCGCGCACGGCGCCGCCCGCGCCCGCCTTCGGGCTGCGCGACGCGGAGGGGCGTGTGGTGCCGGTCCAGGTGCTCGGCCGGCGCGACGCGCTCGAGCGTCGCGACGCGCCGCGCCACTACCCCGACCTCGACGCGGTGGAGGTGGTGCGGGTCGCGTTCCGCGCGCCGGCGGTCGGCGGCCTCGCGCTCGCGCGGCTGACGCCGGACACCGTGGGCGCGGAGCCCGTCCTCGCCGCGCAGGACGCGGTGCGGGTCCACGGACGGACGCTCGCGAACGACCTCGTCGAGGTGACGGTCGCGCGGGACGGCACGCTCGAGCTGCGCGACCGACGCAGCGGCGAGCGCTACCCGGGGCTCCTCGGGGCCGAGCTCGGCGGAGACGTGGGCGACACGTACACCTTCGCGGCACCGGCGGACGATCGGCCGGCGCGGATGAGCGGGCCGGTTGCCGTGCGCGCGCTCGCCGAGGGGCCGCTCGTGGGCGCCCTCGCCGTCGAAGGTGCGATCGCGAGCGCGCGAGGGAGCGTGGCGCTCCGCGTCACCGTGCAGTTGCAGGCCGGAAGCCCGCTCGTCCGCGTCACGCTCGAGCTCGACAACGCCGCGCGCGACGCGCGGCTCCGGCTCCGGTTCCCGACGGGGCTCGCGGGCGTCGCGGCGCGGGCCGGCGCGCAGTTCGGGGCCGTCACGCGCCCCCCCGTCGCGGTGAGCCCGGCCGACTACCCGCGCGAGACGCCGGTCGCGACCACGCCCGCCCACCGGTTCGTCGCCGCCGCGCGGGCGGGGCGGGGTCTCGCGCTCCTCGCGCCGGGCTTCTTCGAGTACGAGTGGACCCGCGCGGGCGAGCTCCTCTTCACCGTCTTCCGCGCCGTGGGCGAGCTCTCGAAGGCGGATCTCCCGACGCGCCCCGGCCACGCCGGCTGGGCGATGCCGACGCCCCTCGCCCAGTGCCCGGGGCCCGACCGGCTCCAGCTCGCGCTGCTGCCCGCCGGCGCCCCGCCCGCCTTCGAGGATGCGGGGCTCCTCTCGGCCTGGGAGGACGCCTTCCTGCCGCTCCGGCCACTCTGGCTCCG
The DNA here is from genome assembly GCA_035760645.1 of Gemmatimonadales bacterium. GTDB lineage: Bacteria > Gemmatimonadota > Gemmatimonadetes > Gemmatimonadales > GWC2-71-9 > DASSTY01. The sequence continues at coordinate 8,040 of DASTSO010000062.1, forward strand.
AGAGACCACGATGGGGACGCTTCCGGCGTCGGGCATCGAGCTCGCGGGCGAGGGCCTCGTCTTCTCCGCGCTCAAGCCCGCCGAGCACGGCGACGCGCTGGTCCTCCGCTGCTGGAACGCCAGCGACCGGGCGGTCGAGGGCGCCTGGCACTTCCCGGCCCCGGTCGGGCGCGCGGCTCGCACGCGTGCCGACGAGACCGAGCTCGCGCCGCTTCCGCTCGCCGACGGCGGGCGGACGGTGCCCTTCATCGCGGCGCCACACGCGATCGTGACGGTGCGGGTGGAGGGCTGAGCCTCCCGGGAGCTAGCCCCGCCGCTCCAGCACGTCCCGCAGCGCATCCCCCAGCAGCGTGCACGCCACCACCACGACGACGAGCGCGACGCCCGGCGCCGCCGCCACCCACGGAGCGTTCACGAGGGTGTCGCGTCCCGAGGCGATCATGTTGCCCCAGCTCGCCGTGGGCGGCTGGACGCCGAGACCCAGGAAGGAGAGCCCGGCCTCGAGCATGATCGCGTTGCCGAAGCCGAGCGCGGCGGTGACGATCACGGGATTGAGCGTGTTCGGCAGCACGTGCCGGGCGAGAATCCGCGTGCGCCGGGCGCCGAGCGCCCGCGCGCTCTCGACGTAGGGCCGTGCGGCCACCGCGCGCGCCTCGCCGTGCACCAGCCGCGCGACGCTCATCCAGCCGGTGACCCCCAGCACGACGACGACGAGCGCGGCGCTCGGCTGCCAGAGTGCCGCGAGGAGGAGGAGCAGCACCACCCGCGGCAGCGCGAGCGCGAAGTCGGTGACGCCCATCAGGATCGCGCCGAGCCGCCCCTGCCAGAGCCCCGCGACCGCGCCGACCAGCAGGCCGAGGCTCACCGAGATCGCCGTGGCGAGGAAGCCGACCCCGAGCGAGATGCGGGCCCCGTGCACGAGGCGCACCCAGACGTCGCGTCCGAAGCGGTCGGTGCCGAGGAGGTGGAAGGCGCCGAGCCGGTCATGGCCCAGCGGCGGGGCGAAGCGTGTCGCGACGATGTCGTGCTGGGCCGCGGGGTCGCCCGGGGCGACGAGCGGGGCGAAGAGCGCGGCGAGCCCCGCCACGGCGAGCACGACGAGCCCCGCGCGGGCGCGCGGGTCGTGCCAGAGCGCGGCGAGGCCGGTGCGCTGCGGATGGGCAGCGCCGGGAGCCGGACTCATGTGCGCAGCCGCGGGTCCACCCAGGCGACGAGCGCGTCGGCGAGGAGGTTCCCGAGGACGACGAGCGCCGCGCTCACCGCGGTCGAGGCCATCACGACCGGATAGTCGCGCGCGACGACGCCATCCACCAGGACGCGCCCCACGCCGGGCCACGCGAAGATCGCCTCGATGAAGACGGCCCCCGAGAAGAGGGCCGGGAGGCTGAGCCCGAGCAGGGTCACGACCGGGATGAGCGCGTTGCGCAGCACGTGTCGCACGGCGACGCGTCGCGCGCCGATCCCCTTGGCGCGCGCGGTGAGCACGTAGGGCTCGGTGCGCACGTCGAGCATCGCGCCCCGCACGTAGCGCGCCGTGCCCGCGAGGCCGATGAGCGTCAGGGTGGCGAGCGGGAGCGCCAGGTGGCGCAGCCGGTCGACGAGGCGGGCGGGGCCGGCGAGGAAGTCGGCGTCGAGCCCCGCCGCGCCGAAGGCGGGGAGCGCGCCCAGGCGGTAGGTGAACAGCATCACCAGCATGAGCCCGAGCCAGTAGCCCGGCATCGCGAAGAGCGTCACCGTGACGACGGAGATCGCCGTGTCGGCCGCGCGGCTTCGGATGGTGGCCTGCACGGCGCCGATCACGATCCCCGCGACGTAGCTCAGCACGAGCGAGAGCCCGACGAGCCGCACCGTGGCGGGCCACGCCTCGCCGATCATGCGGCGCACCGGGCGGCCGGTGGCGATGCTCGTCCCCCAGTCGCCGCGCGCGAAGCGCACCAGCCAGGCGGCGTACTGCGCCGGGAGCGGCCGGTCGAGGCCCAACGCGTGCCGCTGGGCCTGGACCTGCGCCGGCGTCGCCGTGGGGCCCAGGAGCCGCTCGACGGGATCGCCGGGCGCGAGGCGGAGGAGGCCGAAGGTGAGCGTGACGACGCCCAGCACGACGGCGAGTCCCACGAGGGCGCGTCGTGCGAGCAGCACGGTGAGGGCGGGCATGCCCGAATCTTGTGCCGCCCCGCGCGAGCCGCCAGTATCCAGACGTGCCCTCGCGCTCCGCCGGCCCGCGGCGCCTCCGCGCCCTCGTCGCTGCCCGCCCGCTCGCGCGCGCCGCCGCCTCCGCGCTCGCCCTCGTGCTCACGCTCGCGGGCTGCGGCCCGGAAACGGAGGCGCGTGGCGCCACCGTGCTCTTCGCCTCGGGCGCGGACCTGCAGAGCATCAACCCGCTCCTCACGGTCCACCCGCTCGCGCGCCAGGTGCAGCGCTACGTGCTCCTCACGACGCTCGTGCGCTACGATGCGGCGCTCGTGCCGCAGCCGTACCTCGCCCGCGCCTGGCGCTGGTCGGCGGACCGGCGGACGCTCACCTTCACGCTGCACCCGGGCGTGCGCTGGCACGACGGCACGCCGACCACCGCGCGCGACGTCGCCTGGACGCTCGACGCGGCGCGTGACACCGCGACGGGCTATCCCCGGCTGAACGATCTCGCCGCCCTCGCCGCCGTCCGCGCGCCCGACGACACGACCGTCGAGCTGCGGTTCCGCGCGGCACCGAGGGCGTTTCCGGACGTGCTGACCGATCTCGCGATCCTCCCGCGCCACCTCCTCGACACCGTGCCGCACGCCCGCCTCCGGAAGGCGAGCTGGAACGAGCGGCCGGTGGGGAACGGCCCCTTCCGCTTCGTCGCCCACGAGCCGAACCGGCGCTGGGTCTTCGCCGCCGACTCCACCTTCCCCGCGGCGCTCGGCGGGCCTCCGCGGCTCCGGCGGCTCGTCGTCGCCGTGGTGGACGAGCCGACGACGAAGCTCGCCGCCCTCGCCGCCGGCGAGCTCGACTTCGCCGGGATCCAGCCGGCGCACGCCGCGTTCGTCGAGAAGGACCCGCACCTCGAAGTGCTCACCTATCCGCTCCTCCTCACCTACGGGGTGGTGCTCAACACCCGGCGCCCGCCGTTCGACGATCCGCGCGTGCGCGCCGCCCTGTCGCTCGCGCTCGACCGCCGCGAGATCGTCGAGGGATACCTCTACGGCTTCGGTACCGCGGCCGACGGGCCGGTGCCGCCCGCGCTGCCGGGCTACGTGCCGACCGCGCCCACGCCGTTCGATCCCGACTCCGCGCGCCGACTCCTGGGTGGACGCACGGTCGCCTTCGAGCTGCTCACCGTGGGCAGCGGCGAAGCGGCCCTCGAGCAGATGGTGCAGGCGCAGCTCCGGCGCGCGGGCTTCGACGTGCGCATCCGGCAGCTCGAGCTCTCCGCCTTCCTGGGCCGCACCTATGGCCCCCGGCACGAGTTCGACGCCGCCGTGCTCGGCATCCCGGGCGATCCGGGCCTGGGCTACCTGCGTCCGCTCGCCGAGCTCGCGGGGATGACGGTGCCGGACGAGCCCGCCGCCGCGCAGCGGCTGTTCGCCGAGCGGCGGCCGGTGGCGTTTCTCTATCACGCCCGCGGACTGCAGGGCAAGAACCGACGAGTCGAGGGAGTGCGCATGGATCTGCGGGGCGAGCTGCCGACGGTGGCCGAGTGGTGGGCCCGATGAACTGTCCCACGGTGACGGCCCGGGCACCGGTCCGCCTGGACTTCGCGGGCGGCTGGACCGACGTGCCGCCGTTCTCGCGCGACGAGGGCGGGGTGGTGGTGAACGCCGCGATCGCGCTCCACGCCCGCGCGCACGTCGCGCCGCGCGACCACGGCATCCGGCTCGTCGCGGAGGATCTGCACGAGTCGGTCGAGCTCCGCGACGTGCGGGAGGCCCGCGCCGACGGGAGGCTCGACCTCCTCAAGGCCGCGCTGCGGATGACGCCGCCCCCGGGCGGGTGCACCGTGACGACGGCGTGCGACGCGCCGCCGGGCGGCGGCCTCGGCAGCTCGGGCGCGATGGATGTCGCGCTCATGGCGGCGCTCGCGGCCGCGCGTGGCGAGCGGCTCGCGCCGGCAGCGGTCGCCGAGCGGGGGTGGCGGATGGAGACCGAGGAGGCGGGGATCGCCGGCGGGAAGCAGGACCAGTGGATCGCCGCCCTGGGCGGGGTCCAGCGGCTCGAGTTTCGCGACCCCGACGTCCGTGCGACCGCGCTCGCGCTCGACCCGGCGCTGCTCGATGAGCTCGGGCGCCGGCTCGTGCTCTGCTACACCGGCCGCTCGCGGCTCTCCGGCACGACGATCACGCGGGTCGTCGAGGGCTGGACCCGGGGCGAGGCGGCGATCCGCGGCGCCTTCCTCGCGATGCGCGACGCGGCCGAGCGGATGAGCGAGGCGCTCGTCGCGGGCGACCTCGCCCGCGTCGGCGCGCTGCTCGACGCCAACTGGGCCGCGCAGCAGCGGCTCGACGCCGGCATGTGCACGCCCGAGATGGCGCGGCTCGAGGCCGCCGTGCGCGCGACCGGCGTCCTGGGTGGGAAGGCCGCGGGATCGGGCGCGGGCGGCTCGATGTTCTTCCTCGCGCGCGACCCCGCGGCGGCGCGGACGGCGGCGCGCGCCACGGGGGCCATGCTCCTCCCGGTCGCCTGGGACATGACGGGGGTGCGCGTCGAGGCCGACCACCCCTAACTTCCGCCCATGCTCTCCGCCGACCTGCTCACCGAGCACCGGGAGCGCATCGAGCGCTCGCCCGACCTGCGCGCCCTGCTCGCCACGCTCGCACGCCGCGTCGCGCCGCTGCGCGCCGCCTGTCCCGCCCCGCCCGCACACAAGGCGCTCCTCTCCGTGGACGGCGGCGTCTGCGGCGAGCACGGCATCCCGCTCGCCTTCGATCCCTTCCGCGCCGACGCGCATCGCTGCCCCGAGTGTGGCCGGGCCCACACCGGCGAGCGGCACGCGCGCGCCTGGGCCAAGCACCAGCACCTGTGGCTCGCCGAGCGCGGGGGCGACTTCGCCGCGCTCGCCGCCTTCGCCGACGACGAGGACGCGGCGCGCCGCGCCGCCGGGATCCTCGACGCCTACGGCGAGCGGTACCTCGAGCTCCCGAACGAGGACAACGTGCTCGGGCCCAGCCGGCTCTTCTTCTCGACCTACCTCGACTCGGTCTGGCTCGCGAGCTTTCTCACCGCCGCGCAGCTGCTGCGCGAGACGGGCCGGCTCGAGGACGCGACGGCCGAGGCGGTGAGCCGGGTCGCCGACGAGGCGGCGAACCTGATCGGCGAGTTCGACGAGGGCTTCTCGAACCGGCAGACCTGGCACGCGGCCGCGCTCGCCGCGGTCGCCGTGTGGTTCGAGGACGAGGAGCTCGCCACCCGCGCCATCGAGGGCGAGACCGGGCTCCTCGCGCACCTCGCGCGCGGCTTCGGCCCCGACGGGATGTGGTACGAGGGCGAGAACTACCATCTCTTCGCGCTGCGCGGGCTGCTCACCGGGCTGCGCTGGGCGCGGCTCGCCGGCGTCGACGCGCTCGAGGACGACGTGCTCGCCGCCCGCCTCCTCGCCGCGCTCCGCGCGCCCGCGCTCACCGCGCTCCCCGATTTCACCTTCCCCGCGCGCAAGGATTCGCGCTTCGGGGTCTCGCTCGCGCAGCCGATGTATCTCGAGCTCTGGGAGGTCGGGCTGGGGCTCCTGCGCGAGCGGGGCCGCGACGAGGACGCGCTGGCCGACTGGCTCGCCGCGCTCTATGCCGCGCCCGCGCCGCGGGCGCAGACCTTCGAGTCGTATCTCCACGAGGCACACCTGCCGGCCGACGGCCCGACGCGCTCGCGCGCGGACCTCGGCTGGTGGGCGCTCCTCGACATGCCCGCGTCGCTCGACGGGGACGCGGCCGGCTGGCGGCCCGGGAGCGTGCTCCTCGAGTCCCAGGGACTGCCGATCCTGCGCCGCGGGGCCGGGCCCGATGCGCGCTACGCGAGTCTCGAGTGCGGTCCCTTCGGCGGCGGGCACGGACATCCCGATCGCCTGCATCTGACGCTCTTCGCCGGCGGCGTGCACCGGCTCCCCGACCCCGGCACCGGCAGCTACGTCGCGCGCGATCTGTTCTGGTACCGCTCGACCCTCGCCCACAACGCCCCGCGGCTCGACGGCGCGGCGCAGCCGGAGGCGGATGCGCAGTGCGAGGCGTTCGCCGTCGAGGGCGACTGGGCCTGGGCGCGCGGCCGCTGGGCCGCGGTCGAGCGCACGCTCGTGAGCGCCCCCGACTACCTGCTCGATCGCGTCGAGGTGGCGGGCGAGACGGAGCACCTCGTCGAGCTGCCGTGGCACTTCCTGGACGCCACCGCGCTCGATGCGATGGAGGTCACGGCGCCCGGCCGCTGGGAGCCGGCGGCGCTCGAGGGCGCGGCGGCGGAGTTCGTGGACGAGGTCGAGCGCTTCGTCCCGGAGACGGAGGACGCGCGCGCGCCGCTCCGGCTCGCCGGGCCCGGGCTCGACGTCGCGATGCGCTTCGACGGCGAGCTCCTGCGCGCCCGCGCCCCCGGCCTCCCGGGCCGCGGCGAGCGCCCGCGCTTCTACCTCGCCCGCGCGCGCGGCCGCGCCGTGCGGATCGAGACCGTGCTCGGCTTCGCCGGCCCCGTCGAGCTCCAGCCGGCCGGCCCCACGACCGCCGTGCACGTGGCCGGACGCACCGACCACCACCAGCCGGCGAGCGACGGCTGGATCGTCGAGACGGCGGGCGGGACCGTCCGCCTGGGCGGGGTGCGGCCGCCGGCGAAGGCCTTCACGCCGCTCTTCCGGAAGGACCGCCCGCTCGAGGTGGAAGGGGAGGCCGCGTGGGTCGCGGCGCCTCCCGCGCTCGACGGCACCCTCGACGGATTCGACTGCGGCGCCCCGCTCCGGCTCGATCACGAGGACCAGTACCGCCGCAGCGAGCTGCCGTACGAGGGGCCGGAGACGTTCTCCGCCGTCGCGTGCGTCAACTGGAGCGCCGGGGTGCTCTATCTGGCCGTCGAGGTGGCCAAGCCCGAGCTCGTCCTCCGCCCGCACGACGCGCCGCCGCTCCTGCTCGACAACGAGCCCGACGACATCCACGGCGACGGCCTGCAGCTCTATCTCGCCGAGCCGGGCGAGGGCGGCGCGGTCGCGGGGCTCGTCGTCACCCCCGACCCCGCGAGCGACGCCGTGCGCGCGCGGCCCGTCGCCGGCACCGCGGGCGACCGCATCGCCGCCGCGGGCGCGTGGCGCGAGACCGGGGGGGGCTACGTCGTCACGCTCGCGCTCACGCTGCCCGACGACTGGCCGCTCGAGCACGGGATGGCGCTGCCCTTCGACCTCATCGTCAACGAGATGCGTCCCGGCCGCCAGAGGCGCGCGGGCCAGCTCGTCTGGAGCGGCGGGAGCGGCTGGGTCTGGCTCCGCGGCGATCGCCAGCCGCGCGAGCGCTTCGGTCTCCTCCGCCTCGGCTGACGGAGCGCCGGCGCTCATGCCTCACGCCAACCGCATCCCCGGCTACACCTCCACCGGCAGCAAGCGCGCCGAGGCGCTCTTCGGCACGAGTCCCACGGGCGCGCTCCCGCTGCGCATGACGCGCTCGGCCGGTTGCCGCGTCTGGGACGCGGAGGGGCGCGAGTACGTGGACTACGTCATGGGCCTCGGCAGCGTCGCGCTGGGCTACGCGCATCCGGCCGTGACGGAGGCCGCCACGCGCGCCGTCCACGACGGTGTCGTCGGGCCGCTCCCGCCCGTGCTCGAGGGCGAAGTGGCCGAGCGGATCTGCGGGCTCATGCCGTGGGTCGAGCGCGTGCGGTTTCTCAAGACCGGCGCCGAGGCGATGGCCGCCGCGGTGCGCCTCGCGCGCACCGTCACCGGGCGGGAGCGGGTGCTCGGGTGCGGCTATCACGGCTGGCTCGACTGGAACCAGCTCACGGCCGAGGGCGTGCCGGCGGGCACGCGGGCGCTCTACGCGGAGCTGCCGTTCAACGATGTCGAGCGCGGGCGCGCCATGATCCGCGCCGCGGGCGCGCGACTCGCGGCGGTCGTCTTCGAGCCCATCGTCGTGGAGGAGCCGACGGCGGAGTGGCTCGCGATGCTGCGCGAGGAGAGCCGCCGCGCGGGCGCGGTGCTCGTCGTGGACGAGATCAAGACGGTGGGGCGGCTCGCCGTGGGCGGCGGCACCGAGCGCTACGGGCTCGCGCCCGACCTCGTCGTGATGGGCAAGGCGATCGCCAACGGCTTCCCGCTCGCCGTGGTGGGCGGCCGCGCGGAGGTGATGGAGGCGGCGCGGCGCACCTGGATCTCGTCCACCCTCGCCACCGAGTTCGTCGCGCTCGCCGCTGCCCGCGCGACGCTCGAGGTGCTGGAGTGCGAGCGGGTCCCCGCGCACCTCTGGCGCGTGGGCGGCCTGCTGCTCGAGGGGCTGCGGGCCCTCCGGGAGCGCCATCCCCACCTGATCGCCGGCGTGGGCGGCGTCGCGCCGATGTGCTTCCTGCAGTTCGCGAGCGAGGGCGTGTCGGGGCTCGTCGCCGCCGGCTGCGCGGCCCGCGGGCTCCTCTTCAAGCGGAGCGCCTACGACTTCGTCTCCCTCGCGCACGACGAGGCGGTCGTCCGCGAGACCCTCGCGACGCTCGACGCGGTGCTCGCCGGGACCCGGCCCCCGGTGTAGTCCCGCCCGCCCGAATCCCCTACATTGGGACGACAGGGCCGGGCGCGCCGCGGGGGCACGGCTGAGCACCGCACGCGCGCGCCGCACGCGAAGGAGGACACGATGGCCAGAGACGAGCGACAGAACCCCGATTCCACCGACCCCGAGCGCCAGTCGCTCGAGCGCACCGATGCCGACTCCGGCGAGGACGCCGCGTACGTCCACCACCGCGCGCCGAAGGTGGACGCCTACGACGACGTGGACGACGAGGACGGCGCGATGGAGGAGGAGCTGACCGCCGAGAACGACCTCACGCTGCATGTGACGCCGCGGCCCGACGAGCTCGCCGCCGACGTGGCCGACGACGCGAGCCTGGGCGAGCCGGCCGACGAGGTGGACGACCTCGCCCGCGAGGACCGGGGCGCGGTGAACATCGAGAAGGACGACGTCGAGCGCACGGAGAACATGTGAGGGCGCGCGTCAGCGGCCGGACGCCGGCATGCTGATCGACGTCCACGCGCACTTCCTCCACGATCGCACCCCGCGCGCCGACTGGCGCGAGCGCAACGCGAGCCGCCTCGCCGCGGGCGAGCGCGTCGGGATCACCTGGCACGTCGCGTCGGTGCTCGGCAGCTGGGGGCTGACGAGCCCGATCTACTTCGCCTCCCCGGCCGACACGACCTACGGCAACGAGGCGATGCGCGCCCTCCAGCGCGCACACCCGCAACGCATCCGCGGCTACGTCGCCGTGAACCCGAACTTCCCCGATCACGCCCGCGCCGAGATCGAGCGCGGGCTCGCCCAGGGGATGATCGGCATCAAGCTCGCCGCGAGCCGCCGCACCACCGACCCGCTCCTCGACCCCGTCTGCGCCCTTGCCGCGGCGCACGGCGTGCCGATCCTGCAGCACGTCTGGCAGCATCGCCGGCGCGAATACCCGGGGCAGGAGGCCTCCGACGCCGTCGAGGTGTGCGATCTCGCGCGCCGCCATCCGCGCGTCGCCTTCATCCTCGCGCACATCGCCGGCGGCGGCGACTGGCTGCACTCGCTGCACGCGCTCCGGGACGTGACGAACGTCTACGTGGACCTCTCGGGCAGCGGCGTGGACGGCGGAATGCTGGAGGCGTGCCTCGACGCGGTCGGCGTGGACCGGCTCCTCTGGGGCTGCGATCTCACGATCGATACCGGCTGGGCCAAGCTGCGCTACCTCGAGCGCCTGCTCCCACCCGCCGAGCTCGAGCGGGTGAAGTGGGCGAACGCCGTGCGCATCTTCCCGCCCTACGCCTTCCCGGGCGCGCCGCCCGCCGACTGAGCCCCCGCGCCTCCTCCGACTCTTCGCGCATGCGCATCGACGTCAACTGCTTCCTCGGCGCCTATCCCTTCCGCCGCGTCCCGGGCACGAGCCCCGACGCGGTGCTCGCCGCGATGGACCGCGTCGGGATCGACGAAGCGTGGGTGACGCACCTCCCCGGCCTCTTCTGGCGCGACCCGACCGCGGGCAACGCCTGGCTCCAGGAGACGGCGGCGGCCTCGCCCCGCCTGCGCGCCGTGCGGGCGGTGCACCCGGGGCTGGCGCACTGGGAGGAGATCGTGCGCGCCGCCGCCGACGCGGGTGCGCCCGCCGTCCGCGCCGATCCGATGTACTACGGCCTCGCCCCCGACGGCGCGGAGATGCGGGCGCTCGCGGCCGCCTGCGGCGCGGCGGACGTGGCGCTCCTCCTGAGCGTGCAGCTCGAGGACGGCCGCCAGCGCCACCCGCACGACGTCGCGGGCGACCTGCCGCCCTGGGCGGTGCGGCACCTCCTCCGCAGCGACCCGCGCGTGCGCCTCGTCGTCACCCACGCCGACCGGCCCTTCGTCGAGGAGGTGCATTTCGGCTCGACCGTGGCGGAATCCGCGCGCGTCTGGTGGGACCTCTGCCGCATCTGGGGCCCGCCCGAGGACCATCTCGCGACACTCCTGGAGACGATCGGCCCGGCGCGCTTCGTCTTCGGCACGGGCCAGCCGCTCCGGTTGCCGGAGAACGCGCTCGCCAAGCTCGATCTCCTGGATCTCGCGCCCGCCGACCGCGCCGCGATCGAGCACGGCAACGCCCGGCGCGCCGCCGGGAGGACCTGAGCGATGCTCGGCGAGGCGGCGCGAGCCGTCGTCGAGCGGATCCGGCACGGGCTGATCCCGGCGGTGCCGGTGCCGTTCCGCGGCCCGGAGCTCGACGCGGCGGCCCAGCGGCGCTACGCCGAATGGATGGCGCGGCAGCCGGTGGCGGGCGTCGCCGTGTGGGCGCATACGGGCCGCGGGCCGCACCTCTCGGACGAGCAGCGCCGCGTCGTGCTCGAGACCTGGCGCGAGGCGCTCCCCGACCGCGTCGTCGTCGCCGGCGCGCACGACATCGGGAGCGCCATCGCGGCGCGCCGTGGCCACGCCGACGCGCTCCTCGCCTTTCCCGACCGGCACGATCCCGTCGCCTATCACACCCGCCTGAGCCGCGAGCTCCCGACGCTCGCCTTCTGGCTCTACGAGCGTGCGGGCGGCGTGGCGTACGACGATCTCACGCTGCACCGCATCCTGGAGCTCCCCGGGATCCTCGGCATCAAGGTCGCCACCCTCGACAGCGTGATGACCTTCCAGCGCCTCGCCGCCATCCTCCGCGAGCATCCCGACAAGCTCCTCGTCACCGGGGAGGACCGCTTCCTCGGCTACTCCGTGCTGCTCGGCGCCCGGGCCGCACTCGTCGGCATGGGCGCCTCGTGCACCGCGCTCCAGGCGGCGCTTCTCGACGCAGCCGCCAAGGGCGAGTGGGCCCGCTTCGTCGAGCTCTCCGAGCGCTGCGACCGCCTCGCGCAGGCCACCTTCGTCGAGCCGATGGAGGGGTATGTGCGCCGGATGCTCTGGGCCGCGGCCGCCGAGGGGGCCATCCCGCCCGAGAGCTGCGACGATCCCTGGGGCCCCGCCCTCGATCCCGCCGAGCGCGCGGCGGTCGAGCGCGTCGTTCATGCGGTCGCCTGACGCCCATGCCGGCGTCTGACACCGGCGCGCGGCTCGCGCAGGATTTCGCGCGGTTCGGCCGCGAGTGGCCGCGCGACTGGCCCGCGCACGTGCGCGACGCCTACCGCATCGACCTCGGGACGCAGTATCTCGGCGTCCCGCTCCCGCATCCGATCGGCAAGGCGTCGGGCCAGCTCTCGCTCAAGCCGGAGCAGCTCGAGGCCGACGCCGAGGCCGGGCTCGCCTTCGTGGTGCTCAAGACCGTGATCGCGGAGGATGCCGAGGGCGCGCAGGCCATGGCCGCCTGGGCGATCCACGAGACGCGCATGACCGTCGAGCCGATCCGCGCGGCCGACGGGCGCGAGGGGTGGACCGTGACCTGGAAGGGCCGCGGCTGGGATCGCTCGCTCGACGACTACCTCGCGCTGGTGCGCGCGGGCCGGGACCTCGCGCGCGGCGGCGGCCCGCTCGCGGTGCCGTCGGTCAAGTACCATCTGCCGCGCCTGGGCGAGCCGTTCCGGGAAGGGGAGTACCGCTACACCACGCGCCGGCTCGCCGAGGCGTGGGGCGCGGGCCCGCTGCTCCTCGAGAAGGACTTCTCGCCCACCCTGGCCGGCGACCCGCTCGCCGACGAGCGCGCGCAGATCCTTCGCTGGCTGCGGGAGGTGCCCGCGCAGGCCCGCGCCGCCGTGCCGGACGTGCGGCTCGCGCTCAAGCTCATGAACGCGCGCTTCGACGACGCCTTCCAGCGCGCCATGCTCGAGGCGGCGACCGGCGCGGATGCCGTCACGGTGTTCAACCGCCTGTGGGACGCCGGGCGCGGCGTGGCCTACGGCGGCTGGGACCTCAGCGACCGGAACCTCCGCGTGCTCGAGCGCGGCCCCGCGCCCGCGGCGTGGCCGCACGGGATGAGCGGCACCGGCAACGTCTGCACCGGCCGCGTGCTGCTCGACTACGCGCTCCGCGGCTGCGCCACGGTGCAGCTCCACACCTTCTTCCAGCTGCCGCTCCGCGCCTACCCGGCGGAGGCGGGCTCACGGGCCGCGCGGGCGCTCCACGCGCTCGTCTTTCACCCCGAGCACGGGCTGCTCGCCGGCCTGCTCGAGCTCGAGCGGCGCGGCGGCGTCGCCCGGCACGACGGGGAGCTGCGCTTCCGCGACGTCGTCGGGGCGGGGCGGGGGCGCCCGGAGACCGAGGCGTGACGATGCGCATCGCCTCGATCGAGCTCTACGAGCTCACGCTCCCGCTCCTCGAGCCCTTCATCATCTCGGGCGGCACGATGACCGCCCGCCGCTCGCTCGTGGTCGTGCTGCACGACGGCGAGGGGCACGCGGGCTACGGCGAGTCGCCGCCCTTCGAGCTCCCGTTCTACTCCGAGGAGACGCTCGCGAGCGCAGGCGACCTGCTGCTCCGCGTGCTGATCCCGCGGCTCGAGGGCCTAGAGGTCGAGCGCCCGGAGGCGGTGGACGCGCTCCTGCGCGAGGGGATCCGCGGCAATCCGTTCGCGCGTGCCGCGCTCGAGACGGCCGCGTGGGATCTCGAGGCCGCGCGCCGCCGCACCGGTCTCGCCGCCCTCCTCGCCGAGCGCCTCGGCGTCGCCCCCGCCGCCACGATCGACTGCGGCGTGGCGCTCGGCATTCCGGCGGACCGCGAGCTCCGCACGCTGCAGCAGCGGGTCGAGGACGCGGTCGCCCACGGCTACCGGCGCGTCAAGATCAAGGTGATGCCCGGCTGGGACGCGGTCCCCGTCCAGGCCGTGCGCGAGGTGCTGCGCGGGAGCGGGCTGCCGCTCACGGTGGACGCCAACGGCGCCTACCGCTGGCCCGAGCACGAGGCGGCGCTCCGCGCGCTCGACGACGCGGAGCTGCTCTACATCGAGCAGCCCCTCGCGCCCGAGGAGCTCGTCGGTCACGTCGAGCTCGCGCGCACGCTCCGGACGCCGGTCTGCCTCGACGAGACGCTGAAGAGCGCGAGCGTCGCGCGGCAGGTCGCGGCGCTCGGCGGGCCGCGCGTCTGGAACGTGAAGGTGCACCGCGTGGGCGGGCTCGCCGAGGTCTGCTGCATCTACCGCGAGGCGGAGGCGTACGGGGCCGAGCTCTGGGCGGGCACGATGCCGGAGTCGGGGATCGGCAGCCAGGCCGCGCTCGCCGCCGCCGCGCTGCCGCGCTTCGTCTTCCCCTCCGACGTCGAGCCCAGCAGCCGCTGGTTCGGGCGCGACGTGGACGTGATCAAGCTCGTCATGGGGCCCGATGGGCGGATGGCCGTGCCACGCCTCTCGGCCGCCCGCCTGCTCGACGCCGGGCGGTTCCGCCGGGCCACCCGGCGGCTCAGGTGACGAACCCGGGGGCGCCGCGTATCTTCCGGCATGCTTCGTGACATCCTGCGCGCGGCCGGCGAGCGGCGGGTCGCGCTCGCGGGGGCGGCTGCGGTCGCGGCGCTCCTCGCCGCCGGCGGGGCCGTGCTCGGTCCCCGGTCCGCGCTCGCCCAGCCCCCGGCTGCCGCCGCGCCCCCCGCACTCGTCGTCCTCCTCGTGGTGGACCAGCTCCGGCCCGACTACCTCACCCGCTGGGCCCCGCAGCTCACCGGCGGCCTCGGCCGCCTCGCGCGCACCGGCACCTTCTTCCCGCGCGCGCAGCAGGACCACGCGATCACGCAGACCGCCCCGGGCCACTCGACCACGCTCTCCGGCCGTTTCCCCGCGCACACCGGAATCATCACCAACGCCCGCGGCGTGCCCGATCCGCTCGCGCCCATCATCGGGGCGCCCGACGCGGAGCCCGCCTCGCCGCGGCGCTTCCAAGGGACGACGCTCTACGACTGGATGCTCGCGGCGGATCCCGGGACCCGCGTCCTCTCCGCCTCGCGCAAGGATCGCGGCGCCATTCTCCCGGTCGGCCGCGCGCGCGGCGACGTCTACTGGTACGGCGTGAACGGCGAGTTCACGACCAGCCGCTACTACCGCGACACACTGCCCGGGTGGGTGCAGGCCTGGAACGCGCGTCGCGGCGTCGCCCGTCTCGCGGGCACGACGTGGCAGCCGCTCCTCGCGGCCGACGCCTACGCCGAGCCCGACTCGCAGCGGTGGGAGAACTACGGGCGGGACTTCGTCTTTCCGCACCGGCTGCCCACCGCGCTCGACTCGCTCGTGCAGCGGATCCGCTACGTCCCGTGGATGGACTCGCTCACGCTCGACCTCGCGCTCGAGGGCGTGCGGCAGACCGGCCTCGGGCACCGCGCCCGGCCCGACCTCCTCGTCGTCTCGCTCTCCACGGTGGATGCGGTCGGCCACGACTTCGGCCCCGACTCGCGCGAGCTGCACGACCAGGTGCTGCGCACCGACCACTGGCTCGACTGGTTCCTCGACTCGCTCGCCACGCTGGTCCCGCGCGAGCGCACCCTGTTCGCTCTCACCGCCGACCACGGGGTACAGTCGATTCCGGCGTTCGTGCGCGAGGTGCGCCGCCGGCCGTCGCAGCCGCTCTGGCTCGCGAGCCTCGCGCGCGAGCTGCGGACGGCGTTCGCCGCCCGCTTCCACTCCGACGCCGGCTTCGCCTTCGAGTACGGCCTGCTGCTGGCCGACACCAGCGAGCTGCGCGCCCGCGCGCTCGACGTGGACAGCCTGAGCGAGGCGCTCGCCGCGCGGGTGCGGACGCTGCCCGGCATCGCGCACGTCTACACCCCGCGCACGCTCCGCGCCGCTCCCGCGAGCGACACGCTCGCCCGGCGGTGGCGACACTCGATTCCGCCGGAGTACGGCTGGCTCTTCGCCGCGACGCCGCTGCCCGACTATCCCTGGGAGCCGCAGGAGGAAGGCAACCACGGCACCCCGAATGCGGCGGACGTCGGCGTGCCGATCATCTTCGCGGGGCCCGGCATCCCGGCGCGCCGCGACGAGCGGGTCGTACGCACGGTGGACATCGCGCCTACGCTCGCCGCCATCCTCGGCGTGCGCCCCACGCAGCCGCTCGACGGCCGGCCGATCCCGGGGCTCGCGCCGCCGCGTGCCACCGACGGAGGCCGCCGATGAGCGCCGGGGCCGCACCCCGCTATCCGGCGCTCCCCTGCTTCCCGTGCCCGCATGCCTCCGCCTGCTGTGCCTACGGCACCACGCTCACCGACGAGGAGGCCGCGGCGATCGCCGCGCGGCACGGCGGCGACACCGTCTACCGCACGCGCTGGGGCGAGTGGCGCACCCGGGTCCGCAACCGCCGCTGCGTCTTCTTTCGCGAGGGCGTCTGCGCGATCCATGCCGAGCCGTACTATCCCGCGGTCTGCCGCGGGTTCCCGTGGACCGACGCCGAGACCGGCGGTCCCTACGAGTTCGACCGGACGATCTGTCCGGAGTTCGTCGCCCGGCCCGAGCTCGTGCGGCTCGGCCTCCCCGTGACGGGCCGGCGCGGCCCGTCGCCGACCCCTTGAGCCCGGAGTTCGCCATGCCGCCACGCCACCGCATCGCCGCCGCCGCGCTGCTCGTCGTCACGCTCGCCGCCTGCGGAAAGGGCAGGGACGCCGATCCCGCCGGGGATCCCGCCGCGACCGATGCCGCCGCCGCGGCCGTCGCCGACTCGGCGAGCGTGCCGGCCACGGCGGCGGCCACGAGCGACGCGCCGCCGCAGCGCGGCGGCCCCGCGACGGTGCGCCCCGAGGACGTGGACAAGGTCCGCACGGGCCTCCAGGCGGAGCTCGAGCTGCACCAGCAGGCGGCCGAGCGACTGCGGAAGGCGAAGAGCGGCACCGACACGCTCGCCGCGATGGGCGCGGCGGTGAGCGGCGAGGTCGAGGAGCGGGCGGCCGGGCGCGCCGGGCTCCCCGTCGAGCGCTACCGCGAGCTCAAGCGGACGATCCGCGGCGCGCTCAACGCGCGCCAGATGGGCGAGAGCCCGATGATGAAGGAGATGGCGCAGACCGACACCAGCGGCTTCACCCCCGAGCAGCGCGCGCAGTTCCGCGAGAACATGCGCCAGATGCAGGCGGCCTGGGGCGAGCCGTTCAAGGACTTCTCGCCCGAGACGCGCGCGAAGCTCGAGGCGGAGGGCGCGCAGCTCGACTCGCTCGCGGCGCGCGTGCTGCAGGCCCAGTTCAAGGCGGCGGGGCAGTGAGCCCCGCCGCGTCCCGTTCCCGGAGACCCCAGTTCATGGCCCGTTCCTTCCGTCCGTTCCTCCCCCTCATCCCGCTCATGACCCTCGCGTCCGCGGCCGCCGCCCAGCGCGCCGCCCCGGCCTCCGCCGCCGATCCCGCGCTCGCCCACGCGCGCCGGCTCCTCCAGGAGACGCCGCTCATCGACGGGCACAACGACCTCCCCTGGGAGATCCGCACCTCGAAGACGGCGCCGCGCGACGTGCCCGCCTACGACCTGCGGACCCGCACGCCCGGCATGACCGACATCCCGCGCATGCGCGCGGGCGGCATGGGCGGCCAGTTCTGGTCGATCTACATCCCGGGCGAGATCAAGGACTCGGGCTTCGCCCGCGTGCAGCTCGAGCAGTTCGACATCGCCCACCGGATGATCGAGCGCTATCCCGACGCCTTCGCCTACGCGACGCGCGCCGACGACATCGCGCGCGCGCAGAAGGCGGGCAAGATCGCCTCGCTCCTCGGCATGGAGGGCGGCCATGCGATCGAGAACTCCCTCGGCGCCCTGCGCAGCTACTACCGCCTCGGCGCGCGCTACATGACGCTCACGCACAACGTGACGCTCGACTGGGCCGACGCCGCCATGGACACCGCGCGCCACGGCGGGCTCACGCCGTTCGGCCGCGAGGTGGTGCGCGAGATGAACCGCCTCGGCATGCTGGTGGACCTCTCGCACGTCTCGCCGGGCACGATGAGCGACGCGCTCGACGTGACCGAGGCGCCCGTCATCTTCTCGCACTCCTCGGCGCGCGCCCTCGTGGACCATCCGCGCAACGTCCCCGACTCGATCCTCGTGCGCGTGGCGAAGAACGGCGGGATCGTGATGGTCAACTTCTATCCGCCCTTCATCTCCGAGGCGGTGCACGCGTGGCAGGAGGCCGCCGATACGGCGCGCCGCGCGCTCCGCGCCGCCGGCGTCACCGACAGCGCCGAGTACCGCCGGCGCCGCGACGAGTGGCTCGCCGCGCACCCGCGGCCCCAGGCCACCATCAAGGACGTGGCCGACCACATCGACCACATCCGCAAGGTCGCCGGCGTCGACCACGTCGGCCTCGGCGGCGACTTCGACGGCGTGGACACGACCCCCGTCGGGCTCGAGGACGTGTCGAAGTATCCCGACCTCTTCGCCGAGCTCATTCGCCGCGGCTGGAAGGACGCCGACCTGAAGAAGCTCGCCCGGCTCAACATCGTGCGCGTCTTCCGCGAGGCCGAGACGGTGGCGAAGCGCCTGCAGGCCACCCGCGCACCGAGCACGAAGACCATCGAGGAGCTGGACGGGAAGCTGCCCTAAAACCTCTTCCAAAAAATGCCCGCCCCCACCAGCGCGATCGTCATGAAGGCGAACCACTGGATCGCGTAGCTCAGGTGGGGGCCGTCGTCGAGGGCGGGAGCGGGGAGGCGGCGCGGGTAGCGCGGCAGGGCGGGATCGGGCAGCTGCTGGACGACGACCGGCAGGAGCGGGTAGGGCAGGGCGAGGCGCGTCGCGCCGAGGTCGAGATAGCGCCAGGTCGTGCCGGCCGGGCGCGTGAGCGGCTCGCCGCCCCCTGCGGCCCGGAGCGCGGCGGCGAGCCCCGTGACGGTCACCGAGCCGGGCTCGGGGAAGGTGTCGGCCCGGGCGCTCACCGCGTCGGCGGCCGGCACGAAGCCGCGCCGTACCAGCACCGCCGTGTCCGAGCCCGCGAGCCGGAGCGGCGTCACCACGTAGACGCCCGGATTCCCCTCGAAGACGCGGCCCCGGATCACGAACGCGTGCGCCGGATCGTAGGTCCCGCGCGCCACGACCCGCCGCTCCTCGAGCGCGGCGGGTCGTGGTGCGTTCGGCGCGAGCACGACCGGCGGCGCCGAACGCGCGGCCAGCGCGGCCGCGTTGGCCGCGCGGCGCTCGTGCAGCCGCCTGAGCTGCCAGCGGCCGAGGAGCGCACAGGCCAGCGCGATGGCCAGCAGGAGCGCCACGAACGTGGCGCGCCGGCGCGGGGTCATGCGGGGGCTCGGGCGAGGTGTCATGACTGTCCGGGGTTGAGGACACCGGCGGCCGTCGGGGACACCGGTCTGGACGCCGTTCGAGGCGCCGGTCGGGCGGCCGCTCGCGTAAAGTCGCGGAAAGATAGGCGTTTCCGCGCGCTCGCGGTTCGCCCGCCGCGCTGGTCCGACCTTTGCGCCAGGGACGGGAACCTGCAGCGTTGGACTCCCCCTGAAGTCGGGCTCCCTGGCAGAGGAGGCGTGATCATGCGAGCGGTACAGCGGACGGCGGTGGCACTCGCGCTGGCCTGGACGGCGGCGGCGCTCGGGCCGGCGCGCGCGGCGGCCCAGCGGCCGGAGCGGCAGCCGCGCGGCGAGCGCGAGGGCATCGTCGAGGTCGGGGGCCGTGACGGGCGCGGCGAGCGCCACGGCTTCTGGCTCAGCCTCGGGCTGGGCACGGGCGCCGAGCAGTACGCGGTCCAGCCCGAGCTCGACCGCTACAGCGACACCTACACCCAGCCGGTCGTGTCGCTCGCCCTTGGCGGCACCCTCGGCCGCCACTGGCGGCTGGGAGGGGAGGTGCAGAGCTGGTTCAGCACCGAGAACGGCGAGACCCAGTCGCTCGCGAGCTTTCTCGGCATCGTCCAGTTCTACCCGTTCGCGCGGCAGGGGCTCTTCCTCAAGGGCGGCGTCGGCCTGGCGCGCAACGGTCTGACCGACGTCTACGGCTACGACTACGCGGACGCGGGCTTCGCCGCCGCGCTCGGCGCGGGATGGGAGATTCCCCTCTCGCGGCGCTTCTTTCTCACGCCGCTGGTCGAGGTGGTCGGCCAGAACTATCAGCGGCGCGATGCGCCCGACTACCGCGAGCGGATCGTGCACGTCGGCGTGGGGATCGGGCTGCAACCCTGAACGACCGGGTGCCGGGGGATCGGGCCGCCGCATGTGACGGCGGTCATTTCCCCCGACGGTTGCACGACTTAAGGTGCGGCATCATGATTCGTGCGACGATAATTCCGTGGCGGGCCCTCCCGCTGCGGCCGGCGCTGCTCGCCGGTACCGCGGCGGTGCTCGTGGGCGCCTGCAGCAGCGACCTGATGCTCCCCGACGACCCCGGGGCGCGCACCCTCGCGCTCGCCGTCGCCGACGGGGACGCGCAGCAGGGGCGCGTGGCGGAGGTGCTCTCCCGGCCGATCGTCGTGCGCGTCGCGGATCAGACGGGTGCGCCGGTGGCCGGCGTGAAGCTCGTCTTCGTGCCCGGCGCCGGTGCCACCGGCGCCTCGGTGCTCCCCGACACGGCGGTCACCGACGCGGGAGGCCGGGCCGGGGTCCTCTGGGTCCTCGGCACCGTCGCCGGGCGGCAGACGCTCGAGGCCCATCTCGCCGAGCAGCCGGCGGCGCCGCCCAGCGCCGTGTTCACCGCCGAGGCCGCGCCGGGCGCGCCCGACACGCTTCAGCTCGTGAGCGGCGACGGGCAGGTCGGCTTCCCGGGCACGCAGCTGCCCCAGCCGCTCACCGTGCGCGTGGTGGACCGCTTCGGGAACGGCGTCGCCGGCGCGCGCGTGCGCTGGCGCGTGGAGAGCGGACGCGGCGAGACCGACCCGAGCATCGCCACGACCGGCGGCGACGGCCAGGCGACGGCCGTCTGGACGCTGGGCATGTCGTTGAAGGAACAGCGAGTCGAGGCAACGGTGGACGGCGTCGCGGGTTCGCCGGCCACCTTTCGCGCCACCCCGGGCCAATTCGGATCCTAGAGCTCCTCCATGACCTTCCTCCAGCGCGCGCTTCCCGTCGTCCTGCTCGGCGCGGCCGCGCTGGGGCTGCTCGCCGGTTGCGGCGGCGACCTCACGCTTCCCAACGAGGGTGAGCCGGCCCACCTCCTGGTGCAGCGCGGCGACGGCCAGCATGGGACCGCCGGCGCGGCCCTCCCGGATTCCATCGTCGTCCGCGTCACCGACTCCCGTGACCGTCCGGTCTCCGGGGTCGCCGTCGCCTTCGTGCTGCAGGGGAAGGCGGGTGGAAGCCTGCGCCCGCAGGACACGGTGCAGACCGACGCCGCCGGGCGCGCGGCCGTGCTCTGGGTGCTGGGCGACGCCGCCGGGGCGCAGCAGCTCCAGGTGCGGGTGACGGGCGCAACGGCCACGCTCACCGCGGACCTCACCGCCACCGCCGGCGCCGGCACTGCCGCCACGCTCGCCGCCGTCAGCGGTGACGCGCAGACTGCCACCGCCGGCACGCCGCTCCCCGACTCCCTCGTCGTCCACGTGAGTGACGCCGACGGCAACCCGGTCGCCGGAGTCGAGGTGAGCTGGACGCTGACCGGGGGCGGCGCGGTCAGTGCCGCGCAGACCACTTCCGGCGCCGACGGCCGCACCGGTGTGGTGCGGACCCTCGGGCCCGCCGTCGGCACGCAGACCACGGTCGCCACCGCGGTGGGCCTCGCCGGCTCGCCGGTCACCTTCACGGCGACCGCGCGGGCCGGCGCCGCCGGCGCGCTCTCGATCACCACCCAGCCCAGCGCGACGGCGCAGAGCGGTGTCGCCTTCGCCACGGCGCCCGTCGTGCGATTGCTCGACGCCAACGGCAACCCGGTGACCACCTCGGGCGTCGCCGTGACGGCGACGATTGCCACTGGCGAGCCCGGTGCACAGCTCATCGGCCAGAGCACGCGCGGCACCACCAACGGCGTCGCCACCTTCAGCGGCCTCGGCATCCAGGGCCCGGCGGGCAGCTACACCCTCACCTTCGGCGGCGCGGACCTCGTGGGCGTCACCTCCCAGCCGATCACGATCGCCGGGGGCGCGGCGGCGAAGCTCGCCGTCGTCACGCAGCCCGGGCCGTCGGGCGGCGTCGCGAGCGGAGTGGTCTTCCCGCAGCAGCCGCAGGTGCGCCTGGTGGACGCCTCGGGGAACGCGGTGAGCCAGGCGGGCATCACCGTCACCGCGACGCTCACCGGCCCGAACGCCGCGAGCGGCGCCCTCAACGGCGATCGCACGCAGAGCACCAACGCGAGCGGCGTCGCCACGTTCACCGATCTCTCGATCACCGGCCCGCCGGCGAACTACACCATCCTCTTCGCCGCGACCAACCTCGTGAGCGCGACGTCGCAGGCCGTCGGCGTCGGCCTCGGCTCGAGCACGACGCAGATCGGCGCGTCGAAGAGCGCGACCGTCGTCGGCGAGCCGTACACGGTGAGCGTCGCGGTGAGCGGCAGCGGCAGCACGCCCACGGGCACGGTGGCGGTGAGCGACCAGAAGGGCGCGACCTGCAACGCCGCGCTGAGCGGCGGGAGCGGCAGCTGCACGCTCCGCTCCACCAGCGCCGGGAACCACGAGCTCCTCGCGAGCTACGGCGGCGACGGCGAGCACGGCGGGAGCTCGGCGACGCTCGCGCACACGGT
>DASTSO010000063.1:0-46249 GCA_035760645.1 Gemmatimonadales bacterium
GGGCTCCGTGCCACACGGAGCCCCTTCCGCCTTTCCGCCCGTCCGCCCTTCCGCCTTATCTTCTCTCCATGCCCTTCCGCCAAACCACCGTCTCCGGTTTTCCCGCCCTCGCGCTGCGCAACGCCGAAATTGAAGTGGTCGCGGTGCCGGCGCTGGGAATGAAGCTCACCAACCTGCGGCGGCACCGCGGGCGCGAGTGGTTGTGGCGCAGCGAGCAGATCCCGCTCGCGCCGCCGGTGCCGGGGGCGTCGTACGTCGAGACCGCCGACAGCGGCGGGTGGGACGAGTGCTTCCCGACGGTGGGCCCATGCCCGCTGCCCGCGTTCGAGGCCGATGGCGCGCCGCCGGCGAGCGCCACGGGCGTCATGCTCCCCGACCACGGCGAGCTGTGGAGCGCCGGGTGGCGAAGCGCGATCTACGAGCACGGCGGCGCCACCACGCTCACCGGCACCACGAGCGGCACGCTCCTGCCCTACGAATTCACCCGCGAGCTCACGCTCGACCCGCGCGAGCCGGTGGTGCGCTTCCACTACCATGTGCGCAACACCGGGGACCGGCCCTTCCCGTGGATCTGGTCGTCGCATCCGCTCTTCAACATCCAGCCGGGCACCCGCCTCGAGTTGCCGACGGTGCACCAGGTGAAGCTCGACGCCGTGCACGGCCGGCCCGATCTCGCGGTGAACGACACCGTCTCCTGGCCCGGCGCGATCGGCGGCCGGGCGGACGCGTTCGTCGTGCCCGAGCCGCCGGCGCTGACGGACGCGACGCCCGCGGCGACGTCCGACGCGCCGGGCGTGCCGGGCGGCTGGGCGCTCAAGTGCTTCGGCGACGTCGGCGTCTCGGGGCGCATGGCGCTGGTGGATCCGCGCCTGGGCGAGCGGCTGGAGCTGCGGGTGGACCCGGCCGAGGTGCCGCAGGTGGGGGTGTGGATCAACATCCGCGGCTGGGCGCCGACGGGGAAGCGGCCCTACTTCAACCTCGCCCTCGAGCCGTGCATCGGGGCGCCCGACCGGCTCGACCGCGCGATCGAGGCGTGGCGCACGGCGCAGACGCTCGCGCCCGGGGAGGAGCGCGAGTGGCGCCACGAGGTGCACCTCCCCGAGAGCGAGGAGGCGTAGCGGGCGCGCCCGTGGCGCTCAGCCGCCGGTCTCGGGCTGCTCGCGGCCCGGCGTGACGTGCACGCCGCGGAACTCCACGTCGACGGGCGCCGCATAGCGGCGCCCGTTCGTGTGATCGTGCCGCATGAACGTGGGCGGCGCGATGTGCACGCGCAGCGTGTACGTCCCCTCGCCGGGGACGGCGAGGTTGCGGCCGTAGTGGTAGAGCCCCGGGTGCCAGACGAAGGGGATCGTGACGGGCCCGACCTGTTGCCCCCGCTGCGCGCCATCCTCGGCAACGAGCGTCGCCTGGATGTCGAGGGAGGGGATGAAGCGCTTGTCGGCGCCGTCGCAGACGGCGATCTCGAGATGGCAGTTGTCGCCCGCCGGCGGCTCGAGCCACTCCAGCCGCTCGCCGTGCAGGTGCCACATCCCCTCGGCCCGCTCCTGCGCGAAGCCGACGAGATAGTCGCCGGCCGCCTGCAGACCGCCGGTGTCGGCCACCTGGTGGACCATGTAGTGCAGCGCCTGCTGGTACGCCTCGCCCTCTTCGCGCGCCATCTGGAGCTGCCGCTTGTCGGCCTCGTCGCTGGCGCGCTCGGGTGCGGCCGAGCTCCGGGCTGCATGCTTCGCCTCTGCCATCGTGCACCTCCTGCCACATTCCGACCGTGCCCGCCGCTCGCCGCCGCGGAAGCGGGCCGGTCCGCCGCACGGCCCGCCACGATAGGGTCGACGATCCGGGCGTGCGGGGACCCGGATCACACCGCTTGACGGGCCGGCCGGGGTGCCCGACTGTGGACGCCGGGACGGACGCACCCGTGGCTGCGACCACGCCGGGACGAACGCTTCAGCGAGGAGGACGCGATGGACTTCGAGGGCAGGACGGCGCTCGTCACCGGGGCGGGCTCGGGGATCGGCCGGGCGGTGGCGCTCGCCTACGCCCGCGAGGGGGCGCGGGTGGTCGTCGCCGACATCGGTGAGGAGAGCGGGCAGGAGACCGTGCGCCTGATCGGTGAGGCGACGCCGGGTGCCGAGTGCCTCTTCGTGCGAGCCGACGCGACCCGGCCCGAGGACCACGAGGCGCTGGTCGCGGCGGCGCTCGAGCGCTTCGGCGGGCTCCACGTCGCCTGCAACAATGCCGGAATCGGCGGCGAGCTGAATCCGGTGGCCGACCTCAGCGTGGCCGGATGGCAGCGGGTGATCGAGGTGAACCTCTCCGGCGTCTTCTACGCGATGCGAGCGCAGCTCCCGCCGATGCTCGCCGCCGGCGGCGGGGCCATCGTGAACATGGCCTCGATCCTGGGCCAGGTCGGTGCGCCGAAGACCGCGGGCTACGTGGCGGCCAAGCACGGCGTCGTGGGCCTGACGCAGACGGCCGCGCTGGAGTACGCCGCGCGGGGCGTGCGGGTGAACGCCGTCGGCCCCGGCTACATCGACACGCCGCTACTGGCCTCGCTCACGCCGGAGGCCCGCGCCGGGCTCGTCGCGCTGCATCCGATCGGCCGGCTCGGCCGGGCCGAGGAGGTCGCCGAACTCGTCGCGTGGCTGAGCAGCGACCGCGCGAGCTTCGTGACCGGGGCGTACTACCCGGTCGACGGCGGCTACCTCGCGCGCTGAGGCGTCGGCGCGGCCGCCCCGCCCGCCCCGCCCGCCCCGCCCGCGTGCCGCTCGGCGTAGAGCCGCGCCACCGCCTCGATCGTGCGCGGCGCGCTCCCCTCGGCGCGGTTGTTGACGAGGATGTAGGCCGGCACGGCGAGCGTGCGCGCCGCCTCGACGAGCCGCACGAGATCGGCGCGCAGCTCGGGCAGCGGCTCGCGGATCCGGTCGTAGGGGGCGAAGGCGTCCACCGCCTGGTCGTAGGTGCGCCCCGGCTTGAGGAGCGCGCGCGCCACGAGGAAGGGTGCGGTGACCGCGCCGGGCAGGTCGAGCTGCGCACCGATCGAGGGCATCCGCGTCCAGGAGTTGAAGACGTGCGCCACGCCGTGCTCGCGCAGCACGGCGAAGTAGGCGGGGGTGAGGAACGCCTCGTTGCGCAGCTCGACGGCGTAGAGCGCGTCGCGCGGCAGCGCGGCGAAGAAGCCGTCGAGCCGGTCGGCGAAGGCCTGCGGGTCCAGCCCGCTCCCGCGCGCGATGGTCTGGAACTCGAAGACGAACGGCCCCATGTGGTCGCGGAAGTGGGCGCGATAGGGCTCGTAGACCGCCTCGAGGAAGAGCTCGGGCTCGAGGAACCCCGCGTTGCGCTGGCCCGCGCGCGCGGGGTTCTTCGCCTTCGTGTGGGTGTGCACGGTGAGCTCGTCCCACACCTTGCTCACGCACGGGAAGCCGGCCGGCAGATGCTCCGCGTAGCGCGCGAGCGTGTCGGGGGTGGGCGGGGTGTAGAAGCTCGAGTCGATGCCCACGGTGCCGAAGAGCGGGAAGCGCGCGTACTCCTCGAGCATGCGCGCCGCGGCCCCCGTCTTCGGATACGGCCGGTGATAGACCAGCCCCTGCCAGCCGGGATAGGTCCACGACGAGGTGCCGAAGCGCACCTGCACGGGCAGCTCGGCGCGCAGCTCGCGCAGGTCGCTGCCGTCGGGCGCCCCGGCCTCGGCGCCGTCGAAGAGCTCGGGGCTCATTGGGGCACCACCCGGTAGACCGTGCCGCCGGCGTCGAGCACGTAGAGCTCGCCCGCGGCGTCCTCGCCGAAGCTCGGCACCTGGCCGCCGGGCTTGAGCGTCGGCCACTCGCGGGGGTCGGTGACCGCGCCGTTCACCCAGCGGAAGCTGCGGATCCAGCCGCTGCAGAAGTCGCTGTAGAAATACGTTCCCTGCAGCGCCGGGATCGCCGCGCCGCGGTAGACGCCGCCGCCGGTGATCGAGCAGCCCTGGTCGTGGCCGTAGTCGAGCACGGGCAGGGTGAGCCCCGTGCGGTTGCAGCTCGCCGCCTGGTAGCAGATGGTCCCCTCCATGATGTTCCACCCGTAGTTGAGCCCCCGGCCCGCGCCGCCCGGCGCGGCCGGCGCGACGTTCACCTCCTCGCGCGCGCCCTGGCCGACGTCGGCGATGTAGAGGTCGCCGGTGGCGCGGTCGAAGCTGAAGCGCCAGGGGTTGCGGAGGCCCAGGTCCCAGAGCTCGCCCCGCGCGCCGGCGCGGCCGACGAAGGGGTTGTCGGGCGGCACCGCGTAGCCCGTGGGCCCGTCCACGTCGAGGCGCAGGAGGGAGCCCAGGAGGTCGTCGAGGCGCTGCGCATGCCCCTGCGGGTCGCCGGCCGAGCCCCCGTCGCCCATGCCGACGTAGAGCTTGCCGTCGGGGCCGAAGACGAGGTGGCCGCCGTTGTGGTTCGCGTACGGCTGGGCGATGGCGAGCAGCGTGTCGGCCGTCGCGGCGTCGGCGACGTCGGGATCGCTCGAGACGCGATAGGCCACGACCCGGGTGTCGCCGGCGCGGTCGGTGAAATCGATGAAGAAGCGGCCGTTCGTCGCATACTGCGGGTGGAACGCGAGGCCCAGCAGTCCCTGCTCCGCGCCGCTCGCCACCGCGCCGCTCAGATCGAGGAAGGGCCGGGGGAGGACCGCCCCATCGCGCACGATGCGGATCCGGCCCGATTTCTCGACGACGAAGAGCCGGGGGTCGCCCGGCGGGGCGGTGAGGTCGAGCGGGAAGTCGAGCCCGCTCGCCACCGGCGCGAGGCGGACGGCGGGGGCGCCGGGCGGGCCGCCGGTGCCGCCGGCCGGCGGCGTGTCGACCGGCGTGGAGTCGCGCGGGAGCGAGTCGGCTGGGGTGCCCGGCGGCGGGGTGGGCAGGTCGCCGCTGCTGCACCCGCGCCCGGTGACGAGCAGCACGAGCAGGGCGCCGACGGTGGAGGCGGTACGCAGATCGACGAGGGGCATCACTCCTCCCGCGGCGGGTGTGCAGCTGGTGAACCACTCGCCGTCCTGCTCAAATTAACTTCCTCCGGCTCCGGCCATCGTCCAGCACCCCCACCCTCCGGCCAGGCATGCCACCCTTCCCACGAATCGCCTCCGTGGCTCCGCTCGCACTCGCGGCGGCGCTCGGCGGCTGCACCCCGCTCGGCCTCTGGGTCTACACGGAACCCCAGGTCGCGCTCAGCGGCATCCAGGTCGCGCTCGACGCCGACGCCGAGCCGCTGGGCATGGTCCTGCAGGTGATCAACCCCAACTCCTTCGACCTCACCGTCACCCACGTCGAGGCCCGGCTCCAGCTCGATTCGGCGACCGTCGGCCAGGTCGTACAGGCGAACGGGGCCTCGGTGCCGGAGCGGGGCGAGGCGCAGGTGCACGTGGCCCTGCCGGCCTCGGACAGTCTGCGCCGGGCGCTCTCGGCGCAGCTGCGCGCGGGAACGCACCACTACGCGGTGAGCGGCATGCTCACCCTCGCCACGCCGATCGGCAAGCGCCGCATCCCGTTCGCCGCCGCGGGCCAGGGGAGCTTCGGACAGCAGCGACCCCTCTAGCCCGGGAGACGTCGGAGGCGGCCGCCGCGACCACGGCGGCCGGACCGATCGGAGATGACGACGGCCCGTCCATGCCTCATGGACGGGCCGCCGTCATCTCGGGCTCCGGTGCCGGGAGCGGTCGGCCCGGGCCGCTCCCCGGCCGCTCCCCGGCCGCTCACTCCTCCCCGCGCAGAACGAAGCGCAGCCAGGCGCTGAGGTGGTTGCGGTTCTCGATCCAGCGCCGGGCGGCCTGGATCGAGGGGAAGCCCCAGCCGAGCACCCGCTTCTCGCCCTCGTCCTCGACGATCTGGAATTTGCCGCTGAAGCGGCGGTCGTCGACGATGCGCACGGGGGTGAGATCGATCTCGGACTCGCTGAGGCGCATCCGCCGGGGCTGAACCTTGCCGCGGGCCGTCCGGGTGCGGGGCTTGGCGGCGCTCTTCGGCGGGTCGCTTTCCATCGGGGCGCCCTGGCTGGGGGCACTCTTGGCGGCGGCGGCCCTGGCCGCGGCGCTCTTGGCCGACGGCTTCGCCGCCGGTCTGGACTTGGGCATATCGGCTCCCGGGAATCGGAGGAGGCGCTCTGGGTTCGACGAACTCGCAAGCTAAGCCCAAGCGGGAGCGGCGTCTGCGGTCTCCGTCACATACCGCCCGGGGCGCCGCCCGAGGTCCGGCGCGCGCGCCGGCGGGCGTCGAGCTTGGCGACCATGCGCTCGAGCCGCTCGAGGTGGGTGATCGTGACCGTGACCGCCCCGAACTCCTCCTCCACCCGGCCCCGGAAGACGAACGGGCCCTGGTCGAAGAGCAGGTGGCCGCGCTCGCGGAAGACCTGTGGGAAGAGCACCGTCTCGATCAGCCCTTCGCCGTCGTCGAAGGTGGCGAACTCCATCGGCTCGTCCTTCAGCGTGTGCACCGGCTTGGCGGTGGTGAGCAGCCCCGCGCAGAGCACGACCTCGCCCACGTGGCGCGCGAGCGCGGTGCTCGGACAGAGCCGGAAGCGCGCCAGCTCGCGCGCATGGAGCCGCATCGGGTGCGTCTCGGTGAGGAATCCCAGCGCCGCGCACTCCTCCCGTCGGCGGCGCTCGGGCGGGTAGTCGCGGAGGACGGGAACGGCGGTGAAGTCCAGGGCGGGAGATGCGAGCGCGCGCGCATCGTCGCCGGCGTCGTACTCCATCGCCGGCGTGAAGATCCCGCCGTCCCGCCGTCCCGCCGTCCCGCCCTCGGCGTCCACCAGCCACACCAGCATCGGCCGCGTCCAGTCGCCGCGGATGGAGTCGAGGGCGCCGACCTTGGCGAGAACGCGGAGGTCGGCCGGGGCGAGGGCGGCGCGCGCGCGCAGGTCGGCGAAACTGCGGTAGGGGACCTCGCGGCCGTCGAGCGTGCGACGCTCGACGAGCCGCTCGGCGCCGGCGCGCGAGAGGCCTTTGACGAACTGGAGCCCGATGCGCACCGCGTCGCCCGCGCCGGTCGTCTCCCAGCGGCTCGCGTTCACGTCGGGCGGCAGGACCCGGAGCCCCATGCGCCACGCCTCGGCCACGTAGGCGAAGGGGTGATAGAACCCGCCGCCGTTGGCGAGCACCGCCGCCATGAACTCCGCCGGATGGTGCGCCTTGAGCGCGCCGCTCACCTGCGCGACCTGGATGTAGCTGCAGCTGTGTCCCTTGCAGAAGCTGTAGCCGGCGAAGGAGAGCACCATGCGCCAGACCGCCTGGGCCACCTCCGGATCGCGCCCCCGCGCGAGGGCGCCCCGGAAGAACTCCTCGGCGTAGGCGGCGAGCTGCTTCGCGGGCCGCTTCTTCGCGAGCGCCTTCCGGAGCCCGTCGCCCGTGGCGAGCGGGAGGCCGGCGAAGGCGGCGCAGACGTTCACCACGTCCTCCTGGTAGACCATCACCCCGAACGTCTCGGCGAGCACGTCGCGCAGACACGGATCGAGCGGCGCCCACGGCTCGCCGTGCAGGCGCGCGAGGTAGTCGCGGATGTAGCGGTTCGACGCGGGGCGGATGATGCTCGTGTTGAGCACGAGGAGCTCGAAGCTGTCGGCCCGGCTCTTCGCGCAGAGCAGGCGCGAGGCGGGCGACTCGGTGTAGAAGACGCCCATCGTGCGCCCCTCGCGGAAGAGCGCCTTCGCGGCCGCGTCCTCGCCCGCCGCCTGCGAGGTGTAGTCGATGCGCACCCCGGTGTGCCGCTCGACGGCGCGGATCGCGTCGCGGATGACGGCGAGCGAGCGGTTGCCCAGCAGGTCGATCTTCACGAGCCCCGCATCCTCGGCCGCGTCCTTGTCGAACTGGATCACGGGCACCGGCAGATCCGGATGCCCGTCGAGCGTCTTCGCCGCGCGCTCGACGGGCACGTGGTCGGTGAGCGCCGTCGGCACGATCACGACGCCGCCCGGGTGGAGCGAGAGGTGCCGCGGCAGCCCCACGAGCGGCTGCGCCTGGCGCGCGAGGTCCTGCCAGTGCGCGGGGAGGTCGAGTCCCTGGAAGTTGGGGTGCTCGGCCAGGAGCTCGGCGAGCGGCACGTCGTCGGCGTACCACGGGATGCGGCGCGTCACCTCGCGGATCTCGCCCGCGGGGCGGCCGTGCACCTTGGCCACCTCGCGCAGCGCGCCGCGCAGGCGCAGGCAGTTCACGTTGGCGACCATCGCCGCCTGCGGGCGCGGCCAGCGGCGGAAGACGTAGGCGAGGATCGCGTCGCGCTCGTCCCAGGGGAAGTCGAGGTCGATGTCGGGCGGGTCGGTGCGCGCCGGATTGAGGAAGCGCTCGAAGAGGAGCCCCGCCGCGAGCGGCTCGACGTGGGTGATGCCGAGGCAGTAGCTCACCATCGAGTTGGCGACGGAGCCGCGGCCGCAGTGGGTGGTGACGCCGCGGGTGCCGCGCTCGACGATGTCGCGCACGACGAGGAAGTAGTCGGCGAACCGCTTCTGCTCGATGATGGCGAGCTCGTGCTCGAGCCGCGCGCGCACGAGCGGGGCGAGCCGCGTGATGGGCGTGCCGTAGCGCCGCTCGGCACCGGCGTAGGCGAGGCGCCGCAGCTCGGCCGCGGCATCGGCGACGTCGCGCATGCGCGGCGGCACGACGGTGCCGATCTCGAAGCGGTAGCGGCACCGCTCGGCGAGCTCGGCGGCCGCGTCGAGCGCCTCGGGGCAGTCGGGATAGAAGCGCGCGACGTCGTCGGCGGGCCGGAGCCACGCCTCGCGGGGCCAGACGTCCTCGGGCGCAAGGGTCGAGAGCGTCGCGTTGCGGTGGATGGCGCGCAGCAGCCGGTGGCGGGTCCACTCCTCGGGATGCGCCATGACGACGGGATTCGTCGCGACGGCGCGGAGCCCCAGCCGGCGCGCCGCGGCGAGCACCGCCTGGCGCTCGCGCCCGGGGCGCAGCTCGGCGAAGAGATCCTGCGGCCCGCTCCGCTCGGCGACGCGCGCGAGGAGCGTGGGGTCGCGCGAGAGCACGACGAGCCCCGCGCGGTCGGCCGCGAGCTGGGCGGCGAGATCGAACGCCGCCGTGCCGTCCTCCGGAGACTCCGCCCAGTGCAGCGCCGTGACGGCGCGGCAGAGCGCGCCCCAGCCGCGCGCGTCCTCGGCGAGCACCACCGCTTCGGCCGCGGGGGTGACGAGGTGGGCGCCGAGGATGGGCCGCAGCCCCGCCGCCTCCGCCGCGTGCTGGAACTCCATGGCGCCGCTCACGCCGTTCGTGTCGGTGCAGGCGAGCGCCGTGTAGCCGCGCGCGGCGGCGGCCGCCACCAGCTGCTCGGGGCTCGCGACCCCGAGGCCGAAGGAGAAGTGGGTGTGGACGTGCAGGTGGGTGAACGCCATGTTACCCCCATGCCTACGATGCGCGCCGTGGTCTATGCCGGGGCCGGCGGCCCCGAGGTCGTCACGCTCGGCCAGGTGCCGAAGCCCGCCGCCGGGCCCGAGCAGATCCGCGTGCGGGTGCACGCGGCCGGGCTCAACCGTGCCGATCTCCTGCAGCGGCGCGGGCACTATCCCGCGCCGCACGGCTGGCCCACCGACATTCCCGGCCTCGAGTACGCGGGCGAGGTCGAGGCGGTGCACCCCGGCGTCACCCGCTGGCGCCCGGGCGACCGCGTCATGGGGCTGGTGGGCGGCGGCGCGCAGGCCGAGTACGTCGTGGTGCACCAGGACGAGGCGCTCGCCGTCCCCGAGCAGCTCTCGTGGGCCGAGGCGGCGGCGATCCCCGAGGCGTTCCTCACCGCCTACGACGCGCTCGTCGTGCGCGGCGAGCTCGCCGCGGGCGAGCGGGTCCTGATCCACGCGGTGGGCAGCGGGCTCGGCACCGCGGCGGTGCAGATCGCCCGGCACCTCGGCGCCACCGTGCTCGGCACGAGCCGCAGCGCCGAGAAGCTGGTGCGCGCCCTCGTCTACGGACTCGACCACGGCATCGACACCGGAGCCGGCCGCGCGCCGTTCCGCGAGGCGATCCGCGAGCCGGTGGACGTCGTGCTCGACGTGCTGGGCGGGCCCGCCTTCGCCGACAACCTCGCCGTGCTCGCCCCGGGCGGGCGGCTCGTGCTGCTGGGCTTTCTCGCCGGCTCGCGGACCGAGGCCGACCTCGGCCCGCTCCTGCGCAAGCGGCTGCAGGTGATCGGCACCGTCATGCGCACCCGCACGCTCGAGGAGCGCGTGCCGCTCGTGCAGGCCTTCGCGCGCGAGATGCTGCCGCTCTTCGGTGCCGGGATCCTGCGCCCCGTGCTCGAGTGCGTCTACCCGATGGCCGACCTCGCCGAGGCGCACGTCGCACTCGAGCGCAACGCCACCTTCGGCAAGGTCGTGGCGACGTGGACGTGAGCGGGCCTCGGGCGCGGTGAGCCGGCGGGCCAACGATTCGGCCCGGGCATGGACCCGGGCCCCCGCGACCGCCGCTCGTCACCGCCGCCGTCCGCCGCGTCTCCTCCCGAGCTCATCCCACCCGCACCATCCGTCCGCCACTCGCCGCGTGCACGCCGTAGCGCGTGCGGATCCGGTCGAGCGCATGCTGTAGCTGCCGGGACCGCTCGGCCGGCGGGGCGGGGCGCACCGGCGCGAGCGACGTCGCCGCGGGTGCGGGCTCGTCGAGCGCGTCCCAGAGATCGAGCTGCGCCGAGGCCTCGACGAGCCGGTCGGCGCCGAGCGCGACGGTGCGCACGGCGAGACGCTTGGTGCAGGCGAGCGCGAAGCCGCGCCGCGCGGCCGCCCACAGCTCGGCGTCGAGCGCGGCGGGGCGCAGCCGTACGGCGCGCGTGGCCGTGGCGTAGTCGGCGTAGGTGAGCTCGACGACGAGCCGCGTGGCGGCGAGCCGGCGCGCGCGCAGCCGCCGGCCGAGGCGCTCGACGAGGTGGCGCAGCAGCGCGTCGAGCCGGTCGCGCTCGTTGGTGTCGGTGGCGAGGGTGTGCGCGACGTGGAACTCGGCGCGCCGCTCGGGTGGCAGCACCGGGCGCGGGTCGACCCCGCGCGCCGCGGCGCGCAGCCGCCGGCCCGGCGCGCCGAAGACGGCGCAGAGCGCGGGCTCGGGGATCGCGGCCACCTCGCCGACCAGCTCGAGCTGGTAGTCGTCGAGCCGCGCGCGCATGGCGGCCGGGAGCTCGGGGAGCACCGCCACCGGATGCGGCGCGAGGAAGCCGGCCTCGTCGCCGCGCGGCACCGCCTCGACGGCGTGGCCCGCACGCACCCGGGCGGGTGCATCGAGGCGCAGCACCGCCGCGGCCGCCCGGCTCACGAGCTTGTTCGCCGCGACGCCGACGGTGAGCGGCAGCCGCAGCCGCTCATGCACCTCGCGCGCGAGCCGGGCGGCCACGTCCGCCGGCGCGCCGAAGAGCCGCTCGGTGCCGGCGAGGTCGAGGAAGGCGTGGCCCCAGCCGAGCGGCTCGATGACGGGGGCGTAGACGCGCAGGATCTCGTGCAGCGCGCGCGAGGCGCGCGCGTAGAGCGCAGGGTTGGGCGGCAGCAGCACGAGGTCGGGGCAGCGCCGCCGCGCGAGCCGCACCGGCATCCCGCGCGCCACCCCCGCCTCGGCCGCCTCGGCCGAGAGGGCGAGTACCGTGGCGCGGTCGCCGCCGGGATGGGCCACGGCCACCGGCCGCGTGCGCAGCGCCGGCGCCACCACCCGCTCGACGGCGGCGCAGAAGGCGGGCGGGTCGACGAAGAGCACGGCGCTCGGCATGCGCGCTCCGGGGCTCGAGGGCGGCGGCTCAGCCGCCGAAGAGCGTGCCCTGGACGGACGCGGGGTCCGCGTCGGGCCCGAGCGCGGGCCCGACGAGTTCGAGCACGCCGGGCGCCGCGCGGGAGGCGCCGGGGCCCGGCGCCTCATGGCCCGGCGCCTCGCGCGGGGCGATGTCGGGAAAGGCGTGCTGGAGGTCGGGCCGGGCGCGCCGCCGCGCGGCGGCGCCGAGCTGCAGCGTCGAGCCCATGACCCACTGGGCGCCGGCCTCGCGCGCCGCGGCGACGAGCCGCGCGAGCGCCTGCCGGCCGTCGGTGAGCCCCGGGATGATCGGCGCGACGAAGAGCCCGGCGTCGAGCTTCGCCGCGCGCAGCGCCGCGAGGGTGCGCAGGCGCACGCGCGGCAGCGGCGCGCGCGGCTCCAGTCGGCGCAGGAGGAGGGTGTCGAGCGTGGCGAGCGCCACGTGGACGCTCACGTCGTGGCGCTCGGCGAGGAGCCGCAGCAGGTCGAGGTCGCGCGTGACGAGCGGCGACTTCGTGATGATGGCGAGCGTGAGCCCGCGCCGGCCGGCGAGCGCCTCCAGGATGCGGCGGGTGATCCCCGCCCGCCGCTCGGCCGCCGGGTACGGATCGGCGACGGCGCCGAGAACGATCGGCCGGCGCGCGGCGCGCGCGCCGGCGCCCGGCGCGAGCACCCGCCGCTCGAACGCCCGCCACCCCTCGAGTCCCACGAATGCCCCCGCCACGGTGCGGTCGAGCGTGCCGTCGGCGCGCGTCCGCGCGACCGCGTAGCGGTGCGTCTCGCGTGCGGTGCAGCAGGCGCAGCCGAACTCGCAGCCGACGTACGGGTCGAGCGCCCAGAAGCCGGTGCGCGCCGCGCCGTCGACGGCGTCGCCGGCCGAGGCGGCGGCATGCCCCGCCGCCCCGGGCGGCAGGGCGCTCTCCGCCCGGACCTCACTGCGCGCCTCGCTGCGCGCCTCGCTGCGCGCCTCGCCCCGCGCCGGCGCCCACTCGGGAGCGAGCGGCAGCTGCAGGGAGATCACGCGCAGCGCCCCCAGCCGCAGTGCGCGCAGTTGACGCAGGCCGAGTTGCGCACGAGCGGTCCCGCGCACTCGGGACAGACGCGCGGCGAGACCGCGGGAGCGGCGGCGGCGCCGGTGGCGGCGCCGCTCGCGGGCCGCGGGCCGGTGGGGCGAAAGAGGACGGTGGTCGGGCGAAGCTGGGACGGTCGCGACGAGGGCGACGAGGGCGACGAGGACGACGAGGACGACGAGGACGGGAGCGGCGGCTGCGACATGGCGAGACCCCACGGTTTCGGTGTTCGTTCGGACCTCTGGAACCCGAATATAGGCCGAAGCTGGAGGGCGTCAAGCAACGTGGGTGGAGCGCCGAACGTGGGTGGAGCGCCAAACGCGCACGGCCCGCGCGAGTGCGCGGGCCGTGCCGGGGCGAACCGGGGGTGCGCCGGTTCAGGGAGCGACGAACTGCCAGGGGGCGAAGACCACGCCCAGGGGGGTGTTCGTGAGATAGACCTTGCCCGCCACCTGCGTGCCCGAGGCCGGCGCCGGGCTGATCTTGAAGCGGGCGACGAGCACGCCGCTGGTGCTCGAGGAGGCGAGCGCCTGGAGCACCGGCGTGAGCTCCTGGGCCGTGCCGACGCCGGCATAGAGACCACCGGTGCCGCTGGCGAGCTCCTGCAGGAGCTGGATTGCCGCCGTCGTGCCCTTGCTGCTGCGGTCCGACCCGGTGCCGAGGCCGATGGCGTAGATCTTCACGTTCGCCGCGTTGGCGGCGGCGATCAGCGTCTGGGCGTTCTGGCTGTCGGAGTTGGGAGTGCCGTCGGTCAGGAGCACCAGGGCGCGACGCAGGTCGGTCTTCGAGGTGGTCGAGTCGATCCACTGCGCCACCTCGATCCCCGAGGTGTAGAGCGTCGAGCCGGTGCCGATCGACAGCGTGTCGAGCTTGCCGGCGAGGTCGGCGGTGTTCGGCGTCCAGCCCTGCAGCAGATGCGTCCGGGTGAAGCCGGGCGTCGCACTGGTGCCGCCCGGCACGGAGCCGAAGTAGAGCAGCGAGGCCTGGCTGCCCGCCCGCGCCTGGAAGAGCGTCTGCCAGAACTC
The DNA here is from genome assembly GCA_035760645.1 of Gemmatimonadales bacterium. Taxonomy (GTDB): domain Bacteria; phylum Gemmatimonadota; class Gemmatimonadetes; order Gemmatimonadales; family GWC2-71-9; genus DASSTY01. The sequence goes on from DASTSO010000063.1 coordinate 13,799, forward strand.
CTGGGCCGCGGCGGCGCGCACGCGGTTCGGGTCGTTCGTCTGCATCGAGCTGGTGTTGTCCACCAGGAGCGCCGCGGCGAAGGGGCGCGTGTCGGGGCTCTCGACGTTCTTCGCGAGCGCCGGGCTCCCGCCCGTCGTCGGGCTCGACAGCGTGTCGGTGATCGTCCAGTCGCGGTCGAGCAGCAGGTTGCCCTGGCTGTCGCTCGGCACGAGCAGCAGATCGAACTCGCCGGTCGTGGGGAAGCTCGCCTGGTCGTAGCGGACGGAGACCGCCAGCCTCAGCCCGTTGGAGCCGCCGCCGCCGCCCGGCGTCTCGGTGACGCAGCCCGGTGCGGTCGGATTGGTGTCGCAGTTTTCGCTGTCCTTCTTGCACGCCGTCGCCAGCAGGGCCGCCGCCGTCAGGGCGAGCGTGGTTCTGAGGACACGATGGGTCGTCACGAAGCCTCCGGTAGATTGTCGGCTGCCGGCGCGCGCCGCTCAGGGGGCGGCGACGCGGGCCGGGGTCTGCATCATGATGAAGTCCTGCGAGATTCTGTCGCGCGTCGTGCGCACCTGTGGTGTGCTCTCCACAGGCGCCGCCCTGCAACTGTGGCGGCCGCTGCGTCGCCGCCCGGCCGGTGCTGCACTCCCCCCCGCTCCGTGAACCGAGTGCCCGCGACGCGGGTCACATCACCCGCCTCGGCCGGCGTCGGGCCGGGGAGTCGGGGCGCACGGAGGGGCAGAATCCATGCCAGTGCGGTCCCCCGGAGCGGGGGTCAGTGGGGGGCCGGCCGGGGGCGTCGCGCCGCCTCGTGCGGCTCCCGGTAGTCCTCCTCGGTCGGCGGGCGGCAGACCAGGTCGAAGGCGAGAAAGAGGGTCTTCGAGAAGGGAAAGGCCACGAGCGGCGCGAGCAGCATGAGGAGGCCCGTGCCGTACTGCAGGAGGGTCCAGGGCGGCGTCGGCCAGGTCGCCACGAGCACGCCGACGAAGCCGGCGACGAAGACGGCCTCCATGATGACCAGGTTGAAGAAGTAGGCGCCCAGCCAGTAGCCGGGCTCGCCGCGCTCGAGCTGGAGACCGCAGGTCGGGCAGTTGGGGCACATGCGGGTCCAGGTGAGGAAGAGCGGGCGGCCGCCGCACCCCGGGCAGCGCAGGCGCAACGCGCGCGCGAAGAGCGTGCGGCGCGGCGGCAGCGGCGGCAGGGGATGCGAGTCGGACGGAGTGTCGAGCGGGGGTAGAGCCATCGAAGCCTCGGCGACGATCGCAATATGCGCGCGCGCGCCGTCGCCGACGAGGGCGGCCGTCACATGCCGCGCCCCGCAGCGGCGCCCCGCAGCGGCGCCCCTCAGTGGCGCAGCGGCACGATGAGCAGCGCCTCGCGGCCCGGAAGTGGCAGGAGCAGCCGGCCGCGCCGGGTGTCGAGGCCGGGCTGGGCGGGCGTCGCCACGCCGCGCACCACCGTCTCGGCGGGGCCGCCGCCGGGGCGCACGCGATAGACCGCCTGCGCGTCCCAGCTCGTCACGACGAGGTCGCCGTCGGACAGGCGGAGCAGGCCGTCGAGCCGGCCCTGCGGCAGGGTGGCGAGCGGCGTGCGCGCGCCGCCGCGGCCGATCCGGTAGATGGTGCGGCCGCCGAAGGGCGCCACGATCACGCCGCTCCGGTCGGCGACGATCCCGCTCGGCCGCTCGAGATGCGTGCCCCGGGCGATGGGGAAGGCGTCGTAGCGGCCCAGCCGGTAGATCGTCGCCGGCTCGAGCGAGTCGCGGCTTGCGGCGTCGGCCGCGCCGGCGCGACGGACGCCCGTCGAGGCCGGCCGGGGGACGGCGGCGTGCGCGGTCGGGGCCGGGGCCGGCGCGTCGGTGGGCACCACGGCGCCGAGATCGCTCACGAAGACGGTGCCGTCGGGCGCCACGGCGACGTCGGCCAGCGCGTGGCCCGGCACCACGCGCGACTGCAGCGGCGCGCCGGTCGTGCGGTCGAACATGCGCACGACGCCGACGTCGGCGACGACGAGGGTGTCGCCCTTGAGCGCCATGCCCCGGGGCGCGTGGAGCGGCATGTCGCGCGAGCCGGCGATCCACTTCAGGTCCCGCACGGCGCCGTCGGGGCCGACGCGGCTGATGAAGCCGTTCGCGTCGCGCGCGGCGGGATCGCCGTTGGCGTTGGAGACGAAGTAGACGTCCTGGGCCGAGTCGTAGAGCGCCGCCTGCGGGGCCGCGAAGCCGACCTCCGCGACGAGCAGCCGGCCGCTCGCGTCGGGGCGCGGCAGCGTTCGCAGCGCGGTGGCGGGCGGCTCGCCCCGGCAGGCCCCGAGGCCGAGCAGGAGGCCGAGCACGAAGAGGGACGGGCGTGCCCCGGCCGCGCGCCGCGCGGCGCGCTCGCCCCGTGCGCCCGGGCCGCGTAGCTTTGAAGCGGGAGCCGACGAGTGCACGGGCGGTTGCATGGGAATCCAATTCATCGTCTTCGTCGCCTTCCTCCGCGCTCCGCGGCGCTCCGCGGCGCTGCGCGTCGCCGGCCGACCGGGCACGCCGGCGGAGCGGCGGAGCGGCGGAGCGGCGTCTTACTTCGCCAGCGCCGGGAGGCCGTCGCCGTGACGGCGGTCACCAGCTGGCCCGACCCCGGGACCGAGGAGCCCCCACGATGACGTCGCAGTCCGAGCGCGCGACGGCGACCCTCACCGCCCTGCGCCGCCTGGTGCATCTGCTCTACCGCTCCTCGCGCGAGGCGGAGCGGGAGCTGGGGGTGACGGGCGCCCAGCTCTTCGTCCTCCAGCAGCTCGCCGAGGGGCCGGTCGGCTCCCTCAACGAGCTCGCCGAGCGCACGGCGACGCACCAGAGCTCCGTCTCGGTGGTGGTGCGGCGGGTGATCGCGCGCGGGCTGGTGGCCCGGCGCCGCTCGAGCACCGACCGGCGCCGGATGGAGTTCTGGCTCACCCCGAAGGGCGAGCGGCTGCTGGCGAAGTCGCCCGCGGCGGCGCCGGCCCGGCTCCTCGCGGCCCTGGCGGCGCTCTCGCCCCGGCAGCTCGAGGCGCTCGAGCGGGGCCTCACGGCAATCGTGCAGGCGATGGGGGCGGAGACGGAGCCGCCGGTGATGTTCTTCGAGGACACGGCGCGGAAGGCGCCGAGCGCGCGGAAGCGCGCGGGGAAGACCGCGGCGAAGACCGCGGCGAAGACCGCCGCGCGGAAGGGGTGAGCTAGGCGCGCGCCGCGAGCCAGGCGGCGACGTCGGCGAGGACGCGCGCGCCGTCCAGGTCGGCGAGGAGGGCGTGGTAGCCCTCGGGGTACTCGAGGTAGGCGACGTCGGCGCCGGGGCGCGTCCGCGCCCGCGCGACGAAGGCGCGGCTGCCGTCGGGCGGGACCATCCGGTCGGCGGCGCCGTGGAGCAGGAGGAGCGGCGTCGTGATCCGCGCGGCGCCGGCCTGGACCCGCGCGATCGTCGCCGTCACCTCGGTCGAGAGGCGCGCGGTGCCGCGGCGATGGAAGAGCGGGTCGGCGAGCACCGCCTCCACGATGCGCGGGTCGCGCGCGAGGCCGCTCAGGTCCATCCCCGCCTCGAGCGAGAAGCGGGGCCAGAGGCGCGAGAGCACGCGCCCGAGCGCCATCAGCACCGGGGGCACGCCCAACGCCCCGAGCGGCGGCGCCACCGCCACGACGCCCGCGAGCGCGAGCGCGCCCGCGCCCGCCCCGGCGCCCGAGGTCTCCAGGGCGAAGTCGAGGGCGACGAGCCCGCCGAGACTGCTGCCCATCACGACGCACGGCCCGTCCGGCTCGTGCGCGCGCACGAGGGCGAGAAAGGTGGCGAGGTCGCGCCGGAACTCGCGCCAGCGCGCGACGTAGCCGCGCTGCCCCTCGGAGCGGCCGTTGCCGCGCAGGTCCATCGCGTACACCGGCCAGCCGCGCGGCGCAAACCAGTCGGCGACCATCGGGTAGAGCCCGCTGTGGTCGCCGAGGCCGTGCAGATTGACGAGGACACCCACCGTCGGCGCGGCGGGATCGCGCCAGCGCCGCCAGTGGAGCGCCAGCCCGTCGGCGCTCCGGAACCGGCCCTCGTCGTGGACGAGCGGCCCGCCGCCCCTCCCCGTCACCCCGCGCGCTCCCGCCGCTTCGCTCACTCCGGCATCACCCACGTCGTCGGCCACGGCGCCTCACGCGCGACGAGGAGCGGCTCCGCCTCGACGAGCCACCCCTCGGGGTCCTCGCGCACGCGCGCGAGCGGGACCGGCGTGACCGGCGCCGCCGGCGGGCGCTCGAAGCCCAGGCGCGGGCCGAAATCGAGATGATAGAGCGAGGGGCCGGCGCAGCGCGCGTGCTCGGCGACGAACGCGGCGAGCGCGCGGTCCCACGCGCCGTGCGGCCGCGGGTGCGGCAGGGCGCCGCGCCGGTGCCGCTCGAGGGCGCGGATCACCTCGTCGCGCGGCACGCCGAGCTCGGCGTAGCGCGCGCGCAGGTGCCGCTCGTCGGCGTGATGGACGGGATCGCGGTCGAGCAGGAGGTCGCAGCTGCAGGCGCCGCGCAGGAGCCGGGCGACCGTGACCGCGTCAGGCAGCAGACGCCGCAGCGGCTCCGCCTCGGTGCGCGGCAGCGGGTCGGCGGCGAGCCCCGGCGGGAGCATCGAGCGCACCTCGCTGAGCGTCACGGGGCTCGCGAGGTGGAGCACGTAGCACACCGGTCAGATCGGCAGCTCGTCGCGCACGAGCACGAGGATCGCGGCGAGCGGGACGACGAGGTAGCGCTTCTCCTCGAAGGAGACCTCGACGGCCGCCTTGCGGAAGAAGATCGCGTGGTCGCCGACGCGCGCCTGCATGGGGCGGTGGCGCACTTCCTTGGCGCCGATCTTCCACGGCTCGTCGTCGAGCGCGGTGGGATCGGTGATCGGATCGCCCGGGCCCACGGCGACGATGAGCCCGGTCTGCACCGGCTGCGCGTCCATCGCCGTGGGCGGCAGATAGAGGCCGACCCGGGTGCGGTCGTCCCCCTCCTCGGGGGTGATCAGCACCCGGTCGCCGACGACGATGAGACTCTTGCGGGGAAACTCCATGACGGGACCGCCTTGGCCGGAACCCGAGCGGCGCGCGCTCAGGCCTTTTCGTCGTGCACGGTGACGAGCTGCTTCACGCGCAGCTTGCGCGTGCCGTGCGGCAGCCGCAGCGCGATCTCGTCGCCCACCTTGCGATCGGTGAGGGCGCGGCCCAGCGGCGAGGCGAGCGAGATGTGGCCCGCGTCGATGTCCATCATCTCGGCGAGGACCAGCATGTAGGTGTCCTCGTCGCCCGTGGCGAGATCCACGACCGTCACCTTGGAGCCCAGCCCCACGCGGTCGAGCGGCGCCTCGGTGCCGGCGAGCTGGCTGAGCTGCTGCAGCCGCTGGTGCAGCTGCCCCAGGCGCGCCTGCACGAACTGCTGGCGCTCGAGCGCCGCCTTGTATTCCGAGTTCTCCCGCAGGTCGCCCATCTCGACGGCGGTGGCGATCGCGTGCGGCAGCGTCACGTTGAGCTCGTAGCTGAGCGCTTCGATCTCCTTGCCCAGCTTCTCCTGCATTTCACGAATCATAGGACCATCGAGCGTAATAAAAGAGTCGGCCCAGGAACGCGAGCGCTTCCCTGGGCGGCTGATACCGATGCCGGACGAACGCAAGATACTGCCGGCAGGGGAGATGGGCTAGGCGGGACGGCGGGACGGCGGGACGGCGGGACGGCGGGAGGTGAAGCCGCGAGCGACGGGGGGCGGCGCGAGCGGTGAATGGCGGGGTGTCGGGGTACGGCGTAGACTTTCCGCATGACCAGACCACTTCCTCTCTTCGTGCTGGGCGCGGCCGCGGCCGCGGTGCTCGGCGGATGCGCCGGAACGACCACCTCCGGCGGCGGCACTTCCGTGACGGCGCGCGATTCCGCCGCGACGATCGCGAGCGCCGCGCCGCAGGCGCCGGCGCCCGACAGCGTGGCGCGGCGGCTCCTCGCGTCGGTGCGCGCGGCGGACGGCAGCATCCGGGTGGAGTCGCGCTACGCGACGGCGAACAACTTCACCGGCGCGCCGCTGCCGGGGTACGAGGGCGGGGCGGGGACCGCGCTCCTGCGGCGCGAGGCCGCCGCGGCGCTCGCGCGGGTGCAGGCGCGGCTCCGGCCCGAGGGGCTCGGGCTGCTCGTCTGGGACGGCTACCGCCCCGTGCGCGCGACGCTCGCCATGGTGGACTGGGCCGAGCGCACCGGGCGCGCCGATCTCCTCGACGGCTACATCGCCCGGCGCAGCCGGCACAACATGGGTGTGGCGGTGGACCTCACGCTGGTGGACCTCGCGAGCGGCCAGCCGCTCGACATGGGCACCCCGTTCGACACCTTCGACTCCACCGCCCACACCGCCAACGCCACCGGCGCGGTCGCCGCGAACCGCCAGCGGCTCGTCCGCGCGATGGAGGCCGAGGGGTTCACCAACTACGACCAGGAGTGGTGGCACTTCACCTACCCGGTCGAGCGGCCGGTGCCGTTCGACCTGGTGATCCGCTGAGGCCGAGGCTCGCGAGGTTCGCCAGCGCCGCGCGCGCCTTCGCCGCGCGTGCGAGGTCGTCGTCGCCCGGCTGCCACCCCGCCTCGACGTCGGGACGGATGCCGGCGACCTCGTTGCTGCCGTCGGCCCGCAGCCGCACGCAGTCGGGCAGCTGCACGTCGAGCCCGGTGTGCGCGAGCCGGTGGCGGATGCCGCCGTTGGTGTAGCCGCAGCCCGCGCCCCAGGTGCGCTCGCCCACGACGCGGGCGGCGCCGTTGTCGCGCAGCAGCGCGGTGAACAGCTCCGAGGCCGAGGCGGTGCGGCGGTCCACCAGCACGACGAGCGGGCCCGTCCAGGCGCCTTCGCGATAGGTGAAGCGGCCCGGGCCGAAGAGCACCCAGCGGGAGGCGAGGCCGGCGAGCGCCCCGGGCGCCGCGTAGTCGAGGAGCCCGGTCGCGTACGTGCCGCCGTGCACCAGCATCGCGCACGCCGCGGACGCGGCGCCCGCGCGCCAGATCCCCGACCAGTCGCACGGCCGGCGCGTCTCGGCGAGGAGCGTGTCGAGGCGGCCCACCCCGCCCGCGAGCAGCGCGCGCTGCTCGGCGGGGAGATCGCCCCGCGCGAGGTCCTCGGTCAGCGCGGCCCGCGCCTCCTCGAGCTGCGCCGTCACGTGCGGATGCCGCAGCAGCGCGACCGGATTGGCCCGCAGGCGCGTCGCCGTGAGCGTGCGCGCCATCGGGTCCACCACGTCCTCGCCGCCGCCGTTGCCGGTGAGATCCACGACGAGCAGGTCCGCGCCCGCCGCGGCGAGCGCGCCGGCGCGCGCGGCGAGCCGGTCGAGCAGGACGACCGCGGCCATGCTGTCCACCGCCTCGGCGCAGCGCTCGCCGCAGGGGGCCGAGAGCGTGTCGCGGAGCCGCTCCCACGCCCGGGCGCAGGCGCTCCGGTGGGCGTAGGTCGAAAAGAGATCGATGCGAAGGACGCCCGCGCGGCGGCCGTCGGGGAGCGGGAGGACGCCGGCCGGGAAGCCGTCGCCCGCGTCGGGGAGCGCGACGAAGCCGTCGAGCCGCTCGAGCGGGAGCCCGAAGCCGCGCGCGTCGGCCCGGTAGCCCAGCGCCGTGCAGGCGCGCTCGGCCGGCCAGTCGCGCGGCGGCGGGGTGTCGCGCCGCTGCCAGAGCCGCTCGGCCTCGACGACGAGCGCGGGGGTCGGGCGGCGCACGTGGAAGTGCCCGTCATGGAATGCCGCGGCGAAGGCGACGAGCGCGCGCCGCGCCTCGCGCGGGGTGCGGGCGCGGTCGAGCGCCGCGACCGTGGAGTCGTGCAGTGCCTGCGGGTCCACCGTACCGCTCCGGACGAACCACTCGAGGTTGGCGTAGGCGACCGCCGTATGGCGCTCGAGGTCGGCGAGGTCGGCGCGCCAGGCGGCGTGATCGCCGGCGTCGGCCGGCCACCAGAGCCAGCCGCCCACCCCGACGACGAGGGCGAGCAGGAGCGGGACGAGCGCGGCACGGCGGCGCCGGCGGCGCGGGGACGGCGGAATGGTCGGCATCGGGGCTCCTCGGGCGATCGGGTTCGCCGAGGTGTACGGCGGGACCGGGCGGCGAGTTTCATTGTGTAACACATGGTGGACAACTTTCCCGCCCGCCCCGCCCTATGGCGGGCGTCCCGCGTCGGGCGTCCCGCGTCGCGAGCGACCCTCCCCGCTCATGCGGCATCCCCTGGTGTTCCGGCAGCCCGGCAGGCTGCGGTCGTTTCCCGCGTTGCTCCTCGCACCCGCGCTCCTCCGCCCCTCGCTGCTCGCCGCGCACCGCCGCGGGCAGGAAGCGAGCAGGGTGTGAAGGGGGCGGACCGTCGCGATTTCCGACGGTCCGCCGCTGTCAGGGACCCTCGCGCCACCGTCGCGTTCTTTCCTTGACCCGTTCCGCACGACCGGCTAAGGTTGGGGCTGCAATTCTCCGGATGTCGTCTTGTTCTCACGTCGACAGGATCAACGCGTAATGCCCTTCGAGACACCGACCCTCCGCCGGCTGGCCCGCGTGGGGGGACTCGCTTGTCTGCTGGCGCTGGTGGTGGCCCTCGCCGGATGCAGCCCCGACCAGTATCCCCAGAGCGCGCTCCATCCCCGGGGCGACTTCGCGCGGATGGTGGACGGGCTGTTCCACCAGGTGCTGTTCTGGGCCACGGTCGTCTTCGTGCTGGTCGAGGGCGCGCTCATCTACGTCATCTTCCGCTACCGGGGCAAGCCGGACGACCCGGAGCCGGAGCAGACCCACGGCAACACCACGCTCGAGATCGTCTGGACGATGGTCCCGGCCATCATCCTGGCGATGATCGCCGTGCCGACGGTCAAGGCGATCTTCGTCGAGAACTCGGTGCCGACGAACAACCCCCTCACGGTGCAGGTGATCGGGCACCAGTGGTGGTGGGAGTTCCGCTATCCGGAGTACGGGATCACGACGGCCAACGAGCTGCACATCCCGGTGGGGCGCACGGTGTCGCTGCGCATGGGCACGTCGGACGTGGTGCACAGCTTCTGGACCCCGCAGCTCGCCGGCAAGCGCGACGTCTTCCCGAACCGCGAGACGCGGCTGTGGTTCACGGCCGAGGCGCCGGGCTACTACCGGGGCCAGTGCGCGGAGTTCTGCGGCATCCAGCACGCCAAGATGGCCTTCCACATCGTGGCCGACTCGCCCGAGCAGTTCGACGCCTACGTGAAGTCGATGCAGGCGACCGGCACGCTGACGGCGACCGGCGCGCCGCGCCCGGCGCCCGCGCCGGCGGGCACGCCGGTCAAGCTGCAGGGCGGGGCGGTGGTCAAGACCGGCCTGGGCGGCCCGACGCCGACGCCGGCGGGCCCGGCGCCGCAGGCGGCGCCGGCGGCGCCGGCCGACACCACGAAGCCGGCGGCGCCGACCGACCCGGTGCTGGTGGCGGGCAACAAGCTCTTCCTCTCCAAGGGCTGCGTGGGCTGCCACGCGCTGACGGCGGTGAACGTGCCGGCGGGGATGGTGGGGCCGAACCTGGCGCACATCGGCACGCGGCGCCACATCGCGGCCGGGATGATCGAGAACACCGATGCGAACCTGGCGCACTGGATCCGCGTCCCGCAGGAAGTGAAGAAGGGCGTGCTGATGCCCAACCTCGGCCTGACCGAGCAGGAGGCGCAGCAGCTGGTGGCGTACTTCCGCGCGCTGGCGAAGCAGTAATCGCCGCTCACCAACGGGGATTAGAGATCGTATGGCAACGACGGCAGTGGGCCACGCGCCGACCGGATACGCTCCGCACGGTCATGCTCCCAAGACGGGGCTGTGGAGCTGGATCACGACGGTCGATCACAAGCGGATCGGCATTCTCTACGGCGCGACGGCGTTCCTGTTCTTCCTGATCGGCGGGCTCGAGGCGCTGCTGGTGCGCATCCAGCTCATGCGGCCGGACAACACGTTCCTGTCGCCCGAGACGTACAACCAGATGTTCACGATGCACGGCACGACGATGATCTTCCTCGCCGTCATGCCGCTCAGTGCCACGTTCTTCAACTTCTTCATCCCGATCCTGATCGGGGCGCGGGACGTGGCGTTCCCGCGGCTGAACGCCTTCAGCTACTGGGTGTTCCTGCTGGGCGGGCTGTTCCTGATGGCCTCGATCCCGCTCGGGCTGATGCCCGACCAGGGGTGGTTCGGCTACGCCAACCTGACGAGCAACCAGTACTCGCCGGGGCTGAACGTGGAGTTCTGGAACCTGGGGCTCCAGATCCTCGGCATCAGCTCGCTGGCGGCGGCGGTGAACTTCTTCACGACGGTCATCAACATGCGGGCGCCGGGGATGAAGATGCTCCGGATGCCGATCTTCGTGTGGATGAGCTTCATCACGCAGGTGCTGCTGCTGCTGTCGTTCCCGGTGATCACGGTGGCGCTCATCATGCTGATGTTCGACCGCCTCTTCGGCACGCACTTCTTCGTGCCGGCGAGCGGCGGCGACCCGCTGATGTGGCAGCACCTGTTCTGGATCTTCGGGCACCCCGAGGTCTACATCCTGATCCTGCCGTCGTTCGGCATCATCAGCGAGATCCTGCCGGTCTTCTCGCGCAAGCCGCTCTTCGGCTACGCGGCGATGGTCTTCTCGGGCATCTTCATCGCCTTCCTGGGCTTCGGCGTGTGGTCGCACCACATGTTCGCCACCGGGATGGGGCCGATCGCCGACACCTTCTTCGCCCTGGGCACGATGCTCATCGCGATCCCGACGGGGGTGAAGATCTTCAACTGGATCGGCACGATGGCGGGCGGCTCGCTGCAGTTCAAGACGCCGCTCTACTTCGCCATCGGCTTCGTGGCGATGTTCATCATCGGCGGCCTGTCGGGGGTCATGCACGCCGTCGCGCCGCACGACCTGCAGCAGACGGACACCTACTTCGTCGTGGCGCACTTCCACTACGTGCTCTTCGGCGGCTCGATCTTCGCCCTCACGGCCGGCGCCTACTACTGGTGGCCGAAGATGTTCGGGCGGATGCTGGACGAGGGGCTGGGCAAGGTGCACTTCTGGCTCATGCTGGTCTCGTTCAACCTGACGTTCTTCCCGATGCACCTGGTCGGGCTGCTGGGCATGCCGCGCCGCACCTACACCTATCCGGCCGGCCTGGGCTTCGAGATCTACAACCAGATGGAGACGATCGGCGCGCTGCTGCTGGGCCTCAGCCAGCTGATCTTCCTCTACAACATGATCAAGACGTGGCGCAAGCCGGCCGACGCGCCGGCCGACCCGTGGAACGGCGCCACGCTCGAGTGGGCGATCCCGTCGCCGCCGCAGGAGTGGAATTTCAACGAGATCCCGGTCGTGCACTCGCGGGATCCGCTCTGGGAGGCGAAGCGCGAGCGGGGCGGCCCGCTGCCGGAGCCCGCGAAGGTGAGCGGCGCGGGGATCCACCTGCCCAACCCGTCGTTCTGGCCGCTGATGGCGGCGATCGGCGTGACGGCGATCTTCACGGCCCTGCTGCTGATCGAGAAGTTCCACGCCGTCGGGATCATCGTGGCGGTGGCCTTCTTCCTCTTCAGCGTCTTCAAGTGGGCGTTCGAGCCGGCGGGCTGAGCCCCGGCCCCGGCCTCTAAATCCGAACGGAGACTCGCACCAGTGGCACACGACGCGGCACTCGACGCGGGACACGCGCTCCACCCCGAGACCACCACGGGGATCGACAACCGGAAGCTGGCGATCTGGACCTTCATCGGGTCCGAGTGCATGTTCTTCGCCTCGCTGATCGCCACCTACCTGGTCTACAAGGGGAAGAGCCTCTCGGGCCCCACGCCGGCCGAGATGCTCCAGATCCCGCTCGTCACCTTCGGCACGGCGCTGCTGCTGTTCAGCTCGCTGTTCGTGGTGCTGGCGCTCAACGGCGCCCAGCGGGGCAACCGCCGGCAGCTCATCATCTGGCTCGGCATGACGCTGGTGTGCGGGGCGTTCTTCGTCGGGATGCAGGTCTACGAGTTCCAGCACTTCGTGCACGAGGGGCTGACGCTCAAGACCAACCTCTTCGGCGCCTCGTTCTACCTGCTCACCGGCTTCCACGGCACCCACGTCACCATCGGCGTCCTGTGGCTGGCGACCGTGTTCGTCACCGCGCTGCGCGGCAAGCTGCCGCCCGAGCGGGCGATGAACCTCGAGATCGCCGCCCTCTACTGGCACTTCGTCGACGTGGTCTGGATCGTGATCTTCCCCGTCGTCTACCTGATGAAGGACTGAGGCCGCGACCATGGCACACGCTTCCGTCACCCCGGGCGAGATGAGCTCGCTGGCCCACGACGAGCACACCCATCCGGGCCCCGGGCTCTACGTCAAGATCGGCCTCGCGCTCTTCGTCCTCACGGCGCTCGAGGTCGGCGTCTACGAGGTCGCCTTCGAGCACCCGGGCAACGCGCTGGGCACGGCGCTGCGCAGCGTGTTCGTCCCCGTCATCCTCCTCCTCTCGGCGTGCAAGTTCGCCCTCGTGGCGATGTACTACATGCACCTGAAGCAGGACGGAAAGCTGCTGAGCGGGGTGTTCATCTTCGGGCTCATCCTGGCCGCGCTCATCATCGTCGGCCTGATGCTGCTGATGGCCTATCACCACGCCTTCGCGCGGCTCCACTAGCGCGCGAGGGCATGCCTCCCGGCAACGGGAGGCCGGAGTCCTGCCGTGAGCTTCACCGCGTCGCTGCTCCTCCACGGGCGCGCCGTCGCCGGGCCCTTCACCTGGGCCTGGTCGATCCACCCCAGCGTCGTGATCGGCACCGGCCTGCTGGGCGCCGTCTACTGCTGGGGGATCGGCCCGTGGCGCCGCCGCCGGGGCCTGCCCCCGGCGCGCCCCGGCCAGATCACCGCCTTCGGCGTCGCCATGCTCCTCCTGCTCGGCTCCCTCAACGGGCCGGTGCACGACCTGAGCGACGACTACCTCTTCTGGGTCCACATGGTGCAGCACATGGTGCTCACCCTGATCTGGCCCCCGCTCCTCATCTACAGCATCCCCGGCTGGCTCCTGGAGCCGGCGCTCGCGGTGCCCGGCGTGCGCCGCGTCGCGCGCGTGCTCACGCAGCCGGTGGTGGCGGCCCTCATCTTCACCGTCACCTTCGCCGCCTGGCACGTCCAGCAGTACTACGAGCTGATGATGGAGGTGCACGGGGTCCACGTCGCGACGCACATCCTCTTCATGGTGGCGTCGGTGATCCTGTGGTTCCCCGTGCTGAGCCCGCTGGCCGAGTTCCCGCGCCTCGCGCCGGGCAAGGCGATGCTCTACCTCTTCCTCTCGAGCATCCCGATGCAGATCGTGGCGGCGATCCTCACCTTCGCCGACACGCCGCTCTACCCGTGGTACGTGGCCGCGCCGCGCGTCCCGCAGCTCGGCAACCTTTCGGCGCTCGAGGACCTCACGGTCGGCGGGCTGATCATGTGGATCCCCGGCAACCTTTACATGTTCGGCGCCATCGCCCTGCAGTTCCGCCGCTGGGTGCGCGAGAACCAGCAGGAGGAGGAGCTCGAGGCGGCGGCGCGGCAGGCGGCGCGCGAGGGCGCGGCGGTGGCGCGGGCGTAGGCCCCGGCGCCGGCGTCGGCGCGCCGAGGGCGAGACGACGAGCCCCCGGGATCTCAACGGAGATCCCGGGGGCTCGGGCGTTCGGGCGTAGGCGGAGCGCCGAGTTTCCGCGCTGCGCCGGGCTCAGGCCGGCTCGGGAGGCCGGGCGCCCGCCGCGTCACTCGCGTGGTCCACGATCGCCGCGGCGATCGTCGTCTCGTAGTCCACGTAGGCCGCGCTGCCGAGCAGGCGGCGGGCGGCGCCCTGCATCGCCTCCCACTCCTCCACTTCCAGATCTTCCAGGTCGAACGGCACCGGCGGGAGCGCGGCGTAGGCGGGGAAGTCGGCCTGGATGGGGCAGGCGTTCTCGATCACGCGGCCGGCGGGCGTCACCATGCCCAGGCCCGTGAGGCGGCAGACGAGCGGGCGGTCGTCGTAGATGCGACACCGTCCCTCGGCGTCGAGCAGCGGGCACGGTTCGGCGGCGAGCGCATCGGCGAGCCGGTCGAAGCGCTCGTCGCCCAGGGCGGCGACGTCGTGCGGCGCGGCCCAGCCGGGCTCGAGCTCGCGCATGCGCTCGAGCAGCGCGCGGGAGCGCGCCTCCACCGTCGCGCGTTCGGCCACCGGGAGACGCCGGACCGCGTCCACCAGGAGCTCGACGTCGGCCACCGAGATGTCGAAGGGGCCGTGGCAGCAGGCGCTGCAGCCGCCGCGGCAGGGGATCGTGCTCCCGTGCCGCGCGCGTCCCTCGGCGAACCACGTCTCGAGCCGCTCGAGCAGCAGGCGGTAGGCGAGGGGACCGGTGCGGGGATCGGTCGCGCGGGTCACGGGCGCCTCCGGCCGGCTCAGCCCAGGTGTCGCGCGCTCAGCGCGAGGCAGAGCCAGCCGGCGAGGAAGGCGACGCCACCCAGCGGGGTGACGGCGCCGAGCCAGCGGGTGCCGGTGAGAGTGAGCAGATAGAGACTCCCCGAGAAGAGCACCGTGCCGGCGACGAAGAGCCAGCCGGCCCAGGCGGGGAGCGCCGACGCCGGCCCGACGCGCCCCGCGACCCACGCCACGGCGAGGAGCGCGAGGGCGTGGTACATCTGGTAGCGCGCGGCGGTCTCGAAGACCGCGAGGAGCTCGGGCGCGAGGCGCGCGCGGAGCCCGTGCGCGCCGAAGGCGCCCGCGGCGACGGCGAGGAAGGCCGACACCGCGCCCAGGGCGAAGAAGAGGCGTTCGGGGGTGCGCACGCGTGCGTCCCGGCTGTCCCGGCGGTCCCGGCTCAGAGCCGGGCGGTGCCGGCGGCGGCCGCCACCTCGGCCTCGCCCGGCGCCATGCCCATCGCGTGATAGCCGTTGTCGACGTAGACCACGCTGCCGGTGATCGCCTGCGCGAGCGGGCTCGCGAGGAAGGCCGCCGTGTGGCCGACGTCCATCGCGTCGAGCCGGCGCGGGAGCGGCGCGTTCTTCTCGCAGTAGTCGATCATCATGTCGATGAAGCCGATCGCGCTCGCGGCGCGCGAGGCGTAGGGGCCGGCGCTGATCGTGTTGACCCGGAGCCCCCAGCGTCGGCCCGCCTCGAAGGCGAGCGTGCGGGTGTCGGCCTCGAGCGCGGCCTTGGCGCTGCTCATCCCGCCGCCGTAGCCCGGGATGACGCGCTCGCCCGCCATGTAGGTCAGCGAGCAGACCGAGCCGTGCGGCCGCATGAGGGGCGCGAGCTGGCGCACGAGGGCGACGTTGCTGTAGGCGCTCACGCTCACCGCGGCGAGGTAGCCGGCGCGGCTCGTGTCGATGAGCGGCTTCTTCACCTCGGGGCCGTTGGCGAGCGAGTGCACCAGGATGTCGAGGCAGAGGTCGCCGAAATCCTCGCGCAGCCGCTGGGCGACGCCGGCGATGGTGAAGTCGCCCTGGCCCTGGTAGCGCTTGTTCTCGCGCACCTCGGCCGGGACCTCGTCGAGCGTGTCGTAGGCCGCGTCGAGCGCGTAGATGCGCTCGAACTCGAGCTTGCGGCCGCCCGCGAGCTGCATCGACTCGTCCATCTTCCCGCGCTCGAGGAGCTTCTGGAAGATGCCGAGGGCCGGGGGCCAGGTGCCGACGCAGACGCTCGCGCCCGCCTCGGCGAGCGCCTTGGCGATGGCGAACCCGAAGCCCCCGTCGTCGGCGACACCGGCGACGAAGGCGCGCTTCCCGGTCAGATCGATGGCCAGCATGCGGTCGTGTCCTCGCGTCGGAGTGGGAAAAAGGATCGCCGCAAACTAGGCGGGGACGCGGCCTTCGGCCAGTCGGGCGGCGGCCGTCCTCACGGCCGCGGCGTCTGCCGCAGCAGCCGCCACCCGGCCCAGCCGAGCGCGGCGGCGAGGGCCACCCAGAGCGCGTGCACCGGGGCCGCCGCGAGCCGGGCGTCGCCCGCGGCGTTCCCGATCGCCTCGCTCGCGCCGGCGCGCAGGCCCACCGCGCTCAGGAGCGTCATCAGCTCGATGCCGAGAATGATGCCCGCCAGGATGATCATCGCGTAGGCCAGGAGGAGCCGGGGCGGGAAGGGCACGAGGGGGATCTCCGCTGCGGGGCCCGGGCGCGGGGCCCGGGCGCGAGGCTCAGAGGCGGCCGCCGAGCGCCGCCTCCGCGAGGATGGCGACGCCCAACAGGAGAATGAGCCCCGCGACGAGCCGACGGAAGAGGGGCGCCGGGATCCGGGCGAGGAGCCGCGCCCCGGCGAGGGTCCCGACGACGACACCGAGCGTGGCGAGCAGGATGACGGGGGCGAGGAGCCGGAGCCGGGCGCCGCTCTCGAGGAGGTAGACGGGGAGGCGGGCCGCGTCGACGAGCAGTGCGGTCACGGTGGCGGTCGCCACGAAGGCCTGCGGCTCGAGCGAGAAACCGAGGAGGGCCGCGGAGCGGATGCCGCCCTGGTTGCCGACCAGGCCGCCGAAGAGCCCCGAGAGCGCCCCGAGGGCGAGCGAGCCGGCGCCCGTCGGCCGCAACGTGCGCCACAGGGGGAGGAAGCCCGAGAGGCCGGCGAGGACGAGCAGCGCGCCGAAGATCAGCGTGAGGGCGGGGCTGCCGAGCCGGCCGTGCAGCAGCGCGCCGGCGAGCCCGCCCGCCGCGCTCGCGAGCCCGAAGCCGCGCAGCACGCGCCGGTCGAGGGCATGGCGCAGCCGCCAGGCGCGCAGCGCCGTGCCGACGGCGTGGGGAATGGCCACGGCGGCGACGGCGAGCCGGGTGTCGTAGGCGTAGGCGAGGACGGGGGTGAGCAGGCTGCCGATGCCGAAGCCGCTCAGGGCGGCCACGCCGCCGGCGAGCACGGCGACGCCCGCGAGCACGGCCGCGAAGGCGATCACGCGGCGCCGCTCAGTCGATCGCCTCGCACTCGTCCGGGTTGAAGTAGTGGTCGGAGTCGAAGAAGACGAACGGCCCGGTGTAGCCGGCTTCCTCGAGCCGGGTCTCCAGCGTCGGGTGATCCTCCATCTCGCTGCGCTTCGCACTGAAGGCGACCACCGTGGCGTCACCCGTCGAGTGATAGCACGCCGCGAACATTCTCGGCATCGCTCCTCCCTTCCTCGGTCGTCCCGTGTGCGGGCGTTCGTCCCGTCTGCGATCGTTGCGTCTGCGGCCACTCCAGCCACCACAATATGCGCCCCGGGGACGATGCGCGAGGGGTGACCCGGTATTCACCCCTCGCGGAGCGCCTCGAGCGGGGTGCGCCGCGCCACCTCGCGGCTCCCCGCCACCCCGACGAGGAGGGTGAGCGCCACGACGCCCGCGCCCAGGGCGAGGAGCCCCGCGACGGGCACGGCGAGGCGCGTGTCGAAGACGAAGCGGGCGAGCGCCCACCCGGCGGCGGTGGCGAGGCCGAGGCCCACGAGCGCCGCGAGCGCGCCCAGCGCGAGATACTCGGCCACGACGATGCGGCCGATCTGCCGGCGCGTCGCGCCCAGCGTGCGGAGCAGCACCGCTTCCCGCCGGCGCTGCAGGCGGCTCGTCGAGACGGCGCCGACGAGGACGAGCGCGCCGGTGAGGAGACTGAAGAGCGCCATGAAGCGGATCGCGAGGACCACCTGCCCCACGAGATGCTCGAGCGCCGCCGCGATCGAGGCGAGATCGAGCACGGTGATGTTCGGCAGCCGCTCGGCGAGCGCGCGCTGCAGCGCGCCGCGCACCGCCGGGTCGGCGGCGCGGGTCAGCACCACCCAGGTCTGCGGCGCCTGCTCCAGCGCGCCGGGCGCGAAGACGACGAAGAAGTTGGGCTCGAAGCGCGCCCAGTCCACGTCGCGCAGACTCGCCACCCGCGACGGCACCTCGAGGCCCTGCACGTCCCAGACGATCTCGTCGCCGACGCCGACGCCGAGCTCGCGGGCGAGGCCGGATTCGACGCTGATCGGAACGGGCGGAACGGGCGGGACGGCGGGACGGCGGGACGGCGGGAGGTGATCGCGCGACCACCACGTGCCGGCGACGAGCTGCTCCGACGCGACGAGCGTGTCGCGGTAGGTCGAACGGTATTCCCGGCGCAGCGCCCAGGCGTTCGATCCCTCCCGCCGTCCCGCCGTCCCGCCGTCCCGCCCCAGCAACTCCGTCACCGCCCGCCCCCTGATCGACCGGATCCGCATCGGCACGATCGGCACCGGCGCGGAGGCGGTGAGGCCGCGCGCGGCGAGCGTGGAGTCGACCGCGGCGCGCTGGTCGGTCTGGATGTCGAAGAGGACGAGGTTGGGGCGGGCGGCGGGGCCGCCCAGGTCGAGCTCGGCGAGCAGCCCGTGCTGCGCGACGACGAGGGTGCCGAGGAGGAACGCGCCGAAGCCCAGGGCGAGGACCACCGCCACGGTCTGGTTGGCGGGGCGGTAGAGATTGGCGAGCCCCTGGCGCCAGACGTAGGGCGCGCGGTGCGGGAACCAGCGCCGCATCCCGCGCACGAGCGCCCAGCTCGCGAGCGCGAGGACGCCGAGCGCGGCGCCGATGCCGGCGGCGAACCAGAGGCCGGTGCGCAGGTCGCCCACCTGCAGCACGGCGAGGGCGGGGACGGTGAGGGCGAGGAGCGCGAAGGCCGCCCAGCGCCACGGATCGCGCGCGGCGCGCTCCCGCTCGCTCTCGTAGGCGCGCCGGAGGGCGGCGAGCGGCGGGATGCGGCGCACGGCGAGGAGCGGCGGGAGCGCGAAGGCGAGCGTGGTCCAGAGCCCCATGCCGAGGCCGGTGAGCGCGGCGCGCCCGGAGAGCGCGGGCTCGACGGCGACGGGGAGAAAGTCGCGGAGGAGGCCGGGCAGCGCCTGCTGGGCCGCGACGCCCAGGACGACACCGAGGGCGCTGCCGCCGAGGCCCAGCAGCCCGGCTTCGATCAGGTACGCGGCGAGCAGGTGTCCCGAGCCCGCGCCGAGGCAGCGGAGCACGGCGATCGTCTCCTGCTGCTGCTTCAGGAAGACGTGCACCGCGCTCGCCACCCCGAGGCCGCCGAGGAGCAGCGCGACGAGGGCGACGAGCCCGAGGTAGCGCCCGAGGCGGCCCAGCGAGTCGTCGAGGCGGCGCTGGTCGTCGCCCACGGTGCGGACCCGGATGCGCTCGCCCTGGAGGCGCGCGCGCCAGTCGGCGGCGAGGCGCTGCACGTCGGCGCCGGCGGGGGCGCGCACGTAGGTGGCGTATTCGGCGCGGGCGCCGAAGCCCAGGAGCTTCGTGGCGGGCAGATCGCGCGCGGGGAGGAAGACGCGGGGGCCGAGGGCGGCGCGCGCGCCGACGTCGCCCGGCATGCTGCGGAGCTCGCCGGCGATCACGAAGCGGCCCTCGCCCAGGGCGAGGGTGTCGCCGACGCGCGCGTCGAGGGCGGCGAGGAGCTCGGGATCCACCACGACGCCGCGGCCCTGCTGGAGCGCGTCCCAGGCGCCGGCGGGCTCGGTGACGATCCGGCCGTAGAAGGGATAGCGGCCCTCGACCGCGGCGGCCTGCACGAGCCGCGCGCCGCTGGTGCGGGGGACGTAGGCCATCGCGGCGAAGCGCGTGACGCGCGCGAGGTCGGCGCGGCGCACCGAGCGCGCGAGGAGCTCGGTGACGCGCGGCGTGAACGCCTGGCGCCCGGTGAGGGCGATGTCGGCGCCGAGGAGGTCGCGCGCCTGGGCGCGCACCGAGGCGCGGAGGTTGTCGGTGAAGGAGTCCACCGCCACCAGCGCCGCGACGCCCACCGACACGGCGGCGACGAGGAGCCCCAGCCGGCGCCGCGCCGCGCGCAGCTCGCGCCCGGCGTGCCGGAGGACGAAGCGGGCGCCGCCCACGCCGCTCACACCGCGACCCGGGCGTCGACCTGCTCGTCGGCTACGATGCGGCCGTCGGCGAGGCGGATGATGCGGCCGGCGCGGCGGGCGAGGTCGGGATCGTGGGTGACGAGGACGAGCGTGGTGCCCTGGTCGCGGTTGAGCTCGAGCATGAGATCGATGATCGTCGCCCCGGTGCGCGCGTCGAGGTTGCCGGTGGGCTCGTCGGCGAAGAGGATCCGCGGCCGGTTGGCGAAGGCGCGCGCCAGGGCGACGCGCTGCTGCTCGCCGCCCGAGAGCTGGGCGGGGTAGTGGTGCGCGCGGGCCCCGAGCCCCACACGCGCGAGCAGCGCGTCGGCGCGCGCGCCCGCGTCGCTTCCGGCGTCGCCGGCGAGCTCGAGCGGCACGAGCACGTTCTCGCGCGCCGTGAGCGTGGGGACGAGCTGGAACGACTGGAAGACGAACCCCACGCGCTCGCGCCGCAGCCGCGCGCGGCCGTCCTCGTCGAGCGCGGCGAGGTCCACGCCGTCGAGCTGCACCGTGCCCGCGGTGGGCCGGTCGAGCCCGGCGAGGAGACCCAGGAGCGTCGTCTTCCCGCTCCCCGAGGGGCCGACGATCGCCACGAAGCCGCCCGCCGGCACCGTGAAGGTGATATCCTTCAACACGGTGAGGGGGCGACCCCCGGAGAGGTAGGTACGCGTGAGTGACTGGCAGCGCAGCATGCGACGTCCGTGTGGTTCGTTCGGTGAGTCGGTCGGCGGTTCGTTCCGGTCCTGGTCCGTGGCGCTCGCGCTCGCGGGCGCCGCGCTGGTGCCCCTGGCGCTCGGCGCCTGCCGCGCCGGCGCGGACGAGCGCCGCGAGGCGGTGGCCGAGCGCGCCGACTCGGCGCCCGCGGCGGCGGGTCCCGACGGGATGACGGCCGACCCGCGCGGCACGGTGGTCTTCCTCGGCACCAGTCTCACCGCGGGCTACGGGCTGTCCGATCCCGCGCTCGCCTATCCCGCGCTCATCCAGGCGAAGATCGATTCCGCGGGGCTCCCGTTCCGCGTCGTGAACGCGGGGGTGAGCGGCGAGACCTCGGCCGGCGCGCGGCGGCGGATCGACTGGGTCCTGCGCCAGCCCGTCGCGGTGCTCGTCGTCGAGACGGGCGCGAACGACGGGCTGCGCGGGCTTCCCGTCGAGGAGCTGCGCGACAATCTCCGCGCCATCCTCGACCGCGCCCGCCGGCAGACGCCGCCCCCGCGGCTCGTCGTCGTCGGGATGGAGGCGCCGCCCAACCTCGGCGCGCGGTACACGGCGGCCTTCCGCGCGGTCTACCCGGAGGTCGCGCGCGCCTACGATGCGGCGCTCGTCCCGTTCCTCCTCGCCGGCGTCGGCGGCATCGACAGCCTCAATCAGGGCGACGGGCTCCATCCGACCGCGCGGGGACAGCGCGTCATCGCCGCCACCGTCTGGCGCACGCTCGCGCCGGTGCTTCAGCGCGCCGCCCGCGAACGCCCCGCGCGCGAGGGCCCCACGAGCGAGGCCCGGCCCGCCACCTGACGAATTCTAGCCACCCCCCACGCCGGACGCCCGCCCATGCGCCTGCTCGCCTTCGCCGCCTCGCTGCGGCGCGACTCGCTCAACAAGAAGCTTCTCGCCCTCGCCGCCGAGCGCCTCCGCGCGCTCGGCGCGGAGGTGGACCACGCCGACTTCGCCGACTTCGACGCCCCGCTCTACAACGCCGACCTGCAGCACAGCGCGGGCTTCCCGCCCGGCGTCGAGGCGTTCGTCCACCGGCTCCAGGCGGTCGACGGGCTCATGATCGCGAGCCCCGAGTACAACTACTCGCTGCCGGGGACGCTCAAGAACCTCATCGACTGGGCGAGCCGCGTGCGCCCGGTGCCGTTCCGCGGGAAGAGCGGCGTGCTGCTCGCCGCGAGCAACGGCGTGATCGGCGGCATCCGCGGCCTCTGGCAGCTGCGCATCCCGCTCGAGGGGAACGGGGTGTTCCTCTACCCCGACATGTTCGCCCTCGCGAGCGCGGGGCAGGCATTCGACGACGAGGGCCGCCTCAGGGACGCCGCCCTGGCGGAGCGGCTCGAGCACCTGCTCGTCGGCTACCTCGCGGCGGGACGCAAGCTGGCGGGGAAGGAGGAAGAGGAGGAGAAGCTGACGGGGGAGGACTGAGGCCGTGCGCCGGCTTGACACTCCCCTCTCCCCGCCGGAGCTTTGCTGCGTCCCCGAACATCACCCCGTCCGCCGAATCCGCGGGAGTCGCGTCGCATGACCCACATTCCGTTCACCGGCAACTACCAGGACCTGTCCACGGACAAGGGCTACCAGTTCAAGTTCCTTTGCGAGAAGTGCGGCAACGGCTACATGTCGAGCTTCAAGACCTCGAAGCTCGGCCTCGCCTCCTCCGCGGCCGACATCGCGGGCTCGCTCCTGGGCGGCATCTTCGGGCGGGCGTCGAGCACCGCGTACGAGATCCAGCGCGCCATCGGCGGGCCGGCGCACGACGCGGCGCTCAAGGAGGCGGTGCAGGAGATCGCGCCGACGTTCAAGCAGTGCACCCGCTGCGGCAACTGGGTCTGCGAGCCGATCTGCTGGAACCGGAAGGCGCAACTCTGCGAGACCTGCGCGCCCGACCTCGACGAGGAGATGGCCGCGGCGCAGGCGCAGGCGGGGCGCGAGCAGATGATCGAGAAGGCGCGCACGGTGGACTGGACCGCGCAGCGCGACGTCGCCACCGTCACGGGGGCGCAGTGCCCCGCGTGCGGCGCGAAGACGCAGGGCGGGAAGTTCTGCGGCGAGTGCGGCGCCTCGCTCAACCCGAAGAAGACCTGCGCGCACTGCGGCACGGTGGCGGACGGCAGCCCGAAGTTCTGTCCCGAGTGCGGCCAGACCTTCGCCTGAGCCGCGCTCGATGACGACGACCGGCCCCGTCACCCGCGAGGCGCAGACGGCCTGGACGCTCACCGACGGCGCCGGCCCGGTGACGGGGCAGGGCGAGGGCACCGCGGTCGTCACCGACGACGGGCTCACGGTGGGCGACGTCGCGGTGAGCTTCCTCGACGCCGACGGCTTCCAGGCGGCCGACTACGCGATCACGCTCGACCTCTGGCCCGCCGGCCGGCTCGTGCTCGCGCGGCTCGGCCGGCGGTTCGAGACGTTCGCGGCCGCGCTCGCCGCGGCGCGCACGCGCGCGCGGCTCGCGGGACTCCTCGCCCACGGCATCGACGCGCCGGCGGTGTTCGACGGTGCGCTGCTCGACCCCGAGGGCGCGCGGACCGGGCCGCCGGGGCGTCCCGCGCAGTTCCTCCTCTACTCCACCCACGTCGCCGTCGCGCCGGCGGATGCGGATCCGTTCCAGGCGCCGTACGGAGGGATGGCCACGTGCCGGCTCGACGGCCCGGGGCGCGTCACCTGCGAGGGGCCCGGCGGCACGCTTCGCATCGGCCAGCTCGGGCGCCAGGGCGACGCCGTCCTGCACGCGCTCGAGACGCGCCGCGCCGCGCTCCAGCGCATCTACGCCGAGGCGACGGGCACGCCGGTCTTCCGCGACGGCGTCGGTGTGCCGCGCTCCGAGCTCCCGCAGTTCGACCGCCTGGTCGCCCGCCTCACCGCGCCCGAGCGGCGGCCGATGGCCGAGACGATTCTGGCCGCGGTGACGGAGGGCGAGCCGCGGCTCGGCCTCGTCACCCTCCTCGACATGGACGGCGAGGCGCACGCGGCCGAGCCGCCGCTCCCCGAGAACATCGCGAGCTTCCTCCTCGCTCCCGTCGGCGACGTCGTCGTGCTCGAGCTCCTCTCGGGGCCGAGCGCCGCGACCTACGCCTTCGCGGGCGGGATCGGCGCGGTGAACCAGGATCTCCAGACCCTCCACTTCCGCCGCGCCCCTCTCGCCCTGAGCGAAGCGCACGCGGCGCTCGAGCCCGCGAATCCCTACCGTCTCGCCCTGCGCCGCCTCGCGCCGCTCCAGCGCCTCCGCGCGGCGACGCGGGCGCGGGTGATCCACAACGAGGGGTGGGGGGAGTGTTTCGGGCGCGACGTGCTGGAGGGCGGGAGCTCCGTGGCTGGCTGAGCTCCGCGGACGGATCGGCGGGAGAGGCGGGACGGCGGGAGGTCCCGCTGACGAACGAGCCTCCGGTGATGACACCGGAGGCTCGTTGCAATGATGAGTTTCCCGCCGTCCCGCCTCTCCCGCCGGCCCGCCTACTCCAGCTTCGCGTCCAACTCCAGCTTCACGTTCCCCTTCAGCGCGTTCGACACCGGGCAGCCGTTCTTCGCCTGCTCGGCGGCCTGCTGGAACTGCTCCTGGCCGATGCCGGGGACCTGGCCGCGGACCTCGAGGCGCATGGTGGTGATCCGGAAGCCGCCATCGGCCTTGTCGATCGTGCAGTGCGCCGTGGTGCTGATGCGGGTGGGCGGGGTGCCGGCCTGCTCGAGGCCGAGGCTCAGCGCCATGCTGAGGCACGCGGCGTGGGCCGCGGCAATGAGCTCTTCGGGGTTGGTGCCCGGCGCGCTCTCGAAGCGGGTCGCGAAGGAGTAGTCACCCTTGAAGGCGCCGCTCTTCGCGGTGAAGGTGCCCTTCCCGCCCTTCAGTCCCCCCTCCCACACGGCACTCGCGCTGCTGGTCGGCATGGTGCTCCTCCTCCGTCCGGTTGATTCGGCCCGAGGCCCGCCCCGCGCGGGCCTCGCTCCCGCGCATAGTAGTCGGGCCCGGGCGGAGAGTCAGCCCTCAGGCGCCGCTCCGGGCCTCGCTCAGGGCGCGGCGCGCCGCGTCGAGCTCCGCGGCGGTCGGCGCGCGGGGGATGGTCCAGCCGTCGCGCACCTCGGCGGGGACGCGCACGAGGCGCACCTCGCCCTCGGCGACGCCGACGACGGCGGTGGCCGCGGCCTCACCGCCGCCCATCGTGATCGTCAGGAGCCAGCGGCCCTCGGCGGGCCAGGTGCGACGGAGCGCGTAGACGCCCGGCCGGCTCGTGGACTCGAAGCGCAGCGCCACCCTGCTCACGCCCGCGGCCGACCCGGCCGCGGCCCGCCGCTCCGGATCGACGCGCTCGGCGACCCCCTCGAGCCGCGTCGCGATCGCCTGCTCGTGGTGGAAGGTGTGGACCAGGAGGACGGCGCCGCGCGTGGTGCGGTCGATCGGGTTGGCCGGATACTCGATCGCGATCCACGGCGGGCCGAACCACGCGGTGGGCGCCGCGGGAGCCGGGGTGGTCGCGTGCGGGGACGGGGGGGCGGGGGTCGCCGCGGTGAGCAGCGCGAGCGCGGGGGCGAAGCGCAGGGGCCGGCGCAGGAGCGGGCGCAGGAGCGGGCGCAGGAGCGAGCGCAGGATGACGGGTCGCATGGGAGGCCTCCTCGAGAGGGACGAACGCTGAATCGTCGCCTCACTCGGATGCCGCCCGGGCCGCGAGCGTTTGAACCGGCGCGCGGCGCGCTCAGGAGCCGCCGGGCCCGCGGTAGATGGCGATGTCGCCCTTGAGGGTGCGCACGGTGATGCGCGCGCGGTCGTCCGCCCCGGGGCCGGGGGCGCCGCCGCCGATCGCGAAGCGGTAGGGCTTCCCGCGCGAGACGCGCGCGGGCTCGGGGCTGAAGCGATTGATGAGGAGGCCGTCGAAGGTGCGCAGCTCGAGCTCGGCGCGCGTGCTGCCGGGGAGCGTGAGGGTGATCGGCGCCGCGTGCGTGAGCAGCGCGAGCTCGCCGCCCGCGCGCACCGCGCCGTCGACGTCCACGGCGCCGCTCACCGACTGGATCTCGCCGCGCAGGAGGGGGCCGGTGCGCACCCGCACCGGCCCGCTCACGGTGGCGATGGTGAGCGACTCGGCGCCGCCGGTGAGCGTGATCGCTCCGCCCGCCGTCTTGAGGCGCATCGAGGGCGCGGTGGCCTCGACGACGAGGTCGCCGCTCATGGATTCGGCCCCGAGCTGCGCGGGCGCGCCGCGCACGGTGACGTCCCCGCTCACGGTGTAGACGTCGAGCGCGCCGGTGACGTCCTCGACGTCCACCGCGCCGGCCGCGCCCTTGATCCACACGAGCGCACCCCGCGGCACCCGCACCTCGAGGGCGGCGCCGGGCGCGTCGAGCGGCGCCCCGGGCGCGTCGATGCCGATCTTCACCGCGCTCCGCGTCCCGCCCGCGACGAGCTCGCCCGCGCCGCGCGGCAGGGCGGCGGTGACGACGACCGAGTCGCGCTCCCAGCCGGTGACGCGCGTCGTGCCGGCGAGGTTGAAGATGCGGAGCGCGACGTCGGGCGCCACGGCGAGCCGCCGCTCGACGCGGCGGACGTCGCGTGGGGCCGTCCGCTGCTGCGCCGCCAGCGGCCCGCCGAGCGGCCCGCCGAGCGGCGCGAGCGCGCAGGTGAGTGCCAGGGCGAGCACCATCGGCCGGGAGCGCATCGGCCGCGCCCTCAGCTCTTCCGCGGCAGGTCGATCGCCTGCCGGAGGAGTGCCACCTTCTGCTCGTACGACGCGTAGAGCAGCGCGACGAGGTCGTCGTTGCCGGGATCGTGCGCGAGCGCGGCGCGCGATTCGGCGATCGCCTGATCGATGATGGCGAGATTGCGCGCGAGCGTGGCCGCGGTCGCGGGCGCGAGCTCGCCGCGGCGGGCCGCGAGGACGCGCGCGAGCTCGGCGGCCGTGCGCTGGTAGGCCGCTTCGCCGGGCGCGAGGCCGGCCGGGGCCGCGGCGACGGCGCCCTCGGACCGGCGCAGCAGCCACGCCGTGGCACCCGAGGAGAGGGCCGCGAGCGCGAGCCCCGCGGCGAGCGCGGCCGCGGTGGACCAGCGCCGTGCGAGGAAGGCGGACGCCCCGCGCGTCGTCGCCGCTGCCGCCGGCGGCCCGAGGCGGTCGGCGATGGCGGGCCAGAGATCGTGCGGCGGCTCGAGGCTGCGGGGCAGGGCGGCCACGAGCGGGGCGAGCGCCGCCGCGTCGTCGGCCGGGCCGTCGTGGGTGTGGTCGTCGTGCGTCATCGGTCGAGCGCCTCCCGGAGCAGGCGGCGGGCCCGGAAGAGCTGCGTCTTCGACGTCCCCTCCGCGATGCCCGTCATCGCCGCGATCTCGTCGTGCGTGTAGCCCTCGATCTCGTGCAGGACGAAGACGAGCCGCGCTCCCGCCGGCAGCGCGGCGATGGCGCGGTCGAGGTCGAGCATGCCGCCCGCCGCGGGCGCGACGCCGGCGCCCTCGAGCACGAGGGCGTCGTGGGTCGGCCGCACCCGCCGCTCGCGCCGCCACGCCGCGCGCCGGTCGCCGAGGACGACGTTGACGGCGAGGCGGTGCAGCCAGGTGGCGAAGGCGCTGTCGCCGCGGAAGGTGGCGAGCCGTTCCCACGCGCGCACGAAGACGTCCTGCGTCAGCTCCTCCGCCCGTGCCGCGTCGCCCTCGAGGCGGAGACAGAGGGCGTAGACCCGTCCCACGGTCGCGCGGTAGAGCGCCGCGAACGCCCCGTGGTCGCCCGCCCGGGCGCGGCGGACCAGGTCGGCGGAGGCGCCGGCATCGGGGGCGTCCGGATCGGGCGCCGGGGCGGTCGCGGTCACGCTGATTGGATGCCGCGCGGCGCTCCGGGGTTTGGACGGCGCCTCACGGGCTCAGGCTCCCTCGGTCCCGCCGCCCGCCCGGCGCGCCTCGGCCGGGTGTCGGCGATCGGGCGGCGCCTCGATTACGACCTGGCGAATCCGGTCCTTGCCTTCCCGCTTCACCTCGTACATCAGCTGGTCGGCGTGGCGGATGAGCGCGTCGACGTGCGCGGGGGGCACCTCGCAGGTGACCGCGCCGACGCTCGCCGTCACGGGCCAGCCGTGCGCCTCCATCGCGAGGCGGATCGCGTTGTGCAGCTTGCGCAGCACGATCCACGCGGGCTCCGCCCCGGTCTCGGGCAGGAGCACGGCGAACTCGTCGCCGCCGAGCCGGGCGATCACGTCGGTGCGGCGCAGCACGTCGTGCATCGTGTCGGCGACGGTGCCGAGGAGCTGGTCGCCGGTGGCGTGGCCGAAGCGGTCGTTGACGACCTTGAAGTCGTCGAGATCCACGTAGGCGAGCGTGAGCGGCCGCTCGTAGCGCTGGGCGCGGTCGAGCTCGTAGCCCGCGCGCTCGGCGAAGGCGCGCCAATTGGGCAGCCCGGTGACGAAGTCGGTGCGGGAGACGGCGCGCTCGTGCTCGAGGGCGCGGCGCAGCGCGGTGATCATCCACCCCACGACGCCGAGGGCGCAGCCGCGCAGGAGCGCGTTCCACGCCACCACTCCGCCGTGGCTCGCGATGGCCGGGGTGGCGAGGTCGCCCACGAGCCAGGCGATGGCGGCGATTCCCGCCACGACGAGCCCGGCCGCGCGGCCCGCCGTCCAGGCCGCGAGGCTCACCGGCAGGAGATAGAAGAGCTGGAAGGAGAGCATCGGGTCGATGACCCGGTGCAGCGCGCCGAGCGCCAGGGCGAGCGCCACGCTCAGCGCGAAGGCGGTCGCGCGGGGGAGGCCCTCGAGGCGGGCGAGGAGGCGCATCGGCGAGCGGCCCCCCGGCTCAGCCCTGGCGGCCGGGCGACGCGCCGGGGGCGGGGAACGGCGGCCGGCTCACCCGCAGCCAGTAGCGGCCGAGCTCGGCCACGGTCTCGCGGAAGGCGTCGAAGGCGACGGGCTTCGCCACGCAGCTGTTGGCGCCGAGCTGGTAGCAGCGCACCACGTCGCGCTCGTCGGCGTCGCTCGTGAAGACGACGACCGGGATCATGCGCGTGCGCGGGTTCGCCTTGAGCTGCTGCAGCACCTCGAAGCCGTCGAGCTTGGGGAGCTCGAGGTCGAGCAGCACGAGCCGGGGCAGCCCCGCGGGCCGGCCGTCGTCGCGCGGGCCGCCGGCGCCCAGCAGCAGCTCCAGCGCCGCCTCGCCGTCGCGCGCCACGGCGAGGCGGCCGCCGAGCTCGCACTGCGCGAGACTGAGGAGCGTGAGCTCGAGGTCGGCGGCGGAGCCCGAGACGACGAGCAGGTCGATCGGCTCGCGCGGCTGGAGCACGGCGTCGCTCATGCGCCGGTCTCGGGGCCGAGGAGGAGATGGACGGTGGCCCCCTGGTCGGGCTCCCCTTCGGCCCACGCGCGGCCCCCGTGGCGCTCGGCGATGCGCCGCACGAGGGCGAGGCCGATCCCCGCCCCCTCGAACGCCTCGCTCGGGTGCAGCCGCTGGAAGGTGCCGAAGAGCTTGTCGGCGTAGGTCATGCGGAAGCCGATCCCGTTGTCCTGCACGAGGAGCCCCGCGAGCCCCTCCTGCCGGGCCGCTGCGATGCGGATGCAGGCGCGGGAGCGGGGGCGGGTGAACTTCACGGCGTTCGAGACCAGCTGCTCGACGGCGAGCCGCGCGAGCGCGGGGTCGCAGTCCACGGTCGGGAGGGCGTCCACCTGCCAGTCGATCTGGCGCTCCTCCCACTCCGGCTGCAGCTGGAGCAGCACCTCCTCCACGACCGCGTCGAGCGGGGTGGGGCGGCGGAGCAGATCCTGCCGGCTCACGCGCGCGAGCAGGAGCAGCGCGTCCATCATCGTGCCGAGATCGCGCGCGGCGTCGCGCACGCGCTCGGCGTAGTGGCGCGCGGGCTCGTCGAGCCGGCGGCCGTGCTCGGCGAGCAGGAGCTGGATGAAGCCGTGCACGTGCCGGAGCGGGGCGCGCAGGTCGTGGCCGATCGCGTGGGCGAAGCCCTCGAGCTCGAGCACCGCCTCCTGCAGCTCCGCGCTCCGCTCGGCGATGCGCCGCTCGAGCTCCGCGGTGCGCCGGCGCAGTTCGTCGCGCAGCCGGGCGTGCTGGATGGCGATCGCGAGCGGGGCCGCGACCTCGACGGCGATGTCGCGGTGCTCGGGCTCGACGGCGCCCGGCTGCCCGAGGCCCAGGTTGAGCTCGCCGATCGCCTCGCCGTCCACCAGGAGCGGCACGCTGAGGAGGCTGCGCACCCCTTCGCCCAGGAGCTGCTCGTAGAGCGGGGGGCGCGGCTCGAGCGAGGCGAGGTCCTCGACGTAGCGCACCACGCCGCGCCGCAGCACCTCGGGCGACGAGAAGGCCGAGAGCGGGATCGGCAGCGCGGCCAGCGGCAGCCCGCCGGTATAGCCGGCGACGACCTGCACCTGGTCGTGCGCGAAGTCGAAGAGGGTGATCGAGCAGCGCTGCACCGGCACGAGCCGCTTGAGGCGCCCGAGCGCCGCGCGCGCGATCTCGGCCGGCGAGCGCGCGGCGAGCACCGCCTGGTCGATGTCGTGCAGCGTCCGGAGCCGCTCGGCCGAGCGCCGGAGCTGGTCCTCGGCGCGCTTGCGCTCGGTGATGTCGGTGACGAGGCCCACGGTGCCCACGAACGCGCCGTCGCGCGCGAGGATCGGGCTCGTGGCGACGATGGTCCAGAGATCGGCGCCGTCCTTCCGGCGGAAGCGCAGGTCCAGACGCCGCGGCCCCGCCGGTCGCTCGGCGAGCCCGCGCTGCACCTCGGCGCGCGAGGCGGCGTCGAGGAAGTCGGCGAGCGGCCGGCCGAGGATGTCGCCGTTGGGGTGGCCGAGGAGCTCGGCCATGCGGTGGTTGACGTAGGTCGTCACGCCGCGGTCGTCGAGGACCCAGATCCCTTCCTGCGCGGCGTCCACCAGCTGCTTGAAGCGCTGCTCGCTCTCCTGCAGCGCGCGCGTGCGCTCCTCCAGCCGCTGCTGCCGCAGCTCGAAGACCGCCGCGTGGCGCAGCGCCGCGCCCATCAGCCCCGCGAGGAGCTGCAGCACGCGCTCCTCGCGCTCGCCGAAGGCGCGGGCCTCGAGGCTCACCACCTTGAGCACGTGCGTCGTGCGCCCCTCGGCGGGGAGCGGGAGGACCAGGAGCGAGCGGATGGCGAGTGGCATGTAGGTGGCGCGGTCGACGCGGCGGTCGTCGATCGCGTCGTCGCTGCGCTGCAGCGCGCCGGTGCGGACGGCGAGCCCCGAGAGGCTGGCGCCGAGCGGCACGCGCTCGGCCGCCACGCCGCTCGCCACGCGGGTGACGAGCCAGTCGCCCTGGACCTCCTCGATCGAGGCGCCCGCCGCGGCGGTGAGCGCGCGGCTGCGCTCGGCGATGGCGTGCATGACGGCGGTGGAGTCGAGCCCCGCGGCGCCGATGGCCTGCTGCGCCTCGGCGATCGTCTGGAAGAGCGCCGCGTCGCGCTGGAGCGTCTCGTCGGCGCGGCGGCGCGCGGTCACGTCGGTCTCGACGCCGATGCAGCCGTCCACCCGGCCCTGCGGGTCGAGGCGCGCCGTCCAGACGCCGGCCGCCCAGCGCTGCTCGCCCCACCGCGTCGTGATCCGGTACTCGGCCTCGAGCGCGGCGCCGGCCGTCTGCAGCTCGGGCCAGCGCGCGAGCAGCGCCGCGCGCTCCTCGGCGTGCACGTAGTCGAGCGCCGGGCGCTCGGCGAGCTCCTCGAGGGTGAAGCCGGTGAAGCGCTCGAAGGCGGGGTTGATCCAGGCCGGCCGGCCCGCGGCGTCGTAGACGCTCATCGCCTCGCGCATCGCGGCCGTGGCGCCGGCGAGCCGGTGCGCGGCGGCCGCGGCCTGCCGCTCGGCCGCCAGCCGGCGCGAGCGCTCCCGGCGCCAGACCAGCGCGAAGCCGGCGGCGACGAGGCCGGCGAGCACCGCGGCCACGACGACGAGCAGGCTGGGAACGACGGGCAGGGTCGGGATCGGCTCCACGCTCACGGCGTTGGTGGGACGACCGGCTTCGCCGGGTGCGCCTGAAGATAAGGCGGGCTCCGAGGCGGAGCCAGCCGCCGCGGCGGCTCTGGCGGCCCCTCGCGGCCGCCCCTACACTAGGGCATGGCGCTCCTCGATTCGAAGCAGCAGCGGGCCGCGCTCCTCATCCTGGGGCTCGGCGTCTTCCTCGCCGTCGCGCTCTGGCCCTTCAGCACCGGGATCCTCGGCGCCGCGGTGCTCTACATCATCTTCTCGCCGCTCTACCGCTGGCTGCGGCGCCGGCTGCGCCCGGGACCGGCCGCCGCCATCGTCATCGTCCTCGGCATCCTCCTCATCCTGGGACCCGGCGTCTCCTTCGTCACGCTGCTGGCGGGCGAGGCGCAGCAGCTCGCCGGCAACGTCCTCCAGAGCCCGATCCTCGGCCGCCTCGCGACGCTGCGCATCGGGCCCTACGACGTCGGCTCGCACCTCGAGCGCGTGGGCAGCCAGCTCGCCAACTTCGTCGGCACGAGCGCGCTCGGGCTCATCGGCACCGCCACCCGGCTCGGCATCCAGCTCACCATCGCCTTCTTCGGGCTCTTCTATCTCCTGGAGAGCCAGGAGTCGGCGTGGCGCGCGGTCCGGCCGTTCATCCCCTTCTCGCGCGAGAACAGCGAGCAGCTGCGGCGCCGCTTCAAGGACGTCACCGTCTCCACCCTGATCGGCACCTTCGCCACCGCGGCGGTGCAGGGCGTGCTCGTCGGCCTCGCCTTCTGGGTCCTGGGACTCGCCAACGCCCTCTTCTGGGGCGTCGTCACGGTGATCCTCGCCGTGCTGCCGGTGGTGGGGAGCGGGCTGGTCTGGGGCCCCGGCGCCGTCGCCCTCGCCCTGGGCGACCACTGGGTGCGCGCGATCGGGCTCGCGCTCTGGGGCGTGCTCGTCGTCGGCAACGTGGACAACGTCGTCCGTCCGTACGTGTTCCGCCGGTACGCGCAGATCCACCCCTTCATCACCGTGATCGGCGCCTTCGCCGGCATCCGCTGGTTCGGCCTCCTCGGCCTCATCGTCGGCCCGCTCGCCATCAGCTACTTCTTCGAGCTGATCCGCATGTACCGCGAGGA
>DASTSO010000064.1:0-137994 GCA_035760645.1 Gemmatimonadales bacterium
CTCGATGTAGTCGAGACGGCCGCTGCTGCTCGCCACGAGGCGGAAGTGCGGGCTGGCGGCGTGGATGACCTGCTCCTGGCCGTAGGGCAAGAAGGAGCCGGGAAACTGGCGGCTCATCAGCGCGAGGTACCACGCGTCGGAGTCCCGCGGGGCGCGCAGGTCGACCTCGTCGAGCGGGATCATGTTGCGGCCGAAGACCATCGTCTGCAGGTAGAAGCGACCGCGGTCGGGGAGGAGCCCGGCGACGCGGGCGAACAGGTCGCGGTAGATGTCGTCCTGGCGCCCCGCCTCGTGGTCCTCGGGCGAGCAGAAGTGCTCGAAGGCGCCGAGGCTGGCGACCGCGTCGAACGGCCCGAACGTGTCGGTCGTGACCGCGCGCGCGTCGCGCAGGTGGACGTCCAGGCCGTTGCGCCGGCAGGCCGCGGCCTGCGCCTCCGACAGGGTCACCCCGACCCCCGTCGCGCCGCGCCGCCGGATGTCGTTCAGCAGCGGGCCCCATCCACAGCCGAGGTCGAGCACGCGCCGGCCCGGCCCGATGCCGATCTGCTCGGCGACGTAGTCGTGCTTGCGCCGCTGGGCCTGCTCGAGCGTGAGCGAGAAGTCGCCGTCGTACTTGGCGCCGCTGAAGTCGGCCATCTCGCCGAGACTGAGCCGGAACAGCCGGTCGATGAGCGAGTAGGTGAACTCGATGTCGCGCTGTGTCGCCATGGCTCCCCCCTTCCCTCCCCTGTCCACCCGGGTGCGCTCTCAGGTCGACTCCCCAATATGGGCCCGGCGACCATTCACGGCCACCGGGCATCCTGAGTACGATCGCCCGTGTGATCGCCGCCGCGGCAGCCCGTCCGCCCCCTCGCCCGAGGCCCCACGCATGCCGGCCGCTTACCTGATCCGCGCCACCACCCTCTGCACCCTTCTCGCTGCCGCGACCCTGGCGGCGGCATCGCTCGCTCCGGCCCCGCTCGCCGCCCAGTCTCCGCCGCCGGCCCCGGCGGCGCTCGCGTCGCGGCTCACGCGGCTGCTCGACACGCTCGCGGCCGCCGATCGCTTCGCCGGCGTGGTCCTGCTCGCGAAAGAGGGCCGGCCGGTGTTCGAGCGCGCCTATGGTCTCGCCGATCGGGAGAAGGGGCGTCCCAACGACCTCGGGACCCGCTTCAATCTCGGCTCGATCAACAAGCTCTTCACCACGATCGCGATCCGGCAGCTGGCCGCCGCGGGGACGCTGCAGCTCGATTCCACCCTGGCGTACGCCTGGCCCGACTACCCGAACCCGGACGTCGCGCGCCGGGTGACCATCCGGCAGCTGCTCGAGCATCGCTCGGGGGTCGACGGCGACATCTTCGCGGCGCCCGCGAGCGGGAACCGGGCGGCTCTCCGTCGCCTCCGGGACTTCCTGCCGCTCTTCGTGGACGCTCCGCTCGCGTTCGCGCCGGGAACGCAGCAGCGGTACTCCAACGCGGGCTACGTCGTCCTCGGACTCCTGATCGAACGGGTGACGGGCCAGCCCTACTACGACTACGTGCGCGAGCACGTCTACGCCCCGGCGGGGATGACGCAGACGGCGCATGACGCGAAGGACTCCCTCGCGCCGAACACCGCGATTCCCTACACCCGCGGCTGGCCCGCGGCGCCCGAGTCCACCCCGGCCCGACGCGCCGACGACGAGTTGCCGGGGCGCGGCAGCTCCGCGGGCGGCGGCTACTCGAACGCGACCGACCTGCTGCGCTTCATCCGCGCGGCGCGCGCGGGGAAGATCCCGGGTGCGCCGGTGGGCCGCGGGTTCGGAGTCGCCGGGGGGACGCGGGGCGTGAACTCGGTCATCGAGAGCGGGCTGCCGGGCGGGTACGATCTGATCGTGCTCACGAACCTCGACCCGCCGGCGGCGCAACGCGTCGCGCGGGAGGTGCGGGGCTGGCTGGGCGCGCGGGAGTGAGCGTGGGCGATGCGGGCGGGCGGGAGCGAGCTGAACCGGGGCGGGCGACCGGCTCACCCGCCTCGGATCCGCACCGCCGTCCCCCACGGGTCGCGCGCGAGCCCGCCGTCGTCCGCGCGCTCGACCGCCGCGCCGCCCGCGGCGAGACTGTCGAGCGCCGCATGCGCATCGGTGACGGCGGGCAGCAGGATCTCCCACTCGAGCAGCCGCGCATCCTGCTCGCCGGCGGGCGCGGCCCCCGCGGCCCAGGTATTCGTCCCGAGGTGATGGTGATAGCCGCCGGCCGAGAGGAAGAGCGCGCCGGGGTAGCCCCAGACGACCTGGTCGAGCCCGAGCCCCGCGTGGTAGAACGCAGCCGCCTGGGCGAGGTCGCCGACGAAGAGGTGGACGTGGCCGATCCGGGTCCCGGGCGGCAATCCGGTCCAGGGCGCGTCGCCGCCCGCGCGCACGAGGTCCGCGACGTCGAGCGGGTCGGTGGTCATGCGGAGCTGGCGGCTCTCGTGGCGCCAGCTCTCGCGCGGGCGGTCGGCGTAAACCTCGATGCCGAGGCCGTCGGGGTCGGTGAGGTAGACGGCCTCGCTCACCAGGTGGTCGGCCATGCCGGCGTGCGCGCCGATGTCGGCGAGGTGGCGCACGAAGCGTCCGAGGGCGGCGCGGTCGGGCAGCAGAATGGCGAAGTGGTAGAGCCCGAGCCGCCCGCGCCGCGGCACCGGCGAGACGCCGGGGCGCTCGTGCAGCTCGAGGAGCGGGGTGTCGTCGCCGTGCGCGCCCAGGGTGGCCGTGCCGGCGCCGCGGGCGAGGACCCGCATGCCGATGACCTGGTCGTAGTAGGCGAGCGAGCGGGCGAGGTCGGCCACCTGCAGCCGCACGCGGCCAAGGCGGAGCGCGTCGGGAAGCCGGTACCCCGGCGGCGCGATGCCGTACGGCCGCTCGGCGGTCGGCCCCTCGCCCGCCGGCGGGGTCATGCGCGCTCCACCACCCCGCAGGCCACCCGCGCGCCGGAGTTGCCGGCCGGGTCGCTCTGTTGGTCGTCGGGGCCGGCGTGCACGACGAGCGCGGTGCCGTCGGCGTCGAAGAGCCCCGTCGTCGCGGCCGAATCGAGCGTGACGCGCGGCGTGGTGAGGTCCACGGTCGCGACGCCCGCGTCGTTCGCCCGGATCACCGGCAGGTCGCCCGCGTGCGGGCCGGCGGGGTTGTGCAGCCCGTGCTGCTTGTCGGTGGGATTGAAATGCCCGCCCGCGCTCGTGAAGGCCGGCGGCTCGCAGCGCCCCACCGCGTGGAGGTGGATCCCGTGCTCGCCGGGCGTGAGCCCCGTGAGCGTGCCGGCGATGCGCACGCCCGCCGCCACGGGCTCGAGGCGCAGCACGCCGAGGGAGGCGCCGGTGCTCGAGCGCATCGTGGCGGTCGCCCCGGCGGCGGTGCCGGCGGCGGTCTCCCCGCGGCTCGGCGCCGGGGTGCCCTGCGTGGTCCGGTGACAGCCGCCGAGGGAGAGCGCGCCGGCGAACGAGAGCGCGAGCGTCGTCGCGCGAGCGGAAACGGGTCGAATGGTCATGCCTCCAAGATGCCATCCCCCGCCGTGGGGACAAGCCCTGGCGGAGTAGACTTGCTCCCCCCTCCGGGCGGACACAGGTTGCGAAGTTGACACGACCCTTTCGCACTTCGCACGGAGAATGCGCATGACCGCCCCCCGCCCCCTGCCGACGCCACCCGCCTCGCCCCCCGCCGCCGAGCCGCCCGCGAACGGGCTCCCGCCCGTGGCCCGCCTGTCGGAGCTGCTGGCCTCGCCCACCGATCGGCGCCGCTTCCTGACCCGCGCCGCGGCG
Source organism: Gemmatimonadales bacterium (assembly GCA_035760645.1). Classification (GTDB taxonomy): domain Bacteria; phylum Gemmatimonadota; class Gemmatimonadetes; order Gemmatimonadales; family GWC2-71-9; genus DASSTY01. The sequence continues at coordinate 3,754 of DASTSO010000064.1, forward strand.
CTCGGCGTCACCCTGCCGAGCGCGGGCGCGCTGCTCGGCTGCGAGACGCGGGAGCACGACGGGACGGCCGCGCGCTCGCGGGGCACCGCCGGGACCGCCGGTGCGGCCGGGACCGCCGGCGGGCAGGATCAGGGGCACGAGGCGCACCAGCCGGGGGGCCGCTCCAACGACGACGCCGCCCCCGCGGGCGTGCGACCGCCCGACTACAAGGTGTACGACGCGGCGCTGCCGCCGGTCGCGCCGGGGTCGCGCGTGCGGATCGAGATGGTCGCGCGCGAGCTGCCGGTGCACCTGACGCGCGACCTGGTGGTGCCGGCATGGACCTTCGACGGCACCATCCCGGGCCCGGTCGTGCACGTGCGGGTCGGCCAGACGGTGGAGTTCACGCTGCGCAACGAGGGCCAGGTGCCGCACTCGATGGACTTCCACGCCGCGCAGATCGACCCCAAGCAGGCGTTCGCGCCGGTGCTGCCGGGGAAGTCCATCTCGTACACCTTCACGCCGCGCTACCCCGGCGCGTTCCTGTATCACTGCGGCACCCAGCCGGTGCTGATGCACATCGGCTCGGGGATGTACGGCGCGATCATCGTGGACCCGGTGCGGCCCCTCCCGAAGGCGCGGGAGTTCGTCCTCGTGCAGAGCGAGTTCTACATCGGGAAGGACGAGAGCGGCGCGCCGCGGATGGACTACCAGAAGATGCTCGACGAGCTGCCCGACCACGTCGCCTTCAACGGAATCCCCAACCAGTACCAGGACGCGCCGCTCGTCGTGCGGAAGGGCGAGCGCGTGCGCTTCTACGTCGTCAACGCCGGCCCGTCGCATCCCTGCAGCTTCCACGTCGTCGGCGAGCAGTTCGACACCGTGTACCTCGGCGCGCCGCCCGGCAATCCCATCCACGGCGTGCAGACGTTCATGGTGGCGCCGGGCGGCGGGATGATCTTCGAGCTCGAGTGCGACGTCGCGGGCGACTTCCCCTTCGTGAACCACGGCTTCGGCCACGGCCAGAAGGGCGCGATCGGCGTCCTGCGGGTGCAGTAGCGTCCCCGACTCACCGACCGGAGATCCGCATGGCCCGACGCCCGGGGCGACCCCCGCCGCCGCGCGACCCGTTCGATCCGCTCGACGGCCGGGTCGCCGACACGTTCGACCTCCACGGCGCGACCGGCGTGCAGGCGCGAGCCCAGGTCGGCGCCTATCTGCAGCGTGCGCGGCAGCGCCACCCGGGCGAGCTCGTGCACATCATCACCGGCCGCGGCCGCAACTCGCCCGGCCGGCCGGTGCTGCGGCCCACGGTGCAGGCGGTGCTGCGCGCGGCGCCCGCCGCCCTGGTCGCGCGGTGGGGCCCGGACTACGACGGCGGCGGCTTCCTCGTGCGGCTGGGCGGCGGCCTCTTCTAGCGGGCGACTAGGCGACACCGCCCTTGCTTCCCGGCCCGGGCGTCGCGCTACTACGGCACATGACGAACGCGAAGCGCGCAGGCGGCCGGCCGCCCGGTGCACCGCCGGGTCTCCCGCACGATGCGCCGCTCGTCGTCCGCTGGACGATCGGCGACGTGAGCCGGGAGGGATTCGAGGCGCTGCGGCTGTCCATCCTCGGCGCGCGCCGGCTCTTCGGCGCCGGCACGCGCTACGTCGTCTGCGTCAACTCCGTCCCGGTCGCGCGGGCGCAGGCGCTCACGGGCGCGGTGCCCCCTCGGGTGGAATGGCTCGACGTGAGCGACCGCCTCAGCCCCGCCCTCGCGCCCTTCCTCGACGGCGGCATGGCGGAGGGCGTGGGCTGGAAGTTCGCCCCCGCGCGGCTCGCGGGGGACGGCTACGTCCTCGCGCTCGACAACGACTGCATCCTCTGGGCGCGGCCGCGCGCGCTGCGCCACTGGCTCGAGGACGCGGCGCCGGGCTGTCTGCTCGCCGAAGACGTCGCGCCGATGTTCGGCCAGTTCCAGGCCCTCTGCGGCTCCGCGCCGCGCAACACCGGCATCCGCGGGCTGCCGCCCGGGTTCGATCTCGCCGGCACGATCCGCCGCATCCTCGAGGCGACGGGCATCACGCTCCGCTCCGAGCTCGACGAGCAGGGCGTCGTCACCCTCGCCTGCTCGCGTCTCGGCGCGCCGCACGTGGTCCCGGTGGACGACGTCGCGATCTGCGGGCCCTTCGCGCCGCATCGCCAGACGCTCGGCCGCTGCGGCGCGCACTTCGTCGGGCTCAACGCGAAGCGCCTCCCCTGGGAGCGCGACGGCCGCGCGGGCCACGAGCACGTGCGGGCCAACTGGCGACGGCTGCGCCCCGCCGTGCTGGAGCGCCTCGGCGTGCGCGGCGCGCCCCCCGGCGCGTCCTCTGCCGGCTAGCACTTCCTCGGCGCCGCCTCGGCGAGCGCACCCACTTCCGGGATCCGCCCATGCCCCCCCTGCCCCGCGTCGCCCAGGTGCCGCTGTCCCTGCTGCCGGAGGAGTGGGACGTGGTCGTCGTCGGCGCCGGCCCCGCCGGGACGACGGCGGCCTACCACCTCGCCGCCGCGGGGCGCCGAGTGCTACTCGTCGAGCGCGCCGCGATGCCGCGCGACAAGACCTGCGGCGACGGCCTGCTGCCCGACGCGCAGCGGGCGCTCGCGCGCCAGGGACTCCTGGCCGAGGTGCGCGCGCGCGCCTGGATCGCGCCGCACGGGCACGCCGAGAGTCCGTCGGGGCACCGCCTCACGGCGGACGTCGAGCTGCTGCTGCTCCCGCGCCGCGTGCTCGACACGCTCCTCGCCGCGAACGCGGAACGGGCGGGCGCCGCGCTCGGCCTCGGCACGATCGCGCGCGTGCGCGACGCGGGCGACGAGGTGGAGCTGGAGACCCGCGGCGGCGCGCGACTCCGGGCGCGCTACGCCGTGCTCGCGACCGGCGCCGACCTCGCGCTGGCGCGCGGCTGCCTCGCCGAGGCGCCCGGCCGCGCCGCATGGGTCGCCTTTCGGGGCTACTATGCAGGGACGGCGGCGTCCGACGCCTCGGGTGCGAGGGGCGTGTGGCCGGCGGAGCCGCTCATCGTCTACGACCGCGCGCTGATTCCGGGCTACGCCTGGATCTTCCCGCTGGGCGCGAGCCGCTTCAACGTCGGCGTCGCCGTCGCCACCGATGCTACCGGCGCGAGGCGGGTGGACGACCCGAGCGTCCCGGGCGCCACGGCCCGCCCAAGCGGGACGAGCGGGGCCGACTCCGGCGCCTCCGGGCTGCGCGGCGCGCTGCGCCGCTTTGTCGCGACCCACCCCGCCGCGGCCGGCCTCGTCCCCGCCGACCCGGCGCAGGGCGAGGGCCGCGGCGCCAACCTGCGCACCGGACTGCGCGGCGCGGCGCCGTGGAACGGCAACCGCATCCTCCTCACCGGCGAGATGCTCGGCACGACCTACCCGTTCACCGGCGAGGGCATCGGCAAGGCGATGGAAACGGGCGAGCGCGCCGCCGCCGCGCTCCTCGCCGCGTGGCACCATCCACCCGAGGGGGCCCGGCGTGCGCTCGCGGCGTACGGGCGCGGCATCCGCGAGGAGCTGGCGCCACGCTACGCGGGCTACCTGCTCGCCGAACGGTGGCTCGGGCGCGCCTGGCTCAACGACGCGCTCCTGTGGCTCGCGCAGCGGCGCCCGGGGCTCCGCGCCGCGGCGAGCGGATTGATGGACGAGTCGGTGGATGCACGCGAGGTCTTCACCGTTCCGGGCATCGTGCGCGCGGCGCTCCGCCCGCGGCCGCGCCCGACCAGCACGAGGGGGTGCAATGGCTGACGAAGCGACGACGGCGGGAGCAGCGACGCCCGAGGCACCGCGGCTCGGCGAGCGGACCACGAGCCTGCGTGGCGCGACCCACGCCGTCCTGCGGATCGGCGCGGGGCTGCTGTTCATGCAGCACGGCGCGCAGAAGCTCTTCGGCGCGTTCGGCGGGATGGGTCCGAACGGCGGCACGGTGCAGCTCTTCTCGCAGTTCGGGCTCGCCGGGGTCTTCGAGTTCTTCGGTGGCCTGCTGATCGTGCTCGGTCTCCTCACCCGGCCGGTGGCCGTCATCCTGCTGTGCGAGATGCTGGTGGCGTTTTTCCAGGCCCACCTGCCACGCGGCGGCTTCCCGATCCAGAACGGCGGCGAGCTGGCGCTGCTCTACGCGCTCGTCTGGGCGTTTCTCGCCGGCCACGGCGCCGGACCGGCGAGCGTGGATGGCGCGCTCGCGGCGAAGGACCGGTGACCATGCGCCGCCTCCTGCTCCCGCTGGTACTGCTGGCGACCTCCGCCCGCGGCGTCGCGCAGACGCCGCGCCCCTACACCCACGCCGACACGCTGCGCGGCTCGTACACGAGCCCGGGCCGCGCGTGGTGGGACGTGAGCTTCTACGACCTGCACGTCGCGGTGAACCCCGCTGACAGCAGCATCCGCGGCCACAACGCGATCACCTACCGGGTCACCGGGCCGGGCGCGACGCTCCAGATCGACCTCATGACGCCGCTCGAGGTGGACAGCATGCTGCAGGCGGGCCGCCGCGCCACCTACCGGCGCGACGGCAACGCCTTCTTCGTCACTCCCACCGTGCCCGCGCGCCCGGGCGACGTGCAGACCCTCACCGTCTACTACCACGGCCGGCCGCAGATCGCGAAGCGCCCGCCCTGGGAGGGCGGCTTCAGCTGGTCCACCGACAGCCTCGGCCGCCCCTGGGTGGTGACGACCGACCAGGGAATGGGCGCCAGCGTCTGGTGGCCCAACAAGGACACCCAGGCCGACGAGCCCGACAGTCAGCGGGTCGTGATCACCGTGCCCGATTCCCTGATCGACGTCTCGAACGGCCGGCTCCGGAGCGTGCGCCGGCAGGCGGACGGCGCGACGAGCTACGAGTGGTTCGTCACCAACCCGGTCAACAACTACGCCATCGCGGTCGCGGCGGGCCGCTACACGCACTTCAGCGATCTCTACCGCGGCGAGGGCGGCCTCCTCACCCTCGACTTCTGGCCGCTCGACTACCACCTCGACGCCGCGAAGCGGCAGTTCGCGCAGGTGAAGCCGATGCTCCAGTGCTTCGAGCACTGGTTCGGGCCGTATCCGTGGTACGAGGACGGCTACAAGCTGATCGAGGTGTCGAACAACGGGATGGAGCACCAGAGCGCGGTGGCGTACGGCAACGGCTACGCCAACGGCTACCAGCGGCGCGACATGTCGGGGACCGGACTCGGTCTCGAGTGGGACTTCATCATCGTCCACGAGAGCGCGCACGAGTGGTGGGGGAACAACATCACCACGAAGGACATCGCCGACATGTGGGTGCACGAGAGCTTCGCGACGTACGCCGAGGGGCTCTACACCGAGTGCCGGTTCGGGAAGGCGAAGGGCGCGGCGTACCTCATCGGGCTCCGCCGGAACATCCGCAACGACCGCCCCGTCGTCCCCGACGCCTACGGCGTCAACGCACAGGGCTCGGGCGACATGTACCCGAAAGGCGCCCAGATGCTGCACATGATCCGCCAGCTCGTCGGCGACGACGAGAAGTGGCGCAGCATCCTGCGCGGCCTCAACCAGACCTTCCGCCACCAGACGGTGACCGGCGCCCAGGTGCAGCAGTATCTCGCGCAGCAGACGGGGCTCGACCTGTCGAAAATCTTCGAGCAGTACCTCCGCACGACCCGGGTGCCGGTGCTCGAGTACCGGCTCCAGGGCCGCACGCTCTCGTACCGCTGGGCGGATGCCGTGCCGGGGTTCGATCTGCCGCTCCCCGTCACGATCGGCGGGGTCGAGCGCACCTTGCGTCCGACCCCGCGGTGGCAATCGCTCCGGCTTCCGAAGAGCCCGACGGGCCCGCTCACGGTGGACCCCGACTTCTACGTCACCGCCCGGGACGTGGCGGCGGCGGCGGCGCGCTAGCCGGCGCCACGCGCGGAGCGCGGAGGGACGCGGAGCTCAGATCGCGTCGGGGGCGACGAGCCCCGGGTACGCCGCGACGAACCGCGCATGGACCTCGGCCGACGGGAGAATGTGTCCCTGCTTCTGCGCCTCGGCCGCGAGCTGGAAGCCGAAACGGGCCGCCGCCATCCGCTGATTCGGGGTGCCGTGGTGTCCCGGATCGCTGAAGGCGCAGTCCCCGATCTCGTAGAAGACCTCGAGGAACTGCTCGACGCGCTTCTGGTTCATCGCCGCGCCGCGCGCGTGGGTCAGATAGTAGGCGGACATCGCGTCCGACATCAGTTCGGTGTAGCGGGTCTGCTCGGCGGCCGAGCCCGTCGTGGCGTACGGGTCGTCGAAGTAGCCGTTCTCGAACTGGATGTGGTGCGCGAACTCGTGGGCGTAGATCGCCTGCGGGGCGACGTCGTCGAAGCCCAGCGCCGAGTAGCCGGCGAGGATGCCGTCGCCCATGACGATCTTGTCCGGGATCGGCCCGCCGAAGGTCGAGAACGCGAAGGCGTTGAAGCTGAAGAGCGGATGGTTGCCGCCGTCGAGCACCTGCGACTGCAGCACCGCGGCGCGCACGATCTCGGCGGCCTGCCGCGCGAGCGGGGCGGGCAGCCCGAACACCGCCTCGTAGGTCGCGGCGGTGCGCTCGACGTCCTGGAGCACGGTGCCGTGCATGGCGACGAGCTGGATGTCGTCCGAGCGGATGTCCCAGAAGCGCTTCACGTCCTTCTCGGTCTTCGCCATGATCCGGTTGTACTCGCCGTGATAGCCGAAGTACTGCGGCGTAGCGGTGGTCTCGAAGTAGAGCGCCTCGTAGGTGGGGATGAGGTCGGCCAGCCAGTCCACGTAGAGCGTCTGGAAGAGCGCCGGCTCCTGGTCGCGGAAGGCGAGCGCCTGCTGGAGCCACCAGTCGCTGATCGGGGTCGACGGCGGACAGACGTAGTCGTTCGGGTTCAGCGCGCGGCGGACCGCCTCGGTGAGCTGCTGGTCGGTGATTCGTGCCGCGGGCGGCAGCACGACCTCGCCGCGCTCGAGCGAGGCGCCGCCCGGAAGGGCGCGCGAGAGCGCCGCGTTCGGGCCGGCGCTCCTGAGCGCGGCGGCGGACGCGGTGGCAGCGGACGCGTTGGCGGCGGGAGCGGTGGGTTGGTCCTGGCACCCGGCCGCGCCAAGGGCCAGGGCCAGGCAGACGCCGGCCAGAAGACGCTGTCTCATGGGGGGACCTCTCCTCAGGGGGTGGAGGGGAGCGGTGGTCCTGCGAGTGGGTAATCCCAGGGTACGTCCCGGTGCGGCAACGGGCAAGCCGGCACCGCGGCGCGGCGAGGTCCTCCATTGGCCGGCGCAGAGGCAAGGAGGTCGAGCATGAACATCGAGCGAGCGGGCTCGCAGCCCTCCCAGCAGGGGCCGGCCGACTGGTTCACCGGCACGGTCCGCATCGATCCCCTCTTCAGCGCGCCGGCGACGGCGATGACGCACATCGCGATTCAGGAGTCGCTCGACGGCAGGGCGGTCGAGTGGATGGAGCAGGTGACGGACGAGCAGCACGGCGCCTCGCCGGCGCCTGAAGGGAGCGAATCATGAAGGGAGCGGTGCTCTACGGCCCGCGCGACGTTCGCTACGTCGAACGCGAGGATCCGACGATCCTCGAGCCGACCGATGCGATCCTCCGCGTCTCGGCGGCCTGCGTGTGCGGATCCGATCTGTGGCCCTATCGCGGTGTGGACCCGATCACCCGGCCGACCCCGATGGGCCACGAATACTGCGGCGTCGTCGAGGAGGTCGGCAGCGCGGTGCGGAACATCAGGCCCGGCCAGTTCGTCGTCGGCTCGTTCTTCGCCTCGGACAACACCTGCCCGATCTGCCGGGCGGGCTACCAGAGCCGGTGCGTGCAGGCCGTGCCGATCGGCGCGCTGGGCGCGCAGGCGCCCTTCCTGCGCGTCCCGCTCGCCGACGGCACGCTCGTCGCCACGCCGGCCCTCCCCTCCGACGACCTGATCCCGAGCCTGCTCGCCGCCTCCGACGTCCTCGGCACGGGCTGGTTCGCCGCGGACGCCGCCGCGGCGGGGCCCGGCAAGACGGTCGCGGTGGTGGGCGACGGGGCGGTCGGGCTCCTCGGCGTGCTCGCGGCGCGACAGATGGGCGCCGAGCGCATCGTCCTGATGAGCCGTCACGCCGAACGGCAGCAGCTCGGCCGCGAGTTCGGCGCCACCGACATCGTGACCGAGCGCGGCGAGGAAGGCGTCGCCCGCATCCAGGCCCTGACCGAGGGGCTCGGCGCACACTCGGTGATCGAGGCCGTCGGGACGCAGGAGTCGATGCTGCAGGCGATCCGCTCCACCCGGCCCGGCGGGCACGTCGGCTTCGTCGGCGTCACCCACGGCGTGGCGCTGCCCGGGATGGAGCTCTTCCACGCCGAGGTGCACCTCCTCGGCGGCCCCGCGCCGGTGCGGCGCTTCCTCCCCGAGCTGATCGCCCTGATCTGGCGGCGGCGGATCGACCCCGGCAAGGTGTTCGACCTGACGCTCCCGCTCGCGGAGGTGGCCGAGGGCTACCGCGCGATGGACGAGCGGCGGGCCATCAAGACCCTGCTGATCCCTTGACCGCGAGGGGGAGCGCATCGGATCCCGATCGGGCGCGCCCGGGGCACGCGTGAGCTGTCAGATGACGCCCTCGGTGGATGGACACGAGGACCTCTCCAGCCCGCCCCCGCCTGGTGCCTACCGCCCGGCGGGCACCTCCCAGCCGCCGCCGAGCGCGAGGAAGATCGCGATTTGCTCGGTCGAGAGCAGCCCGTCCGATGCGGCCAGCGCCGCCTCGGCGCTCGCGAGCGAGCGCTCCGCGTCGAGCACGTCGAGCGAGCCCGCGGCGCCGGCGGCCTGGAGCCGCCGCGCGATGCGCAACGCCTCGGCGCTCTCGTCGCGTGCGGTGCGAAGCTCGGCGTTGCGGTCGAGCTCGTGCGCGTAGGCGGCCAGCGCGGTCTCCGTGTCCCGCAGCGCGCCGAGCACCGTGCGGTCGAAGTCCGCGAGTGCGCCCTTTGTCGAGGCCTCGGCCTGCGCGATCCGCGCCCGCGCCACGCCGGTGTTGGGGATGCTGAACCGGATGAGCGGGCCCAGGCTGAAGCGGAACGACGGCGAGGTGCCGAGCTCGCCCGCATCGAGCGCGCTGGTGCCCACCGAGGCGCCGAGGCTCACCGACGGGTAGAGATCCGCGGTCGCGACCCCGATACGCGCGGTGGCGGCGGCGAGCCGCCGCTCCGCTGCGCGCACGTCGGGACGGCGGCGCAGCAGCCCCGCCCCATCGCCCACCGGAATGACCGAGGCGAGCCGCGGCGGCGTGTGACACGCGAGCACCTGCACGGGCGCCTCCGCCGGCGGCCGCCCGGTGAGCACCGCGAGCCGGAAGAGCGCGGCGCGCCGCTGCGCCTCGAGAGGCGGGAGCGCGGTGCGCGCCTGCGCCAGGAGCGCGCGGCTCCGGGTCACGTCGAGCGCGCCGAGGCGGCCGGCGGCCCGCAGCCGCTCGGTCAGCCGCAGCGACTCCTCCTGGAGGCGCACCGTGCGCGTGGCGACGTCGAGCTGGTAGCCCGCCACGCATGCGTCGGCATACGCGCGGGCCGTCTCCGCCGCCACGGTGATCCGCACGACATCGACCGCGCCCCGCACGGCGCCGACGTCCGCCCGCGCCGCCTCGAGCGTGCGGCTCACCCGCCCGAAGAGGTCCACCTGGTACGACGCGCTCAACCCGACATCGAACGCCGTGACGGTCGGCAGGGCGGCATCCTTCCCCTGCGCGGCGCCCGACGATCGCGTGCGGGCCACGCTGCCGCTGGCGTCGAGCGACGGCTGCCGCGCCCCGCCCGCCTCGCGCAGCACCGCGAGCGCGCGCTCGAGGGTGGCCGCCGCCACCCGCAGGTCCGCGTTGGCCGCGAACGCCTGCCCGACGAGCGTGTCGAGCGTCGCGTCCTCGTAGAGCCGCCACCAGGCACTCCGTACCGTGTCGGCCGCGTACGCCGGCGCCGTCGCGCTGACGAGCGGCGGCGCGGCGACCCCCGTGGCCAGCGGCGGCGGAACGTAGGCCGGGCCGACCCGCGTGCCCACCCCGCAGCCAACGAGCGCGAGCGCCGCCGCGCACGCGGCGACGCGATACCACCGGCTCATCGCCCCGCCTCCTCCAGTGCGACGCGCGGCGGCCGTGCCGTCGCCGAGTCGGGCAGGATGTCGATGCTCGCCGAGCGGCCCGCCACGAGGGTAACGTCGTCCGGCAGCTCGTCCAGGGCGATCCGCACCGGGACGCGCTGCGCCAGGCGCACCCAGGGAAACGCCGGGTTCACGTTGGGCAGGAGCTGCGTGCCGGTCGTACGCTCGCGGTCCTCGACGGCGAGCGCAACGCTCTCGACGTGGCCGCGCAGCACGCGCGCCTCGCCCATCAGCCGCACCTCGGCGAGGTCACCGACGTGGATCCGCCGCAGCTTCGTCTCCTCGAAGTAGCCGGCAACGTAGACCGAGTGGCGGTCCACCAGCGCGAGCACCGGTGCGCCCACGGCGACGTACGCGCCCGGCCGCAGCGTCAGGTTGGTGACGATCCCGTCCACCGGCGCCGTCACGACGGCGCGCTCGAGGTTGAGCCGCGCGAGCGCGAGATTGGCCTCGGCCTGCGCGTAGGCGGCCTCCGCCTGGCGCGCCTGCGTGGCCGCCTGCTGCCACACCTGCTGGGCGAGCACGTCGGCGAGCGCGCCGGTGCGGCGCGCCTCGATCCGCGCCTGATCGCGCGCCGCGCGGGCGGTCGCACGCGCCGCGGCGGCCTGCTGAACCGCGAGCGCGTAGCGCGTCGAGTCGACCACGAAGAGGACCTCGCCGCGACGGACGGCCTGGTTGTCGTGCACGGGGACCGCCGTCACGCGCCCCGCCACGTCGGCGGCGACGGCGACGACGTCGACGCGCACCTTGCCGTCGCGCGTCCGCGGCTCGACCTCGTAGTGGACCCAGATGCGGCGGCCGACGAAGACGGCCGCGGCGACGAGCGCCAGGGTGAGGAGCCCGCGATAGGACCGGGTCAGCAGGGACTTGATGGGGTTGCGATCGCTCATGTGTCCGATGCGGCCGCCGAGCGGCCGGTGAATGCAACGCGCACCGCCGAAAGCCCCGCCCCCGCCGCGACACGCGGCAGCAGCAGGACCAGCAGGCCGAGCAGGATGATGTAGAGCGCCACGTCCACGAGGGTGCGGTGCCAGACGTGCCGGTAGAAACCGACCCGCGCGAGCACGCGGCGCAGCACGAACTGCGCGACGGCGGCGCCGAGCGCCGCGACGAGCAGCGCCGGGACGAATACGCCGAAGAGACTGATGTCGCCCGTCATGCGGCCAGCTCCAGGGGCGACGTGGGGTCGGGCTGGAACGGGGCCGCTCCGTGGAAAAGGCCGCCCCGAATGCCGGCGAGCGCGACCACGGCCGGGTGCTCCCAGGCTTCGTTGGAGCCCGCGCCGGCGCCGAGTGCGGCGAGGATCGTCGCGAGCGCGGCGTCGACTCGCCCCAGCAGCGACGCGGGCGGCGGCACGATGCCGCGACGCCGCCGCCGCAGGCGGGCGTAGTGCTCGGCCACGCCGGCCAGCACCTCGCCCACGGCCCGATCGGCGGCGGCGGGGAGTGCGCTGCGCTCCTCTTCCAGCGCGATCAGATAGAGGCCGGTCCGCAGGTCGGTCAGCGCGTCCACGCTTGCGACCTCGTGTCCCTCCTCCACCGTGGCAAGCCGCGGGACGAGCAGCCCCAGGCGGTCGAGCATGCGGGCGGTGAAGCGGCGCCGGTCCGCGTCGCGCGGGGCGGCCGCGATCTCCGCCAGCTCAGCCCAGCCCGCGCGCAGGATGCGCCGGGCGCCAGCGTCGGTGCCGACCGCACGCACTGTGGCGATCACCACGGTCGCGATCGCGAGCCCGATGATGGTGGCGACCTGGGCGTTGGCGAAGGATGCGAAATCGCCGACCGTGCCGTTGTCGAACGAGAGCTGCGCGATCGGCAGCAGCGCCGGCATGGCCATCGCCGGATCCGCCAACAGGAAGCCGAGCGGCACGAAGGCGACGGCGAGCGCCAGCGCGAGCGTCGGGAACGAGTGTACGGCCGGGAGCACGGCATACATGTAGACCCCGGCGAACACCGCGGCGGCGGCCATCGTCTTCGTGGTGCCTGCGAGCGCCGGCGTCGGGTCGTCCATGCCCGCGACGAGCATCGGCATCAGCAGCGCCATCAGCGCCGCGCCGGCCCCCGCGGGCCACTGGGTGACGGCCCAGAGGGCCGCCGTGACGCCGAAGGCGAGCGCCGCCGACACCGCGCTCCACAGCGCCAGGCCGTGGTCCCGATGCAGCGCCGGCCGGGTGGTCGCCGCGGCACGCTCGAGGTGCGCGGGCAGCGGGGCGTCGCCGGTGGCCAACCGCCGCTGGAGGGCGCGGCAGTCGCTCCAGAGCGCGACGAGCGCGGCGAGCGCGTTCCACAGGGCGGCCGCGACGATCCGGTCCCACGCGCCGGCGGCCTCGGCCCCGCCGCGCGAGGCCTGCAGCTTGCGCTCGAGCTCGGGCACCTCCGTCGGCGGCGAGCCGGCGGCGACCCACGCGTGGAACGCGTCGCGGAACGCGGCAAGCTCCGCCGGCAGCGGCGCGCCGTCGCGGGCCAGGGTGCGGGCCGCGTCCTCGATGGTCGAGAGTGTCGGCAGGAGGAGCAGCGTGCGTTCGCGCAGGGCGGCGACCACGCCGGCCGTCGATCGCAGCTCGGGAGCCGTCTCGAAGCGCAGGTGCACCGCGAGCACGTCGAGCCGCGCCGCATCGGCGGCCAGTTTCCGCCGCTCCGCCGCCGAGGCGGCGCGGCGCGCCGGCTCGTTGGCGAGCGCGTCCAGCATCCAGCGCTCCGCGCTTCCGAGCCACGCCTCGACGGCGGCGCCCAGCACCGGCACGACCGAGCTCGGAAAGACGAGCGCGTCCACCACCACCACGGCCAGGACGCCGAGGCCGATCTCCTGCGCCCGCGCCACGGCGGTCTGGAAGACGGTGGCGGGGTCGCTCACCCCCGGCATGGCGGCGAGCACCGCGGTGAACCCGGCGAGCATGTAGAGGTAGCCACGCGGCGTCCGGTCGACCGCGGCGAGATAGCCGCACAGACAGAACCAGCCGACGAGCGCGAGCGTCAGCACGCCCGGCGAGGCGGCGAGCAGGCCCGTGAGCGCGACGGCCACGGCGGCCCCGATCAGCGTGCCGACGAATCGGAACGTGCCCTTCGACCTGATCGCGCCCGAGAGCGGCTGGGAGACCACGTAGACCGTGGTGAGCGCCCACATCGGCCGCTCCATCCCGGTCCCGAACGCGACGAAGAGCGCCAGCATCGCGGCTGCGAAGGTCTTCAGCGCGAAGACTCCGCGCCACAGCGTCGAGCGAGTCATGCGGCGGAGTCGGCGCCCTCCCGCGCGATGGCGTCGAACACCTTGGTGCAGACCCGCAGGCAGGTCTCGAGTTCCGCGCCGCTCACGTCGGCGAGCAGCCGCGCCCGCGCGCTCTCGAACGCCGGCTGGAGCCGCCGCGAGAGCGCCGTGCCGGCGCGGGTGAGGTGGAGCGTCTTGGCCCGCTGGTCATCCGGGTCGGGGCGTCGCTCGACCAGGCCCAGCGCCTCGAGCTGGTCGAGCACCCGCACCAGCGTCGGCCCTTCGATCTCGAGCCGCTCGGCGAGCTCGCGCTGGCGCATGCCGTCGCGCTGCCCGATGAGGAGGATCGGCCACGACTGGGCGGTGGATACGCCCAGCGCGGCGAGCTCGCGGTCGAAGACCCGCCGCAGCTGGCGGCGGAGTGGGCCGAGGGTGGCGATGAAGCTCTGCTCGAGCGCCGCCCGGGTCGGTCGGGGGTGAGTGGGGGGCATGGACACTATGTTAGATAGCTACCTATCTATTGGCAAGCCCACCGTTCCACTTCCCGTCCGCCCCGCCCGTGCTTTCTTCCGGAGAAGAGGATGCGGCACATGCACTCGCTCCGGCGTTCGACCTATGGCGCCATGCGCCGCCCGCGCGCGGCGCTGCTCGCCGCGCTGCTGCCGGCGTCGATGATGTCGATGGTGGCCGCCAGCGCGGCGGCCCAGGCGCCGGCCTGCCCCGCACCGCCCGTTGCCCTCGTGCTCTCCGGCGGCGGAGCCCGCGGGCTCGCCCACATCGGCGTGCTCCGGACGCTCGAGCGGCGCGGCATTCGCCCTGCGCTCGTCGTCGGCACCAGCATCGGCGCGATCATCGGCGGGCTCTGGGCCAGCGGCCACTCCGCCGCCGAGATCGACTCGATCGTCCACGCCTTCCCGCTCGCCCGGCTCTTCAGCCGCTTCGATCCCCGGCGCCCCCAGGTCTTCGGCGGACTCCAGCCGCTGGTCACCTGGGCCAGGGGCCCCCGCGGCTTCGCCCTGGCGAGCAACGGGGTGCGCGAGGAGACGATCAACGCCTTCCTCGCCGCCCTGCTGTTGCGCGGCAACCTGTTCGCCCGGGGCGACTTCGATCGGCTGCCGATCCCGTTTCGCGCCGTAGCGACCCGGCTCGCCGACCGGCGTCCGGTCGTGCTGGGCTCGGGAGACCTCGCGCAGGCCGTGCGCGCCAGCGCCGCAATCCCCCTCGTCCTCGCGCCCGAGACGGTCGACCACGCCCAGCTCGTCGACGGAGGACTCGCCGCCAACGTGCCGGTCCGGTCGGCACGCGACGCGCTGGGCGGCGGTTCGGGGCGGCTCATCATCTCGGACGTGTCGCACGGCCTCGCCGACAGCACCGACCTGGTCTCGCCGCTGCGGATCGCGGGACAGTTGCTGAGCTTCCTCACCACCCAGCCGGGCGACACGGTGGCCCCCGGCGACGTCTACATCCGGCCCGCGCTCGGGGTCCATCGGATGCTCGACTTCGCACCCGAGAAGATCGACGCTCTCGAAGCCGCCGGCGGCGCCGCTGCCGACTCGGCGCTCGGCGCAACGGCCTGTGAGCCGGACCCGTCGAACGGACGACCGCGGCGGTCACCGTCCCTCCCCACGCACGTCGGCCGGATCGCGGTGGTGGCGAATCTCGGCGTCGACTCGGCGCGCCTGCTCCGCTTCCTCGGACTCGCTCCCGGCGAATCGCTCGATGTCGCCGGCCTTCGCACCCGCCTGCTCGGCTTCGCCGAGACGTCGCCCTACGCGGCGATCTGGCTCACGCCGTCGGGGCGCGCCGACACGGTCGACTTTGCGATCGACGGCCGGCTACGCCCGCCCGCACAGGTCGGCCTCGGCGCCGCGTACGACTACGACCTCGGCGGGCGGCTCTGGGTCGGCACGCTCGACCGCCAGCCCCTCGGCGGCCGGTTCATGGCCTGGGCCCTGCTCGCCGCCGCCCGTTTCGACCAGACGGCCCGCCTCGGCCTCCAGCGCCCGTTCACCGTGGCCGGGCGTGCGCTGTCAATCCTGCTCACCCTGCGCGGCACGCACGAGCGCGTGCGCACGTTCGACACGGCCGGCCACGAGCTGGCGCCGCTCGGTACCCGCGAGCTCGTGGCCGTGCTGGGGACGGAGCACGGGCTCGGACACGACTGGGAGGCAGGGCTCGGCGTCGAGGCGCGCGTGTGGCACGATCCCATGGGCAATCGTTCGGCGGCCGGCGTGCGGCTCCGGCTTCAGCAGGTCGACGCCAGCGGCGACCCGCGACTCGGCGTGGAGGCATCGCTCGCCGACGCATACCAGCGCGTCGTCGCGACCGGGAAGCTGACGGCGTTGCATCTCGCGCGCGGACGGCTCGCGCTCGCGCCGCTCCTGCGCTATCAGTGGGGCCATCACCTGCCGCTCCAAATGACCGTGCCGCTGGGCGGGCTGGACGGCTTTCCCGGTCTGCATCTCGGCGAGCACCGCGGAAGCCGAGAGCTGATCACCGGACTCGAAGCGCGCGTCGCGCTGTCGGGCGGCGTCTTCGCACTTGTGGAGGGAATGGGCGGCACGACCGACCGCGAGGGCGACGCGCTGCCCGACGCCCCCTGGCTCTGGGGCGCCCGTGCCGGCCTGGGCACGGACACGCCCGCGGGCGTGCTCCGCATCGCGTACGGTCGCAACTCGCTCCACCGCGGTGTCGTCTACGTGCGGGTAGGGCGCTGGTTCTGAGGCGGTGAGCGCAGTCGTCATGGACTTCGACGGGCTTGTCGTCGCGGACCCTGCTCACGACAACGAAGGGCCCGGCTGCCGTCACCGGCGCCGGACCCCCCGACCGAAGTGCCATCAAAGCATCAACGCGCCCGAAGGCGCGTTGAAAGTCCCTACGCTGGTATGCCCCGACCAGGACTCGAACCTGGAACCTACTGATTAAGAGTCAGCTGCTCTACCAATTGAGCTATCGAGGCGTGGTCCTGCTCATAGCCCCAACGGGAATCGAACCCGTCTCTCGACCTTGAAAGGGTCGCGTCCTAACCGATAGACGATGGGGCCGAGTTCCCGTGGTCCTGTTTTTGTGCTGCGACTGCGTCGCTCCGACTGCGGTGCTGCGAGTAGCGCTAACGGGATTCGAACCCGTGTTTGGGCCTTGAGAGGGCCCCGTCCTAGTCCCCTAGACGATAGCGCCATGTGGTACTGCTTGGGTCCTGCCGGTACCGCTGGTCCTGCCGACTGCTCATGCCCGCCCGAGCAGGCCCGGAGGGAATCGAACCCCCAACCCCCGGTTTTGGAGACCGGTGCTCTACCAATTGAGCTACGGACCTTCGTCTACCAGGGGTGGCTGACGGGGATTGAACCCGCAACCTCCGGAGCCACAGTCCGGCGCTCTAACCGATTGAGCTACAGCCACCACGGAGAGCACCGAAGACCTCTCGTGGCGCCCGATTCCGAGCGCGGAATACTATTTACGACCGGCACGTTCGTCAACCCCAGAAGCGCGCCTGAAGCTCCCGCAGACCCGGCCCCGCCGCGACCGTCCCGCCGTCGAGCGTGGCGACCGCCGTCACTCCCTCAACAGCATTCACGAGGAAAGGTTCCCGGGCGGCGAGCTCACCCGCGGCGAGCCGCTCCTCGACCACTTCGCCCACCAGCTCCGCGATGCGCGCCCGCCCCACGCTCGGCAGGATCCCCGTCGCGAGCGGCGGCCCCGCCACCCGGCCGCCGCGCCACCAGAGCACCGCCCGCACCGTGGTCTCGGCCACCAGCCCGTCCGCGGTGACGAGCAGCGCGTCGTCGGCGCCCGCCGCGCGCGCTTCGGCGGCGGCGCGCTCGAACTGCCCGCGCTCGGTGGTCTTGTGCGGGTAGGGCCGATGCACGACCCCGCGCGCGGTCACGAGGCGCACCGCGGGGGCGGCGCCCACGGCGCGCTCGCTCGCCTCGGTGCCGCGCGCGGTGACGAGCAGCCGGTGCACCCGGTCGGGGCCGCCCGCCGGCACCGTGAGCTCGCGCGGGTGCGGGATCCCCAGCGCCTTGCAGCTCAGGAAGAGCCGGTTCAGGTGCAGCCCCCAGAGCGGCGCGACCCCGTCGCGCACGCGCACCGTCTCGATGAGGCCGGCCGTCGCGCTCATGCGCCGTCCGCCACCGCCGCCGGCGCGAGCGGCGCGAGGCGCGCGTCGAGCCAGGTCTTCACCACCGTGGCGCCGAGGATGAGGACGCCGCCCACGATCGCCCAGGCACCCGGCACCTCGCCGTGGACCAGCCACGACCAGATCGGATTGAGCGCCGGCTCGACGAGCAGCAGCACCGACGCCTCGAACGCCGGTACGTGGCGCAGCCCCGCGGTGACGAACAGATAGGCGACGGCGATCTGGAAGACGCCGAGATAGCCGACGATCGCCCAGTCGGCGACGCCGTGCGCGCCGAGCGGCAGCGCCCACGGCAGGCAGGCGAGACAGGCGATGAGATTGCCGGCGGCCACGGCGGCGATGCTCGGATTGGCGTCCGTGTGCCCGGCGCTGCGCTCGGCGTCGCTCAGCCAGCGGAGCCCCAGGAGCGTGAGCGCCCAGGTGAGCCCGCTCGCGGCGGCGAGGAGGTTGCCGCGCGCCGGGTCGGGCGCGGTGCCCACCGGCCGCTCGGCCCCGACGAAGAAGAGCACGAGGCCGATCGCCACGACGCCCATGAGCGCGAGGTCCTGGCGCCGCACCCGCTCGTGCAGCAGCAGCGGCCCCAGCACCACGAGGTAGAGCGGCCCGGTGCTCTGGAGGAAGATCGTGTTGGCGGAGGTGGTGAGCCGGTTGGCGAGCACGAACAGGACCAGCGTCGCCGCATAGGCCGCGCCGACGACGAGCGTCCGCCAGCTCCAGCCGCGCCGCGCCGCGGGGATCATGAGGAGCACGGCGACGGCGGCGATCCCGGAGCGCAGGCTCGCCACCTGCACCCCGCTGAACGCCGCCGCCTTGATCGCGGCACCGCCCGTGGAGAAGAGCATCGCGGCCACCACGAGCTGCAGGCGCGCCCGCGTGCGCGCCGTCATCGCCTGCCTCGAGCCCGCACCTGTCGCCTCGCGCGAAGAGTTGCGGACAAGATAACAGGCGGCGCCAGCGCGGCGGCGACCGCGCTGGCGCCTGTGGCCGCTACTGCGCCGAGGCGGGCGCCTCGCAGCCGTGCTTCTTCGCCAGGTTCTCGGCGGCCATCATGTGGCCCTGGAACGCCGGCGCCACCTGCTGCACGAAGCTCTTGAGGTCGGCGTTCTGGATCGCCGGCATGAGCGAGGTGCCCACGGCGTCGATCACCGCCTTGTGGAACGCCACCTCGTGCTCGAGGTAGGCGCAGTCGAACTTCGCCGCCGGGGTGGTGCGCAGCCGCTGCATCACCTTGGCATGCTCCTCGGCGCTCGTGTGGTCCGTGGGCGGCGTCGGCGTGACGTGGAGCTTTGCGGCGAGATCGCGACCCTGCTGGCGCACGGTCCGGTGATCACTCGCCATCTGGCGTGCGAGCGCCTTCACGTCGGCGGACTGTGCCCGCCGGGCGGCGAGGTTGCCGGTCTCGATGTCGGCGGTGTTGGCCGCGTCGAAGATCGCCACGATGGTGGGGTCGTTCAGGGCCGGCTTCGTCGCGTCGTGCCGGGTGGACGAGGTGGACGCGGCGGGCGCGGCGGACTGGGCGGCGAGGGGGGCCGCCGCGAGGAGGGAGACGGCCAGGACAGCGGGGAGACGCAAGCGACCGGACCACATAGCATGCCTCCAAGAGGTTGGGAGTGCAGGCTACGATACGGTCCGGCCGCAATAATGTCAATATTTATTTGACTTATTCCAAGAATCCAGTCTCATTCGACCTTGAGCTGCGTCGCCATTCCGTGCGTGAAGTGCGGCTTCCCGTCCTTCGCATCCGGGAGGAAGCAGACCACGGCGTACTCCCCGGGCGTGAAGCGCTCCTGCATCAGGGCGTGCTGGCCCTTGTCCAGACCGGTGATGCCCCCGACCGGCAGGAGCGGCGGCGGCCCCTGCTGCTTTTCGACCCAGGTGAGCGCGTCGGCCAGCGACTTGCCCGGCAGCAGCTTGAAGATGACGATCTCGTGGAACTGCGAGGCGTCGTTCTGCACGCGGATGGTGTGCTCGCCGGCGCTCAGCGGCTTGCTGAACTCGAAGCCATAGTCTACGAGCCGGACCTGGAGGTCGGGCTTCATCCCGGCCGCGGCTTCCGTCGCGACGCGCTCGGCGGCCGACTCGGTGACGGCGAGCGGGTGCGACATCCCCTTGGCCACGTGGGGCACGCCGTCGGGCCCGGGCACGACGCAGAGCACCGCGTAGCGGCCGGGGGTGAGCAGCAGGGTGGCGTTCGAGCTGCCGCCCGGCGCCGGCGGCTGCGGCCCGCCGATGTTCACGGCCCAGGCCGGCATCTGCTCCGGATGGGCCTTCAGGTGGCTCATCAGATCGGCGAACGTCCTGCCCTCCGTGAGGCGGACCATCCAGAAGTGGTGCAGCTGCTTCCCCTCGTTCCGCAGCTGGATGGTGACGAGGCCCGCCGGAATGCTGTCGGGCATCGTGAAGGCGTACTCCCGCGCGACGACGTCCACGACCGTGGGCTTGGGACGCGGCCCCCCGGGCGCGGGCGATGCCGGAGCGCCCACCGGGGCGAGCGTGAGAGCGAGCGCGAGCGACGCGAGCAACATGGGAGGCCTCCTGGGCGCGGGTATCCGGAAGCCCCGGAGTTTAGGCCGCCATCGTCAGGGTGGCGTCAGGGCGGCCGCGCGGGCTCAGGCGGGCGCGCGTGAGAGGGCCCCGCGGCACTCGGCTCCGCGGGGCCCTCTCGACCGGGGCGTCGGGAGGTCACTGCCTCCTGGCTCAGGCGCGCCATCCGGCGCCGACCCCCGTAGAGCCGTACCTGTGCCGCACCCGAGCGCGGCGCCTACCGAGCCACGGTGAAACGATACCGCTGGGCCACGAGCTGCCGCACCGCCTGATGGTGCAGCCGCGCCGCCCGGAAGCGGCTCCCCAGCGCGACCGTGCGGGCCTCGGCCACGAACTGCGGCTGGCTGCTCGCGATCACCCGGATCGAGGCCGGCTCCACGCGGCCGTCCACCCCGACCACGAACTCGAGGTCCACCACGCCGTCGATCCCCGCGTCCGCCAGCATCGGCGGATAGCGGAGCGGCGGCTGCTCGATCAGCGCCACCGGGACATCGAGATCCACCGCGCGATAGACCGCCGTGCCCGGCGACTCGACCGCATCCCCCTTCGCCGCGCCGAGGACGCCGCCCACGACGCCGTCGGCCACGCCGCCCTCGACGCCCTTGCCGGTGAAGTCGCGCGGGTCGAACGGCTTCTCGTTGAGGTCCACCGGCGGGATGGCCTTCGGGATCTCGGTCGGCGCGACCACGGTCTGGAAGCCCTTCGGCGGCGCGACGGCCGGGACCGTGGCCGCGGCCACCTGCTCCACCACCTTCGGCGCCGGCGGCGGGGGCTTCGGCGCCTCGGTCGGCGGCCGCAGGAAGACGAGCGTGGTGTCGAGGCGGGCGACGTCGAGACTCGCGGACACCGCATGGGCCGAGAGCACCACCACGACGGCCGCCGCGAGGTGTGCGACGAGGGCGAGCGGCGAGACCAGCATCTCCGAGCGGCGCCACGCGTGCGCCGGACGGGATTCGACGAGGACGTCCAGCATATCCCCTCCCCCGCGGCCGGATGCGCCGGCGACGGCCCACGACCTGGGAGCCGCCGTGTGGCGAGGCCGCTGAGGAGACTATAGAACGGCGGCGATGAGGGGCCGCTGAGGTGGGGATGAAAGGTCGGTGAAGGCGGGCAGCGCTCAGAACCCGTACGCGTCGTCCACCCGCTTGAGACTCGGCACGCCCTTGCGGACCACGTTCGCCACCTCGGCCTCGATCCGGCGGCCGAGTGCCTTGGTGAAGTAGGCGAGCGGCTCGTCGGGCCGGTTGCGCCGGGTGGCGCTGAGCGCCCGCCGCACGTCGTCCTCCCGCCGCCCCTCGATGAGGGCGACGACCTCGTCCCGGCGCACGCGGCGGTCGAGCTGCGCCATCTGGCGCGCCACCGCCTCCGGGAACGGCAGGTCCACCGCCGGCGGGAAGCGCTCGACCCCCTCCCGCCCCGTCATTACCGCCGGCCGCGGGAAGCGCGCGAAGATCGGCTGCGTGAAGTGCGGGTGCCGGAGCATCAGCTCGCCCTTGGGCAGGGTGCCGAGCTTGATCTTCGTCGCCGGCGAGAGCGTGGCGTAGCCCGGCGTGGCGAGCTCGTCCATATCCATCCGGCCGTAGATCCCGGTGGCGGTGTTGCCGACGACGCGCCGCTGCACCTGGCTGCGGAACTGCTGCGCGCTGAAGAGGACGAGCCCGAGATAGCGGCCCCGCTCGCTCAGGTCGAGGAGCATCTTCTTCACGTACGTCTCGGGCCCGTCGGCCGGGGCGTACTTGTTGAGCTCGTCCACGAACACGACCACGTGGTCGACGCCGAGATCACGGCGCTCGAGGTGCTCGCGCAGCTTGGAGACGACCCGCGCGAAGACGAGGTCCTGCGCGAGCGGGTCGAGCCCGGCGACGTCGATCACGTAGGTGCCGCGGTCCTCGAACGCGCCCCACGGGAGGTCGTTCGCGGCGCCGTCGTCGGTGACCAGGCCCTTCGAACGGGTGCAGATGTTCGAGAGCCGGTTGCGCACCTTGCGGATCGTGGCGAGGTGGTGCGTCTTCCACACCTCCGCCCCCTTCCCCAGCACCTCCATGAACTCGAAGATGCAGCGGAAGAACTCCTCCAGATCGGCGAAGCTCTGCACCTGGAACGGCTTGCCGCGCAGCATCTCGTCCTGGTACTCGCGTCCCACCACCCGCTCGGCCAGGAAGTCGATGAAGGCGTCGGCCTTGGCGTCGACGTCGTCCTTGTTCATGACGACTTCGGCGTAGTCGAGCACCTCGCGCAGGCCCCACACCAGCGGCTCGGTGTTCGCGCCGAGCGCCTCGTGCGTGCGCAGCGTGTTCAGGTTCACCCCGTCGGGCTTGAAGGGAGCGTAGTAGCGCACCCGCTCGAACGGCGCCGGCTCGAGGCCGAGCTTTCCATAGACCCGCCGGTCCTCCTCGCCGAGGTTCGGCGCCGGCTGGTCGAGGAAGCAGAGGTCGGGGCCCTTCACGTTGAAACAGACCGCCGCGACCGAGCCCTTGTGCTTCGGAAAGGTCTGGAAGATCGACGCGAGGAGGAACTCGACCGCGCTCGTCTTGGTGGCGAGGCCCGAGACGCCGGTGATGTTGAGGTGGGCGGCCTCGGGGCCCAGCAGGAAGTCGCAGTCGAGATAGACCGGCGACTCGAGCCCGCCGGCGGAGTAGATGCCGACGGGGATCCCGGTGGGCCGCTCGCCGCCGGTATAGCTCTCCATCCGAAGCGCCAGGACGACATCGGCGTCGGTGGCGAGGTGCACCGCGCCGAGCGGTACCGGCTGGAGCGGCTCCTCGGGCACCTGCCGCAGGACGGCGGCGAGGAAGAGCCGGATCTCGGGCCGCTCGGTGGGCTCGGTGCCCGCGAGCGCGGGGTCGCCATCGGCGCCCAGAACGGCGTGCATCGGCGTCACCAGATCGGAATAGGCGAAGCCGTCGGTGACGATTCCGTAGACCACCCGCCCCGGCGCCTCCACGCGCACGATGGCGCCGATCCCGATCGCCGACTCGCGCGCGGTCCAGAAGTAGAACTGATGCGGGGTGCTGGGCTTGAGCTCGGTGGCGACGACCCGACCGATGGGGGCGGCGGCGGAGGCGAGAGGGTCCATGACGGGAGAAGATACGCCGAAGGCACCGCCCGGGACAGGCGGGGGTTGAGTGCGGCGGGATGGCGATTACGTTGCGATCCCCCCACTGGTATACTCGCTCCGACGGAGACCGACCGATGCACCTGCTGGCCGCCGCCCTGCTCGCGCTCGCCCCCGCGGCACCCGTGGACACGGGGGAGACGACGACCGCGGCGCCGGCGGCGGTCGTCGACAGCGCGCACTGGCACGCGAGCGGGACGCTGAGCATCACCGACATGAGCGGCAACAAGACGCTCTCGCTCTTCACGAGCACGGTGCAGGTGAGCCGGGTGGGCGGGCGCAAGCTGGGCGTCGGCCTCACCGTCGGCGCGCGCTACGGCCGCAGCGCGGGGGAAATGGCGGTCGAGGACTACACCGCGGGCGCCGAGCTGCGCTTCCTGCCGAAGGGCCGGGTCACGCCGTTCGTCGCCGCGACCGCCCTCCGGGACGACGTCAAGCGGATCCGCGTGCGCCTCGCCGCGAGCTCGGGCGCCGATCTCAACCTCGTGCGCGACAGCGTCCGGCGGGTGGCGGTCGGCCTGGCCCTGCTGCAGGACTACGAGCGCAGCGGCGGCGACCCCACCGTGCCCGGCGCCCCCGACACCTCCTCCTCGCGCACCCGCTTCAGCATGCGCCTCACCAGCACGATCCCCGTGCGCCCCGGTGTCGCCATCGAGCACCGCACGCTCTTCGAGCCGGTCGCCTCGAACGTGCACGACTACCTCTTCACCACCCAGACCTCGATCCGCGTCCTCCTCACGCGCCGCCTCGCCCTGCAGACGACCTACCAGTTCAACCGCGACACCACCCCGCCCGAGGGCGTGCTCTTCCGCAACGACCGGACGCTGACGGTGGGGGTGACGGTGCAGACGGGATGAGAAAGCAGGTGCTAGGGGCTAGGGGCTAGGGGCTAGGGGCTAGTGGCTCCGATGCGATGCGGCCCTCCGGTTCTGGAAACCGGAGGGCCGCTTTACATCGGGACTCCCTAGCCCCTAGCCCCTAGCCCCTAGCCCCTGCCTTCAGGTACTGCTCCACCGCGTGTATTCCATATAGCAGCCGGTCCCAGCGCGGGTCCGGGGTGCTCAGCGGGACGCGCTCGGCGAGGAGGTGGCGCGAGAGGCGGTCGGCGTGCCCGGGGGTGGCGGCGGCCGGGGCGACCTCGATGCGGACGAGGCCGTGGAAGAGGTCGCGGCCCTCCCAGGGCCAGAGGCGGAGCGCCCACGAGACCACGGGAGCGAAGCTGCGCGCCGGGGGTTCGAAGAGCGGCGTGCGATGGCCGGCGGGGAGCCGGAGATAGCGCTCGAGGTCGGCGCCGTCGAAGGGAAGAGTCGCGTGGCTCTTCGAGACGCCGATCATCCGCTCGTCGGCGGCCCAGCCGGGACTGCCGGTGAGCGAGCCGTCCACCACGAGCCAGGCATCGGAGCGCTGCCGGTAGCGGTCGCCGGCGGCGAGCTCGAGGTTGCCGCGCTGCCGGTCGACCGCGCGGGCGATCCGCTGCAGCTCGCGCACCGGGTGCGGCGTCTCCCCATCGTCCTGGTCCAGCTCCACGATCTCGAAGCCCTCGAGCAGTCCCGCGGCCGCGGCGAGTGCATCGCGGTGGCCGACGACGAGCCGCCGCCGCTCGACGAGCACGGTGCGCAGGCGCCGCTCCCGCCGCTCCCGCACCGCGGCGGCGACGAACGCGGCCACCAGCGGCCGGGTCCCCACATAACAGACGAGCTCGCTCCGCTGCGTGCCGTCGAGGAATGCGACCGGCTCCGTCCACGCCTCCGCCGTCCCCACGGGCAGATGCTCCACGCGCGCGCACTCGACGAGGCGCGCGGGACGGATCATCGCCTCCTCGGTGCGGCCGCCGCTCCCCTCGGGAATCGCCGAGGCGGGCGCGTGTCCCAACTCGGCGAGGGCCTGTCTGAGCCGGGAGATGGTGACGTCGGTCACCGCTCGCGTGTTCATGTGCATGGCGGAATATCGCCTCCGGGACGGTTCGGCGCACCGGGAGGGCGCGGAGGTGGGAGGAACGTCCCGGATCAACAAAGCTCGGCGTCCCTTCTACTTACCTTCGGCTCTCCAGCCCCCCGCAACCCGTGTCTCACCCCGTGATGCAGGTCACGGCCTCTCCTGTCCCCCGCAGGGTACTTAGATGCCGAGGTACTTAGATGCGCGAGGGCGCGCATCGGCTCGGCTGGGGGCTCGTGGTCTGTCGTCGTGGCGGCCGCAGGACTTGGCCGTCACCCGGAAGCCGCCGACATCGCTGGGTTCGCGACGGGCCGTCGGCGACATGCCATGAGCGACAGGTAGGACGGGATGAGAGTACTGGTCACGGGTGGGGCGGGGTTCATCGGCTCGCACCTCTGCGAGCGTCTCCTGCAGTCAGGATACGAGGTCGTCTGCCTCGACAACCTTTTCACCGGCCGGCGCGACAACGTCGCGGAGCTGATCGGCCGGCCCGGCTTCGAGCTCATCCGCCACGACGTCGTCGATCCGATCCTCCTGCAGGTGGACCGCATCTACAATCTCGCCTGCCCCGCCAGCCCGGTGCACTACCAGTACGACCCGGTCAAGACGATCAAGACCAACGTCAACGGCACCCTCAACCTGCTCACCCTCGCCCGCCGCGTCGGCGCCCGCGTGCTGCAGGCCTCGACGAGCGAGGTCTACGGGGACCCGAGCGTGCACCCGCAGGTCGAGAGCTACTGGGGCAACGTCAACCCCATCGGCCCGCGCGCCTGCTACGACGAAGGCAAGCGCGTCGCCGAGACGCTGATGATGGAGCATCACCGCCAGCACGGGGTGGACACGCGCATCGTGCGGATCTTCAACACCTACGGCCCGCGCATGAGCGAGTACGACGGACGGGTCGTCTCCAACTTCATCGTGCAGGCATTGCGGGGCGAGCCGCTCACGATCTACGGCGAGGGGCAGCAGACCCGCTCCTTCTGCTACGTCGACGACCTCGTCACCGGACTCATCCGCCTGATGGAAGCGGAAGGCGGGCCCGAGGTGCACGAGCCCGTCAACCTCGGCAACCCGGACGAGTTCACGATGCTCGAGCTCGCCCAGGAAGTCACCCGGCTCGTCGGACGGAAGACGCGCATCGTCCACCGGCCGCTGCCCCAGGACGACCCCACCCAGCGCCGGCCCGACATCTCGCGCGCCCGCGCGCTCCTCGGCTGGGAGCCGGTCGTCCCGCTGCGCGTCGGGCTCAAGCGCACCATCGCCTACTTCCGCGACCGCCTCGCGCGCGGCGCGGACCTCGATCGGCGCCGCCCCGTCGCGGCGGCCGCGGGCGAGGCGGGGCTCCGGCCGAGCGGCGCACACGCCGGCGCGCATGCCGGCGCGCATGCCGGCGCGCCTGCCGGCGCGCCTGCGAACGGCAACGGCCACGGCACCGGCCGCGCTCCAGGGCGTACGCCCGTGCTCGGCGATCGCCGCGCCCCGGTCGAGACCGCGACGTGGCTGGAGCAGTCGCTCGGTTGACCCGCCGCCGGACCACTCCGACGGCGGTTTCGCAGGATCGATCCTCCACGGCACCCGCCGTCGGCGCGCCCGGCGCCGACGGCCGGTGCGTGCATCATCGAAGGAGCTAGGCATGGCCAAGCACGTCCTGATCACCGGCGGCGCGGGCTTCATCGGGTCCCACGTCGCCGACCGCCTCCTGGCGAAGGGGTACCGGGTCCGCGCGCTCGACAATCTCTCCGAACAGGTGCACGGAAGCGCCCGGGCGCGCCCCGCGTACCTCGCCGACGACGTGGAGCTCGTCGTCGGCGACGTGCGCGATCCGACCGCGGTGCGCCGCGCGCTGGACGGCGTCGACGCGGTCTACCACTACGCCGCGGCGGTGGGCGTCGGGCAGAGCATGTACCAGATCGCCGAGTACACGTCGGTGAACAACCTGGGCACGGCGGTCCTGCTCGAGGCGCTCGTCGAGCGGCCGGTCGAGCGGCTCGTCGTGGCCTCGAGCATGAGCATCTACGGCGAGGGGCTCTATCGCGCCGCCGACGGGAGCATCGAGCCCGGCCAGGAGCGCTCGCTCGAGCAGCTGAAGGCCGGTGACTGGGAGGTCCGGAGTGCCGCGGGCGAGGTGCTCACGCCGCATCCGACGCCGGAGTGGAAGCAGCCGAGTCTCGCCTCGGTCTACGCGCTGTCGAAGTACGACCAGGAGCGGATGTGCCTCCTGGTGGGCCGCGCCTACGGGATCCCGACGGTGGCGCTGCGGTTCTTCAACGTCTACGGGCCGCGCCAGGCGCTCTCGAATCCCTACACCGGCGTGCTCGCGATCTTCGCGAGCCGGCTCCTCAACGGCAACCCGCCGATGATCTTCGAGGACGGGCTGCAGCAGCGCGACTTCGTGAGCGTGTACGACATCGCCGAGGCGTCGCGCCTCGCGCTCGAGGCGCCGGGTGCGCCGGACAAGGTCTTCAACGTGGGGAGCGGCCGGCACTACACCATCCGGGAGATCGCCGCGCGGGTCGCCGCGGTGATGGGCAAGGAGTATCTCCAGCCCGAGATCACGGGCAAGTACCGGGTGGGCGACATCCGCCACTGCTACGCCGACGTCACGCGCGCGCGCGAGGAGCTGGGCTACGTGCCGGCGGTGGAGCTCGACGAGGGGCTCGCCGAGCTGGCCGGCTGGCTCGCGGGCCAGCCGGCCGAGGACCGGGTGGCGGAGGCGAAGGCGGAACTCGTGGCGCGGGGGCTGACCGTATGAGCGGCAACGGAGCGAACGGCAATGGCGCGAACGCCTACGGCGCGGGCGGCGGGTTCGACCGCGTGGACGCGGTGGACGCGAGCGAGCTCGAGCGGTTGGGGCTCGAGGGCCTGGCGGACGGCCCACGGGCGCGGCCGCTCACGCTGATCACCGGCGGCGCGGGCTTCATCGGCACCAACCTCGCCCACCGGCTGCTGAGCCGGGGCGAGCGGGTGCTCCTCTTCGACAGCCTCGCGCGGCCCGGGGTCGAGCAGAACCTGCGCTGGCTGCGGGACACGCACGGCGACCGGCTCGAGGTCGAGATCGCCGACATGCGCAACGCCGAGGCGGTGCGGCGCGTGGTCGAGCGCGCGAGCCGGATCTTCCACTTCGCCGCGCAGGTGGCGGTGACGACGAGCCTCGTCGAGCCGCTGGACGACTTCGAGGTGAACGCGCGCGGCACGCTCAACCTCCTCGAGGCGGTCCGCGCGCAGGCGGCGCCGCGGCCGCTGGTCTTCACTTCGACCAACAAGGTCTACGGCGGGCTCGACGACGTCCCGCTGCGCCGACTCAACGGCCGCTACGAGCCGACCGACGCCGGCCTCCGCGCGCGCGGCATCCCCGAGGCGCGCCCGCTCGACTTCCACAGCCCCTACGGCTGCTCGAAGGGCTGCGCCGACCAGTACGTGGTGGACTACGCGCGCACCTTCGGGCTCCCGGCGATCGTCTTCCGGATGAGCTGCATCTACGGGCCGCACCAGTTCGGCACCGAGGATCAGGGATGGGTCGCCCACTTCCTGATCCGGGCGCTCGAGGGGAAGCCGATCACGCTCTACGGCGACGGCCGCCAGGTGCGCGACGTGCTCTACGTGGACGACCTGGTGGACGCCTTCCTCCTCGCGATGGAGCGGATGCCGACCGAGTCGGGCCGCGCCTTCAACATGGGCGGCGGCCCGGCGAACACGGTGAGCCTGCGCGAGCTGCTGGACCTGATCGCCGAGCTCGTCGGTCAGGCGCCCGCGGTGCAGTACGACGCGTGGCGCCCGGGCGACCAGCGCTACTACGTCTCCGACACGACGACCTTCGGCCGGCTCACCGGCTGGCGCGCGAAGACCGGCGTGCGGGAAGGGGTCGAGCGGCTCCACCGCTGGCTCCTGGAACATCGTGCCCTCTCCCCCACCCTCTCTCGAAAGGCGGCGACCGGTGCTCGCTGACGAGCTCGCGACCGACGTGCTCCCTCCGAC
This sequence comes from Gemmatimonadales bacterium, assembly GCA_035760645.1. Taxonomy (GTDB): domain Bacteria; phylum Gemmatimonadota; class Gemmatimonadetes; order Gemmatimonadales; family GWC2-71-9; genus DASSTY01. The sequence goes on from DASTSO010000064.1 coordinate 32,741, forward strand.
GGCCGTGACCACGATGCGCGCGGCGGTCGTCGCCGCGCCCGGTGCGGTCACGCTCGCCGCGCCACCGCTCCCCGAGCCCGGCCCCGGCGAGGTGCGCGTGCGCCTCGAGGGCTCCGGGGTCTGCGGCTCGAACCTCCCGCTCTGGGAGGGCCGGCCGTGGTTCCAGTACCCCACCGAGCCGGGCGCCCCGGGCCACGAGGGCTGGGGCGTGGTGGACGCGCTGGGCGACGGGGTCGCGGGGCTGCGCGTGGGCCAGCGGGTCGCCGCGCTCTCGTATCACGCGTTCGCCGAGTACGACGTGGCGAAGGCGGAGGCCGTCGTGCCGCTGCCCCCGGCGCTCGACGGCCGGCCCTTCCCCGGCGAGCCGCTGGGCTGCGCGATGAACGTCTTTCGCCGCAGCGACATCGCCGCCGGGCAGACGGTGGCGATCATCGGGATCGGCTTCATGGGCGCGCTGCTCACGCGGCTCGCGGCGAACGCGGGGGCGCGGGTGCTCGCGATCTCGCGCCGGCCGTTCGCGCTGGAGGTGGCCCGCGCGATGGGCGCCGACGACGTGCTCGCCATGGACGACCACCAGCGGATCATCGACACCGTGCAGGCGCGGACCGAGGGCGTCTTCTGCGACCGCGTGATCGAGTGCGTCGGCCTCCAGTGGCCCCTCGACCTCGCCGGCGAGCTCACGCGCGAGCGCGGCCGGCTCGTCGTCGCGGGCTTCCACCAGGACGGCCCGCGGCAGGTCAACATGTTCCTCTGGAACTGGCGCGGGCTCGATGTCGTCAACGCGCACGAGCGCGAGCCCGCGACCTACGTCGAGGGGATCCGCCTCGCGGTGGCGGAGGTGGCGAGCGGACGGCTCGATCCCGCGCCGCTCTACACCCACGCCTTCCCGCTCGACCGCACCGCCGACGCGCTCGAGACGATGCGCCGGCGGCCCGACGGGTTCCTCAAGGCGCTGGTGACCACGTGACCGGGGCGCTGATCGCGGGACAGGGCGAGGCGGCCGGCGCCGGGGCCACGCCCCCGGTCGCGAGGCCGCGCCTCGGCTTCCTCGGCGTGGGCTGGATCGGCCGGCACCGGATGGAGGCCATCGCGCGGAGCGGCGCGGCGGAGGTGGCGGCGATCGCCGATCCTTCGGCCGAGAACGCGGCGGCCGCGCGCGCGGCGCTCGGCGACCGGGCGAGGAGCGTGGCGGTGCTCGACTCGCTCGACGCCCTCCTCGACGCGGGGCTCGACGGCCTCGTCATCGCCACCCCGAGCGCGCTCCACGCCGAGCAGTCGATCGCGGCGCTCGAGCGCGGGCTCGCGGTGTTCTGCCAGAAGCCGCTGGGCCGCACCGAGCCGGAGGTGCGCGCCGTGGTGGATGCCGCCCGCCGCGCCGACCGGCTCCTCGGCGTCGATCTCTCGTACCGCTTCACCGAGGCGCTCCAGCGCCTGCGCGCGCTGGTGCGGGCGGGCGAGCTGGGCCGGGTCTACGCCGCGGATGTCGTCTTCCACAACGCCTACGGTCCCGACAAGGCGTGGTTCTACGATCCCGCCCTCTCGGGCGGCGGCTGCGTGATGGACCTCGGCATCCACCTCGTGGACCTCGCGCTCTGGGTGCTCGACTTCCCCGCGGTCGAGCACGTGACGAGCCGCCTCTACGCCAAGGGCGAGCCGCTCGCCGGGCGGCGCGACCGGGTGGAGGACTATGCCGTGGCCCGGCTCGACCTCGCGGGCGGCGCGTCGGTGCGGCTCGCCTGCTCGTGGAACCTCCCGGCGGGCGCGGACGCGGTGATCGAGGCGTCGTTCTTCGGCACCGCCGGCGGCGCCTCGCTCCGCAACGCGAACGGCTCCTTCTACGACTTTCACGCCGAGCGCTTCCGCGGCACCTCCCGCGAGACGCTCTGTGGCCCGCCCGATGAGTGGGGCGGCCGCGCGGCGGTGGATTGGGCGCGGCGCCTGGCGAGCGGCGCGCGCTTCGATCCCGCGGCCGAGCGGCTCGTCGAGGTGGCGCGCACCCTCGATCGGATATACGCATACGAGGGGCACGCAACGCCCTGACCCACCGGGCGCGCGCTCGCGCGCCGTTCTCGAGGAGGTACCGCATGGCCACACACTCGACCACCACGACCGATCACGCCGCGATCCGCAACTGGGCGGAGTCCCGCGGTGCGCACCCGGCCTGCGTCCGCGGCACGGGCGGCAAGGGCGACGTCGGCATGATCCGGCTCGACTTCCCGGGCTTCAGCGGCGCCGAGTCGCTGGAGCCGATCGACTGGGACACGTGGTTCCGCGCCTTCGACGACAACGGCCTCGCGCTCGTCTACAGCAAGCGCTCGAACTTCAACAAGCTCGTCAGCCGCGAGACCGCCGAGGCGCGGCGCGCGGGGCGGATCACCTCCGGCAGCGCGCGGCGCGGCACCGGCCGCGGCGGCACCAGTGGCCGTACCGCACGGGCGAAGTCGTCGCGCGGGTCGGCCTCGGATCGGGCGTCTTCCAGCCGGTCGGGGTCGAAGCGCGCCAGCGCGTCGCGCTCGGCGACGAAGCGCGCCTCGGCCGGCACGAGCGGCCGGAAGGCCGCCACGCGGAGCACGCGGAAGAGCGCCGCGACGGGCGGCGCGGGCCGCAAGTCCACGAAGAAGAGCGGCACGCGCGCGACGAGCACGGCTCGCAAGAGCGGCACCCGCGCCGGTGGCACCGCCCGCAAGAGCACCGCTCGCAAGAGCACGGCGCGCAAGAGCACGGCCCGCAAGAGCACGGCCCGCAAGAGCACCGCCCGCAAGAGCACGGCCCGCAAGAGCACGGCCCGCGGCAGTGCCGGCACGCGGAGCAGCCGGAGCGGGACGAAGCGCGCGAGCGCACGTGGGTCGTCGCGCCGCTCGTCCCGGAGCCCGAGCCGGAGCCGGTAGCCGGTGACGCGACCGACCGCGGCGATGCTTCCCCGGGCCCCGCGGCCCGCGCGGATCCTGATGACCGCCGACACCGTCGGCGGCGTCTGGGCCTACGCGCTGGAGTTGAGCCGCGCGCTCACCGCGGCGGGCGTCGAGGTGACGCTCGCCGCGATGGGCGGGGAGCCGAGCGAGGACCAGCGGGCGGAGGCCCAGGCGGTACCCGGCCTCGCGCTCGAAACGTCGAGGTGGCGGCTGCCGTGGATGGAGTCGCCCTGGGACGACGTGCGCGCGGCGGGCGAGTGGCTGCTCGCGCTCGCCGAGCGGACGCGCCCCGACCTCGTGCACCACAACGAGCCGGTCTACGCCGCCCTGCCCTGGCGGGTACCGACCCTCGCGCTCGGCCACTCGTGCGTGCTGAGCTGGTGGCGCGCCGTGCACGCAACGGACGCGCCGCCCGAGTGGGATCGGTACCGGGAGGCGATGACGCGGGGCTTCGACGCCGCGGGCGCCGTTGCCGCGCCCTCGACCCCGATGCTCGTCGCGCTGCAGGAGCACTACGGCGTCCGGGGAGGGCACGTGATCCCGAACGGCCGCGACCCGGCCGGCTTCGCGCCGGGGCGCAAGATGGCGTTCGTCCTCACGGCGGGACGCGTCTGGGACAGCGCGAAGAACGTGGCCGCGGTGGGCCGGGTCGCCCCCCGGCTCGCCTGGCCCGTCTACGTCGCGGGCGAGGAGCGGCACCCCGACAGCGGCGGCGCCGCGAGCACGGAGCACCTCCACTTCATCGGCCGCCTGCCCACGCGCGAGCTGGCGCGCTGGTACGCGCGCGCGCCGATCTTCGCCCTCCCGGCCCGCTACGAGCCGTTCGGGCTCGGCCCCCTCGAAGCTGGGCTCGCCGGCTGCGCGCTCGTCCTCGGGGACCTGCCGAGCCTGCGGGAGGTGTGGGGCGACGCGGCGCTCTACGTGCCGCCCGACGACACCGACGCGCTCCACGCCGCGCTCGCGGGCCTCGTCGCCGACGCCGCGCGCCGCGCCGAGTACGGTCGCCGCGCCCGGGCCCGCGCGCTCGAGTATGGCCCCGAGCGCATGGCGCGCGGCTATCTCGAGCTCTACGCCGCGCTGCTCGCGCGCGGCCGGAGCGACACCCCGCCGATGGAGCCCGCCGCATGCGCGTCGTGATGTTCTACCACTCGCTGCTCTCCGACTGGAACCACGGCAACGCGCACTTCCTGCGCGGCGTCGTGAGCGAGCTGCTGGCGCGCGGGCACGACGTCGTGGTCTACGAGGCGGCCGACGCCTGGAGCGTCGCCAACCTCGTCGCGGAGCACGGCACGGCGCCGCTCGAGCGCTTCCGCACGGCCTACCCCACGCTCGAGAGTCGCCGCTACGACCCTGCCACGCTCGACCTCGGCCGCGCGCTCGACGGCGCGGATCTCGTGCTGGTGCACGAGTGGAACGACCACGCCCTCGTGCGCCGCATCGGGGAGCACCGCGCGGGGTCGGCTCCTGCGGGCGGCTACCGGCTGCTCTTCCACGACACCCACCACCGCTCCGTCACCGAGCGCGACAGCATGGCGGCCTACGACCTCGCGCACTACGACGGCGTGCTGGCGTTCGGCGAGCTGATCCGGCGGCGCTACCTCGAGGAGGGGTGGACCGGCCGCGCCTGGACCTGGCACGAGGCGGCCGACGCGCGGGTCTTCCGCCCGATCCCGGGCGAGCCGCGCGAGGGCGACCTCGTCTGGGTCGGCAACTGGGGCGACGAGGAGCGCACGGCGGAGCTGCGCGAGTTCCTCATCGAGCCGGCGAAGCGGCTCGGGCTCCGTACCCGCATCCACGGCGTCCGCTATCCCGAGCACGCGCGCGCGATGCTGGCGGACGCGGGCATCGAGTACGCCGGCTGGCTCCCGAACTACGAGGCGCCGCGCGTCTTCGCGCGCTTCGCACTCACGGTGCACGTGCCGCGGCGGCCCTACGTGGAGTCGCTCCCCGGGATCCCGACGATCCGCGTCTTCGAGGCCCTCGCCTGCGGCATCCCGCTCATCTGCTCGCCCTGGGACGATGCCGAGCGGCTCTTCACCCCCGGCGCCGACTACCTCGTGGCCCGAAACGGCCGCGAGATGCAGGACCTGATGGCGACGCTCCTCGCCGCGCCCGACGCGGCGCGGCGGCTCGCCGAGCACGGCCGGCGGACGATCCTCGCCCGTCACACCTGTGCCCACCGCGTGGACGAGCTCCTCGCGGTCTACGACGAACTGACGGGCGGCGCGCCCGCCGCCGCGGCCGGCGCCGCCGCGGGCCCGGGCGCCGCAGCCGGCCTCTGACAGCCCCAAGGAGCCCCATGACCGCCGGTCTCGACATCGCGTTCTTCGGCTCGAGTCTCGTGAGCGCCTACTGGAACGGCGCGGCGACCTACTATCGCGGGATCATCCGCGCCCTCGCCGAGCGGGGGCACCGGGTCACCTTCTACGAGCCCGACGCCTACGGCCGCCAGCAGCACCGCGACATCCCCGACCCCGACTGGGCCCGCGTCGTCGTCTACGACGGCGCGAGCCCCGCTGCCGCGGCGCGCGCGCTCGAGCAGGCCCGCGGCGCCGACCTCGTCGTGAAGGCGAGCGGCGTCGGCGTCTTCGACCAGTTCCTCGAGCAGGGCGTGCTCGACCTGCAGGGGCCCGGGACGCTGGTGGTCTTCTGGGACGTGGACGCGCCCGCGACGCTCGACCGGCTCGCGCAGGACCCGGCCGACCCGTTCCACGCGCTCATCCCGCGCTACGACCTCGTCTTCACCTACGGCGGCGGCGACCCGGTGGTGCGGGCCTACGAGGCGCGCGGCGCGCGGCAGTGCGTCCCCGTCTACAACGCGCTCGATCCCGCGACCCACCACCCCGTCGCCGCCGACCCGCGCTTCGCGGGCGACCTGGGATTCCTGGGCAACCGGCTCCCCGACCGGGAGGCGCGGGTGGAGGAGTTCTTCCTGCGCTGCGCGGCGGCGCTCCCGGGGCGGCGCTTCGTCCTGGGCGGGAGCGGCTGGGGCGACAAGGCGCTGCCGGCGAACCTGAACTACGTGGGCCACGTGTACACGAAGGACCACAACGCCTTCAACTGCACGCCGCTGGCCGTGCTCAACGTGAACCGCGAGAGCATGGCGCGCTACGGGTTCTCGCCGCCGACGCGGGTCTTCGAGGCGGCGGGAGCAGCGGCCTGCCTCCTCACCGACGCGTGGGAGGGGATCGAGCTCTTCCTCGAGCCGGGCGCGGAGGTGCTCGTCGCGCACTCGGGCGAGGAGGTGGCCGACCATGTCGCGGCGCTCACCCCCGAGCGCTCGCGCACGATCGGCGAGGCGGCGCTCCGGCGCGTGCTGGCCGAGCACACCTACGCGCACCGCGCGGCGCAGGTCGAGGCCGTGCTCGCGGCCCACCGAGCGGCGCCGGCGGCGCAGATGACCCACCGCGTGCGGGTGGCGCCATGAGGATCGTGATCCTGGGGCTCTCGATCACCTCGTCGTGGGGCAACGGTCACGCGACGACGTACCGCGGGCTCGTACGCGAGCTGGTGCGGCGCGGGCACGACGTGCTCTTCCTCGAGCGCGACGTGCCGTGGTACGCGGAGAACCGCGACCTCGCGAAGCCGCCCTACGGGCGCACCGTGCTCTACGACGACCTCGCGGCGCTCAAGGAGGCGCACGGCCGCGCGGTGGCCGAGGCCGATCTCGTGATCGTCGGCTCCTATGTGCCCGAGGGGGTCGCGGTCGGCGAGTGGGTGACGCGCGAGGCCGAAGGCGTGACCGCCTTCTACGACATCGACACGCCGGTCACGCTCGCGAAGCTGGGGCGCGGGGACGCGGAGTATCTCGCGCCAGAGCTCATCCCGCGCTACGACCTCTATCTCTCATTCACGGGCGGCCCGACGCTCGAGCGGATCGAGCGCGAGTACGGCGCGCCGATGGCGCGGCCGCTCTACTGCTCGGTGGACCCGGAGCTCTACTTCCCCGAGGCCGCCCCGGGGCACGTGCCCGAGTGGGACCTGGGCTACATGGGCACCTACAGCGCCGACCGGCAGCCGCCGCTCGACCGGCTCCTCCTGGAGCCGGCGCGGCGCTGGGCCGTGGGACGGTTCGTGGTGGCAGGGCCGCAGTACCCGGCGGCCATCGGCTGGCCGCGGAACGTGCGACGGATCGAGCACCTGCCGCCCGCGCGGCACCGCGCCTTCTACACGGCGCAGCGGTTCACGCTCAACATCACCCGCGCCGACATGGTCGCGGCGGGCTACAGCCCGAGCGTCCGCCTCTTCGAGGCGGCGGCCTGCGGCACGCCGATCGTGAGCGACTGGTGGCCGGGGCTCGACACGCTCTTCGAGCCCGGCACGGAGATTCTCATCGCCCGCTCGGCGGAAGACACGCTGGGGTTCCTGCGGGACCTGGGCGAGCCCGAGCGCCGCGCGATGGGCGAGCGCGCGCGCGCGCGCGTCCTGGCCGACCACACGGCCGCCCACCGCGCGGCCGAGCTCGAGGGGTACGCCCTCGCGCTCCGCGCGTCGCAGTCCGCCGCCTGAGCCGGCGCTCGGTGCCCGCGAGGCACGCTTCACAGGAGTTGGTAGAGATGGCCCATCCGCTCGAGCAGGCAGCCACGTCGCGGCACGAGGCGGTCGCGCGCCTCGCGCCCTGGTTCCACAATCTGCACTTGCCCGACGGCACCCAGACCGCGCCCGACCACTTCCTGGGCGACTTCCCGAGCTACAAGTGGTCGGTGCTCGCGCCGATGCTGCCCGCGGACCTGACGGGGTGGACGGCGCTCGACGTCGGGTGCAACGCGGGCTTCTACAGCTTCGAGCTCGCGCGCCGCGGCGCGCGGGTGACGGGCATCGACCTCGACGATCACTATCTCGACCAGGCCCGCTGGGCGGCACGCGAGTACGGGCTCGAGGACGCGGTGGAGTTTCGCCGGATGCAGGTCTACGACCTCGCCCACAGCGCCGAGCGCTGGGATCTGGTGCTCTTCATGGGCGTGCTCTACCACCTGCGCTATCCGCTTCTGGGCCTCGACATCGTCGCGCGGCGGGTGACGCGCCTCCTGGTCTTCCAGACGCTCAGCATGTTCGGTCAGGAGGTCTACGCGGACACGCGCGACCGGAGCATCATGGAGCGGGAGGTCTTCGAGGAGCGGGGCTGGCCCAGGATGGCGTTCGTCGAGCAGCGCTTCGCGGGCGATCCCACCAACTGGTGGGTGCCGAACCACGCCTGCATCGAGGCGATGCTGCGCTCGAGCGGGCTCCGGGTGCGCGAGCGCCCGGGGCACGAGATCTACCTCTGCGAGCCCGCCCCCGCGGACGCTCCGACCCGCGCCCCCTACGACTACACCGCCGAGCTCCACGCCGCGACCGGGCGCCCCTGGCGCTGATCCCATGCTCGTCTATCGCTCCCATCGCGACCGGCTGGACCCGGCGACGCGCCTGCGCCGCCTCCTCGCGCGCGTGGCCCGGTGTGCCGAGCACGGCACGCTGCGGCACGACGAGGCCGTGGAGCTCCTGATCGACGTCGGCGCGCTCGAGGCCGGCGTCGCCGACGCGCTCTCCCCCGAGGCCGATCACGCCGAGCCGCCCCTCGGCGCGCTGCGCCAGGCCAGCGCGGCGACCGGCGCGGTGCTCCACGCCTGCTGGACCCGCGACCCCACGCGCCTCGCCTCCGCCCTCGCCCGGACGCGCGACGCGCTCGCGCGCGTCGCCGAGCGCGCGCTTCCCACGACGATCGAGGTCGGCGTGCCCGAGGGGTACGCCTACTACGCGCTCCAGCCGGAGAGCTACTGCGAGGCGGCGGAGGATTTCCTGCGCGCCGAAGCCCCGGCGGGCGCCGTCTGCCTCGGCCTGCGGAGCATCGGCACCGGGCTCGCGTCGGCGGTCGAGGCCGCACTCGCCGCGCGCGAAGTGCCGACGGAGTCCTACAGCCTCCGGCCGCGCGGGCACCCGTGGGACCGGCGGGTCGCGCTCGCCCCCGCGCTCGCCGAGCGCATCGGCGGACGTGCGGCGGCGGGATGGCACGTGCTCGTGGTGGACGAGGGGCCCGGGCTCAGCGGATCGTCGTTCGCCGGCGCGGCCCAGGCGCTCGCGGAGCTGGGCGTGCCGGAGGAGCGGATCGTCCTCTTCCCGAGCTGGCGCACCGACGGCAGCGGACTGCGGTCCGAGACCGCGCGCGAGCGCTGGCCGCGGCACCGGCAGTACGTCGTCCCCTTCCACGAGCTGGTGCGGCGCCGCCGCGAGCCGCTCCATCCGACCATCGGCGGCCCGCTGCGCGACCTCTCGGGCGGCTGCTGGCGCACGCTCTTCGTGCGGGACGCGTCGCGCTGGCCCGCCGTGCAGCCACAGCACGAGCGGGTGAAGCTGCTCGCGATGGCGCCCGCGCCCACCCTGCTCAAGTTCGCGGGGCTGGGCCGCTGGGGCCGCGCGGCCGGCGCGCGCGCGGCGCAGCTCGCGGAGGCGGGGTTCGGACCGCCGGTGCACGGGCTCGCCAACGGCTTCCTCGCGCAGGGCGTCGTGCGCGGGCGGCCGCTCGATCCCGAGCGCCTCGGCGCGGCCGAGTTCGCCTGCATCGGCGACTACCTCGCCCACCTCGCCACGCACCACCCGGGCACGCGCACCGTGGGCGTGGACGAGCTGCGAGAGATGGCGTGTGTGAACGTCGAGGAGGGACTCGGGAAGCGCTGGCGTGGCCGGCTCGAGCGCGCCCCGGCCTTTCGCGAGCCGCACCTCGGGCCCGCGGTCGCGATCGACGGGCGGATGCAGCCGCACGAATGGGTCCGCACCGGCACCGGGCTCGTGAAGCTCGACGGGGTGGATCACCACGCCGATCACTTCCTCCCCGGCGACCAGGACATCGCCTGGGACGTCGTGGGCGCCGGCGTCGAGCTCGGACTCGACGCCGAGGCACGCGGGGCGCTCGTCGCACTCGTCGCCGACCGCGCGCGCGAGCGCGACCTCGCACGGCGCCTGCCGTTCCACGCCCTCGCCTATCTCGCCTTCCGCCTCGGCTACACGACCCTCGCCCGCGAGACGCTCGGCGAGAGCGAGGACGGCCGCCGCTTCGCGCGCGGCGCGGCGCGCTACGCCGGACTCCTTCGTCGGGAGCTCGAGGCGGGGCCCCAGGGCACCTGGGCCGTCTGAGGCGGACGCACGCCGTGGCGGACCTCGAGCTGAACGGGTGGGATCTCATCGTCTTCGACGCCGACGGCACGCTGCGCCGGACGACGGTGCCGGGGCAGCCATGCCCGCACACCCAAGGCGAATGGGAGCTCCTGCCGGGCGTGGCCGAGACGCTGCGCGAGATCGCCGGCGCGGCACGTCCGCCGCATCTCGGCGTCGCGACGAACCAGGACCACGTAGGGTACGGATTGCTCGAGGAAACGGTCGCGCGGCAGCTCGTGCAGGACCTCTTCGTCGCGGCGATCGGCCGGCCACTCGAAGCGGAAGCGGTGGTGCTCTGCCCTCATCCGCGCGAGGCGGGCTGCGGCTGCCACAAGCCGGCGCCGGGGATGCTGCACCGCCTCATGGCGCACTTCGGCGCCTGCCCCGAGGGCACCCTCTTCGTCGGGGACGCGCCGACCGACCGCGAGGCGGCCGAGCGCGCGCGGGTGACCTTCGCCTGGGCCTGGGACTTCTTCGGGTGGGGGTGGAGAGGAGGCGGGGTGGCCTGAAGTCTCACCTCCCCGCCGGGCGCTCACACCGCGTACCGCCGCGTCATCCGCGCGCAGAACTCGGCGAACTCGGCCGGGTCCTGCGGCGGGCTCGTGTGGTGCGGCTGGATCCCGCGCGACTCGGGGGTGAAGCAGAAGGTGAGCGTCACGTCGAAGTCCTCGAGCGCGCGCATCTGGTGGTCGAACCAGGCGTCGGCGTTCGGGCGGAGACTGTCGGCCCAGCTCAGGCCCGTGCGCAGGTGGCGCACGCCGAGCTTCTTCAGCCAGCGCACCGCGTCGTCGAGCCGGTGGTCCTCGAAGTGGAACCACTGGCACACGCCGAGCTCGGGCGTGTAGTCGGCGAACTGCGCGAGCGCGCACTTCGGCGTGCCGTCCTCGCGGATCAGCCCCATGTAGAAGTGCCGGTAATAGGACGAGCCCTCCGCCTCGCGGTGGCGCGTCGTGGCGGGCCACGCCTTCGGCAGGTCGAAGAGGCTGTACCAGTGGATCCGCGGCACCCGCCCCAGCAGGAGCTCGGCCGTGCGGCGAAGGCCGAAGTCCTGCACCTCGTCGGCGCCGAAGGTGGAGACCCCGACCTCGGTGATCCAGATCGGCAGGTCGGTCACGGCGCGGATCTCGTCCACCCTGGCGGGCCACTCGTTGAGCTGCCAGTGGTTCCAGTCGAGCGGGAAGCCGTGAATCGCAACCGCCTCGACGTGGTCGAGCACGCCCTGGTCGCGCATGTTGGCGATGAAGTTCGGATCGATCGGCGAGATGCCGCCCAGGACGCGCGTGAGCCCGGGCGCCTCGGCGCGCACCGCCTCGGCGGCGAGCTTCGCCATCTCCGCGAAGCGGGTCCAGTCCCGATCGATCTCGAAATCCCAGTGCGACTTGTTGTTCGGCTCGTTCCAGAGCTTCACGGCCTCGATCACCCGATGGCTCCTCGCGGTGGTGGGGTCGAATGCATGATGCATGACGAAGGAGAGCAGCGACGCCGTGCGGGCCGCCGGCTCAGCCCGCGAGCGCGTGCAGGTCGGTGCGCTCCGCCACGCCCTCGGCGCCGCGGCGTACGAAGCCGGCGGCCTCGCGCGCGGGGCGGTCGGCGAGCATGCGGATCGCCTCGCGGTAGCCGTGGATCGTGCCGACGTCCACGTACGCCTCGCCCGCGCGCACACCGCGCGCCGCGCCGCCCTGCTCGAGCCAGGCGTTGACGAGGGTGCCGATGTACTCGTCGGCCTGGTCGCGCTCGCACCAGAGGCGGTGGAGATCCCAGAGCGTGGCGCCGGAGAGCTTGAACGCGCCCCAGATCCACCGGCTCCCGGGGTTGCGGCGCTTCACCCGGATCTCGATCACCGCGTCCTCGCCGTCGAGCAACACGGCGTCGAAGAACTCGGGGCGGTCCACGGGAAAGAGGAGGAAGGAGAGCGGGTCGTCGCCCAGCGCGGCAAGCGCGTCCTCGGGGAACCAGATCGTGTCGGGGAGGCCCACGATGACGAACTCGTCGGGCCGCACGAGCGGGAGCGCGCTGAAGATCGCGTCGCAGAGCCCCGCGGGGCGCGGCTGCACCGTGTAGGTGAGGTGCGCGGCGCACGAGCCGCCGCCGTAGTACTCGAGGATGTCGCTCTTCCCCGGCGAGACGACGAAGCAGATCTTGTCGGCCCCACCCAGGATCATCCGCTCGACGAGATACTCGCTCACCGCGCGGGGCCGCTCGACGCCGCCCTCGATGCGGCTCCCCACCGGGAGGAGCTCCTTCGAGAAGGCGAGGGGCTGGATGCGGCTCCCCGCGCCCGCCGCCGGAATGATCCCCCACATCGCTCAGGCCTCCAGCGCGATCGCGTCGCCCATGGCGTCGCCCGCATCATGGCGGTCGTGGACCCCGTGGCTCGCGAGCGTCTCCCCGAAGGCGGCGAGCATCGCCGCGGCCCGATGGTCGGCGGTGTGGCAGGCGAGGGTGCGCTCGCGGGCCGCCCGGGCCACCCGCGCGAGCTCCGCGTCGCTCAGCTCGAGCGCGGCGGCCGCCTCCTCCGCCGTGCGGGCGAGAAGGATCTCCCGCCCCGGCTCGAAGAACGCCTCGAGCCCCGGCCACCAGTCGCTCAGCACGGGGGTGCCGCAGGCCGCGGCCTCGAAGAGCCGGCCGGAGGGGCACCATCCGCTCGCCGCCATCGCGCGGCGGGTGATGTTGAGCGTGATGCGCGACGAGGAGTAGAAGGCCGGGTGCTCGGGCGGCGGAATGTGGCGCACGAAGAAGATGTTGTCGGTCCAGGGAAAGTCCGGCGGGTACATCGAGCCGCCGAGGAGGAAGCGCCGGTGCGGCAGGCGACGGGCGGGCTCGAGGAAGAGCGTCTCGAGCGCCGCCTGGCGGTCGGCCGCGTAAGTGCCGAGGTACGAGAGGTCGCAGGCGAAGCGCTCGAGCGGCGGGACGCGGTAATGCCCCCCCGGATCCACGCTCCCGTAGACCGGCACCACCCGCTGCGCGCCGAGGCGGGTGCGGAGCTCGTCGAGCGCGTCGCCGCCGGTGTAGCTCAGCACCAGGTCGAAGTCGCGCAGCCCGCGCGGACCCAGGTAGGCCACGTCCTCGCCGGCGCGGAGTCGCTCGAGGGTGACCGGCGTGTCGAGATCGTAGAACACGTGGAGCGCGGCGGGCGAGTCGAGCACGAGCTCGGTCGCGGCGACGCCGTCGGCGCAGTAGGAGGTGACCATCGCGACGTCCGCGTCGGCGACCTCGGAGCGCGCGCTGCCGCGGACCGCCTCCCAGGTATCGTAGAGCCGCAGCGCCCCGCCCTCGAGCTCGGTGAGGTCGCGATGCGCGGCGTAGTAGGGCACGTCCCGCTCGAAGAAGACCACCCGGTGCCCCCGGGCGATCAGCGCCCGGCAGAGCCCGCGCCAGAGGGTGGCGTGGCCGTTGCCCCAGGAGGAGCTGAGGGAGAGTCCGAAGACGACCAGCTTCATGCGACGACCGTGTCCATCGCGAGCATCCACTCCTTGCCCGGGTGACGAGTTCCCTGCAAACTGCGGAGCGGCAACGGCTTTTGGGGATGCGACACATCACAGAACCTATGTAGCTTTTGACCGATGACGACCTTCCTGCTGATCCGCCACGCGACGAACGACACGATCGGCCACCGCATCGCGGGGCGCGGGCGCGGCGTGAGCCTCAACGCCGAGGGCCGGGCCCAGGCCCGGGCACTGGCGGAGCGCCTCGCGGGGGTGCGCCTCGCGGCGCTCTACGCGAGCCCGCTCGAGCGGACGCAGGAGACGGCGGCGCCGATCGGGGAGCGGCTGGGCGTGCCGGTGCAGTCGCTCGCCGAGGTGCTGGAGGTGGATTATGGGGAGTGGACGGGCCTCACCCTCGACGAGCTCCGGGCGTCGCCGGGGTGGCAGGCGTGGAACGGCTTCCGGAGCGGGAGCCGGGTACCGGCGGGCGAGACGCTGCTCGAGGTGCAGCTCCGGATGGTCGGCGCGCTCGAGCGGCTCCGCTGCGAGCACGCGGGCGACCGGGTGGTCGGGGTCGTGAGCCACGGGGATCCGATCAAGGCGGCGATCGGGTACTACGCGGGGGTCCCGATCGACCTGCTCTCGCGCCTCGAGATCGCGCCCGCCTCGGTGAGCGCGCTCCGGATCGAGTCCTGGGGCGCCCACGTCGTGCGGCTCAACGACACCGGGCCACTCGTCCTGCCCTAGCGCCGCGCCACGGCCGCCGTGGCGCACCGCCTCGGCTCGCGGCAGGTCGTGCCGAATTCAAGAGCCGCGATGCGGACTCCACGTCGCGCAGCCGCTCCCGGCGGGCGCCGGCTTCTACTCGCCTCGCTTCCCTCCCCGCCCCGCCGGCGGCGGCGGCGAAGGTAAGTAGCTTCCAACCTCTTCGCAGTCGTACACATCGGCGACGCCGCTCGAGCAGCCGGCACGCCGCGCGTCATCTTCATACCTCCCAGCTACTTACCTCCGCCCCCTCCGGTGACGACCGGCACCGATCTTGCCCTCGCCCCATCCCGGGAGCGGCCATGGTCGGCCGCGCACGAGACTCCTGTCCCCGCAGCCCCGGAACCGATGGATCGCAGCACCCGACCGACCCGCTCGACCTCGCCCGCCCGCGCCATTGCGCGCGCGGGTCTCGCCCGCCGGGCCTACGACTTCGTTCGGCCCCACCGGCGCGCCCTCGCCCTCGTCACCCTGCTCGCCCTCGTGCTCTCGACGCTGAGCGCCGTGGAGCCGCTCGTCATGAAGTGGCTCTTCGACGCGCTGGGCGGCAAGCAGGGGCTCCACGTGCTCATGCTCGCGATGGGCGGGCTGCTCGTGCTCGAGCTGGTGCGGGCGGGGCTCACCGCCTGGCTCGGCACCGTGAGCTGGGACGTGCGGCTCGAGGTCGAGTACGCCGTGCGCGAGCGGGTGACGGAGAAGCTCAATGCGCTGCCGATCGGCTACCACCAGCAGGAGACGGTGGGCGGCACGATGAACCGGGTGAACCAGGGGATCGCGGGCTTCGTCGCCGCCTTCGGCGACCTGGCCTTCAACCTGCTGCCGACGGTGCTCTACCTCGTGCTGTCGGCGATCGCGATGGCGCGGCTCGAGTGGCGCCTGTCGATTCTGGTGCTCGTCTTCACCCCGCTCCCCGCGATCATCGGCGCGCGGGCGGCGAAGGAGCAGACCGACCGCGAGCGGCGGCTGGTGCAGCGCTGGACCTCGCTCTACTCGCGCTTCAACGAGGTCCTCTCCGGGATGATGACGGTGAAGGGCTACGCGATGGAGCGGGCCGAGCAGGAGCGGTTCCTCTCGGGCGTGCGCGAGGGGAACTCGATCGTCCGGAAGGGGGTCCGCATCGACAACCTCACCGGCGCGCTCCGCGGCTTCGCCGGCACGCTGGCCCGGCTCGTCGCGCTCGGGCTCGGGGGCTACCTCGTCTACCGCGGCCAGATCACCGTCGGCACGCTCGTCGCCTTCCTCGGCTACATCGGCGGCCTCTTCGGTCCGGTGCAGAGTCTCACGACGATCTACCAGACCTTCCAGAAGGCGCACGTCTCGCTCGAGATGATCTTCGACATCCTCGACGCCGAGGACAGCGTGTCGGACGCCCCGACCGCGGCCGACGCGCCGCCGCTCCGGGGCGAGGTCGTCTTCGACGACGTCACCTTCGGCTACCAGCCGGGCCGGCCGGTGCTGCGGCACTTCTCGCTCCACGCGCGCCCGGGCGAGACGATCGCGCTCGTGGGGCCGAGCGGGAGCGGAAAGACGACGATCACGCAGCTCCTCCAGCGGTTCTATCCCGTGAGCGAGGGGAGCATCCGCATCGACGGCCTCGACCTGCGCGCCCTCACGCAGCACTCGCTGCGTCGCCAGATCGGCACGGTCTTCCAGGACGCGCACCTCTTCAACGACACCGTGCGCGCCAACATCGCCTACGGCTCGCCGCACGCGACCCAGGCGGAGATCGAGGCGGCGGCGACGGCGGCGAACGCGCACGACTTCATCCTGGCCCTTCCCGAGGGCTACGACACCGTGGTGCGGGAGCGCGGCAGCCGGCTCTCGGGCGGCCAGCGCCAGCGCATCGCCATCGCGCGCGCGCTGCTCAAGAACCCGCCGCTCCTCATCCTCGACGAGGCGACGAGCGCGCTCGACAGCGAGAGCGAGCGGCTGATCCAGGACGCGCTCAAGACGCTGCTCGCCGGCCGCACCGCGTTCGTCATCGCGCACCGCCTCTCGACGGTGGTGGACGCCGACCGCATCGTGGTGGTGAGGGACGGCGGCATCGAGGAGATCGGCAGCCACGCGGAGCTGCTCGCGCGGAACGGCTACTACGCCTCGCTCATCCGGAAGCAGTCGAAGGGAATCCTGGGCGCGGAGGTGGAACGCCGGGTAGCCTGAGGACAGGGGCTAGGGGCTAGGGGCTAGGGCCTAGGGGTTAGAGAGTCCCGATGTAGCGCGGCCCTCCGGTGCTGGAAACCGGAGGGCCGCATCGCTTCGGAGCCCCTAGCCCCTAGTCCCTAGCCCCTAGCCCCTACAGTTCGTCTTCGATCGACGGAAACGCCGGCACCCCCGTCAGCCAGAAGCCGGCGAGGAGGTTCGCGCCGTCGACCTCGATGAAGAGATGGTCGGCGACGCGGACGACCTCGACGGGGCGGCGGGCGCCGATCTGGAGATGGAAGGTCGTCTCCGCGGGGTCGGCGCTGACGGCGAGCGTGGCGTCGACCTGGAGCGACTGCACGCTGGTGCGCGCCTCGCGCGTGGGGACGACGACGCGGCCGTCGGTCAGCTTCTCGGGGACCTTGAGCCCGCTGCGGGTCTGCACCTCGGGCCAGACGACGATGTCGAGCCCGCAGATGACGCCGGCGGCGACGTCGAGCACGGCGATCGAGCCGAGCTCGTCGGAGAGCTCGACGGTGCCGGTGAGGCCGGCCCCCTTGCGGGCGCCCTTGAAGCTCCCGCTCAGGATGTCGGTCTCGGGATCCCAGCGCCAGGTGAGCGCCGGCAGCGGGCCGGCGAGCGGCTCGACGTGCGCCGGGATGCTCATCGGCCGGCGGTCCCGCTCGCGCTCGACCCGCCCGCCGACGCCTCCGACCCTTCCCCGCCCGCGAGCCGGTCGATGAAGCGCAGCAGCCGGTTGAGCGCGGCCTCGAGCTCGCGATCGGAGACCGCGTAGCTCAGCCGCACCCACCGGTCGTCGCCGAAGGCGCCGCCGGGGACGAGCGCCACCTGCTCCTCCTCCATCAGGAGCTCGCAGAAGCGGGTCCCCGTGAGCGGCTCGCGCTCGCGGATCCCGTCCACCCGGAAGAAGAAGTAGAAGGCGCCGTGCGGCTCGATGAACTCGACGCCGGGCACCTCGCGCCGGAAGCGATCGACGATGTAGTCGCGCCGGCGGCGGAAGGCGGCGACCATGCGCTGCACCTCCTGCTCCACCCGCTCGTCGCCGAAGGCCGCCGCGGCGGCCCACTGCGCCGGGTGGTTGGCACCGGTCGTCGTGTGCGTCTGCAGCGCGGCCATCGCCTTCGCCACGTGCGAGGGGGCGTACGCGGCGCCGATGCGCCAGCCGGTCATCGCGTAGGCCTTGCTCGCGCCGGCGATGAGGACGACGCGCTCGAGATACTCGTCCGGCAGGTCGAGGAGCGAGGGCGCCGGGCCCTGGCCGTAGTAGATCCGGCGGTAGATCTCGTCCGAGATGATCCAGACGTCGTGCGCCCGCGCCCAGTCGGCGATCGCCTTGAGCTCGGTGAGGGTGTAGACCGCTCCCGTCGGGTTGCACGGCGAGCAGAGAATGAGCCCCTTGGTGAGCTTCGAGTACGCGCGGTCGAGGTCGCGCACGCTCACCTTGAGCCCCCACTCGACGTCGCCCGGCACCAGGATCGGCTCGGCCCGCGCGAGGTGGACGATCTGCGGATACGACACCCACGCGGGCGAGGGGATGAGCACCTTGTCGTGCGGCCCGAAGAGCGCGAAGCAGGCGTTGAAGAGCGACTGCTTCGAGCCCGAGCTCACGACGATCCGGTCGGCGTCCACCGGCCGGCCGCCGGAGAGGCGCGAGAGGTTCTCGGCGATCGCCGCGCGGAGCTCGACGATGCCCGTGTTGGGCGGATAGCGCGTCATCCCCTTCTGGATCGCCTGGATGCCGGCCTGCGCGACGGGCGCGGGGGTGTCGAAGTCGGGCTCGCCCACGCTGAGATCGAGGACGCTCTCGCCCAGCGCGCGGCGGCGCTTCGCTTCGGC
The DNA here is from genome assembly GCA_035760645.1 of Gemmatimonadales bacterium. Classification (GTDB taxonomy): domain Bacteria; phylum Gemmatimonadota; class Gemmatimonadetes; order Gemmatimonadales; family GWC2-71-9; genus DASSTY01. Next base: position 50,970 of record DASTSO010000064.1, read on the forward strand.
GCTGATGGCGATCGTCTCGGAAGGCTTGAGATGCTGCAGATTGAGCGACAGGGGATCGGGCATCGGTCGAAACGTGAGGGAAGGGGGAAGAGTCGCCCTGAAAGCTCCCCGGCCGCTCGGCGCGTGTCAACCGTCGGTGGCCGACCGCGAGGCGTGCGCCGGTCGCCGGACCCGATTAAGCTTCGGCCTTCGCGCTCCCAGTGGCAGGCGGCCGGGCTGCGACAGGCCCGGCCGGCGTGGTCGCTATTTGAGAATCGATCGAGCAAACCGAGTCAACGAGGTAGTCCGTGCCGGGTTTCGAGGATCTGCATCTGACGGCCGCCGTCGCGACGGCGCTGGAGAGTCTGGGCTGGTCGCCCGCGGACGCGGGGGCGCGCGAAGTCGTGCCGACCGCGGCGCGCGGCCACAACCTGGTGGCGGTGACGCCGCCCGTCCCCGCCTACGCCGCGCCCGCGCTCGCGGGCGTCGCGAGCCGCCTGGCGAGCGAGCCCGAGGCGGGCCGCGCGCTCCTGCTCTGCCCCACGGCGGAGCTCGACGAATGGGGTGCGCTGGCGCACGCGCTGACGCGCGGCACCGGGCTGCGCGTGCAGGTGGCCCACGGCACCGCGCGCGCGCTCCGGCGGCTGCGCACCGAGGCGCTCGATCTCCTCATCGCCTCGCCCGAGACGGCGCTCGCCCTCCTCAAGCGCTCCGCGCTCAAGCTCGACGCGCTCCGCACGGTCGTCCTCGCCTGGCCCGAGGCGTGGGACGAGCCCGAGACGACGAGCGTGCTGATGGCCGAGGCGAAGGACGCGCAGCGCATCATCTACACGAGCGCGCCCGAGCGCGTCGCCGATCTCGTCGAGCGCTACGCCCGGAAGGCGCTCACCGTCGGCACGCCGCCGGCCGAGACCGAGCCGGTGCCGCCGGCGGGCCCGGTGCGCACGGTGAGCGTCGCGTGGCAGCGCCGCCCGGCGGCGCTCGCCGAGCTCGTCGAGCTGCTCGATCCCGCCTCGCTCACCGTCTGGGCCGCCGACCGGAGCCAGGAAGCCGTGATCCAGCGCGCCCTGCCGCTCAGCGATCCCGCGATCCGCTTCGTCACCGGCCCGGCCGAGATCCCCGCCGCCCAGTACGTCGTCGCCTACGACCTGCCGCCGCGCGAGCGCCTCGGCGCGCTCCTCGCCGCGGGCGAGGTGGTGCTGCTCGTGCCGCCCGGCACCGAGAGCTACGCCGCGCGCATCGCGAACCCGCGCCGGCCGCTCCGGCTCCCCGGGCTGGTGGACGCGATCACGAGCGTCGCCGGCGCGCGCCGCGCCGCGATCCAGCGCGCCATCGAGGCGACCAAGCCCGAGCACGCCCTCGCCACCCTCGCCCCGCTCTTCGAGCGCTACGACCCGGCCGCGGTCGCCGCCGCGCTCTACGAGCTCTGGACGCAGCAGAGCGCCGCGGCGGCGGCCGGCGGCGCCGGCGCCGGCACCGCCGCGCCCGGCGCGCTCCCCGACATCCCCGCCACCGCGAAGGTCTTCGTCGGCGTCGGCAAGAAGGACGGCACCACCGCGAACGACATCGTCGCCGTGCTGACGAAGGAGCTCCGGGTGGACCGCAGCCAGATCGGCCGCATCGAGCTCAAGGACGCCTTCTCGCTCGTCGAGCTCCCGGCCCAGGACGCCGAGCGGATCGCCCAGGCGATGAACGGCACGACGATCCGGCGCAAGCGCGTCACCGCCCGCGTCGACCGCGGCCCCCGCGGCGGCGACCGGCCCGAGCGCGGCGAGCGCGGCGAGCGCGGCGAGCGCCCCGAGCGCGGCGAGCGCGGCGAGCGCGGCGAGCGCGGCGAGCGCGGCGAGCGCGGCGAGCGCGGCGAGCGGCCGCGGTTCGAGCGGCGGCCCGGGGGCCGGTAAGGCGGTCCGCCGGTCAGGCGGTCGGGGGGAGCGATGTCGGTGCAGTTCCGGACCGCCTGACCGCCCTCGACCGCCTGCCCGCCTGCTTGACCCGTCCCGTCCCGCCCCTTACACTCTCCCGCCCTCCCCATTCACTCACGAGACGCATCCGATGTACTACGGCACCCGGCCCGGCTGGATCGAGGTGATCAGCGGCGTGATGTTCAGCGGCAAGAGCGAGGAGCTCATCCGCCGCGTGCGGCGCGCGATGATCGCCCGGCGGACGGTGCAGGTCTTCAAGTCGCACCTCGACAGCCGCTACGCCGGGCTCTACAGCGTCTCGAGCCACGACGGCGGCGAGCTGGACGCCACCCCCGTGGACTCCTCGGCCGAGATCTTCCGGCTCGTCAAGCCCGACACCGAGCTCGTCGCGATCGACGAGGCGCAGTTCCTCGACCGCGGCATCGTCGAGGTCGTCACGGCGCTCGCCAACAACGGCGTGCGCGTGGTGCTGGCCGGCACCGACAGCGACTTCCGCGGCGAGCCCTTCGGCCCGATGGGCGAGCTGATGTGCGTGGCCGAATCCATCACCAAGCTGCAGGCGATCTGCGTCGTCTGCGGCGACCTCGCCTGCCGCAACCAGCGGCTCATCGACGGCAAGCCCGCGCGCTACGACTCGCCCACGATCATGGTGGGCGGGCGCGAGAGCTACGAGGCGCGCTGCCGCCACTGCCACCAGGTGCCGCGGCGCGACGAGGACCAGGCCCGGCTCCTGTGAGATGCCTGTGAGGCTCCGCTGGTGCTGAGCGTCGCGCTCACCGGCAACGTCGCCGCGGGCAAGTCGACCGTGGCCGCGCTCTTCCGCGAGTGGGGCGCGACGATCCTCGACGCCGACCAGATGGTGCGCGAGCTGCAGGCGCCGGGCTCGCCGGTGCTCGCCGCGATCGCCGAGCGCTTCGGCGCGCACCTCCTCCTCCCCGACGGCTCGCTCGATCGCCCGGCGCTCCGCGCGCTCGTGCTCCGCGACGAGGCCGCGCTCCAGGCGCTCAACGGGATCGTCCACCCCGCCGTGCACGCGCGCCGCGACGCGCTCCTCGCCGGGGCCCAGGCCCGCGGCGACCGCATCGTCGTCAGCGACATCCCGCTCCTCTTCGAGGCCTCGGATCCCGACGCCTTCGACGCGGTGGTGCTGGTGGACGCCCCCGTCGCCGTGCGGCGCCGCCGCCTGATCGAGACGCGCGGAATGGACCCCGCCGAGGCGGACCGCCTCATCGCCGCCCAGTGGCCGAGCGAGGAGAAGCGCGAGCGCAGCGACTTCATCATCGACAACGCCGGCGACCGCAGCGCCCTCGAGCGCCAGGCGCGGGCGGTGTGGCGGGGGCTGGAGCGGCTGGCCGCGCGTCCTTGACCCCCGCCCCCGATCCACCCAATTTCGACACCGAATCGCCGGCCCACCCTCAGCCACGGAGCGCGCGCGTGTCGAACGTCCCGGATGATCTCCATTACACCGCCGAGCACGAGTACGTGCGCCAGACGGACGAGCAGGGCGTCGTCACCGTCGGGATCACCGACTACGCCCAGGGCGAGCTCGGCGACATCGTCTTCGTGAACCTGCCGAAGGTGGGCGAGAAGTTCGACGCGCACCAGTCGTTCGGCACGATCGAGGCCGTGAAGGCCGTGAGCGAGCTCTACAGCCCGCTGGCCGGCGAGGTCGTCGCCGTCAACGACGCCCTCGACGCCGACCCCGCCGTGATCAACCGCGACCCCTTCGGCGACGGCTGGATGATCAAGCTGCGCCTCGCCGACCCCTCGGCCGTGAGCGGCCTGATGGATGCGGCGGCGTACCGGGGGCACACCGGGGGCTGACGCCCGGCGGGACGGCGGGAACCTCCGTCCGCCGGGGAGTCCCGATCGCCCACGGGCGGGACGGCGGGACACTCATCTTATGCGCGAGCCTCCGGTGACCACACCGGGGGCTCGTTTCACATCGGGCCCTCCCGCCGTCCCGCCCGCTCCCGCCCGCTCCCGCCCGGAACCTCCCGCCCCGCCCCGCTGTTTCCCCGCCGTCCGGGGCCGTCTTCGGCGCCCGCCGGGGCCCGATTAGATTTGGGGGTTCCCCGCACCTCACACCCCGCAGGAGCCTGACCGAGCGATGAGCACCGCGATCCCGGCGACCGACCAGCCACTTTCCCTCTCGGCCCTCTTCCGCACCGACCAGTTCGTGCACCGGCACATCGGGCCGCGCCGGGACGACATCCAGGCGATGCTGGCGACCCTCGGCTACGAGTCGCTCGACGCCCTGGTGGATGCGATCGTGCCGCCGGCGATCCGGATGACCCGGCCGCTCGACCTCCCGGCGGGGCTCACCGAGCAGGACACGCTGCGCAAGCTGCGGGGCATCGCCGAGAAGAACCAGGTCTTCCGCAGCTATCTCGGGATGGGGTACAACGACACGATCACCCCGCCCGTCATCGCCCGCAACGTGCTCGAGAACCCGGGCTGGTACACCGCCTACACCCCCTACCAGCCGGAGATCGCGCAGGGCCGCCTCGAGGCGCTGCTCAACTTCCAGACGATGGTGGCCGAGCTCACCGGGCTCGAGATCGCCAACGCGTCGCTCCTCGACGAGGCCACCGCGGCCGCCGAGGCGATGGCGCTCACCCTCGCCGTCACCACCCACAGCGACCAGGGCCCGGCCGTCTACCTGGTGGACGCGCAGTGCCATCCGCAGACGATCGCGGTGGTCGAGACCCGCGCCGCGGCGCGCGGCGTCGAGGTGCGGGTGCAGGATCCGGCCGACTTCGCCTTCGGCCCCGGCGTGATCGGCGCGCTCGTGCAGTACCCCGGCACCGACGGCCGGGTGCGCGACTTCCGCGCCCTCTGCGAGCGGGCCCACGCCGCCGACGCGCTCGTCACGGCCGCGTGCGACCTCCTCGCGCTCGCCCTGCTCACCCCGCCGGGCGAATGGGGCGCCGACATCGCGGTCGGCAACACGCAGCGCTTCGGCGTGCCGCTGGGCTACGGCGGGCCGCACGCGGCGTTCCTCGCCACGAAGGACGCCTACAAGCGCGCGATCCCGGGCCGCATCATCGGCCTCTCGAAGGACCGCGCCGGCCAGCCCGCGCTCCGCATGGCGCTGCAGACGCGCGAGCAGCACATCCGCCGCGACAAGGCGACGAGCAACATCTGCACCGCGCAGGTGCTCCTCGCGGTCGTCGCGAGCATGTACGCCGTCTACCACGGCCCGGACGGGATCAAGCGCATCGCCGAGCGGGTGCACGCCGCGACCTCGCTCCTCGCCGAGGCGCTCCGGCGCCTGGGCTACGCCCTCGCGCACGAGAGCTTCTTCGACACGCTCGCGGTGGAGACCGACGCGGCGACCGCCGGCCGGATCCACGAGGCGGCGCGCGCGCGCGGGATCAACCTCCGCGATCTCGGCGCCTGCCGCGTCGGCGTCTCGCTCGACGAGACCGTCCGCCCCGCCGACCTCCGCGACCTGATCGAGGTCTTCGCGCTGGGCCGGCCGGCGCCCGCGCTCGAGGAGCTGGCCGAGCTCGCCGACCGCTCGCTCCCCGAGCAGTTCCGGCGCACCTCGCCGTACCTCACGCACCCGGTCTTCCGGAAGTACCACTCGGAGACCGAGATGCTGCGCTACATCAAGGCGCTCGAGGCGAAGGACCTCTCGCTCACGGCGGCCATGATCCCCCTCGGCTCGTGCACGATGAAGCTGAACGCCACGACCGAGATGATCCCGATCAGCTGGCCGGAGTTCAACAAGCTCCACCCGTTCGCGCCGCTCGAGCAGGCCCAGGGCTACCAGGAGCTCTTCCGCGAGCTCGAGGCGCAGCTGGCCGAGATCACCGGCTTCGCGGGCGTCAGCCTCCAGCCCAACGCGGGCAGCCAGGGCGAGTACGCCGGCCTCCTCGTCATTCGCGCCTGGCACGCCGCGCGCGGCGACGCGCACCGCACCGTCTGCCTCATCCCGCAGTCGGCGCACGGGACGAATCCCGCGTCGGCGGTGATGGCCGGCATGCAGGTCGTGCCGGTCAAGACCGACCCGAACGGCAACATCGACATCGCCGACCTCCGCGCGAAGGCCGAGCAGCACCGCGACACGCTCTCGTGCCTCATGGTGACCTATCCGTCGACCCACGGCGTCTTCGAGGCCGGGATCAAGGAGATCTGCGAGATCGTGCACGCCCACGGCGGGCAGGTCTACATGGACGGCGCCAACATGAACGCGCAGGTCGGCCTCTGCCGCCCGGGCGACATCGGCGCCGACGTCTGCCACCTGAACCTGCACAAGACGTTCTGCATCCCGCACGGCGGCGGCGGCCCGGGGATGGGCCCGATCGGCGTCGCGGCGCATCTGGTGGACTACCTGCCGAACCACCCGGTCGTGCCGCTCGGGCACGGCCACAGCGCGGGCACGGTGAGCGCGGCGCCCTGGGGCAGCCCGTCGATCCTGCCGATCTCGTGGGCCTACATCACGCTGATGGGCGGCAACGGCCTCACCGAGGCGACGAAGGTCGCGATCCTCAACGCGAACTACATCGCGAAGCGGCTGGAGGGCCACTACAAGCTCCTCTACGCGGGCCCCAACGGACTCATCGCGCACGAGTGCATCCTCGACACCCGGCCCTTCAAGGCGACGGCCGCGGTGGACGTCGCCGACATCGCGAAGCGCATCATCGACTTCGGGTTCCACCCGCCGACGGTGAGCTTCCCGGTCGCGGGCACGCTGATGGTGGAGCCCACCGAGAGCGAGCCGAAGGAGGAGCTCGACCGGTTCATCGAGGCGATGATCAAGATCCGCGAGGAGATCCGCGCGGTCGAGCAGGGCGCGCAGCCGAAGGGCAACAACGTGCTGACGAACGCGCCGCACACGCTGCGCGAGCTCACCGCCGACGCCTGGGACCGCCCCTACGGCCGCGAGGAGGCCGGCTTCCCCACGGCCGCCACGCGCGCGCACAAGGTGTGGCCCACGGTGAAGCGCCTCGACGAGGCCTACGGCGACCGGAACCTCATCTGCACGTGCACGCCGATGGAGGCGTTCGAGGCGGTGGGGGCGGCCTGACCGCCTTCCATCTCTGGCTGGACCCGCTCCCCCGCCCCGGCTTCCGGAACATGGCCGCGGACCACGCGCTCCTCGAGCGCGCGGCGCGGCGGGGGGAGCGGTGGCTGCGGCTCTACCGGTGGGAGCCGCCCTGCCTGAGCTTCGGCCGGCACGAGCCGGCGGCGCGCCGCTACGACCGCGCGCGCATCGCCGCGCTCGGGCTGGACACGGTGCGCCGGCCGACGGGCGGGCGCGCGGTGTGGCACGCGCGGGAGCTCACCTACGCGGTCGCGGCGCCCGCCGAGACCTTCGGCACCCTCGCCGAGACCTATCACGTGATCCACGCGACCCTCGCACGGGCGCTCCGCACGCTGGGGGCGCCCGCGACGCTCGCGCCTCCGCCGGCCCGCGCCGCCGGCGTGGATGCCGGGGCCTGCTTCGCGCAGTCCGCGGGCGGCGAGGTCGTGGTCGAGGGCCGGAAAGTGATCGGCAGCGCGCAGTACCGGCAGGACGGCGCCTTCCTGCAGCACGGCTCGCTCCTGCTCGAGGACGACCAGGCGCTGGTGCGCGCGGTCTCCCTCGGCGCGGCGCCCGAGGGCCAGGAGGCGCCGCTCGCGCGGGTACTCGGCCGCGCGGTGCCGTTCGACGAGGCGGCCGCGGCCGTCGTGGAGGCCGCGCGCGACTGGGGGTCGGCATGGCGCGCCGACGTGGCGCCGGCCGAGCTCCTGGCGGAGGCCGCGGTCCACGAGCCTCTCTACCGCGACGCGGCCTGGACCTGGCGCCGGTAGCCCGGCGCCCGTAGCCCGCCCCCGCGGCCGCGTGGTACATTAGACCGACCCCCGTCATGCCCGTTCGTCCCCTCCCCGGAGCCGCCGTGTCGCGCTGGACGCCCCGTCTCGCCCTCGTCTGTTCGCTCGCGGTCGCTGCGCCGCTGGCGCGTCCGGCCGTCGCACCGCTCGCGGCGCAGCGGCCCGCGGGCACCGTCGTGCTCGTCCTGCCGCAGACGCCGGCGCTGCCGATCCCGACGCTGATGGAGGGGCCCGCGGCCCACACCGCGAACTTCGACGTCGCCGACCAGCTGTTCCTGCGGCTCGCCGTCCCCCTGCCGGGGCGCTCGACCGCCGACGAGCGCGCCTTCGAGCCGCAGCTCGCGCGGAGCTGGTCGCGGCGCGACTCGCTCACGCTCGTCTTCGACCTCGACCCCAGGGCGCGCTGGCACGACGGCGTCCCCGTGACCGCGCGCGACGTCGTCTTCACCTTCGACCGCGCGCGCGACCCCAGGGTCGCGCCGCGGCTCGCGCGCCCGCTGCACTGGCTCGAGGGCGTCACCGCCGAGGGCGAGCGGCGCGTCGTCTTCCGCTTCAGCCGCGCCTACGCCGAGCAGCTCTACGACGCGACCTTCCACGTGCAGCCGCTCCCGGCGCATCTCGTCGCCCGCCTGAGCCCGGAGGAGCTGCAGCGCTCGGCGTTCGCGCAGGCGCCGGTGGGCAACGGGCCCTACCGCTGGGTGCGCGCGGTGGCGGGCCAGACGGTCGAGCTCGCGGCGAACCCCGACTTCTTCCTGGGCCGCCCGGGGATCCAGCGGCTCCTCTTCCGCATCGCGACCAGCCCGGATGCGCGGCTCAACCTGCTGCTGAGCGGCGAGGCCGACGCGGTGGCGGAGAACCTCATTCCGCCGCTCGCGAACCTCGAGCGCCTCGCCCCGCGGCGCGACCTCCGGCTCGTGCCGGTGCCGTCGAACTCCCTGGGCTATCTCCTCTTCAACCAGCGCGACCGCGCCGACCACGCGCGACCGCATCCGATCCTCGCCGACGTCGCCGTGCGGCGCGCGCTCGTGCTCGCGCTCGACCGCCAGGCGATGGCGCGCGCCGCCTTCGGCTCCTACGCCGAGGTGCCGGTGGGGCCGTCGAGCCAGGTGCTCTGGACGCGCCACCTCGCCGGCCGCGCGAAGGGCCCGGACCCCGCGCTGGCGCGGCGGCTCCTGGCCGAGCGCGGCTGGCGGGACGGCGACGGCGACGGCATCCTCGACCGGGGCGGCCAGCCGCTCGCGCTCACGCTGCAATTCCCGGCGCAGAGCGGGCTGCGGCGGCAGATGGCGCTCCAGGTCCAGGCGCAGCTCCGGGCCGTCGGCGTGCGGCTCGACCTCGTCCCGCTCGACGGCCCGGTGTGGATCGAGCGCCGCTCCGCCGGCGACTTCGACATCGACTTCAGCTCGGCGAGCCAGGACCCGAGCCCCGCGGGACTGCTGCAGAGCTGGAGCTGCGGCGGGATCGGCGGCACCAACGTCGCGGCCTACTGCGATCCGCGGGTGGACTCGCTCATGACGCGGGCCATCGTCACGCGCGGCGATCCCGCGCCGCTGTGGCGCGAGGCGCTCCGGCAGATCGAGGCGGACGCGCCGGCCGCGTTCCTCTACGCGCCGACCTTCGTCTACGCCGTGCACGCGCGCTACGAGCACGCCACGCTGCGCCCCGACTCGCCCTGGGCGAACGTCTGGCGCTGGTCGGTGCGCCCCGGCGCCGCGCTCCCGCGCGACCGGGTGAGCGCGGGCGCGGCCGCGAGCTCCGCCGCGGAGGCCGGCCGGTAAGTGGCGCGCTGGCTCGCGGGGCGGCTCGCCCAGGGGGTGCTCACCTTCGCGGTCGCCACCGTGCTGCTCTTCTGCCTGATGCGCGCGACGCCGGGCGACCCGCTCGCGCGCCTCGCCGGCGAGCGGCAGATCGACCCCGCCGACGTCGCGCACCTCCGGGCCCGCTACGGGCTCGACCAGCCCCTCGGCCGGCAGTTCGCCACCTTCGTCACGGGCGCGCTCCGCGGCGATCTCGGCGTCTCCATCACCTACGGCCGCCCCGTCACGGCGCTCCTGCGCGAGCGGCTCCCGGCGACGCTCCTGCTCGTCGGCACCGTGCTGCTGGTGGACTTCACCCTGGGCCTCTGGCTCGGCGTGCGGCAGGCGCTCGCACGCGGGCGCGCGCTCGACGCGACCCTCTCCACGCTCTCGCTCGCGGGCTACGCGGCGCCGTCGTTCTGGATCGGGCTCGTCCTCGCCTGGCTCGTCGGCGTCGAGTGGCGGCTCCTGCCCGCCGCCGGGATGGCCGATCCGCTCCTCGCCGCCGACGCGCCCTGGGCGACCCGCGCGCTCGACGTGGCGCGCCATCTCGTGCTCCCCGCGCTCACCCTCGTCGTCGTGAGTCTCGCCGCCGCGATGCGCTATCAGCGCGCCGCGCTGCTCGAGGTGCTCGCGCAGCCGTTCATGCAGACGGCGCGCGCCAAGGGGCTGCCGGCGCGCGCGGTCGTCTGGCGGCACGGCTGGCGCAACGCGCTCTTCCCCGTGCTCACCCTCTTCGGCCTGTGGCTCCCGCTGCTCGCGAGCGGCTCGGTATTCGTCGAGGCGGTCTTCGCGTGGCCCGGGCTGGGCTCGCTCGCGGCGGAGGCGGTCGCGGGGCGCGACTACCCGGTGATCATGGGCACCTCGCTCCTCGTCACCGTGCTGGTGGTGGCGAGCGCGCTGCTCGTGGACCTCGCCTACGCGTGGCTCGACCCGCGCGTGCGGCACTGGACGTGACGTGAGGAGCGCGACGTGAGGGGCTCGTGGCGCGCGGCGCTCGCCGCGGCATGGGGGCGGCCCGGCGGGCGGCTGGGCACGCTGCTCCTCCTCGGCATCGTCGCCGCCGTCGCGCTCGGGCCGTTCCTCCTCCCCGATCCGGCGGCGCAGCCCGACATCCTCGGCGGCGCGAACCTCGCGCCCGGCGCCGGCCACCTCTTCGGCACCGACCAGCTGAGCCGCGACGTGCTCGCGCGCGTCGTCGCGGGCGGGCGCGTGTCGCTCGCCGTGGGCGGGCTCGCCGCGCTCCTCTCGGCCACGCTCGGCCTCCTCGTCGGGCTCGCCGCGGGCTACCGGGGCGGCGCGGTGGACGCGGTGCTCATGCGCCTCGTCGATGCGGCGCTCGTGGTGCCGCGGCTCTTCCTGCTGCTGCTCCTCCTCGCCGCGTGGGAGCGGGTGCCGCTCGCGGCGCTCGTCGTCGTGATCGGCGCGACCGGGTGGTTCGCCACGAGCCGGCTGGTGCGCGCCGAGGTGCTGCGGCTCAAGGCCGAGCCCTTCGTGCTCGCCGCCGAGGCGCTCGGCGCGGGGGGGCGGCGCATTATCTTTCGGCACCTGCTGCCCAATGCCCTGGGCCCGCTCGTCGTGGCCGCGACCCTCGGCGTGGGCGAGGTGATTCTGCTCGAGGCGGGGCTCTCCTTCCTCGGCCTCGGCATCCAGCCGCCGACGCCGAGCTGGGGCGGCATGATCTACGACGCGAAGGACGTGCTCGTGACCGCCCCGTGGGGGAGCGTCTTCCCGGGGCTCGCGATCGTGCTCACGGTGCTGGCCGTCCACCTCGTGGGGGACGCGCTGCACGCGGCGCTCGATCCGCGCGAGGCGGCGATCGTGGCGGCCGTGCCCGCGCCGGCCTCGATCCCCGCCGCTGAACCCGTCACACGCCTCGACCTCGAGGCAGGTCTCGCCCGCATGAGTGATTCCAGGGAGCCCGCCGCGTGACCACGCTGCTCGACGTGCAGGACCTCCGCGTTTCCTTCCCCGACGCCGCCGGCGGCCGCATCCAGCCGGTGGACGGCGTGAGCTTCGCGATCGCGCGCGGCGAGATGCTCGCGCTCGTGGGCGAGTCCGGCTGCGGGAAGAGTCTCACGAGTCTCGCCCTCCTGCGCCTCGTGCCCGAGCCGGGCCGCATCGAGCCCGGCAGCCGCGTGCGGCTCGGCGACACCGACGTCCTCGCGCTCCGCGGCGGCGCGCTGCGCGAGATCCGCGGCCGGCGCATCGGGATGATCTTCCAGGACCCGATGACGAGCCTCAATCCCGTCTTCCGCGTCGGCGACCAGATCACCGAGGGGATGCACGCGCACTTCAAGCTCTCGAAGGCCGAAGCCAGGGAGCGGGCGCTCGCGCTGCTCGAGGAAGTGGGCATCCCCGATCCGGTGGCCCGCTTCGACGCCTACCCGCACCAGTTGAGCGGCGGGATGCGCCAGCGCGTCATGATCGCCATCGCGCTCGCCGCGCAGCCCGAGCTCCTCATCGCCGACGAGCCGACCACGGCGCTCGACGTCACCGTGCAGGCGCAGATCCTCGAGGTGCTGGACCGGCTGCGCGCGACGCGCGGCATGGCGATCCTCCTCATCACGCACGACCTCGGCGTCGTGGCGGGCCGCGCCGACCGCGTCTGCGTCATGTACGCGGGCCAGATCGTCGAGGAGGCGCCGACGGCGGAGCTCTTCCGCAACCCGCGCCATCCGTACACACAGGGCCTCTTCGCCTCGGTGCCGAAGCTCACCGGCCCGCGCGAACGCCTCACGCCGATCAAGGGCAGCGTGCCGCCGCCCAGCGCCTGGCCGACGGGCTGCCGGTTCCGCCCGCGCTGCCCGATCGTCCATCCGCGCAGCGCCGAGCTGCCGCCGCTCCTCGACGCCGGCCCCGCGCACCGGATGCGCTGCTGGCTCGCGGTCGAGCCGGTCGGGCCGGTCGAGCCGGTCGGGCCGGCGTCCGCGACCGACCGTGGGGCGGCGGAGGACCGCACCGCATGACCACCTCCGTGACCGCCTCCGTGACCGCGACCGTGCCCGATCCGCTCCTCAGCGTCCGCGACCTCAAGAAGTACTACACCGCCGGCGGCCTCTTCCGCGCGAAGGCGCCGCCGGTGCGCGCGGTGGACGGCGTGTCGTTCGACGTCGGCCGCGGCGAGACGCTCGCGCTCGTCGGCGAGTCGGGGTGCGGCAAGTCGTCGGTGGGCCGCACGATCCTCCGCCTGCAGGAGCCGACGGCGGGCACGGCGACCTTCGACGGCGCGGACGTCTTCCGCCTCGACCGCGAGCGGCTCCGCGCGCTCCGGCGCCGGATGCAGATCATCTTCCAGGATCCCTACAGCTCGCTCAATCCGCGCATGACGGTGGGCGAGGCGATCGCCGAGGGGATCGAGATCCACCGGCTCGCGCGCGGCACGGAGGTCCGGCGACGCGTCGAGGCGCTGCTCGCCGAGGTGGGGCTCGACCCGAGCTACGCGCGGCGCTACCCGCACGAGTTCTCGGGCGGCCAGCGTCAGCGCATCGGCATCGCGCGCGCGCTCGCCGTGGAGCCGTCGTTCATCGTCTGCGACGAGCCGGTGAGCGCGCTCGACGTCTCGGTGCAGGCGCAGGTGCTCAACCTCCTCGCCGACCTCCAGCGGCAGCGCGGGCTCAGCTATCTCTTCATCGCGCACGACCTCGCCGTCGTGCGGCAGATCGCGCACCGCATCGCGGTCATGTACCTGGGCCACATCGTCGAGACCGGCCCCACCGAGGCGGTGCTCGCCGACCCGCGGCATCCATACACGCAGGCGCTCCTGAGCGCCGTGCCCGAGCCCGATCCCGCGCTGCAGCGCGATCGGATCGTGCTCCACGGCGACCTGCCGAGTCCGTCGAGCCCGCCCCCGGGCTGCCCCTTCCACACGCGCTGCTTCCACCCGCTCCGGAGCGAGCGCTGCCGCGCGGAGTACCCCGAGCTGCGGCCGGTGCACGAGACGCTCGCCGCCTGCCACTACGCCGAGGTCTCCGCCCGCGAGGCGCTGGCCGCCGAGGAGCGGGCGCCGGAGGCCCGCGCGGCGACGCCGTGAGGGCGGTCACGGTCCCCTCGGGCCACCCGGCCTAGCTTGAAGGTCCGGACGCGCCCCGCCGCGGGTTGGCGGGGCGCCCTCAATCTGAGGAGGACAGCATGACCGATCGCAACAACGACCGCGACCTCGACCGCCAGGGCATGAAGGACCAGATGAAGGGCATGGCCAAGGAGGCCGAGGGCCGCGTCCGCAACGCCGCCGGCGGACTCACCGGCGACACCAGCCAGCAGCTCAAGGGCAAGGCGCAGGAGATCGGCGGCAAGATCCAGCAGGGTTTCGGCAAGGCCGAGCGCCGCGCCGACGACGACCAGAGCCGGCACACCTGACCGGCCGGTCCCGACTTCGCAGTCTTCGCGCGAAGCAATTCGCGGCGGCGCCTCCGGGCGCCGCCGTTTTTGTTCCCGGCCCACCGGTGACGGCGGTCACCGCCCACCCCGCCCTTCCCGACGCATCTCCAACTGTCCCGAGTTGCTGGAGACCGAACCATGGCAAACGATCAGCCGAAGGCCGACTTCTCCGACGTGCAGGGCGGCAGCTCCTCCACCGCCCCGACCCCCTCACCGGCCGCGAGTGCGGGTGGCCGGACCTACACCGTGAAGGCGGGGGACAGTCTGTCCAAGATCGCCAAGCACGAGTACGGCGACGCGCAGAAGTGGCACGCCATCTACGACGCGAATCGCGACCAGATCTCGAATCCTGACCTCATCCATCCGGGTCAGGTCCTCAACCTGCCGAACCTGAGCTGAGGAGGAGCCGATGTCTCGACGTCTCTGGGGGGTGATGGGTCACCGCGCCGCGCTCGCGCTCGCGGCGGCGCTGGTGGCGGCGGGTTGCTCGAAGAAGTCCGATGCGGGCACGGAGACGGCCGGCTCCTCCGCCCCGCCCTCGACCAGTGCGACGACGCCGGCCGCGCCGGCGAGCACGGTGCACGTGAAGGACGTCGAACTGGGCAGCGCGATCGGGGCGGACAAGAAGGTGACGAAGAAGACCGACAGCTTCCGCCCGACCGAGACCATCTACGCCTCGGTCGAGACGGAGGGCAGCGCGTCGGACGCGACGCTGCGCGCGGTGTGGACCTACGGGAAGAACGGCCAGGTCGTCCACGAGGAGACCCGCACGGTCGCGCCCACCGGCCCGGCGACGACCGAATTCCACGTCGCCAAGCCGAGCGGCTGGCCCAAGGGCGACTACAAGGTGGAGATCTTCCTCGACGGCCAGTCGGTCGGGAGCGAGTCCTTCACCGTGAAGTAGCGCGGGTCTATACTTTGGGCTCCCTCTTCGGAGCCCAGCATGCCGAATCAGCCCATCGCGCAGGTCGATGCCTTCACGGACCGGCCGTTCGCCGGCAACCCCGCGGGCGTCTGCGTCCTGCCCGCCCCGCGCGACGCCGAGTGGATGCAGCGCGTCGCGGCCGAGATGAACGTGGCCGAGACCGCCTTCCTCGTGCGGCGCGCGGACGGCGACGGCTGGGACCTGCGCTGGTTCACTCCCACCGTCGAAGTCGACCTCTGCGGTCACGCGACGCTCGCGAGCGCGCACCTGCTCTGGGAAGCGGGCCACGTCCCGCCCGGGGCGGAAGCGCGCTTCCACACCCGCAGCGGGCTTCTCACCGCCCGGCGGGGCGGGCCCGCCATCGAGCTCGACTTCCCGAGCGAGCCCGCCGAGGCGTCGCCGCTCCCCGAGGGGCTCGCCGACGCGCTCGGCGCCGCGCCCGTCTGGGGCGGCCGCAACCGGATGGACTGGCTCGTGGAGGTCGAGAGCGCCGCGGTCGTCCGCGCGCTCGCGCCCGACCTCGGACGCATCGCGCAGGTCCCCGCCCGCGGGGTGATCGTCACGAGCCGGGCCGACGACGGCTCCTGCGACTTCGTCTCCCGCTTCTTCGCGCCGCAGGCCGGCGTCCCCGAGGATCCCGTCACCGGCTCGGCCCACTGCTGCCTCGCGCCGTTCTGGGCGCCGCGGCTGGGCCGCGACACGCTCGTCGGCCGGCAGCTCTCGGCGCGGGGCGGCACCGTGCACGTGCGCCTCGCCGGCGACCGCGTCGTGCTGGGTGGCGCCGCCGTGACCGTGCTGCGCGGCGAGCTCGTCGCATGACGGCGCCCGACCAGGCGCCGGTCTCGGCGCTCGAGGCGTTCGAGGTCCTCGACCTCCGCGTCGGCCGCGTGGTGCGCTGCGAGCCCAACGCGAAGGCGCGGAAGCCCGCCTATCATCTCTGGATCGATTTCGGCGAGGCGCTCGGCACGAAGGAGTCGAGCGCCCAGCTCACCGCGCTCTACACGGCGGAGGCGCTGGTCGGACGGCAGGTCGTGGCGGCGGTGAACCTGGGTGTGCGGGTCGTGGCGGGCGTGAAGAGCGAGGTCCTGGTGCTCGGGCTGCCCGACCCCGCGGGCAACGTCGTCCTGCTCGCCCCCGAGCGCGAGGTGCCGCTCGGGGGGCGGGTCTACTAGGGCGCGGCGCCGGCCCGCGGTGCCGGCCGCAGGAAGAACCCGGTGATCGTTCCGCTCGGCGCGAGCGTCCACTGCAGCATCATCGGGTTCGGGGCGCGCTCGAACGCGGCGACGCGGGTGTAGACGCGCGTGGAGTCCTCCCGGTCGACGCGCTCGGTCGGCGTGCCGCGCTCGGCCCCGAGGCCGGCGAGGGTCTGGGTGAGATAGAGGCGGAGACTGTCCTCGGTGCCGAAGGCGCGGCGCATCTCGGGCCCGAAGCGGTCCCAGAGCCGTGCGTGCTCGTCGCGGTAGAGCCAGCCGGTATAGGTCTGGCCGAGATCGAGCGCGGCGCGCTCCGCCGCCGCGGCGCCGTCGCTCGCGGTGGCGCGCTCCCGGCCGCCCGAGCACGCGGCCGGGCCGGCGAGCAGCCCCAGCGGTACGAGCAACGGCGCGAGCCGCGACGCGAGCCGCGGCGCGCGTCCCGCGCGACGGGCGAACCGGGTCCAGGCGTCCATCGGGCGCTCCTCTCTGGCGTGAAGGCGACGACGTACGTAGCAATAGCACCGGCGCGGGATCCCGCGCAAGCAGCGGCCGGGCGCGGCCGGCGACCCGCTCGGTGATTCCTCAGGTGATCCCTCGGGCGATCCCTCATCGGAACCGGACGGAGGCGGCATGCGGGTCTTCATCTCGGTGGACATGGAAGGCGTCGCGGGCGTGGTGCACGAGGACCAGACCGACCCGATCGAGCCGCGCTTCGCCGCCGACTACCACCGCTTCCGGCGGCTCATGACGCTCGAGGCGAACGCGGCGATCGAGGGGGCCATCGAGGCGGGCGCGAGCTACGTGCTGGTCAACGACAGCCACTGGCTGATGCGCAACCTTCTCGCCGAGGAGCTGCACGAGGCGGCCGAGCTGCTGAGCGGCAACCTCAAGCCGCGCTCGATGGTGGAGGGCATCCAGCTCGGCTTCGACGCCGCGCTCTGCATCGGCTACCACGGGCGGGCGGGGACGCCGGGCTCCACGATCGACCACACCTACACGAGCCGGGTGCACGCGGCACGGCTCAACGGCCGCCCGGTGGGCGAGCTCGCGCTCAACGCCGCGCTCGCCGGCACGTACGGCGTGCCCGTCGCGCTCGTGAGCGGCGACCAGTCGATCGCCGCCGAAGCGGAAGCCGACCTCGGCGACCACGTCGAGACCGTCGTCGTCAAGGAGGCGGTGGGCCGCTTCGCCGCCCGCAGCATCGCGCCGGCGATCGCGCGGCGGCGGATCCGCCAGGGCGTCGTGCGCGCGCTCGGCCGCCCGCATCCGCCGCTCGTCGTCGCCTCGCCCGCGACGATCGAGGTCACGTTCCAGCTCACGCAGATGGCCGAGATGGCGGAGCTGGTGCCGGGCTCGGTGCGGGTGGACGGGCGCACCGTCTCCTACACCCATCCCGACTACCGCGAGGTGTTCCGCGCGTGGCGGGCGATGGTGAGCCTCTCCGCCGTCCAGGGCTAGCGCGAAGCGGCCCGGATCCCCGGTCGGACGCCCCGGCGGCGGTCCGCGGAGTTACATTCCGACGTCCCCTCGCTCCACCAGGAGAAATCGATGTTCCTTCGTGTCGGTCGTCCGGCGCGCCCTGCCGCGCGCCCGATCGTCGGCCGGGCCGCGTCCGCGCGCTTCCCCGGCGCCCTGCTCGGGTCGCTCGCGCTCTGCGCCCTGCTCCCCGGGACCGCCCTCGCCCAGAGCCCCGCGGCCCCGGCGGCCGACAGCATCGTGCGGGCGCGCGCGGCGGCGTTCGGCCCCGCGAGCGTCCAGCTCATCCCCGGCGAGCTCGTCCCCCAGCTTCCGGTCGACAGCATTCAGGAGGTGCTCCGGCTGCAACCGGGCGCGAGCACCGACGCCGAGGGCCGCCTGGTGGTGCGCGCGGGCACGGCCGACGAGCTCGCGACCTACGTGGACGGCATCCCGGTGAGCCCGGGCTACCGCGGCCTCGCCGCGGGCGACATCGCGGGCCGCAGCGCAGGGACCGCGCTTCAGCTCGGTGTGAACACGCTCGAGGAGCTCGATCTCGTCACCGGCCTCGCGCCGGTCCGCTTCGGCCACGGCCGCGGCGGGCTCGTCTCGGTCGTGACGCGGCGCGGCGGGGAGCACTGGGACGGCGACCTGGGCTACGAGCGCGACGGCGTCATCGGCGGCGCGAGCTTCGGCTTCACGCGGCTGCGCGGCAGCTTCGGTGGCCCGCTGGGCCGCGCCTTCCGCTTCTTCGCCGCGGGCGTGCTCGACGGCCGCCAGTCGGCCCCCAGCGGCTTCGGCGCCGCCGACGCGCCGATCTTCGTCGCGGCGGGGCGCGACACGACGGTGACGGTGGACGGCACCTCGCTCGACGTCGCGCGCTACGTCCTCGCGCGCGGCGACTGCGAGGCGCGCGCGAAGAGCGCCGACGCGGCGCTCGCGGAGACGCTGGGCATCGACTGCTCGACCTCGCGCACCCCGGGCACCGCGGGCTCCGACTTCCAGGCGCTCGCGCGGCTCGACTTCGTCCCCTCGGCGCGCACCCGCGTCGGCCTCCTGGTGCTCGCCAGCCAGGACCAGGCGCACCGCTTCGACTACGCCACCGCCTTTCTCCCGACCGACCAGTTCGGCCGCCGGGTGACGAGCAGCGTGGCCGCGCTCACGTGGGACCAGGCGATCGGCCGCGGGCTCCTGCAGAGCTACGTCTCCCGCCAGTCCGACCGCGCGACCGAGGCGCCCTTCGCGAGCGTCGCCGGCGCGGGCACGATGGGGTTCTACCTCAAGCCGTACGACTTCCGCTACACCGACTTCAAGGTGGACGCCCAGGCCGTCGCGGACTACCGCTCGGGCAGCCAGAACGCCGGACCGCTCCCGGCGACGGCCCGCGAGGACAACCAGTCGTGGAGCTCGCTGCGCAGCGGCCCCTACGGCACGCGCAACGTCTTCGTGGACCAGGGCGGCCCCGACGGCCGGCTGAATCTGCTGCACGAGACCCGCACCCTCGCCGGCACTTCCCTCACGACCGCGACCGGCCGGGGCGGCATCCTCGTCCTGGGCGGCGAGCTCACGCACTTCCGGCTCACCAACCTGAGCCAGCGCACCACCTCCACCGAGCCGAGCGAGCTGTACGTCGGCTCGCCGCGGCAGATGGCGCTCTGGGCGGAGCAGACGGTGCGCCGCGGCGGACTCACGGTGGCGACGGGGCTGCGCTACGACGTCTTCGACTCCCGCGCCGAGCGGCCGGTCTTCGTCTGCACCGCAGCGCGGGATCTCGACGACAGCCCGCTGGCCGACGGCCACTGCGGCTCCGCGGCGGTCGGCGACACGATCGCCACGACGCGGATCTTCACCAATCCGGACTTCGACCCGGGCGATCCCGGCGCGAACGTCCGCCCCGATGCGCGCCACACGCTGCTGAGCCCGCGCGTGCGCCTGGGCTACGCGCTCGGCGCGCGCACCGAGCTTCTCGCCGCCTGGGGCCAGCAGGCGCAGGCGCCCGACTTCAGCCTCGTGTTCGCGGGGATCAACACCGACCAGGGCCGGACCACCACCGGCTACGTCTTCGGCAGCGATCTCGACCTCGCGCGCACCCGCACGACCGAGGTCGGCCTGCGCCAGGGCCTCGGCCGGCAGGCGCGGCTCGCCGTGACCGGCTGGCAGCGGCGCGACGCGGGCTTCGCCACGACGCGGCTGGTGCGGCTCTACGATCCCGCGCGGATGGCGGACACCGACTTCCGGTTCTACACGGACTCAGGGGTGGTTCGGACGGCGAAGGGCGTGGACGTGCGCCTCGACCAGCGCTTCGGGCGGACTGCGCTCGCCACGCTGGCCTACGGCTATCAGAAGGGGGAGACGAAGAGCGCCATGGGGGCGTTCGGCAGCATCCCGGCCGGGGAGCTCACGCTCCCGCTCGCCTACGCGCGGCCGCACACCGTGGCCGCGACGCTCGCGCTCCTCGTCCCGGGCACCGCGCAAAGCCGCTCGAGCGACGGGCTCTTCGGCACCTTCTACTGGGCGAGCGGGACCTCGTACACCCTGTGCGACCCCGATCCCGTGCAGTCGAACGAATCGGTGCTCTCGGGCGACCCGTGCGTCCGCGGCAACTTCGTGGGCGGGCTCAACGCGGCGCGCCTCCCCGCGATCAAGCGGCTCGACCTGCGCCTGGCGAAGACGGTGGCCTTCGGCGGCGGCGATCTCACGCTCTACGTGGATGCGCGCAACGCGCTCAACTGGCGGAGCGTCCGCCGCGTCTTCGTCACGACCGGCACGACGGCGAACCCCCGCGAGGAGCAGCTCGCGATCGTGGCCGACAGCTTCGCCCTCGCGTTCGAGGCCCAGCAGGCCGGCGTGTACCAGCCGGACGGGAGCGTGGATCTGCGCTTCGGCGGCGCCGGCGCGAACGGCTGCGCCGGCTATCTCGACGCGCGCACCGGCAGCCCGTCGGCCCGTGCCGCCGCGGACTGCGTCCTGCTCAGTCGGGCCGAGGCGCGCTGGGGCAACGGCGACGGCGTCTTCACCTGGGCCGAGCAGCGCGCGGCCTTCGCCGCACAGTACCGCGCCTTCCGCGGCGAGCAGGCGCTCACCGACGCGCCGCGGCAGTTCCGGGTGGGGATGGCGCTGCGGTTCTAGGAGGTTCCGGCGGGGAGCACGCGCGTCCGGTTCATCGCCGCCGCGACGCGCGCGACGAGGCGCCGCGGCGCGAGCCGGAGCGCCTGCACCTGCACCTTGTTCAGGAGGCCCGGCACCACCACGCGGCGGCCGCGACGGAAGCCCGCGTAGCCGGCGTCCGCCACCGCCGCCACGTCGGCGACGAGCCCGAGGCGGAAGAGCCGTGACTGGCTCACCCCCGCGCGCTCGGCGAAGCCCGTGTGCGTGGGGCCGGGGGCGAGCGCCGTCACGCGGACACCGCGCCCCGCGCTGGCCGCCGCCACCTCGGCGGCGAGCGCCTCGGAGAACGAGAGCACGTAGGCCTTGCTGGCGTAGTAGACGGCCATGTAGGGGCCGGGCTGGAAGGCGGCCGTCGAGGCGACGTTGAGCACCCCTCCCCGCCCGCTCGCGAGGATGCCGGGGAGCAGCGCCCGCGTCAGTTGCGTGAGCGCGACCACGTTGAGCTGCAGCAGACCGAGCACCGCATCGGGCTCGGCCTCGGCGAACGGCCCCGCGAGGCCGACGCCCGCGTTGTTGACGAGCACATCCACCCGCCACCCCGTCGCCTCCACCGCGGCGAGCAGCCGCGTCACGCCCTCCGGACGCGCGAGGTCCACGCTCACCACCCGCACGGCGGGCGCGCCCAGCCGCCGGCACGCGCCCGCCACCCGCTCGAGCCCGCCGGCGCCGCGCGCGGCGAGGACCAGCCGGTGGCCGTCGCGCGCGAAGCGCTCGGCCAGCGCCTCGCCGATGCCGCCCGACGCGCCGGTGACGAGCACCGCCAGCGGCGCGCTCACCGGCGCCGCTCCGCGGTGCAGACCAGCCCGTGCAGCGTCGCGTCGATCAGGGCGCGAGCCGCCTCCCGTACCGGCCGCCACTCCACCCAGGGATCCTGCTGCCGCACGACCCAGAGCGAGACCATGCCGTGCGCCGCCGCCCAGCAGAGCTGGGTGATGCCCTCGACGTCGCGGAGGTCCGGCCGGAAGCACCCCGCGGCGGCGGCGTCCGCCACCGCCGCCCGCGCGAGCTCGTAGCCGTCGCGGTCGGGGTTCCCCTTCACCGCGGCCATCACGTCCGGGTCAGGCGGCGGGAGAGGGGTCATGAAGAGCAGGCGGTAGTGCTGCGGATGCGCCAGGCCGAACTCGACGTACGCGTAGCCGATCTGCCGGAGCCGCTCGATCGGGTCGGGCTCGGCCGCGATCACGCGCAGCGCGTCGGCCAGACTCTGGAAATCGGTGAGGCAGAGCTCGCGAACCAGCGCTTCCTTGTCGCGGAAGTGCAGGTAGATCGCCGTCGGCGAGATGCCGACCCGCTCGGCGATCTTCCGCATGCTCACCGCCTCGTAGCCGCTGGCGACGAACAGCTCGCGCGCCGCATCGAGAATCTGCCGGCGCGTGGTCCCGCGCTCCTGCAGGCGCCGCTCGGCGCTGCTCATGCCCGGGCCTCGAAGCCGGCCCCGCCACCCTGCTCCCGGTCGGCGATCATCTCCTCCACCGCGCCGATCGCGTCGCGCACGACGGCGGCGAGGTCGCGCCCCCCCGCCTCCGCGCCGAGCGGGAAGCCGCGCAACACGCTCAGGCGCACGCCCTCGCGCTCGATGTCGAGCCCGAGGAAGGTGATCTCGCTGACCTCGTTGAACTCCATGCCCGGATGCGGGCCGGCGTGCGCCTCCCACCCCGGCGCCAGCAGCCGGCGCATGACGAGGAGCGGGTCGGCCTGGGCAGGATGCAGCGCGGCGCGGAAGTGTTCCGGCGCGTCGTCGGCGCCGTACATCACGATCGACCGGGTCACGCCCTCGGCGTCGGTGTGCTCGGGAATCACGAGATACAGGGCGGGCATCGCGCCTCCGCGAACGGGGAGGGTCGAAGAGAATCCGTCCCTGCAATCTAGCCCCGAACCCGCCGCCGTGGGCGACGGACGCGGGGCGCAAAGCGGAGGGCGGTGCGGAGAGCGGTGCGGGCCCGGCCGGCCGGGCTAGGAGGAGATCGCGGCGGGCGTGGACGCGAGCGGCTCGATCGCCGCGGGCGCGAGGCCGCCGAAGCGCCGCTCGCGCCCGCGGAATTCGGCCATCGCGGCGGCGAGATCGGTGGGCCGGAAGTCGGGCCAGGCGCGGGGCGTGAAGTGGAGCTCGGCGTAGGCGCACTCCCAGAGGAGGAAGTCGCTCAGCCGCCGCTCGCCGCCGGTGCGCACGAGCAGGTCCACCGGTGGAGCGTCGGCGTCGCCGTGGTCCACCACGCTGAGCAGCCGGCCGAAGCTCTCGCGCGAGGGCGCGCTGCCGGGCGGGAGACAGGCGGCGGCGCGCAGGATCGCGTCGCGGGCCGAGTAGTCGAGGGCGATGCGCAGGTGCAGGCGCCGCCCGTCGGCCGTCGCCCGCTCGGCGTGGGCGATCGCATCCACGAGCACGGGCGGGATCCGGTCGCGCCGGCCGAGGATGCTGAGCCGCACGTCGTTGGCGAGGCAGCGCGCCACCTCGGCGCGGAGATAGTCGCCGAAGAGGTGCATCAGCCCCTCCACCTCGAGCGGCGGCCGGCGCCAGTTGTCGGCACTGAAGGCGTAGAGCGTGAGGGTGCCGACGCCGAGGGACGGCGCGGCCTCGACGATGCGGCGGACGACGCGCGCGCCGGCGCGATGGCCCGCGAGGCGCGGGCGGCCGCGGGCGGCGGCCCAGCGGCCGTTGCCGTCCATGATGACGGCGACGTGAAGTGGTGCGTCGGAACTCGACATCGCGGGATCAGCGCTCGCGTGTGGCGCGGATGAGCGCTTCCATGTGGTCCAGGTAGCGCTGCAGGGCGCGGCGGCCCTCGGCGCTGAGGCGGTACTCCGTGCGCGGGAGCCGGCCCTCGAACGACTTGGTGCAGACGACGTAGCCGGCGTCCTCGAGCTTGCGGGCGTGGACGCTGAGGTTGCCGTCGGTGGTCTCGAGCAGGTGCTTGAGGTCGTTGAACGAGAGCGTCTCGTGCACCGCCAGCGCGCTGACGATGGCCAGCCGCACCCGCTCGTGGATGAGGCGGTCGAGCTCGAGCGCGCCCGCCTGCGCGTTGCCCGCCATGCCGCGCAGGGGCGCCGCCGGCGTCGCCTCGGCCGCCGCGGCGGCGTGGGCCTCGGCCGCGCGGCGCGCGGCGCTGGAGCGTTTAGCCACCGTACCTCCGTGCGATGATCCAGCCGAAGACGATGTGCAGTCCGCCGAAGCCCGCGGCCAGGAGCGGATCGCCCCAGTCGGGCTCGAGGACGGCGAGGGCGCCGAGGGCCATGAAGCCGAGGCCCATGGCCGGGACGACGCGCACCGAGAAGGCCCCGCCGGTGACGATCCCCGCGCCGTAGAGCAGGAGCCACGTCCCGGGCAGGAGCCAGACGAGGTCGGCGCGCGCCAGCGCCACCGTGAGCACGGCCCCGGCGACGATCGGCGGGAGATAGCTGAAGAGGAACTGGCGCGCCGGGCGCGTCCAGAGCGGCGTGCCCGAGCGGCGCGCCTTGAGGCCCAGCGCCCCGGCCCCGATCGTCATCGCGACGACCGCCTCGGCGAGCCAGACCCCGAGCCAGCGGCCCGGCGTCGGCTGCAGGCCGGCGAGGGCGGCGGCCGCGAGCGCCGTGAGCCCCATGGCGATGCCGCCCCACCCGGGTACGGCGGTGAAGGCGGTGGCGCGCTCCATCGTCTGGCGGATGAAGGCGAGGTCGTTCAGGGCGCGGGTGTGCAGCGCGGGCGGCTCGGCGGTGCGGGCGGTCGGCATGGGCTGCACGATACGGCGCGGGTCGGGTTTCGTCAAGCACTTTACCTAGCAAAGAGAAAGCGAGCGGCGGCGGGAGCGCTCCCGCCGCCGCTCGCCGCCGCGCGGGTCTCTCACGCCGCGGCGCGCAGGTCCGACGTGCAGTGCGGGCAGCGCACCGCCTCGACCGGGATCGACATGCGGCAGTACGGGCAGTCCCGCGCCGTCGGGGCGCCGGGCGCCTCGGCGCGGTGGTGCAGCCGGTTGATCGCCCGCACGAGGAGGAAGACGGCGAAGGCCACGATGAGGAAGGTGACCACGTTGTTGATGAACACGCCGTAGTTGAGCGTCACGGCGCCCGCCGCCTTCGCGTCGGCGAGCGAGGCGTAGGGGGCCGGCGCCTTCCCCGCCTTGAGCAGCACGTAGAGGTTCGAGAAGTCCACGTTGCCGGCGGCGAGCCCGATCGGCGGCATCAGCACGTCGTCCACCAGCGACTTCACGACCGAGCCGAAGGCGGCGCCGATGATCACGCCGACGGCCAGGTCCACCACGCTGCCCCGCACCGCGAACTCCTTGAACTCCTTCAGCATGCCCATGGGTCAGCCTCCCGGGAGTGTCGCCAGATAGTCCTTCGCCTCCTCCACGCTGTCGAACGCCTTGATGTTGCGGCCGGTGAGGTGCAGCAGCGTGGTGTAGACGACCCGCATGAGCCCGCTGAGCCCCACCACCGCACCGCCGCGGACGTACGGCCGGTTGTGCTCGGCGAGTTCGCGCATCGCCTTCACCACGTGGGTATCGAAGTGGGAGCCGCTCACGTTCGTGAGCGTCAGGAGCTCCTGCCGTTTCGGCTGCCGTGCGAACCACGCCTTCGCCTCCGCGATGGCCGCGATCGCCGCGCCGGGGTCGGTGACGCCCGTGAAATCGAGGTAGACGATCTGCTTGCCCTGATGCTCGATCGTGTTGGTGCGGCCCATCGCGCTCCTCCCAGGGGTACGGCCCCGCGCCGCCGGCCGGTCGGGTAGGGATAAACTGCGCGCCGATCCGCGCTACCGGAAGAGGCGCCAGAAGAGATCGAGCACCCGCCGCGCCGTCGGGGTGAGCCGGGTGCGGCGCCAGGCGTCCGCCGCCTTCCGCAGCGCCTCGGCGCGGGTGGGATAGGGGTGGATGGTGGCGCCGAGGGCGCCGAGCCCGAGACCGCGCGTCATGGCGAGCGTCACCTCGGCGATGGTCTCGCCGGCATGCGCGCCGACCAGCGTGGCGCCAACGATGCGGTCGCGGCGGCGCGCGAGGTGCACCCGGCAGAAGCCCTCCGCGGCCGCCTCGGCCCGGCCGCCCGGCGCCTCGAGCACCGCGCGGTCGAGGTGCTCGAAGGGCACGGTGATGGTGTCGATCGCCACACCCGCCGCGGCGGCGGCCTCGGCGGTGAGCCCCACGTGCGCCACCTCCGGGCTCGTGTAGGTGCACCACGGCACGACGAGCCGGCTCGCGCGGCCGCGTCCGAAGAAGAGCGCGTTGGCGACGACGAGCCGGGCCATCGCGTCGGCCGCGTGGGTGAAGCGCCAGCGCGAGGCGACGTCGCCCACGGCGTAGACCCGGCGGTTGGTGGTGCGGAGGCGGTCGTCCACCGTCACCCCCGCGGTCGTGTGGGCGATGCCGGCCGCGTCCAGCCCGAGCCCCTCCACGTTCGCCGCGCGCCCCGTGGCGACGAGGAGTTCGTCGCACGCGAGGGCGAACACGCCCCGGACGTCGCGCCCGCGCACCACGCGCGCCCCGCCGGGCGCTCCGTCGCCGGCCGCCTCCCGCTCCACCGCCTCCACGCTCGCACCGAAGCGAAAGCGCACGCCGTCCCGCTCGAGCGCCGCCTGCACGAGCGCCGCCGCGTCGGCGTCGTCGCGCGGCAGCACGCGGGGGCCGCGCTCGAGCACCGTGACCGCGCTCCCGAAGCGGGCGAAGGCCTGCGCGAGCTCGCAGCCGATCGGCCCCGCGCCGAGGACGACGAGCCGCCGCGGCAGCACGGTGAGGTCGAAGATGGTCTCGTTGGTGCGCGCCCCCGCCGCGGCCAGTCCCGGAATCGGCGGGAGCGCCGCCCGTGCGCCCGTGGCGATCACCGCGCGGCGGAAGCGCAGCCGCGTCTCCCCGCCCGCGTCGAGCTCGCTCGTGACGGCGAGTGTGCCGGGACCCATGAACCGGCCCGTGCCGAGGAAGACGTCCACGCCGAGCTCGCGCTGGAAGCGCGCCGCCGCGTCGGCCGGCGCGAGCTGGGCCCGGAGCGCGCGGAGGCGCCGCATCACCGCGGCGAAGTCGCCCTCGCCCTGCCCGGCGGGCCCGCCGTACGCTGTGGCGTGGCGGGCGTCGTGCCACGCGCGCGCCGCCGCGAGCAGCGCCTTCGACGGCACGCAGCCCACGTTGAGGCAGTCGCCGCCCATGAGGTGCCGCTCGACCAGCGCGACGCGCGCGCCGAGCCCCGCGGCGATCGCGGCAGTGACGAGCCCGCCGGTGCCGGCGCCGACGACGACGAGATGGTACCGGGGCGCGGGCGACGGGTTCACCCAGTCCCGCGGGCGCACCTGCGCGAGGAGCGCCTCGTCGGCCGCGTCGACGGGAAAGCCCGGCGTCGTCACCCGAGCTCGCCCTCGGTGCTCCGCGCCAGCGCGCGGCGCGCGGCGCGCGCGAGCAGCAGCGTGACGAGCGCGGTCGCGGCGAGCCCCAGCGCGAGCACCGCCCAGTACCCCGCGCCGCGCGGCACCGCCGCGCCCGCGCGCAGGTCGGCGAGGCCGCGCAGGAGCGTGCCGGAGTAAACGTAGAGCACGGTGCCGGGCACCATGCCGATCGAGGCGAGCACGTAGGGACCGAGCGGGATGCGCGTGAGGCCCAACGCGTAGTTGAGGAGGGAGAAGGGGACGACGGGCGAGAGGCGCAGCAGCAGCACGAGCCGCCATCCCTCGCGCCCCACGGCGCGGTCCACCGCCGCCAGCCGCGCGTCGCGCGCCACCCAGCGTGCGACGCGCCCACGGGCGAGGTGCCGCGCCACGAGGAACGCCGCCGTGGCGCCGAGCGTGGCGCCGGCGAGCACGTAGAGCGTGCCCCGCACGAGCCCGAAGAGCAGGCCCGCCGCCAGCGTGAGCAGCGAGCCCGGCACGAGCGCGACGCAGGCGAGCACGTAGCCCGCCACGAACGCGGCCGGTCCCCAGCCCCCCAGGTCCTGCACCCACGCGGCGAACCGCAGCACCAGCCCCGCCGCCTCCCGGCCGACGAGCGCCACGGCGAGTACCGCCGCGAGCACCACCGCGGCGAGGGCGGCCATGCGTCGCGGCGCGCCTCGGCGGCTCGTCACCGGCGGTCAGTCCGCGGCCGGCCGCTCGACCGGATGGCCCTCGAGCGCCCAGCGGCCGTAGCCGCCCTCGAGGTTCACCGCGTTCGGGATCCCCTGCCCCTCCAGCACGCTCGCGGCGATGGCCGAGCGGCCGCCGCCCTGGCAGTGCACGACGACGGGCCGGTCGCGCGGAATCTCGCCGACACGCTGCGGCAGCTCGCCCAGCGGGATGTTGGGCACGCCCGGCAGGTGCCCCGCCGCGTACTCCGACGCGTTGCGCACGTCCACCACGAAGACGCCGTCGCCGAGCCGCGCGGCGAGCTCGGCGGGCGTCGTCTGCGGCATCCGGGCGAGCTCGCCGCCGCGCGCCTGCCACGCGTCGAGCGCCGCCACGGGCAGGGCGGCCATCACGGTGTCCACGCCGATGAGCGCGAGCTCGCGCGCCGCCGCCTGGGCGGCCGCCGCGTCACCGACGAGCCAGAGGGCGCGGTCGGGCACCACGAGCCAGCCGGCCCATGTGGTGAACGACTTGTTGAGCGGAATGCTGAGCGATCCCGGAAGGTGCCCCCGCGCGTACTCCGCCGTGGGCCGGAGGTCGAGCACCGTGTCGCCGCGCGCGAGCGCGGCCGCGACCTCGTCGAGCGAGGCCTCGCGCGGCATGGCGAGCGACGGCGCGGGCGGCGGGCCGTCGCGGTTGATCGCCTTCATGCGCGCGAAGTACGTCGGCGGCGCGGGCTGGCCGGCGAGCACCGCCTCGACGAAGCGCGCCTCGTCGGTCTCGAGGAGCGCCCAGTTGCTCCGCCGCTCCCAGCCCAGCGTCGTCTGCGGCAGCGCGCCGAGCGCCTTGCCGCACGCCGAGCCCGCGCCGTGCCCGGGCCAGAGCTGGAGCCAGTCGGGCAGCGCGTCGAGGCGGCGGAGCGAGCGGAACAGCTGCCGGGCGCCGGCCTCCATCGTCCCCACCTGCTGCGCCGCGCGCTCGAGCAGGTCGGGCCGGCCGACGTCGCCGACGAAGACGAAGTCGCCGGTGAGGGCACCCACGGGCTCCGGCGACACCGTGGTGTCGGCGACGAGGAACATCAGGTGCTCGGGGGTGTGTCCCGGCGTGTGCACCGCGTCGATGCGCAGGTCGCCCACCAGGAAGGTGGCGCCGTCCTTCAGCAGCGTGGCGCCGGCCTCGGCCGCGAACGCGTAGCGCCAGCCCTCCCCGCCCTCGTCCGAGAGGAGGAGCTGCGCGCCGGTGCGGCGGGCGAGCTCGCGGCTCCCCGAGACGAAATCGGCGTGGATGTGCGTCTCGGTGACGTGCGTGATGCGCAGCCCCTCGGCCGCGGCGGCGCGCTCGTACTGCGCCAGGTCGCGGTTCGGATCGACGACGAGCGCCTGCTTCGTCCGCGTGCAGCCGAGGAGGTAGCTCGCCTGCGCGAGCCGGGCGTCGAAGAGCCGCTGGAAGAGCATCGCCATGGTGATACGGTCCGGCACCGGGGGAGCGGTGCGTTCGGGGTGTCCGAGCTCGGGGGCCGCGAGGTGATTCGGGATCCTCGCAATCTACCGACGGCGGCGACCGCGGCCAACCGCGTCCGCGTTGGCTCGTCGCCGTCCGGCGTGTTATCGTACGCGCCACCCTCTGCGATGACCAACGGCTCCGCCTTCCGGGACCGCGAACGAATGACCGAGCGTCCGGCTCTCCCCGCCCCGCTGCGGCGGGGCGGGCTTCTCAACTACGGCATCTGGACGGCCTTCGGGCTCCTCGCCGCGGGGCAGCAGCTCCTCATGCTCCCGCTCGAGCGCGAGCACGTGGCCGCCTGGCGCGTCTTCGCCCTCGCGCTGCCCACCTACTGGTACTGGGCGGCGGTGACGCCGCTGGTGGTCGCGCTCGGCCGCCGCGTCCCGCCCGAGCGGGGCCGCCTGCGGGCGGGGCTCGTGCACCTCGGCGCGGCGCTCGGGCTGGGCGTGGGGCACGCCCTGCTCGCCGCCGGCCTCTCGCTCGCCGTGTGGCCGCCGATGGGCGAGACGGCCGGGCTCGTGGCCCGCACCGGGAGCTACCTCGCGAGCCGCCTCTCGGTCGAGCTGCTCACCTACTTCGCCATCCTCGGCGTCACGTCGGCCGTGGCCTACTACCGCCGCGCGCGCGAGCGCGAGCTCACGGCCGCGCGCCTCGAGGCGGAGCTCGCGCAGGCGCAGCTCCAGGCACTCCGGATGCAGCTCCACCCGCACTTCCTCTTCAACACGCTGCACGCGATCGCCGTCCTCATCCGGGAGGACCCGGCGGCCGCCGCGCGCACCGTCACGCTGCTGGGCGATCTGCTGCGGCACACGCTCGCGCACGCCGCCACCGACGAGGTCCCGCTCGCGCACGAGCTGGAGTTCCTGCAGCGCTATCTCGAGATCGAGCGCACGCGCTTCCAGGACCGCCTCACCGTGGCCTTCGACGTCGCCCCGGAGACGCGCGCCGCGGCGGTCCCGCAGTTCGTCCTGCAGCCGCTGGTGGAGAACGCCGTGCGCTACGGCATCGCCCGGCGCGCGGCGCCGGGCCGCATCGAGGTGTCGGCCCGGCGCGAGGCCGATGCGCTGCGGCTCGCCGTGTGGAACGAGGGGCCGTCGCTCGCCGAGACCGCGCGGGATGGCACCGGCCGCGCGGAGAGCCGCCCGGACGGCGGCGCGGGTGGCGGTGCCGGCGGCATCGGGCTCGCCGCGACCCGCGGCCGGCTCGAGCGGCTCTACGGCGCGCGCGGCGCGCTGGAGCTGCGCGACGACGCCGCGCGCGGTGGCGTCGAGGCGGTGCTGACGCTGCCCTTCGCGGAGGCCGACCCTGTCTGAGGCGCCGCCGACCGCGCCGCCGCTCCGCGTGCTGTTGGTGGACGACGAGCCGCTGGTGCGCCGCGGCCTGCGCGCCGTGCTCGCCGCCGAGCCGGACGTCGCGGTCATCGGCGAGTGCGGCGACGGCCGCGAGGCGGTGCGCCGGATCCGCGCGGAGCGGCCCGATCTCGTCTTCCTCGACGTCCAGATGCCGGAGCTCGACGGCCTGGGCGTGGTGGACGCGCTCGCGGCGGACGAGCGGCCGCCGGCGCTCGTCTTCGTCACCGCCTACGACGCCTACGCGCTGCGCGCCTTCGAGGTGCACGCGGTGGACTATCTCCTCAAGCCGTTCGACGAGGCGCGCCTGCGCACCGCGCTCGCCCGCGCGCGCCAGCGGCTCGGCGCCACTCGCGTGCCCGCGGACGGCGCGCGGCTCGCCGCGCTCCTCGCCGAGCTGCGGCCGGCAGCGGCGGCGCCCGAGCGCGGGGTCGCGCACCGGCCCGATCGCGCGCTCGAGCGGTTCCTCGTGCGCACCGGCGACCGCCTGCTGCCGGTGGCGGTCACCGCCGTGGACTGGATCGAGGCGGCGGACAACTACGTGCGCCTGCACGTCGGCGCCGAGCGCCACGCGCTGCGGGAGACGATCAAGGCGCTCGAGGCGCAGCTCGACGCGCGGCGCTTCGCCCGCATCCACCGCTCCACCATCGTCAACCTCGACCGCGTGCGCGAGCTGCGCCCGCTCCCCAGCGGCGATTGCGCCGTGCTGCTGCACGACGGCACGCGGCTCACGCTGAGCCGCAGCTTCCGCGCGGCGTTCGAGGCGCGCTTCGGCCGGGCCCGCTGAGCACCGGCTGTGCAATCGGGACGCGCCTTCGGCGTCCACTCGCGAACGGCAGGCGAAGCACGTTCCGGCACCCGTCTCTCTCCACCCCTCACCGGGCACTCGACCGCCTCATGCTCCCTGCGCGTTTCCCACGACGCGCGCCCTCGCGCGCGCTCCCCGGGACCCTGGTCCTGGGCGCGGCCCTCGGGCTCGGCGGCGCACTCGCCGCCTGCGGCCACACGGAGCCGTTCACGCCGCCCGACGCGGCCTCCTCCTCGCCGTTCGAGGACACGCAGCCGACGCGCCTCACCTACAACGTCGGGGCGGACCTCATGCCGGCGTGGCTGCCCGCGGGCGGCGGCTTCTTCTACTCCTACGAGCGACCCGGCAGCGAGACGGCCGACCGGTGCCTGAGCCGCCTCCCCGCCACCGGCGGCACCCAGCGCGACGTCGTCTGCCCGCGCGCGGCGCCCGACACCACGACCATCTTCGGCGAGCCGGCCGTCGCCCCCGACGGCCGGCTCGCCTTCCTGCGCAGCCGCCGGCTCGTCTTCTCGAAGCTGACGGGAGAGCGCATCCTCATGCTCGCGCCGGCGCGCGATGCCCGCGCCGCCACGGTCCTGCGCACCCTGCCCATCCCCGGGCCGACCGGCCGGCAGTACACCACGCTCGAGTCGCTGCGGTGGCTCGACGGGCACCGGCTCATCGCGGTCGGCGGGACCGAGCAGTCGGTCGAGCCCGAGCCGGGTGCGCCGACGGTCCTGCTGCCGTTCGGGCTCGACCTCCTCATCCTCGACGTCGACGCGCCCGGCAGCGCACCGCAGGTGCTCCCCGACGTCGCCAACCCGACCTCGGTCACGCCGGGCGAGAGCGCCGACGTGATCTACTACACGCAGGCGGCCGACGCCCGCGTCTACCGCCGCAGTCTCGCCGACGGGACGACCACCGTGGCCTACGACTTCGGGCCCGCGGGCGTCGCCCGCGACGTGCACGTCGCGGGCGGCCGCCTCGCCGTGACGGTCGGCGGCAAGATCCAGCTGTTTCCGGCGGCGGCGCTGGGCGCGGCGCAGCTCGACGAGGCGGGCTTCCTCTACGTCGCGGATCTCGCCGGCGGCACCGCCGAGCGCGTGGGGCCCGCGCTGCCGGGCCTCACGGCCGACCTCGTCCTGTACCGCCGGCCGGCGCTCGCCCCCTCCGGGAACACGATCGTGGCGGAGGCTGCTCCCTACCGGGTTCGGGCGACGGAGAGCGGCATCCCCGACACCAGCCGCGCGGGCGGCACGGACCTCTGGCGCCTGGGAGAGCCCTGATGCGGAGCGTACCGGCCACCCGCCCCGTCACCCTCGCCGGCGCGCTCGGCGCCCTGCTCACCCTGCTCGCCGCGGCGGCGCCGGCGCCGGCGCAGGCCCAGACCGACGGCGCCGTCGCCGGCCGCGTGCGCGATGCGCAGAGCGGCCGCCCGATCGCGAACGTCCTCGTCACCGTCGGCGACGGCCGCCGGGGCGGCGTCACCGACACCGCCGGGTTCTATCGCATCCGGGAGGTGCGCAGCGGCAGCTACACGATCCAGGCGCGCCTGATCGGCTACCGCCCGGTGAGCCGCGACAGCGTGCGCGTGCGCGCCGGCGAGACGACCCTCGTGGATTTCGCGCTGCAGCAGGCCGTCGTCGAGCTCGGGCCCGTCACGGTCGTCGCCGCCGATCCCGTCCTCGACCCGCTCGCGACCGCGACCGAGCAGACGATCACCGCGCGCGACCTGCGCACGCTGCCCGTGAGCTCGGTGGACGAGGCCGTCGCCCTCTCGGCCGGCGCCGTGGGCACGAGCTACCGCGGCGGCCGGCTGGGCCAGGAGTCGTTCATCATCGACGGCCTCGGCGTGAAGAACCAGGTGGACGCCTCCAGCGGCTCGCTCGGGCTCCGGCTGCCGCCCGACATGCTCACCGAGGTCTCCCTCGTGACCAACGGCTTCTCGGCGCGCTACGGCCAGGCCCTGAGCGGGCTGGTGAACGTCGTGACGAAGGACGGCGGCGAGCGCTGGAGCGGTCGCGCCGCCTACGAGACCGACCGCCCGTTCGCGGGCCGCAGCGACCTCGGGCTCGACCGGTTCGTCCTGGTGGGCGACGGTCCGCTCGTGGCCGGGATGCGCGGGGTCTTCGCGGCCGACGTCACCGGCCGGCTCGACGCCGACCCCGTCAACGCCCCCGCGCCGAGCGACCCGCGCGACCCGCGTGCCGCGAGCCCCGGCCTCCTGCCGCACAACAGCGGCGAGCAGTACAACGTCGCCGGCAAGCTCACGATCCCGGTGACGCAGCGGCAGACGCTCCGCCTCTTCGGCTCCCGCTCGGTGGACCAGCGGCTGCTCTACGATCCGCTCTACAAGTACGATCCCGAGGTCATGCCGGCGAGCAAGACGGTCGGCATGCTCCTCAGCGGCCATCTGCAGCACACCTCTGCGCCCACGGCCCGGCTCCCGCTCGTCGCGGACCTGCGGGTCGGCTACTTCATGCGCGACTTCGTGCGCGGCCAGCTCGCGGAGCAGCCCGACTACGCCTTCGGCGCGTTCACCGGCCAGCGCTTCTCGTTCGTCGACGAGGTGGTCGCGCGCGCGCAGGACACGGTCGCGGCCCGCGCCCCGCTGCCGGGCTACGCCGTGCCCGAGCTCAGCGCGAACACGCCCTGGGGCGTGCCCGCCTTCTTCTACGGCACCGGAAGCCGGGGCGAGCTCGCGTGGAACCAGTTCCGCGAGCTCCGCAGCCAGCTCGACGTCACCCTCGGCCTCGGCGCGCGCACCGACCTCTACGTCGGCGGCGAGGCGATCCGCCAGAAGGTGCGCACCTTCGAGCGCGCCCTGGCCTATCTCCCCGTCGGCGACAGCGTGCCGCCGGCGACGGCCGGCACCTTCACCCCGCTCGCGCTGGCCGCCTACAGCGAGCTGCAGGCGCGCGTCGCGGACCTCGGCCTCACCCTCGGCCTGCGCTACGACCGCTTCGACGCGCGCACCGACCTGCCGGGCCGGCCGGGCGGCGCGCGCCAGCAGTTCAACCCGCGCTTCGCCGTCTCCACGGTGCTCAAGGGCGCGACGGTCGTCGTGAGCGGCGGCAGCTTCAGCCAGCCGCCCGACTACCAGTACCTGGTGGACGCCGCGTTCGACGACACGCTGCGCACCGGGCGGTTCCGGATGGGCAACCCGAACCTCGGGTTCGAGAAGTCGTGGCAGTGGGAGATGAGCGTGCGCGGCCGGCTGCGGCCCGACGTGTCGCTCAAGGTGAACACCTTCATCAAGCGGCTCGAGGGGCTCGTCGCCTCCGTGCCGCTGGGCTTCGACCCCGACAGCTCGATCTTCGGCAACTCCGATCTCGGCAACGTGAAGGGGGCGGAGCTCCTCTTCGAGCGCGAGCTGCACGGCGGCTGGGGGCTGCGGGCGAGCTACACCCTCCAGCAGGCGACGGCGACCTCCACGAGCGCCTTCATCCTGCGCCGGGCCTTCCAGATCAACCCCTTCACCGGCGACACCGTGTTCCCGGCCAAGGTGGAGTTCCCGCTCGACTACGACCGGCGGCACAACCTCACCCTGATCCTGCAGGGCGAGGTGAGCGAGCAGGGCGGGCCGCGGATCCTCGGCGTCCGCCCGCTCGGCGGGCTCGAGGCGGCGCTCATCGGGCGCTACAGCACGGGTCTCCCCTACACCGCGCTCAAGGCGGCGCCCGACACCTTCGGCATCCCCAACGCCGAGCGGCTGCCGTCGGTCTCCACGGTCGATCTCCTCGTGCGGCGGCCGCTCGCGCTCGCCGGGCTCCGGGGCAGCGTCTACCTCGACGGGCGGAACGTCCTCAACCGCCGCAACATCATCGCGGTGCGCCGCGACTCGAAGACGCCCTTCGTCGAGGAGGCGACGGTGCAGCAGATGGCGAAGGACGCCTACGAGGCGCATCCCGAGCCGATTCCCTACGAGTCGCCACGCTACCGCGCCGACGCGGACACGAACCACGACGGCTACCTGCAGGGCGACGAGCTCCGGGCGCTGTACCTCGCCGCCGCGCTCGACGCGACGCAGCCGCTCTTCTTCTACGGCAGCCCGCGGGTGATGCGCCTGGGGATGGAGTTCGTCTTCTAGCGCATCGGCGCTGGAGACCTCAGGCGGGAGACGGCCTGGCCGCGCCGAGTCGCTCGCGCGCGGCCAGGTCTTCTTTCAGGAGGTCGCGGTTGATCGCGAAGGCCGCCTGCGTCCCCTCGGCGACGGCGACCGAGACGAGCTGCGTCTCCTTCGACGCGTCGCCCGCGACGAAGAGGCCGGGGACGTTGGTCGCCTCGCAGTCGCCGGTCTCGACGGTGCCCTTGGCGTTGAAGCGGCAGCCGAGCGCGGCGGCGAGCGGGCTGTGCTGGCGCTGGCTCGTGTCGAAGAAGAACGCCTGACACTCCTCCGGCGGCCCCGCGTCGAAGACGACGCGCTCGAGGCAGCCGCCGCTGCCCTCCAGCCGCACCACCTTCTCCTCGCGCACCACGATCCCCAGCGCGTCGAGCCGCGCGCGCTCGGCGTCGTCGATCGGGCAGCGACCGTCGCTGAGGAGCACGACCTCCGCGGCCCACACCGTGAGCCCGAGCGCGAGTCCGAGCGCCTGGTCGCCGGGGCCGTAGGCGGCGATGCGCTGCTCGCGGTGCTCCCAGCCGTCGCAGTAGGGGCAGTGGTGCACGCTCGTGCCGAGGAGCGGTTCGATGCCCGGGATCGCGGGGATCACGTCGAGCACGCCGGTGGCGAGCAGGAGCTTGCGGCAGCGCTCGCGCCGCCCGTCGGCGGTCGCGACCTCGAAGGCGTACGCCGCCCCCGGCGCGGCCCGGGCGGCGGCGGTCACCTCGACATCGCGGAAGACCACCGTGTCGTAGGGCAGGAAGTCGGTGCGGCCGAGCCGCAGCAGCTCGCGCGGCGGGGTCGCGTCGCGCGTGAAGAAGCCGTGCACCGCCGCGGACCAGCTGTTCCGCGGCCGACCGGTGTCGCAGACGAGCACCCGGCGCCGGCAGCGGCCGAGGAGGAGCGCGGCGCTGAGCCCGGCGGGGCCGGCGCCCACCACCACGCAGTCCCAGACGCGCTCGTCGCGCTCGAGCTCGCCGCTCACGCGCGCACGCCCGTCTCCATCATCTCCTTGAAGCGGTGCAGGTCGTCGTCCACCTGCTGCGAGGGCTCCTCGCCGAAGAGCCGGGCGATGGCCGCGCCCAGGCGGCCGCTGCCGGCCGGCGGCTCGTAGCTCAGCACCACGCGCACGTCGGTGCCCTGCCCCGACGCCGCGGGCGTGAAGTGTACCGAGCCCGCGTTGTTCACGTCCGAGCCCGGCAGCGAGCGCCACGCGATGAGCTCGCCCGGGATCTCGTTGTGGATCTCGGCGTTCCATTCGACGTGCATTCCCGCCGGCGCCTTCGCCACCCAGTGCGAGTGCAGGTCGTCCTGGACGGTGACGGCCTCGAGATGCTGCATGAAGCGCGGCAGGTTGCGGAAGTCGCGCCAGAAGGCGTAGCACTCCTCCGGCGAACGGTCCACGGTGACGGTGCGCTCCACCTTGATGCCCTGTCCGCGGTGCACGCTCGCCACCGGGCTCACCGTATCGGCGTCCGCGGCGCTGTTGCGGCCGATGGCCGCGTTCAGGGGGCAATAGCCGCTGAGCGCCCGCGCGAGCAGGCCGCCGCCCAGGGGCACGAGCAGGCCGCGCGCCCGGTGCCGGCGCAGGCTCCAGCCCACGAGCACCGCCCCGGCGAGGCCGCTGAGGAGCCGTTCGGTGGTGCCGACGTTCACTCTCCGGCCGCGGCCGCGGGCGCTCGCCGCGTAGGCGTTCGCGGTGGTCTCCCAGCTGCGGCCGGTCGTGCTCAGCGAGTCGGTGAGGCCGGGAGCGTCGTCGAGTTGTCGCGCCATGAGGGCACTCCTGCGATGAAGGCGGAAGGTTCGGTGGAAGCGTCGGAGGCGGCGGCCGGACCGGCCGACGCGAGCGCAGCCTGATCCCCGCTCTGGTTGAGGCGACGGGTCGCGCGGTCGCCCAGGGTGGTGAGCCACGAGGGGGAGAGCACGGAGCGGCTCTGCCAGCCCGTCATGCGCCGGTTCGGCGCCCCCGCGTAGCCGGGCAGGACGCGGTTGGCGGCGCCGAGGAGGCCGGTCAGGACGCCCGGGGCCACGGCCTGCAGCAGCTGCGCGGCGCGCATGTGCCAGGGGAAGACGACGAGCGCCTCGCCGCGCCGGCAGGCGCGCAGGATCCGCTCGGCCGCCGCCTCGGCGCTCACGGTGACGCCGGGCAGCGAGTCGCTGATGCTGAACCAGGCGTACTCGGCCTTGTGGCGGCCCTTGAAGAGCGCGTTCGGCGGGCTGCCGGTGCGCATGAGGCCGGGGCAGATCGTCGTGACGACGACGCCCGCCGCCGCGAGCTCGGCGCGCAGCGTGAGCGAGTAGCCGGTGACGGCGAACTTGCTCGCCACGTAGGGCGCCAGGTGCGGGACGCCGACCACGCCGCCGATCGAGCTGATGTTGACGATGCGGCTTCCCGGCCGCCGCCGGAGATCGGGCAGCGCGGCGCGCGTGGTGTGGAGCACGCCGAAGAAGTTCGTGCGCATCGCGTCGTCGTAGTCGGCGAGCGTGAGCGCCTGCTCCGGCGCGACGACGATCGTGCCGGCGTCGTTGACGAGCACGTCGAGCGGCCCGAACCACTCGCGCACGATCTGCAGCATCGCCTCCACCTGCACCGGATCGGTCACGTCGCAGGGGATGGCGAGCACCGACGCGTCGGGGCGCTCGAGCTCGATCCGCGCACGCTCGAGCGTGGCGGTGTCGCGCCCGCAGATGGCGACCCGCGCCCCCTCGCGCACCAGCGCCCGCGCGAGCGCCAGCCCCAGCCCGCGCGAGCCGCCCGTGACGAGCACCGTGCGGCCGCGCAGGTCGTAGCGCTCGCGCCGGGCGCGGAGCGCGAGCCAGGCGCCGACGGCGCCGGCGGCGAGCAGCGTGCTACGGCTCGGGCGGAACGACATCCGGCGTCTTCCCCTGCTCGCGCAGCCGCCGGTTGGCCTCCTCCGCCACCTGGCGTACCCGCGCCGCGTGGCGCTCGTCGTCGAGGTCGGCGGCGGTGCCGTCGCGGTCGCTGGTCTTCGCGACCGCCGGGTTCTGGTAGTGCCGGCCCATGCGATCGGCGTCGCGCGGCTCCTCGAAATCCATCTCCTTGTGATCGGCCCCCTTCGCCTCCTCGGGCTTCT
Organism: Gemmatimonadales bacterium; assembly: GCA_035760645.1. GTDB lineage: Bacteria > Gemmatimonadota > Gemmatimonadetes > Gemmatimonadales > GWC2-71-9 > DASSTY01. Next base: position 89,444 of record DASTSO010000064.1, read on the forward strand.
CCTCGAACTGCTTGCGCTGTTCCTCGTCCATCGTCGCGAACTCGCGACTCTCGTTCTTCGCCATGCTCTGCTCCCGCGTGAACTCGCCTGTGCCATGCGTCCGTGCGGCGCGCCGGCGGCACGCCGGCGTCGCGTTCAGCGCCGCGCCTCGCGACCGCTCGCCGCGCCGGCGCCCGCGCCTCCCATGCCGTCGCCGGCGCGCTCCGTCCCCCGGTGGTCGCCGCCTTCCGCCTCGAGGAGGGCGCGGAGGCGCTCCAGGTCGGCGGTGAGCTCCCGGCGCGGGTCGGGGCCGAAGAGCGCCGCCGCGTCCGTCGCGCCGGGCGCGTAACAGAGCCGCAGGTCGATCCGCGTGCCGCCGTCCGTCGGCGCGAGGCGCACGATCCCGCTCTGCGCCAGATCCCCGCCCGGCTCGCTGCGCCAGGCGACGAGGTGGTTCGGCACGAGCTCGGTGAGCGCCGTGACCCACTCCAGCTCGCGCCCGCCGGGACCCTCCGCGCGCCACCGCGCGCGTCCGCCGCCCAGCTCCCGCACCTCGCTCACGTGCGCCAGCACGCGGGCGAAGGTGGCCGGCCGCGCGAGGAGCGCGAAGACCCCCTCGACCGGGGCCGCCACCTCCAGCCGCTGCTGCACGTCCACCGCGCGGCGGCGCTCGCCCGTGCGTACCGCCGCGCGGTCGGTGCGGCGGAGGCCGTAGCCGAGGAGCCCGACGCCCGCGAGGCGCAACGCGCGGCCGGTGACGCCGCGGCGCAGGAGCCCGTACGCGGCGAGCGCGCCCCCCACGACGCCGGCGAGAGTCGCCGACACACCCGGCGCCGCGCCGCCGCCCCGGTCCCCGCGCTGATGCGCGAGCTCGAGGCCGGGCAGGTCGTCCGCCCGCCGGGTGACGATGGCCGGCGCGACCGGCGGCGCAGCCGGCGGCCCGCCCGCCAGGACCGCCGCCGAGCCGATCGCCGGCGCGAGCGACGACGCGGCCGCGGGCTCGTCGTCCGCGACGCCCTCGAGCTCGGCCCAGACCTCGTGCACCCGCGCGGCGAGGCGCGCGCGACGTACGTCGCCGTGCACCGGATCGAAGTAGTACATCAGTCCCGCGCCGACGCCGACGCCCGCCACGAAGCTGCGTGTGCCCATTCGGTCTCCGTCCGCTCAGTGCTCGATGCGCAGTGCGCAGTGCTCAGTGGCCGGGGTCGTCGAAGTCGGTGCGGCGCCGGCCGCGCCGCCCGCCCCGCCGCCGCTCGGCCGGCACGCCCCACGGCTCGACCGCCGTGGCCCAGGGCTCCGCGACCTCGGCCACCGTCCCGTGGGCGTGGCCGCCGGCGCCGCCGGCGCCGCCGCGCCCGGGGCCGAGATCGCCGCCGTGAGCCGCGAGCAGGGAGCGCGCCTCGGCGGCGTGCGCGCCGGCCTCGAGCGTCACGAGCGCGCCGCCGCGGCGAAGCCCCGCTTCGAAGTGCCGCGCCTCCTCCTCCGGCACGCCGAGCCCGATGAGCGCGCCGAGGATCCCCCCGGCGGCCACACCGAGGCCGGCGCCGGCCGCTGCCGTTCCGGCGGTCACGCCGAGCACCGTCGCCAGCGCTCCGCCCGCGATGACCGGCCCCACGCCCGGGATCGCGAGCGCGCCGACGCCCACCAGGAGCCCGAGCACCCCGCCGAAGAGTCCCCCACTCACGGCGCCGACTGCCGCCCCCTCGGCTGCGCCGGCGACGGGATCGGGCACGCCGCCGGACGACGCGTCGTCCGCCGCCGCCTCCGCGCGCAGCGCGACGCCGATGCCGTCGCGCGGGAAGCCTGCCGCCTGCAGCGCGCGGATCGCGCCCTCGGCCGCGTCGCGATCGGCGAAGAGCGCGACGACGTGTGACTGGGTCACTCTGCCCATCTCCCCGGAGGCCCGCGGGCCGACGATTAGGGTGGTTGAACGGATGCGCCGGGGCGTGCACGCACACCCCGGCCGCCGGGATCGGAGTCCTCAATGTGGCCGCACCGGGGGCCGCTGCCGTGACGCACCTCACAGGGTCGGCGCGGCATGGGACCCCGCGGGATGGGTCGGAAGTTCCGACATTGCATCCGGTTAGACGGTGACTCGGCGGCTGCGCACGCTCACAGTGCGCGCAGCCGCCGCCCCTCGCTCACCGTCCCATGCGAGCATCCGCAGCGGACACCGCAGCGACCATCGCAGCGCACATCGCCCGATGCGCGACGGGCCGGGCCAGTCCCGGCCGGTGGCGCGTCGTCATCCCAGACCCCGGCCCGGAGTGGTCCATGGAGTCGCCGCACCCGATCGTCGCCTTCTCGCACCTGCGCTGGGATTTCGTCTACCAGCGGCCCCAGCACCTGCTCTCGCGCCTGGCCCGCCACCGGCGCGTGTTCGTGATCGAGGAGCCGTGGGCGACCGAGGACGGCACCACCTACTGGGAGCGCAGCACCCCGGCGCCGGGCCTGACGGTGCTGCGGCCGCGCACCCCGAGCCGCGCGCCCGGCTTCCACGCCGAGCAGCTGCCGCATCTCGCGCGCCTCCTCGGCGAGCTCGTCGCGGCCGAAGGCCTCGGCGCGCCGCACATGGCCCCGATCGCCTGGCTCTACACGCCGCTGGCGCTGCCGCTGGCCGAGCGGCTCGCGCCGGCGGCGCTGGTCTACGACTGCATGGACGAGCTCTCGCTCTTCCACGGTGCCCCGCCCGAGCTGCTCCAGCGCGAGCGCGAGCTGCTCGCCGCCGCCGACGTCGTCTTCACCGGCGGTCCCAGTCTCTACGCCGCCAAGCGCGACCGCCACCCGAACGTGCACTGCTTCCCGTCGAGCGTGGACGCCGAGCACTTCCGCCGCGCGCGCCTCGGTGCCGTGACCGTCATCGAGCCGGCCGACCAGGCGCACCTGCCGCGCCCGCGGCTCGGCTTCTACGGCGTCATCGACGAGCGTTTCGACGTCCCGCTCCTCGAGGCGATGGCGTACGCCCATCCCGAGTGGCAGATCGTGCTGGTCGGGCCGGTCGTGAAGATCGATCCCGCCATCCTGCCGCGCCTGCCGAACGTGCACTACACCGGGCAGCGCGGCTACGAGGCGCTGCCGGGCTATCTCGCGGGGTGGGACGTCTGTCTCCTCCCCTTCGCGCGTAACGACGCGACGCGCTTCATCAGCCCCACCAAGACGCTCGAGTACATGGCGGCCGAGCGGCCGATCGTGAGCACGCCCATCACCGACGTCGCCGCGCCCTACGGCGACTTCGTCTACCTCGGCGACACCCCCGAGGCGTTCATCGCGGCCTGCGAGCGCGCGCTGGCGGCCGACGCGGCCGAGCGCCGCGCGCGCACCGAGCGGATGCGCGCCGTGCTCGCCCGCACGAGCTGGGACGCGACCGCGGCCGCGATGGGCCGCGAGCTCTCGCGTGTGCTCGCCGGCGCCGGCGCGGAAGCGACCGCCCGCGGGGCCGATCTCGCCGCCACCGCCTGAGCGACCACCCGAGACATTGCAGAGAAACGAGGCATTCACGATGACGCCCACGCCCGCCCGCTCGCCCCGTCCTTCCCGTCCGGTCCTGGTGATCGGCGCGGGACCCACCGGTCTGAGCGCCGCCTACCATCTCGGGGCCGACGCCCTCCTCGTCGAGCAGGCCGACCGGGTCGGCGGCTGGTGCCGGTCGCTGGTGGACCACGGCTTCACGTTCGACTACGCCGGGCACATCATGTTCTCCAACGATCCGTACGTGCACCGCATGTACGACCGGCTCCTCGGCGACAACGTGCACTGGCAGGACCGCGAGGCGTGGATCTACAGCAAGCAGGTCTACACCCGCTACCCGTTCCAGGGGGCGCTCTACGGGCTCCCGCCGCAGGTGATCAAGGAGTGCATCACCGGCGCCATCGAGGCCCGCTTCGGGCCGCTCGACGGGGTGAAGCCGCCGGCCGACGCGCCGAACGGCGCGGGCAACATCGACTACACCGGCCCCGAGCGCCGCGGGATGTTCGAGCCGCTCCTGCACGCGAACGGCGCGACCAATGGCGCGACCAGCGGCGCGACCAGCGGCGCGGCGCGGGCGCACGGCCGCTACGGCAGCGCGAACGGCCACGGCCGCCCCGTGAAGCGGGTCTACACCGGCGAGGAGCGCCGGAAGCGGGATGCGTACAAGGGGCCGCCGCGCAACTTCGAGGAGTTCATCTACCGCGTCTGGGGCGCGGGGATCGCGAAGCACTTCGCCATCCCCTACAACCGGAAGCTCTGGGCGGTACCGCTCGACGAGATGGAGACGAGCTGGCTCGGCGGCCGCGTGCCGCTGCCGAACCTCGAGGAGATGATCGAAGGCGCGCTCCACCCGGTGCCGAAGCCGATGGGCCCCAACGCCCGGTTCGGCTACCCGCTCCGGGGCGGCTTCCAGGCGCTGATGGACGGCTTCCTCCCGCACCTCCAGGGCGAGCTGCGCCTGCAGACGCGCGTGCGCGCGATCTCGCCGTTCCGCCACACCGCGACGCTCGACGACGGCACCGTCGTGCCCTACGAGTACCTCGTGAGCACGATGCCGCTCCCCGCCCTCGTCGCGGCGCTGGGCGACGAGGCGCCCGAGGCGGTGCAGGAGGCGGCCGCCGGGCTGCGGCACGTCTCGGTGCGCTGCGTCAACATCGGGGTCGGGCGCGAGCACCTCACCGAGAAGCACTGGATCTACTATCCGGAGGACACCGTCTTCCACCGGATCTTCGTGCAGGGCAACGCGAGCCCTCACTGCAATCCGCCGGGCGGCTTCGGGCTCACCTGCGAGATCACCTACTCCCAGGCGAAGCCGCTCCCCTGCGAGGGCGACGACCTCATCCGCCGCTGCATCGACGACTGCATCCGGGTCGGCATCTTCGATGCCGACGACCCGATCGTCTGCGCCAACCAGGTGGACATGCCGGTGGCCTACGTCGTCTACGACCACGGCCGCGCCGCGCGGGTGCGCCTCATCCGCGACTGGCTCCAGCAGCACGACATCATCCTGGCCGGCCGCTACAGCGAGTGGGAGTACTACAACTCCGACCACGCCTTCGTGGCCGGCAAGAAGGCCGCCGAGGAGGTGCAGGCGCAGCGCCGGCGGCAGTTCATGGCGTTTCCGAGCGAGCTGACGGCGAGCAGCAGCCGGTGAGCCCCCGGTGATCGGCCCCGCGGCGACCGACTTCCTCTGGGCGAGCGGCATCGAGGACACCTTCGTGCCGCAGACCCGCCCCGGCCACCGCGCGCTCGACGAGTACCAGCTGATGGGCCACTATCAGCACTGGCGCGAGGACCTCGCCCTCGCCCGCCGGCTCGGCGTGCGGGCGCTCCGGTGGGGCATTCCGTGGTACCGCGTCGAGCCGTTCCAGGGCGAGTTCGACTGGCGCTGGACCGACGAGGTGATTCCCTACCTCACCGACGAGCTCGGCGTCGCGCCGGTGCTCGACCTCATGCACTACGGCTGCCCCTTCTGGCTCCGGCGCGAGTTCGCCAGCGCGGAGTACCCGGCGGCGGTCGCCGCCTACGCGCGCGCCGTGGCCGAGCGCTACGGCGCGCGCGTCAAGTGGTACACCCCGCTCAACGAGCCGATCGTCACCGCGCTCTTCTGCGGCAAGCGCGGGCTGTGGCCGCCCTACCTGCGCGGCGACGGCGGCTATCTCAGGATCCTCCTGCAGGTCGTCGAGGGGATCCGCCTCACCGTGGCCGCGATCCGCGAGGTGGTGCCCGACGCGCGCTTCGTGCACGTCGAGGCGTCGGGGCTGAGCCAGAGCGCGCGCGAGGATCTCGAGAGTCTCGCCGCCGAGGAGCAGCTCCGCTCCTTCCTCCCCTACGACCTCCTCACCGGGCGCGTCGGGCCGCAGCACCCGCTCTTCACCTGGCTCGTGCGGAGCGGCGTCTCCCCCGACGAGCTCGGCGCCCTCGCCGACGCGCCGCTCACGCTCGACTATCTCGGGCTCAACTTCTACCCGCAGTGGTCCACCACCCAGCTTTACGTGGACCGCAAGGGGCGGCTCGCCTACCGGCCGGTGGACCAGGAGGGCGCCGGCTTCGCCGCCCTCATCGAGGGCTACTGGCGGCGCTACCAGGCACCGGTGCTCGTCACCGAGACGAGCGCCGTGGGCGACGAGGCGGTGCGCGCGCGCTGGCTCGAGGCGTCGGTCACGGCGATCCGGGGCCTGCGCGCGCAGGGGGTCCCCGTGCTCGGCTACACCTGGTTTCCGCTCTTCACGATGATCGACTGGCGCTATCGCTTCGGCCGGGGCCCGCTCGAGGAGTACCGCCTCGAGCTCGGCCTCTTCACCCTGGGCGACGAGAGCCGCCGCGGCCGCTGGGTCGCGACGCCGCTCGTCGAGCAGTTCCACAGCTACGTGTCCGACCCCGAGAGCGCGGTCGGCGCGCTCGCGGCACCCGCCGCCGGCGCGCCATGAGGGGACCGCAGGATGGAGCGGAATGGAGCCGGATCGAGAGGGTGAGATGACGCGCTTTCGTTCCTTCTGGCAGGCGGGGTTCGAGGCCGCGTGTCACGTGAACCGCGCGGGGACGCGCCTCGACCTGATCGCCGCGACGCAGCACGACCGGGAGGCCGACGCCGACTACGCCCGGCTCGCGCAGCTCGGGCTCCGGACCGTGCGCGACGCGTTCCGCTGGCCGCTGGTGGACCGCGGCGGCGCGCTCGACTTCGCCTCGGCGCGGCCCGCGCTCGACGCGGCCCGGCGCCACGGCGTGCAGGTCGTCTGGACGCTCTGCCACTACGGCTGGCCCGACGACCTCAACGTCCACCACGCCCGCTTCGTCGAGCGCTTCGCGCGCTACGCGGCGGCGGCCGCCCGCCTCGTGCGGGCCCACACCGACGAGGCGCCGTGGTACGTGCCCGTCAACGAGATCTCGTTCCTCGCCTGGGCGGCCGGGGAGGTGGGCTACATGCACCCCTTCGGCCACGAGCGCGGCGCCGAGGTGAAGCGCCAGCTCGTGCGCGCCGCGATCGCGGCGATGGAGGAGATCCGGAGCGTGGATCCGACCGCGCGCTTCCTGCACGTGGATCCCCTGATGTGGTGCGTGCCGCCGCGCGGGCGCCCCGATCTCGCCGGCGCGGCGCGGGCGCGCTGCGAGGCGCAGTTCGAGGCGTGGGACCTGCTCCTGGGCCGCCGCGAGCCCGAGCTCGGCGGCCGCGCCGAGCTGGTGGACGCGATCGGCGTCAACTACTACCACAGCAATCAGCGCGAGTACCCCGACGAGCGGATCCCCTGGGAGCAGCAGCCGCGGGACGAGCGCTGGCGCCCCCTCGCCGACCTCCTGGAGACCGTCCACCGACGCTACGACCGCCCGCTCGTGCTGGCCGAGACGAGCCACTTCGGCGAGGGCCGCGCCGCCTGGCTCGACGAGATCGCCCACGAGGTGCGGACCGCGCTCGCGCGCGGCCTCCCGCTCGAGGGGGTCTGTCTCTTCCCCGTCCTCGACCGGCCCGACTGGGACGACCCCCACCACTGGCACCACAGCGGCCTCTGGGACCTCCTCCCCGACGAGACCGGCCACCTTCGCCGCGTCCTCTGTCGCGAGTACGCCGACGCCCTTGAGCGCGCCCGGCGCCAGGTGCCGGGCGCGCTCGAGGGCGCGGAGATGCTGGCAGGATAGATCACGTCACCCCGGCCACCGGCGGCTCCGCCAGCGAGCCCCGGGCGGCGGAGGGCGTCACGGCGGCAGTGCGGGCGATCATGTCCTCCATCATGATCGTCGCCACGGGGTGGACGCCGAGGTGCTCCCGGAGCCGGAAGGTGCAGGCCATGAGGTGGCCGCGATCGAGCGGGCGCTCGGCCACGAGGCCCACGACGTGGTGGATCCAGCCGACGAAGAGCCCGGCGTGCACGTTGCCGGCGAAGTCGCGCGGCGTGAGCCCGACGATCACGGCCTCGGGCGTCAGGTCGGCGAAGGCGAAGTCCACCGTGCCGCCCGAGGGGATGCGCCCGAACATCCGGTCCTGCCGCAGCCAGTTGAAGCTGCTCGCCCAGTCGCCCTGCCAGCTGCGGCCCTCGCGCTGCGCGATCCCCCAGGCGCCGAGGTGGGTCTGGTGGCCCTCGCTCGATTCGGCGAGCCAGAGGATCCGCCCGCCGTTCTGCGCGTACCAGCGCAGGTCGTCCGTCATCCGCTCGACCACGACCAGCTCCGCCTCGTCCAGCGCGTCGGTCACCTCGTAGCCCAGCGCGGCGAGCCGGCCGGCGAGGCGGGGCGCGGCGGGGACGTGCAGGCGCGGGCGCGCCTCCCCCGCGCCCGCGCGCGGGAAGAAGTACAGCTCGTGGTGGTTCTGCGTCACCACGGCGCCGCTCTCGCCCACGAGCTTCAGCTCGAGCCGGGCGCGCACCGCCGTGTCGAGCCGCGGCACCGTGAAGACGATCGTGCCCAGGTTGGTGAGCGTGGCGCGCTTCGGCTCGATGCCCGCGATCGTGCCGCGGAGGTCGGGCCAGAGGTCGATCTGCCACTCGAGCCGGCAGCGCCGGAGGTCGTGGGTCGAGAAGTGCGAGAGCGCGACCCGCACCTCGCAGCGCTCGCCCTCCCAGAAGGCGATCCGCTCCCAGTCCACCGGAATCACCGCGTCGGCGCTGTTCACCTGGCCGATCACGTCGTAGAACGACTTCGGATTGCGGCACATGTCGAGCAGGCCGTTCGACTCCCAGTGCACGTCGGTGAACTCCGTGATCACGTAGCCGACGATGCTGGGGTAGCGGCGCATCTGCTCGATCTCGTACTTGAGCGCCGTGAACTGCATGCGCTGGCTCGCCAGGCAGAGGTCGGCGAGCGTCGGGAAGGCGCGGTCGAGGTGATAGGCCTTGAAGCGCTGCTCCACCCCGTGCGGATAGACGACGCCGTCGCCCCACTCGATGCCCGTCTCGAACCACCACGGCTCCTGGCCGCCGTAGCAGGTGCGCAGCTTCGCGGGATCGGGCAGCCCCCAGTTGCCGAACTCCGAGACCACCATCGGCTCCGTTCCCTTCCGCTTCACCTCGGGCGCCGGAGTGCGCGGGAGCGGGTTCCAGGGGTCGCGGATGTAGTCGCGCCACTGGTCGATGCTCTCGTAGACGTGCGCGAAGGTCCACGGCGGCCGGCTGGCGAAGGTCTCGACCCAGTCCTTCCAGCGCCGGTAGTGGTCCGGCATCGCGTAGTAGTTGTGGAAGTCCTCGATGTCGGTGACGACGTGGAAGTTCTGGAAGCAGGGCGAGTTCCCCACCACCAGCCGGTAGGGGTCGCGGGCCTTGAGCGCGGTGTACGTCTCCACGAGCCAGGCGCGGTGCTCGGCGTTGACCGCGAGGTCGGTGCCCCAGTTCTCGTTGACGATCGTCCAGATGACGATGGACGGGTGGTTCCAGTCGCGCTCCACCATGCCGAAGAGCGTCTCGCGCGCGCGGCGCTTCGCGGCCTCGGTGAGGTTCTGCCAGTTGGGGAGCTCGGTCCAGATCAGGAGCCCCGCGCGGTCCGCCGCGTCGTAGTAGCGCGGGTCGGTGATCTTGATGTGCGTCCGCAGCAGGTTGAGCCCCATGTGCTTCGCCTTGGCGAACTGCGCGTCGAGCTCGGCGTCGCTGAACGGGGTGTAGATGAGCTCCGGGTAGTAGTCCTGGTCGAGCGCGCCGCGCATGTAGAGCACCCGCCCGTTGAGCAGCAGATGCCCCTCGGCCGAGGTGGCGATGGTGCGCATCCCGCACCGCGCCTCGAGGAGATCGAGCGTGTGCGCCCCGTCGCCCGGGCCGTCGAGCAGCGCCGCCTCCACCGCGTAGAGATTCGGCGCGTCCACGTCCCAGAGGATCGGGTCGGGTACGGGGACCGTCACCTCGTGCGCCGTGACGCCCGGCGGGATCGTCGCCGCGTGCTGCCGCACGTCGCCGGTGGGGGCGCGCACGGTCAGCCGCAGGCCCAGCGGCGTCTCCGACGGCCGGCTGACGCTGAAGCCCACGCGGAGCTGCTCCTCATGAACCAGCGGCGTCAGCTTGAGCGGCGAGAGATGGCGCGCGTTCCGCGTCTCGAGCCAGACGCTCTGCCAGATCCCGCCGATGGGCCCGTACCAGCTCTGCTTCCCGTGCGGAATCTCGGCGAACGGGAACTCGGTCGGCGCGTCCTCGTCGTTGCCGGGATCGATCACCTTGACGACCAGCTCGTTCGTGGTCCCGGGCCGCACCGCGGCCGTCACGTCGAACTCGAAGGGGAGGTACCCGCCCTCGTGCTGCCCCACCAGCTGCCCGTTGAGCCAGGCGGTCGTGTGGTAGTCCACGGCGCCGAAGTGGAGGGCTTGGACCGTGGGGCCGTTCGACGCCTCCTCGAGCGCCGGCAGCGCAAACTGGAGGCGGTACCAGGCGGTGCCGCTGTAGTCGCGCAGGTCGTCGAACTGCGCCTGCCAGGGCCCGGGCACCCGGATGGTGCGGGCGCGGTCGGCGGGCCAGTGGCCGGGGTGCACGTCGCGCTTGGGGTCGGGAACGAACTCCCAGACTCCGTCGAGAGAAAGGCGTCGGCGAATCACGTGGGCGTTACTCCATCCGTTGCTGCGAGTCGAGCGAAGGCGCCCCCGCGGGGCATCCGTCCGCGGCAGTGAGGCGGAAGCGAGGGCGACCGGTAGGCTACCGCAAGATGACGCCCCCGGCGCGCGACGGCGTGATGCGCGTCACGCTGCCGGCTCCGGGAGCGGCCTACCGTTGCGCGGGCCCAGACGAACCCGACGACGGGGAGGCGGACACATGGCCGGGAAGCAGCAGGATCAGGGGCAGCAGCAGGGGCAGGAGAAGCCGACGCGGTTCCCGCCGCAGAGCCCGGCGGCGAAGCGCGGGCACGAGGCGGCCATGCGGCCGGTGCCGCAGAGCGAGAAGCCGACCTACCGGGGGAGCGGCAAGCTCGAGGGCCGCGCCGCGCTGATCACCGGCGGCGACTCGGGGATCGGCCGGGCGGTGGCGATCTACTTCGCGAAGGAGGGCGCCGACGTCGCCATCGTCTACCACATCCACGACGACGACGCGCAGGAGACCAAGCGGCAGGTGGAGGCCGAGGGGCGGCGGTGCCTCGCGATCAAGGGCGACGTGGGGGACGAGCGGTTCTGCGGCGCGGCGGTCGAGCAGACGGCGGGGGCGTTCGGCCGGCTCGACGTGCTGGTCAACAACGCCGCCGAGCAGCATCCGCAGCCCGGGATCGAGCAGATCGGCACGGAGCAGCTCGAGCGCACGTTCCGCACGAACATCTTCGCGATGTTCTTCCTCACGAAGGCGGCGCTCCCGCACCTGCGGAAGCAGTCGGGGAGCAGCATCGTGAACACCGCCTCGGTCACGGCGTACCAGGGAAGCCCCGAGCTGCTCGACTACTCCTCGACGAAGGGCGCGATCGTCGCCTTCACGCGCTCGCTCTCGAAGAGCCTCGCGAAGGAGGGAATCCGGGTGAACGCCGTGGCGCCGGGCCCGATCTGGACGCCGCTCATCGCCGCGACGTTCACCGACGACGAGAAGATCCAGTCGTTCGGCCAGGACGTCCCGCTGGGCCGCGCGGGGCAGCCCGAGGAGGTGGCTCCCTGCTACGTCTTCCTCGCCTCCGCCGACGCCTCCTACATGTCGGGCCAGGTGCTGCACCCGAACGGCGGCGACGTCGTCAACGGGTGAGCGGCACCGCGGGTCGATCGAGAGGCGCGCCCGTCGGGAGGGCGTGGCGGCGGAAGAAGTCCCAGATGAACCGGGTGCCGTCGAGCCGCCGGCTCGCGGGGCCGATGAGGCGCTCGGGGAGAAGCCGCTGCCCGCCCGGCCAGACGTGGCCCATGTCGCCCACCATGCAGAGGAGCACCTCGGCCCCGCCCGGGCAGCGGGGCCAGGCGACGAGGCGCACGTCGGCCGCGTCCTGCACCACGACCGGATCCGCGACGCAGCCGATCCCCGCGGCCCACCGCTCGACCGACCGGGCCACCGGCGGGTGGTACTCGGCATGTCCCCACGGCGTCGCGATCTCGCCGCCGGCGGGCGGGTTGAGCGGGTCCTGCGCGCCGTAGATCGCGAGCAGCGGCACCGGCCGCGCCGGCCGTGGGGACTCGAGCCAGCAGTGCCCCGCCACGGCCGCCACGGCCGCCACCCGCCCGGCGAGCTCGGCCCCGACCCGGTAGGCGAGGCCCGCGCCGTTGGAGAAGCCGGTGACGTAGACGCGCGCAGGATCCACCGGCAGCGTGCGGCCCACCGCGTCGAGGAGCGCGGCGACGAAGCCGACGTCGTCGATCCCGCGCCGCGCCACGTGGCCGCGGCCCGAGCCGTCGTTCCAGGTCTGCGGGTTGAGCCGGAAGGTGGGCGGCCGGTCGGCGTGGCGCGGCGTCCCCTCGGGGAACAGCGCGATGAAGCGCTCCGTGTCGGCGAGCGCGGCCCAGCCGGTGTTCCGCAGCGCGAGCTCCGCGGTGGCGCCGGCGCCGTGGAGCATGCACACGAGCGGCACCGGCGCCGTCGCGCCGGACCCGGCGAGCCCGGGCGGCACGTGCACGAGCGCCTGCCGCATCGTGCCGCCCAGGGCGAGGGTGAGCGGGTGGGTCCCGGGCGTCGCCGGCGCGATGCCGGCCCGCGCGCTCACGCGCGGGCCCGCTCGTGCGCGATCAGCTCCCGATAGGCCGGCAGCGTGAGGAAGTCGGTGAACTCCTCGTCCGTGATGAGCCGGTCGAGGATCGCGGCGGCGGGCTCCCAGTAGCCGGTGCGCCAGCGCTCGTCGCCCACCTCGCGGCGGAGCGCCTCGAGCTCCTCGAGCTGCATCGTCCGGTAGCGGTCCACCGTGAGCTTCGTCCCGTCCTCCAGCGTGGCACCGTGGTGGATCCACTGCCAGAGCTGGCTGCGCGAGATCTCGCAGGTGGCGGCATCCTCCATGAGGTTGAAGATCGGCACCGCCCCCTGCCCGCCGAGCCACGCCTCGAGATAGCGCAGCCCCACGGTGATGTTGTTGCGCACGCCCGCCTCGGTCACGGCGCCCTCGGGCACCGCGAGCAGGTCGGCCGCCGTCACCTGCACGTCCTCGCGGAGCCGGTCGATCTGGTTCGGCGCCGGCATCAGCCGGTCGAACACTTCGCGCGCCACGGCCACGAGCGCGGGATGCGCCACCCAGGTGCCGTCGTGGCCCGCGCTCGCCTCGCGCTCCTTGTCGGCCCGCACCTTGGCGAGCGCGCGCTCGTTGGCCGCCTCGTCGTTCTTCACGGGGATGAACGCGCTCATTCCGCCCATCGCGTGGATGCCGCGGCGGTGGCAGGTCCGGATGCAGAGCTCGGTGTAGCGCTTGAGGAAGTGCTTGTCCATCGTCACCGAGTTCCGGTCGGGGAAGACCATCGAGCCGTCCGCGCGGAACTTCTTGATCACGGAGAAGATGTAGTCCCAGCGCCCGCAGTTGAGCCCCGCGCTGTGCTCGCGCAGCTCGTGGAGGATCTCGTCCATCTGGAAGGCGGCGAGGATCGTCTCCACCAGCACCGTCGCGCGGATCGTGCCGCGCGGGATGCCCAGCCGCTCCTGCGCGAGGCGGAAGACGTCGTTCCAGAGCCGCGCCTCGAGGTGGTGCTCGAGCTTCGGCAGGTAGAAGTAGGGCCCCGTGCCGCGCTCGAGGAGCGCGCGGGCGTTGTGGAAGAAGTAGAGGCCGAAGTCCACGAGCCCGCCCGGCACCGGCCGGCCGTCGAGCTCGAGGTGCGCCTCGTCGAGGTGCCAGCCGCGCGGACGGACGAAGAGGACCGCGGTCTTCTCCTTCAGGCGGTAGCTCTTCCCCTCCTCGCTCGTGAAGTCGATCGTGCGCCGCACGGCGTCGCGCAGGTTGCGCTGGCCCTCGACGACGTTGGCCCAGGTGGGGCTCGTCGCGTCCTCGAAGTCGGCCATGAAGACGTTGGCGCCGGAGTTGAGCGCGTTGATGATCATCTTCCGGTCCACCGGGCCGGTGATCTCGACGCGCCGGTCCTGGAGATCGGCCGGAATCGGCGCCACGCGCCAGTCGCCGCGCCGCACGTCGGCGGTCTCGGCGAGGAAGTCGGGTCGCCAGCCCTGATCGAGCCGCGCCTGCGTCTCCGCCCGGCGCCGCAACAGCTCCTCCCGCCGCGGCTGGGCGAGCCGCACCAGCTCGGCCACGAAGGCGAGCGCCTCGGGCGTGAGGATCTCCTCGTAACCCGGGCGCATCGGGCCCAGCACGCGGAGGCCGGAGATGGACGGCTCGGACAGGGTGGCACGGGTATCGGTCACGGCAACCTCGCTGGCGAATCGGGACGGAGTCACGTTGGGCGGGACGCTGCGGCCGCCGGGGCGACCGCTGTAGCTTGCAGGCGCGACGCGCCCGGCGCTGTGGCCAAGCCCACACGCGCGCTCCCTGCGTGGCGCATGCCCTGCATCGTATCCCCCTCCGCCCGCGCTGCCAAGCGCCAGGAGCCCGCATGCCCCACTTCGTCTGCGTCACCTGCGGCACCCAGTTCGCCGAGTCGGCGGCCCCGCCCGCCGGCTGTCCCATCTGCGAGGACGAGCGCCAGTGGGTGCGCTGGGAGGGCCAGGCGTGGACCACGCTCGACGAGCTCCGGCGGGATCACGCGAACCGCATCGCGCCCGAGGGCCCGGGCCTCACCGGGATCGGCACCGAGCCCGCGTTCGCCATCGGCCAGCGCGCGCTCCACGTCGCCGCACCCGCGCCGGTGCTCTGGGACTGCGTGACGGTGCTGGACGACGCCTCGGTGCGGCGCCTCCAGGCTCTGGGCGGCGTGACCGCCATCGCCATCTCGCACCCGCACTACTACTCCGCGTGCGTCGAGTGGAGCCGCGCGCTGGGCGGCGTGCCCGTCTACCTGCACGCCGCCGATCGCGAGTGGGTCATGCGCCCGGACGACGCGCTCGTGTTCTGGGAGGGCGAGACGCAATCGCTGGGCGAGGGACTGACGCTGATCCGGACGGGGGGACACTTCGCGGGCGGGACCGTGCTCCACTGGGCCGCCGGCGCCGGGGGCGGCGGCGCCCTCCTCACGGGCGACCTCCTCCAGGTGACGCAGGACCGCCGCTGGATCAGCGTGATGTACAGCTATCCGAACCTGATCCCGGTGGACGCCGACACCCTCCGCCGGGTCACCGGCGCCGTCGCCCCGTACCGGTTCGAGCAGATCTACGGCGCCTGGTGGGGCCGGAACATCCTCGCCGACGCCGAGGCCGTCGTGCGGCGCTCGGCGGAGCGGTATCTGCGGGCGATCGGCGGGGCGGCGGGAGGGCGGGACGGCGGGTGAGGAACCCGAGGCGGAACGAGTCTCGGTGGGATCACCGGGGCCCCGCCGCGCGCGCGGGCGCGGCCGTCGTGGGATAGGCGACGTCCGGCGGCGGGTCGCCGTTGGGCCAGTCGTGCGCCTTCGCGGCGAAATCGGGCCGCGGGCGGGAGACGACGTAGGCGGCGACGTCCACCGCCTCCGCGTCGGTGAGGGTGCCGGGGCGATCGCGGGGCATGTTGTGCCGGATGAAGGCGGCGGCGGTCCGGAGCCGCGCCATCCCGGCCCCGACGTTGAACGAGCGGGCGCCCCAGAGCGGCGGCGCCACGGCGCTCCCCTGCCCGCGGTCGCCGTGGCAGCGCGCGCACTCGGCGGCGAAGAGCGCGGCGCCGCGCGTGGTGTCGCCGGACGAGCGCGCCGCGGCGGCGAGCGTCGGGAGCCCCTGCCCCTCCACCCGTGCGCCGACCGGCACGCCCTGCGAGAGAAAGGCGAAGTAGGCGACGATGTCGCGCATCTCGCGGCTCGCCGGCGGGAGCGCGCGGCCGTTGAGACTGCGGAGGAAGCAGTCGTTGACGCGGTCCTCGATGACCTGCACCGTCCCGCTGCGGCTGCGGTACTGCGGGAAGCGCGCGTACACGCCGACCCACGGCATCGCGTTCGGCGTCGTCCCCGCCGCCGGATGGCAGCTCACGCACTGGAGTCCGCTGCGCGCGAACGCCGGGAGGCTCTCGCGCGTCGCCACGAGCATCGCCCGCCCCCGCCGGATGGCCGCGCCCACCTCCCCGGCCGGCATCTCCGAATCGGCCGGCACCCGGAACGGGACCACCACGTCCGGCGCCCCCGCGTGCACGCGCGCCGAGGCGCCGGCGTGCGTCGTCTCCGCCCGTGTGTTCGGCGCGTGCGCCGGCGGCTGCGCGTCGCGCGGCTCGCACGCGCCGAGCCCCGTGACGAGTCCCAGGAGAAGCAGCGGCAGCGCGCGTCGGAGTTGCCTGCGGGGCACGAACGCCTCGGAGTGGGAGGGGAGATCGGAACGGTTCACAGTAGGAGGCGTGGGGACGGGGAGCAAGGGGCGGAACGGCGGGAGGCTCCGTAGGCCCGGGAGCGCCGGCGGCTCACGGGCGGGACGGCGGGACACTCAGCAATGCAACGAGCCTCCGGTGATGATACCGGAGGCTCGTTCGTCAGCGGGCCCTCCCGCCGTCCCGCCCCTCCCGCCGTCCCGCCTACTCCGCCTTGACGTCCTCCACGTTCGCCATCATGCGGCGAATGGGGATCGCGAGCAGCGCGAGCACGGCGGCGGAGACGAGCAGGGCGAGCGTCGTGCCCTTGAAGAGCATCGGCGTCTGCTCGAGCTTCTCCGGGTCCACGCTGCCGCCGACGAGGCCGGCGATGAGGTTGCCGACCGAGGCGGCGAGGAACCAGATGCCCATCATCTGCCCGACGTACTTGCGCGGCGAGAGCTTCGTCATCGACGACAGCCCCACCGGGCTCAGCGAGAGCTCGCCCAGGGTCTGGAAGAAGTAGCTCAGCGTGAGCCAGATCGCCGACACCTTCAGCGCCCCGCCGCTCGCGACGAGCATGTTGGCCGGGATGATCATGAGGCCGAAGCCGATCGCCGCGAGGAGCAGGCCCAGGGAGAACTTGGCCGGGCTCGAGAGCTCCATGTTGCGCCGCGCCATCCCGACCCAGAGCGCGGCGAAGACCGGCGCGAGGATGATGATGAAGAGCGAGTTGATCGACTGGAACCAGAGCGCCGGGACCTCGAAGCCGAAGAAGGTGCGGTCGGTGAAGTCGCGCGCGAAGAGGTTGAGCGAGGTCGGCGCCTGCTCGAACGCGGCCCAGAAGATGGCGGCGAAGACGAACAGGACGAAGATCACGGCCACCCGCTTCTTCTCGTCCGTGGTCAGCTTGCCCGTGGCGTAGACGCCCGCGAAGTAGAGCACGGCGATGCCGACGAGGACGTAGGTCATCATCCGGCCGATCGCCTGCGGATCGAAGGTGACGGCGCCGGTCGAGGCGAGCACGAACAGCAGCGCGATCAGCCCCAGCCCGGCGAAGAGCACGATCGTCCCGGTGCGCCGCTGGCGCGCGTCCACCACCGGGTCGGGGTGGTGCGAGGGCTCCGTCCCGAGATTGCCGAGGGTGCTGCGCTGGCGGATGGCGAAGGTGACGAGACCGAGGGCCATGCCGACGCCCGCGGCGCCGAAGCCCCAGTGCCAGCCGATCTTCTCGCCGAGGGCGCCGGTGATGATCTGGCCGAAGAAGGAGCCGAGGTTGATCCCCATGTAGAAGATCGAGAACCCGGCGTCGCGCCGCGCGCCACCCTCGGGGTACAGGTCGCCGACGATGGCCGAGATGTTCGGCTTGAGGAGCCCGGTGCCCAGCACGATGAGCACGAGGCCCAGGAAGAACGGCACCTTGCTCGTCGCGAAGCCGGAGAGGCCGATCGAGAGGTGGCCCGCCGTGATCAGCACCGCGCCGAGCATAATGGCGCGGCGGAGCCCGAGCAGCCGGTCGGCCACCCAGCCGCCCGGGAGCGAGGCCAGGTAGACCGAGGCGGCGTAGATGCCGACGATCGCGCCCGCCTCGCTCCGCTCGAAGCCGAAGCCGCCCTGCATCAGGGTGGCCGTCATGAAGAGGATCAGGAGCGGCCGCAGGCCGTAGTAGGAGAACCGCTCCCACATCTCCGTGAAGAACAGCGTGGCGAGCCCGCGCGGGTGGCCGAAGAAGGTCTTCTCGCCGACGGGCACCACGGGCGGCCGGGGATGATCCGTCAACGGATCGGCGAGCGGGCCGCGGTCGTAGTCGCTGGTTCGGGGTGTCGCCATGTCAGGTCTCGGGTGTGGGGAGGGGCGGGCTCAGCGGGCGCCGCGGCGCCGGGGCGGCTCGGCCGGAGTCGCCGGACTCTGCGCGGCGCCGAGCGGATGCTTGGCCAGGATGTCCTGCAGCACGACGCGGTCGATCCGCCCGTCCATGCGGACGCGCACGTCGTAGTTCTCCCAGTACATGAAGTTCTTCAGCGCCTCGAGGAAGGCGGGCGTGGCCCGCCCCTGCCGCGCGGCGAGCCACTTCTGCGGCTGGTTCACCGGCTCGCGCAGCAGGATCGGCTCGAGCTGCGCGACGATCTGCGGCGTGATCGGCACGAGGTCGGCCGGGTCGCTCGGGAAGAAGTGCAGCTTGTGCAGCGCGAGCAGCCGCTCGAGCTCGGCGATCGGATCCTTCGCGTCGTAGACGCGGATGTCCACGAAGCGGTCGTTGGCGCCGAGGTAGCCGCCGTGCTGCCGCACGACGAGCAGCGCGGCCGACTGCATCCCGCGCTTGTCGCCGCCGCCCGCCTGGCCGGCCTTGAGCGCCGCCATGAGCCGGTCGGCGAGCGCGCCCGTCGAGCGCTCGAAGGTCTCGGCCATGTTCTTCACGGTCTGGTCGGAGACCATGATGTTGGCCTGCGCGGCGAAGTGGCGGCCCGTGATGACCGCCCCCTTCCCGCCCGCCACGTTGCCGCGACCGCCGCGCGCGCCGACCCGGCCGCCCGCCCAGTCGAAGGTGTTCGCGCCGGTGAAGCTCGCCGCGTTGCCGCGCGCGTCCACGATGCCGACCTGCCGGTCCTGCAGCATCGTGTCGGTGCGCATCACGATCCGCAGCGCCTCCTCCGCCGTCGCGCCCTGCGCGACGAGATCGAGCCCGCGCTCGCCGTAGGCGGTATTGCCGAGACTCTGCGTCGCGACGGCGCCGACGTCGGCGCGCGCCCACGGCACGATCCCGCCGACGTTGGGGAACTTCGACTGCACGGCGACGCCGAGGTCGCCGGTCGCGGAGTCCCACGCGACGATGCTGTAGGTGTGGGCGAGCTTCTCGAAGTGGGCGGGAGGGCGGATCGGCTGCTGGGCGGCGAGCGGCGCGGCCAGGGCGAGCGGCAGCGCCGCCGCGAGCGCCGCGACCGCCGCGACCGCCGCGGGCGCCAGGAGACTCCGGAGTCGCGGCCTCATTCCTTGCCGAGCTTTCGCTTGAGGTGGGCGAGCTGCGCCTCGACCGCCGACTCGTACAGCCGCCGCTCGGCCTGGGCCCGCGCCAGCTCGCCGTCGAGGTCCGTCTCGGGGCGCACGCCGCCGGCCTGCTCGAGGTCGCGCCAGGCGGCGTCGAGCCCGGCCTGCGCCGCGGCCGGCCCGCCCGGCTGCGCGGCGCGCAGTTCGGCCGTCATCTCCTCCAGGTCGCGCTCGGCGAGCGCGAGCTCCTCGCGCTGCACGACGAGCTTCTTCTCC
The DNA here is from genome assembly GCA_035760645.1 of Gemmatimonadales bacterium. GTDB lineage: Bacteria > Gemmatimonadota > Gemmatimonadetes > Gemmatimonadales > GWC2-71-9 > DASSTY01. The sequence goes on from DASTSO010000064.1 coordinate 108,842, forward strand.
AGGAGGCCGATCCGGTCGCGATGCTTCGCCGCGAAGCGCCCGGCGATCTCCACCGTCTCGGGATCCGGCACCTCGGCGGCGAGCCGGCCGCGGCGCTCGGCGCGCTCCAGCTCCGCGCGCTCCTGCGCCAGCTCCCGCTCGCTCGCGGCGAGCGCCTCGCGCATCCGGCTCACGCCCACCCGGGCCTCGACCGTCGCCTCGCGGAGCATGGCGGCGCGCGCCCGGGCGTCCGGCGCAGCGGCCGCGTCGGCGAACAGCTTGTCGAGACGTGCCTTGAGACCGTCGAACACGGGTGGTGCGATCCTTCCGGAGTCGGGAGCCGATGCGGGGGCGGGCAACGACAAGAGATTGGCGGATAACGGGTTAATGTTACCGGCCGGTCCCGGGGCCGTCAAGCAAGCCGACGCCGACGGCGTTACTATTCGGGGTCGTGCTCGAGGCACCGCGTCTCGCCCACCTCACCCGGGAGCGCCCCATGCGCCTGCGGCCGTCTCACCCTCCCACTCTGGTCGTCGCGTTCGTCGCCGGGACCGCGCTCGGGCTCGGCGCCTGCAACCGTTCGGAGCCGCAGCGCGGCAACGCACTGGCGTGCGGGCTCGCCGCGGCGGCCGCACCCCAGGCGCTGCTCAACGAGTTCGGCGTCGAGAACCAGACGCTGGGCTACGTCCCCGCTCACCTGCCGCAGCGCCTCGTCGTGCGCTTCGCCGGCGGCCCCGCGCTGCCGGCCGTGGTGGGCCGCGCCGACTCCGCGCTCGTCCTCGGCGTCGAGGGGACACCGCCCGCGAACCAGCAGGTCGGCTTCGGGGTCCTCGTGGTGGACCGCGCCGACACGGCGCGCGGCGCGATGCTCTTCCCCGGCCTCCCGCCCGAGGGCGCGCCGCAGCTGGGCACCGTGTCGGTCGGCGGCGCGACGGTGCCGCTCATCGGCGTGCAGACCGACCCGAAGAAGGTGGAGGACCCGAAGTGTCCCCTCTTCCCCGACTCCGTGGCGAAGAGCTGAGGAGATGCACACCGGGCCGAAGCCCCGCATCGCCGTCACCGGCGTGCTCCGCTGTTGGGACGGCGCCGAGCGCGCCGGCGTCAACGCGGCCTACGTGCGGGCGGTGCTCGCCGCGGGCGGCGTGCCGCTCGTACTCCCGCCCATCGTGCCGGACGCCGATGCCGACGCCGCGCTCGAGGGCATGGACGGCGTCCTCCTCACGGGCGGCGAGGACGTGGACCCCGCGCACTACGCCGCCGCGCCGCACCCGGCGCTCGGCACCGTGAGCGCCGAGCGCGACCGCTTCGAGCTCGCGCTCGTGGCCGCGGCGCGCCGGCGGGGGCTGCCGATCCTGGGCATCTGCCGCGGGATCCAGCTCGTCAACGTCGCCCTGGGCGGCACGCTCTGGCAGGACCTCCCCAGCGAGCGCCCCGGCGCCGTGGACCACGACCCCGGCGGCGCGCGCAGCACGCGCACGCACCGCATCCGCGTCGCCCCCGGCAGCCGCGCCGCGGCGGTGCTGGGCACGACCGAGCTCGACGCGAACTCGTTTCATCATCAGGCGGTGCGCGACGTCGCCCCCGGCCTCGAGCCCACGGCCTGGACCGACGACGGCCTGGTCGAAGCGGTGGAGTCGCGCGAGGGCCCCTGGCTCCTCGCCGTACAGTGGCACCCCGAGGAGATGCACGCCGAGGCGGCCGCGCCGGAGCGGGGGCTGTTTCGGGCGCTGGTGGAAGAAGCGCGGCTAGGGGCTAGGGACTAGGGACTAGGGACTAGGGGGCGCCATGCCGATGCCGGCTCCCGTCCTCCAAGCCCATTTGATTGCGCCCTAGCCCCTAGCCCCTAGTCCCTAGCCCCTCAGTTCACTCCCATCTCCCGCCACACCCGCTCCGGTGTCACGCTGTGCGGGAAGAGCACCCGGTCGCTGATGCCGGTGAGCGCGGTGCGGATGCGGGGGAACTCGTCCGCGGCGCGGCCGAGGATGGCGTCGAGCCCATAGCGGTCGGCGAGGACGTGATCGGAGGCGAGGCCGTAGCCGTGGCGGCCGAGCGCGTCGTAGTAGGTGACGTCGGGACCGCCTTTGCGCAGTCGGCGCGCCGCGATATAATCGGGAAAGAGGCCCGCCAGCCAGAGTGCGTAGTTGCCGAGGTGGACCATGACGCGGAAGCGGCGCTCGGCGTGCTCCGCGGCGCCGCCCGCCGCGAGGTCGGCGAGCAGGTCCACGAGATAGCGGTGCTGCTGATCGTCGTTCCAGTCGACGCGCCAGGCGCGGCCGCCCCGCCCGAAGGCGATGAGCAGCGCGGCGAGGTAGTCGGCGAGATCCCGGTCGTCCACGCCCGCGCGCCGCAGTCCGTGGCGCACCAGCACATAGAAGAAGAGCGTCTCGGACGGGACCAGCACCGTCCGCACCGCGAGCAATCGCTCGAGCAGCTCGGGCGCGTCGAGCAGCGCGTCGGGCCCCTCCGCGGCGAGACGCCGCTCGAGCGCGGCGCGCCGCGGCGCCGAGCCCCGGCTCAACAGGAGGAGAACGAGCTGCAGGTCCGCCGCGCTCAGGCGGCCGCGCGTATCGGCACGAATCATGGCAATCCCTCCATCCACGGATTCCACCTCGTCGAGCCCTCCGCCGTCCCCGCCCGCCGGGGACGGCGCCGAGACCGCCGCCGCGAGCTCGCTCGCGCTCGTGCGGCGGGTGACGGCGTTCGGCCAGGAGCTGGCCGGCACGCTGCGCCGCGCCTCGGTGCTCGACCTGCTCATGCGCCACGTGCGCGAGGGGCTCGAGCCCGCCGAGATCACGGTCGGCCTCTTCAACAGAGACAGCGCGGGCATCGAGGTCGTGCACACCTGGCCGGGCACCGGCGTGGACCGCCACGCGCTGCTCGAGCTCGCCAGCCGGCGCGGCCCGCTCGTCGCCGCGCAGGAGATCGGCCGGGTGCTGCAGGAGGCCGGGCTGCCCGCCCCGCCCGACGTGAGCGGCAGCTGGTGCGTCGTGCCGCTCGTCGCCAAGGGGCGCGTGACGGGCGCGGTGGCCGCGCGCTCGCTCACCCACGCCTTCGACGCCACCGACCTCGCCCTGCTCGCCGCCCTCGCCTCGCAGGCGAGCATCGCGCTCGAGAGCGCGCGGCTGGTGGACCTGCACGACGACGGCCGGCGCTCGTGGCAGGAGGTGGTCGACGCCATCTCCCTCGCCCTGTGCATCGTGGATCGCAGCGGCCGCATCCGGCGTGCCAACCGCGCCTTCGCCGAGCTGGTGGACGCGCCGCCGGCCGCGCTCATCGGCCGGCCCTGGCACGCCTTCACGCCGCCCGAGTGGGCGCCGGAGATCCGCCGCGCCATCGAGCTGCCGCCGGGCGGCACCGAGGTCGAGCTGCGCACCGGGGATCGAAGCTACGGCGTGAGCGCCGTGCCGATCAGTGACACGGACCGCTCCGCGGTGGTGCTCCTCTTCGACGACCAGACCGACCAGCGCAAGCTCCAGGCCCAGCTCATCCAGTCCGAGAAGATGTCGGCCATCGGCCAGCTGATCGCCGGCATCGCGCACGACCTCAACAACCCGCTCGCCTCGGTGGTGGGTTTCGCCGACTTCCTGGGCGAAGTGCGAGACGTCCCGCCCCAGCTCCGCGAGCCGCTCACGGTGATCCGCGAGGAGGCCGAGCGGGCGAGCAACATCGTGAAGAACCTGCTGAGCTTCGCGCGCAAGCAGGAGCACCAGCGGCGCCGCACGTCCCTGCGGCAGCTCCTGGAGAGCACGCTGCTGCTGCTGCGCAACCAGCTCCTGGGCTACCACGTCGAGTACCGCCTCGAGCTCGACGACGACCTGCCCGACGTGGACATCGATCCCAACCAGATCCAGCAGGTCTTCGTCAACCTCATCAACAACGCCGCCCAGGCGATCGCCTCCACCGGGCGGCCGGGGCTCGTCGTGGTGCGCGGCCGCCGCTGGATGGACGGGGTGGCGATCGACGTGAGCGACAACGGCCCCGGCCTGAGCGAGGAGCTGCAGGCGCAGGTCTTCGATCCCTTCTTCACCACCAAGGGCGAGGGCGAGGGCACGGGGCTCGGGCTCTCGATCAGCCAGGGCATCATGAAGGAGCACGGCGGCCGCATCACGCTGCAGAGCGAGGAGGGCCGCGGCGCCACCTTCACCGTGCACCTGCCGCTGTCGAGCCGCGAGCCGGTCGCGGAGCCGCCGGTGCCGGTGCGGCACGCGCTGCCGCGGCTCCGCGTGCTGGTGGTGGACGACGAGCCGCACATCCTGCACTACATGCGCGCGACGCTCGAGGCGTGGGGCCACACCGTCGCGGTCGCCGCCGACGGCGACGAGGCGCTCGCGCGCGCCGAGGCGGAGCCGTTCGACCTCATCGTCTCCGATCTCCGCATGCCGCGCCTCGGCGGGCGCGAGTTCTACCAGGACCTCGAGCGGCGCCGACCCGACCTCGCGCGCCGGCTCGTCTTCAGCACCGGCGACACGGTGCGCGGCGACACGCTCGCCTTCCTCGAAGGGCTCGACCGGCCCTACCTGCACAAGCCGTTCAGTCTGGCCGAGCTGCGCACCGTGCTCGCCGCGGTGGCGCGCGAGAGCGGGCGCTGACGGGTCCCGACGTGCACGTCGTCCACGTCGCGTCGGGACTCGAGTGGCGCGGCGCCGAGCGCCAGCTGCGGCTGCTCGCGCGCGGGCTCGCGCGGCAGGGCGTGCCGCAGACGGTGGTCACCGGGCGCGACTCGACGCTCGCGCGCCATCTCGCGGCCGACGGCGTCGCGCTGCACGCGGTGCCGTGGGCCGCGCCGCTCGACCCGCGCGCCCTGCCCGCGCTCGTGCGCGAGACCCATCGCGCCGGCGCCGTCGTGCACACGCACGACGCCCACGCCCTCGCGCTCGTCGCCGCGGCCGAGGCGCTGGGCGGCGCGCCCGTGGTCGCGACCCGCCGCCTGCTGCGCCCGCGCCGCGCCGAGACGCTCTGGCGCCGCGCCGATGCGGTCGTCGCGACCTCCGAGGCGGTGCGCGCGCGGCTCCTCCGGCGCGACTTCGACTCCACGCGCATCGTCGTGATCCCGCCCGGCGTGGCGGCCGGCGAGCTGCGCCGCGCCGACGGCGCCGGGGTGCGCGCCGCGCTCGGGCTCCCGCCCGAGGGGCCGCTCGCCGTGGCCCTCGGCGGCTACGCCGAGGAGCACGGGCACGCGCTCCTCCTGCGCGCCGCCGAGCGGCTCGCCATCGTCGCGCCACGCCTGCACTGGGTGCTCGCCGGCGACGGCGCCGGCCGCCGCACCCTCGCGCGCGAGGCCGCCGCCCTCGGCCTCGCCGACCGCGTGCGCGTCATCCCCGCCCCCGAGGAGCCCGCGATGCTGCTCGCCGCGGCGTCGCTCTTCGTGCTCGCCTCGTGGCACGAGGACTACGATCCCGCGCTGCTCGACGCCATGGCCCTCGGCGTCCCCGTGGTCGCCACCCGCACCCCGACGCACGTCGAGCTGGTGGGCGACGCGGCCGGCCTCCTCGTCCCCCGCGACGAGCCGGCGACGCTCGCCGACGCCGTGCACCGCCTCATCCTCGAGCCCGCCTTCGCCGAGGTCCTGGTGCGCGCCGCGAGCGCGCGGGTGGCGCACTTCGACCTCGGGCGGTTGGTGGCGGCGCATCTCTCGGTGTATCGTTCCCTCGGTTCCGTCCCCGACGGTCCCGTCCCCGATCGCGCGCGCGAAGGCGCCTGACTCACGCATGATCTACGTCTGCATCCCGAGCCACAACGAAGCGGCGACCGTCGGGCTCCTGCTCTGGAAGATCCGGCAGGTCTTCACCGGCTTCCCGCGCGAGTACCAGCTCCTCGTGGCCGACGACGGCTCGACCGACCACACGGCCGAGATCCTCGAGCCCTACGCGCGCGCGCTGCCGCTCACCGTCGTGCGGCACCCGCGCCGGCTGGGCTACGCGGCCACGGTCGAGGAGCTGCTGCGGCTCGCCGTGTCGCGCACCGACCGGCCCAAGCGCGACTGCGCCATCCTGATGCACGCCGACTTCGCCCACGGCCCCGCCTACCTCCCGGACCTCGTGCGCCGCATCGACAGCGGGGCCGACCTGGTCGTCGCCGAGGGCTCGCTCCAGGGCGAGCCGTCGCGCGGGCGGCGCATGCTCCGGCGCTGGGGCCCGCTCCTGCTGCGCGGGCGGGTCGGGGTGCCGGGCGTGTCGGACGTGGTGTCGGGCTTCGTCGCCTTCCGGCTGATCACGCTGCGGAACGCCTTCCGCGGCAGCGACCGGCTGCTCACCACCGAGGGCTGGGCCGCCAACGCCGAGTTGGTGGGGCGCGCCGCCCGGCATGCGCGGCGCGTCGAGACCGTCTCCACCATCGAGCGCCACGACCTGCGGCAGCGGGCCAGCCGGGTGGAGCCGTGGGACGCGGCGAGGGAGCTCTGGCAGGCACGGCGCGCGCTCCGGCTGCCGCCGATGCCCCGCCCGGGCGCCGAATCCCCCGCCCCGTGAGGCCGCCGCTGCGCGGCGCGCGCGCGGGTCTCGTCGCAGCGGGGCTCCTCCTCGGCGCGGCGGCCGCCCCCGGCTGCGCGAGCCGTCCCGCCACGGTGCGCGCCCTGCCGGCGCCGGACCCCGCGGCCGAGGGGATCGTCTCCGACGTCATCGCCCGGGCGCTCGAGGCGGACGCCCGCTTCAGCGACCCGGCGGGGCTGTACGCTCCTTTCGCCGGCGTCGTGGCCGACGGCGAGGAGCGGTTCACCTTCCCGCGCTTCGCCGGGGTGGACAGCGGCGGCCAGATCGCCGTCACCGCGAGCGAGATCAGCGTCCATCCCACCCTCGCCTGGGCCGACGTGGACTACCGCTGGGTCGCCGCCGGGGCGACGGCAGTGCATCCCGGCCGCGCCACCTTCATTCTCGCCCCCTCGGGCACGGGCGCGGGCTGGTGGATCGTCCACGCCCACAGCTCGACCCCGCGACCCCGCTAGGGCGCGGCCCCGGTCGGGGCGCCCCCCCGCCCCCAGATGCGCGGCGCCCGGTCCTCCCTCGCGGGAAGACCGGGCGCGGACCGCTCGGGAAGGATGGCGGGACCGGCTCAGTCGGTCGAGCCGCTGCCCTGGAACGTCTCCTTGATCCGCCGGGCGGTGTCGGGGCTGAACATCTTGATCACCATGTAGATCACCCAGCCGATCAGCGCCCACTTCAGGATGAACAGGGCGATGGCGAACAGCCCGAAGAAGAGGCCGAAGAACACCTTGAGCGCGACGATCGCCAGGCAGCCGAAGACGGTCAGGCCGACCAGATTCCGGATCATGCTATTTTCCTCCAAGGGAAGCGGTCAGGGATGCCTACGACCGGACGTTTCAAAAAGTTTCGTTGAGGCCAGGTGACCACCAGTCCTGACGTCAGTCCTGACGTGATCGTGATCGGCGGCGGGGCGATCGGCGCGGCCTGCGCCCAGGCGCTGGCCCGGGCGGGCCGCTCGGTCATGGTACTCGACCGCGGCGCAGCGGCCGCGGGGGCGCCCGGGACCCCGCCCGCGGGCGACGCCTGGCGCGCCTCGGCCGGGATGCTGGCGCCCCAGATCGAGGTGCGCCACGACGAGGCGCTCTTCGACCTTGGCCTCGCCGGGCGCGAGCTCTATGCGGCGCTCGCCGAGACGCTGCGGGAATCCACCGGGATCGACATCGGGCTGTGGCAGGAAGGTATCGCACGGGTCGCCGTGAGTGAAGCCGACGCGGTGGAGGTGCGCTCGGCGGTCGCCTGGCAGCGGCAGAAGGGGCACATCGCCGACTGGCTCGACGCCGGGGAGGTGCGGGCCCGCTGGCCCTGGCTCGGCCCCACCTGCGGTGCCCTCTGGGCGCCGCGCGACGGCGCGCTGCAGCCGACCCGGCTGGTCGAGGCCCTCCTCGCCGACGCCGCGGCCCACGGCGCGCGGGTGGTGCAGGAGACCGTGACGGCGCTCGAGCACCGGGGGCCGCGGGTCACGACGGTCGTGGGCGCGAGCGGCGAGTGCTACCACGCCGAGCAGGTCGTGGTGGCCGCGGGCGCCTGGTCGGGCCGGCTCGCGGGTCTGCCCCGCCCACTCTCGGTCGAGCCGGTGCGCGGCCAGATCGCCGCGGTGCCGTGGCCGGCCGCCGTTCCGCGCGCGATCATCTACCACCGCGGCGGCTACCTCCTCGCCCGTGGCGACGAGGCGCTGGTCGGCTCCACGATGGAGTACGTCGGCTACGACGCCGAGGTGACGGCCGAGGGGATCGCCAGCCTCTTCAACCGCGTGAGCGCGCTCTGCCCGCAGCTCCAGCGGGCCGACGTGCAGCACACCTGGGCGGGCCTGCGGCCACTCACCCCCGACGGCCGGCCGATCATCGGCCGCGCGCCGCTCTCCGACAATCTGTGGTACGCCACCGGGCACGGACGCAACGGCATCCTGTTCGCGGCGATCACGGGGCAGCTCGTCGCGCAGCTGCTCGCCGGCGAGACGCCGGAGCAGGACCTCGCGCCGATGAGCCCCGAGCGGTTCTGGCGCTGGTAAGGCGCGCGCCGGCCGCCCTCGTGAGCACGCCGCGCACACCGCGTGCGGTCCGCGCCGCGATCCCCGCCCTCGCGGCGCTCGCCACGGCCGTGGCGCTGCCCCGCGCGGCCGCCGCGCAGCTCAGCGTGACGGTGGCGAACGGGTGGACGCTCACCGTCGCCGGCAACGTCAACGCCTTCTACGTCTACGAGCACGAGTCGCACCGCGGCGAGGTCACCTCGCCCTGGGCGACGGTGGGCCGCGGCCGCCACGGCTCGGCGATCCGCACCGGACTCCTCCCCGCCTTTCTGGTCGTCGACGCGCAGGGCACGGAGGGCGCCACGCGCCTCGGAGTGCACTTCGGGCTCGCGCCCCAGATCCAGACGCGGGGCGGCCACGACAACGACTCGACCGACACCCAGGCCGGGGCGCGGCTCGACGTGCGGCAGGTCTATCTCACCGTGGGCGGGACGTGGGGCCAGGTGATCGCGGGACGCGAGATCGGGCTCTTCGGCCGCCAGAACTACTTCACCGACCAGACGCTCTTCGGCGTCGGCGCCGCGGGCGGCAACGTGGGGAACCCGAGCACCTCGACGCTCGGCCACACGGGCTCGGGCTACCTCTACCCGGGCTTCAACGCGCAGCTCACCTACCTCGCGCCGACGCGCGGGCCGTTCGCGCTCGCCGTGGGGCTCTTCGATCCGAGCATCAACGGCGACTACACCGTGCTCGACGCGCCGCGCCTCGAGAGCGAGGCGACGTGGACCACGCCGACGACGCTCCTCTGGGCGAGCGGCCTGCTGCAGGTCGAGCGCAGCCGCGGGACCGATCGCGACGCCGCCGCCTGGGGCGCCACGGCGGGCGCGAAGCAGCAGCTGGGCGGGCTCACCGCCACGCTCTCGGGCTACGTGAGCCGCGGCCTCGGGACGACGAGCGTCTTCAACGGCGCGAGCGCCGCCCTCGAGCACGGCGCCGGCCTCCGGCCCTCGCGCGGCGGGCTCGCGCAGCTCGCCTGGCGCCCGCGCCGCGGCCCCACCACCATCGCCGCCGGGTACGGCGTGAGCACGCTCGAGGCGGCCGCCGGCGAGCCCGAGTTCCGCATCACCAATCGCTCGCTCACCCTCGGCGCCTACCACCAGGCGACGCGCTCGCTCAAGCTCGTGGCCGAGGCCACCTGGGCCGGGAGCGCCGACGGCACGCCCGCGCGCCCCAATCGCGCGCTCGGCGGGGCGGCGGGAGTGATGCTGTTCTTCTAGCGGCCCGCCATACCCTCTCCTCCCCACCCCGACTATCTTCCCGGGTTCCGGAGCGCCCTCCCCCGGGTGGCTCCGCTGAGGAACGGACCCGGAGGCGCAGTGGCCGCACCCGACCTGCAGCTCGTTCAGCTCACCCGCAGCGCCCCCGCGAGCGGGCCCGCGCGTCCGTCGGCGGACGCGGGCGCAGGCGCCGTGGCCGTGGCCGGCGGAGGCGCCGCCGAGCGGCCGATCCCGATCTCCATCGCGCAACCGCGCAAGCCGAGCTGGCTCAAGGTGAAGGCGCCGGGCGGGCAGACCTACGTGCAGCTCAAGCGCATGATGCGCGAGCTAGGGCTGCACACGGTGTGCGAGGAGGCGCGCTGCCCGAACATCGGCGAGTGCTGGGACCACAAGGCCGCCACGTTCATGATCCTGGGCGACGTGTGCACCCGGAACTGCACCTACTGCGCGGTTTCGCACGGCACGCCGAAGGCGTTCGACCCGCTCGAGCCGGTGCGGCTCGCCGAGGCGGTCGCGCAGATGGGGCTGCGCCACGTGGTGATCACCTCGGTGGACCGCGACGATCTGCCGAACGGCGGCGCCGAGGCGTTCGCGGGCTGCATCACGGAGATCAAGCGGCGGCTGCCCGGGACGAGCGTCGAGGTGCTGATCCCCGACTTCAAGGGCTCCGAGCGCGCGCTCGCGATCGTCATGGACGCGGGGCCCGACATCCTCAATCACAACCTCGAGACGGCCGAGCGGCTCTACCGGCTGGCGCGGCCGGGCGGGCGCTACGAGCGCGCGCTCACGGTGCTCGCCAACGCGCGGCGCCTGGGCGGCCCGGCGGCGCTGACGAAGTCGGGCATCATCCTCGGCATGGGCGAGGAGTGGGACGAGCTGCTCGTCTGCATGCGCGATCTCCGGCGCAGCGACGTCAACATCCTCACCCTCGGCCAGTACCTCCGCCCCTCCGACGGGCACCTCCCGGTGGTGCGCTACTACACCCCGGACGAATTCGCCGAGCTCCGGCAGATCGGGCTCGCGATGGGCTTCCTCCACGTCGAGGCGAGCCCGCTGACGCGGTCGAGCTATCACGCCTGGGAACAGGTCGACCAGGCCAAGGCACAGCGGGGCGGCTGAGCGGACCCGACGGTCCGTTCGGCCACCCCCGGATCCCCCGCAACCGGCAAGGCACGGATACGCGATCATGGCAGGCACGGCAACCAAGAGCAAGGCGGCGAAGCCCGACGCCACGACGGCCGAGCGCTACAAGGACTGGCTCCGGCAGATGCTCCTCATCCGCCGCTTCGAGGAGAAGTCGGGCGAGGCGTACAGTCTCGGCAAGATCGGCGGCTTCTGCCACCTCTACATCGGGCAGGAGGCGGTGGCGGTGGGCGCCATGGCGGCGCTGCGCGCGGACGACTACATCACCGCGAGCTACCGCGAGCACGGCCAGGCGCTGGCGCGCGGCATGTCGGCGCGCGAGTGCATGGCCGAGCTCTTCGGCAAGGCCACCGGCTGCTCGCACGGCAAGGGCGGCTCGATGCACCTCTTCGACGCCGCGAAGGGCTTCCTGGGCGGCCACGGCATCGTCGGCGGCCACATCCCGCTCACGGCGGGGATGGCCTTCGCGATCAACTACCGCGGCACCGACCAGGTGGCCGTCTGCTTTTTCGGCGAGGCGGCGGTGAACATCGGGGCCTTCCACGAGGCGCTGAACATGGCGGCGCTCTGGAAGCTGCCGGCCATCTTCATCGTCGAGAACAACCGCTACGGCATGGGCACGGCCGTCCAGCGCGCGAGCGCCGTGACGGACGTGAGCCAGCGCGCCTGCGCCTACGACATGGCGGCGGAGGTGGTGGACGGGCAGGACGTCGTCCTGATGCACGAGGCGATGCAGCGCGCCGTCGAGCGCGCCCGCCGCGAGAAGCGGCCGACGCTGCTCGAGGTGCGCACGTACCGCTTCATGGGCCACTCGATGTCGGACGCGATCTCGGGCACCTACCGCACCAAGGAGGAGTTGGAGAGCGAGCGCAAGCGCGACCCCATCGCCGTGTGGTCCCAGCGGCTCATGGCCGAGGGCGTGATGACCGAGGAAGAGATCCGGGCGCTCGATGCCGAGGTGCAGGCCGAGGTGGAGGACGCCGTCAAGTTCGCCGACGAGTCGCCGGAGCCGGCGCCGGAGGCGCTGTACACCGACGTGTACGCCCCCGTGAACGCCGCCGCCGAGGAGGGCCGCTGAGATGCCGGTGATCACCTATCGCGATGCCCTCAACCAGGCGCTCCGCGAGGAGCTCGAGCGCGACGGCGACGTCTTCCTCATGGGCGAGGAAGTCGCCGAGTACAACGGCGCCTACAAGGTGAGCCGCGGGCTCCTGGACGAGTTCGGGCCGAAGCGCGTCATCGACACGCCGATCGCCGAGCTGGGCTTCGCCGGCATCGGCGTCGGGGCGGCGATGGTCGGGCTCAAGCCGGTCATCGAGTTCATGACGTGGAACTTCGCCCTGCTGGCGATCGACCAGGTCGTCAACAGCGCGGCGAAGATGCGCTACATGTCGGGCGGGCAGGTCCCCTGCTCCATCGTCTTCCGCGGCCCCGGCGGCGCCGCGCTGCAGCTCGCCGCGCAGCACTCGCAGAACTTCGAAGCCTGGTACGCCAACGTCCCCGGCCTCAAGGTCATCTCCCCGGGCACGCCGGCGGATGCGAAGGGGCTCCTCAAGAGCGCGATCCGCGACCCGGACCCGGTCGTCTTCATCGAAGGCGAGATGCTCTACAACACCAAGGGCGAGGTGCCCGAGGGCGAGCACCTGGTGCCGATCGGCAAGGCCGACATCAAGCGCGCGGGCGCGGACGTCACGCTCGTCTGCTACTCGAAGACCCTGGCCGTGGCGCTCAAGGCCGCCGACCAGCTGGCGCAGGACGGGATCGACGCCGAGGTGCTCGACCTCCGCACCATCCGGCCGATGGACGAGGAGGCGCTCCTCACGTCGGTGGCGAAGACGCACCGCGCGGTGGTCGTCGAGGAGGGGTGGCCGCAGTTCGGCGTCGGCGCGCAGGTGGTCGACACGATCCAGCGCGAGATCTTCGACGAGCTCGACGCCCCCGTCCTCCGCGTCACCGGCGCCGACGTGCCGATGCCCTACAACAAGACGCTCGAGAAGATGGCCAAGGCGGACCCGGCGAAGACCGTCGCCGCGGTGCGCAAGGTTCTGTACCTGGACTGAGACGACAGGTGCCCAGCACCTAGCACCTGCTCACAAGGACTCTCGGATGGCGACCAAGGTCGTAATGGAGGCCCTCTCCCCGACGATGGAGGAGGGGCGCCTGGTGGAGTGGAAGAAGAACGAGGGCGACGCCGTGAAGCAGGGCGAGGTCCTCGCCGAGGTCGAGACCGACAAGGCGGTGATGGACCTCGTCGCGCGCGCCGACGGCACGCTGCTGAAGCAGGTGATCGCCGCCGGCGCCACGGTGCCGGTGGGCGATCTCGTGGCCGTCATCGGCGCCCCGGGCGAGGACGTGAGCGCCCTCGCGGGGGGCGCGGGCGCCGCGAAGGCGGCGCCGGCGGCGAACCCCGTCTCGGCCGTCGAGCGCGCGACGCCCGCGGCCGAGACGACGAAGCCCGAGGCCGACACCACGGGGCGGAAGACCTCGATGCCCGCGGCCCCGCCGGCCGCGGCCGCGAGCGAGAGCGGCGGCCCCAGCGGCCCGCTGCCGCGCACCGCGCAGCCGGGCGCCGCGGCGCCGGCCGCGAGCGGGGCGAACGGGGGACGCGTCAAGGCGAGCCCGCTCGCGCGGAAGATCGCGGCCGAGCGCGGCCTCGACCTCTCGGGCGTGCAGGGCACGGGCCCCGCGGGCCGGATCATCCAGCGCGACCTCGAGGGCCTCGAGGTGGCGCGTCCCGCGGCGGCCGCCGCGGCCGCCGCGGCGCCGGGCGTGCCCGCCTTCCAGCCCTTCACGGGCGGCGAGCCGTTCCAGGACGTCCCGCTCACGCAGATGCGGAAGACGATCGCGAAGCGGCTCACGCAGTCCATCGGGCCGATTCCGACGTTCTATCTGACGACCGAGATCGACATGGAGCGCGTCGTCGACGCGCGCGAGTCGCTCAACGCCGTCGCGGCCGCCGCGGGCCAGGCGAAGGTGTCGGTCAACGACATCATCATCAAGGCCGTCGCCCTCGCGCTCAAGCAGCACCCGGCCGCGAACGCGTGGTGGCAGGACGACAGCATCCGCTACTGGAACGAGGTGCACGTCGCGATGGCGGTGGCGATCGAGGACGGGCTCATCACGCCGGTGATCCGGCACGCCGACCAGAAGTCGCTCCGGCAGATCTCGGCCGAGACGAAGGACCTGGCCGAGCGGGCGCGGGCGCGGCGCCTCGCGCCCGAGGAGTTCACCGGCGGCACCTTCTCGGTCTCCAACCTCGGCATGCTCGACATCGACGAGTTCACCGCCGTGATCAACCCGCCCGAGGCGGCGATCCTGGCGGTGGGCCGCACGGTGGAGAAGCCGGTCGTGGTGGACGGCGTCATCGACACCCGGCGCCGCATGCGCGTCACGCTGAGCTGCGACCACCGCGTCATCGACGGCGCGACCGGCGCGCGGTTCCTGCAGACGCTGAAGCAGATGCTGGAGAATCCGCTGGCGCTCGTTTGGTGAGGGGCGGGACGGCGGGAGAGGCGGGACGGCGGAACGGCCGCTCCATGCAGCGGAGCGGCTCCGTCCACCGGAGCTCGCTCCCGCCGTCCCGCCCGTTTGACTTTCAACCTTTGAGGACCTCGTGGCGAACCAGTTCGACGTGATCGTGGTGGGCGGCGGCCCGGCCGGGTATGTCTGCGCCATCCGGGCGGCCCAGCTCGGGCTCTCGACCGCCGTGGTCGAGAAGGACAAGCTCGGCGGCGTGTGCGTGAACATCGGGTGCATCCCGACGAAGGCGCTCCTGCACAGCGCCTACGCGATCAACCTGCTCCAGCACGACGCCAAGGATCTCGGCATCGAGATCGCCGAGATGAAGACCGACTGGGGCGTCGCCCAGAAGCGCTCGCGGCGCGTCTCCGAGCAGAACTCGAAGGGCGTCGGCTTCCTGATGAAGAAGCACAAGGTCCAGGTCATCCCCGGCACCGGCGTCCTGCAGCCCGGGAAGAAGGTGAAGGTCGGCAACGACGTCTACACCGCCACCAAGGCGGTCGTCATCGCCACGGGGTCGCGGGTGAAGGGGATTCCCCAGATCGGCCTCGACATCAACAAGACCACCGTCATCAGCTCCGACGAGGCGCTCTTCCTCGAGCAGACGCCGAAGTCGATCGCCATCATCGGCGCCGGCGCGGTGGGCTGCGAGTTCGCCGACGTCTTCAACGCCTTCGGCGCGAAGGTCACGCTCATCGAGGCGCTGCCGCGCATCCTCCCGCTCGAGGACGCCGAGAGCTCGGACGTGATCGCGAAGAGCTACAAGAAGCGCGGCATCGACGTGCTGGCGGGCGTCAAGGTCACCAAGGCCGCCGTCGGCAAGGACAAGGTCACCCTCACCCTCGATGTCGGCGGCAAGACGCAGACGGTGGAGGCGGAGAAGGTGCTCATGGCGGCGGGCCGCGCGGTGAACACCGAGGGCATGGGCTTCAAGGAGGCGGGCGTCGAGCTCACCGAGCGCGGCTTCGTCAAGGTGAACCCGCAGACGCTCGAGACCACGGCGAAGGGCGTCTACTGCATCGGCGACGTCGCCGGCCCCCCGATGCTCGCGCACAAGGGGAGCCGCGAGGGCACGTACGTCGCCGAGATCATCGCGGGCCACCACCCGCAGCCGATCAAGTACGACAACGTCCCGAGCATCACCTACTGCCACCCCGAGGTGGCGAGCATCGGCCTCACCGAGGACCAGGTGAAGGAGAAGAAGATCGACTACCAGGTCGGCCGCTTCCCCTTCAGCGCCAACGGCCGCGCCCGCGCCTCGAACGAGACCGAGGGCTTCGTCAAGATCATCCGCGGCAAGCAGTACGGCGAGATCCTCGGCGCGCACATCGTCGCGAGCCACGCCTCGGAGATGATCCACGAGCTCGCCGTGGCGCGCGAGAACGAGTTCACGGTGGAGGAGGTGGATCAGGCGATCCACGGCCACCCGACGCTCTCCGAGGCCATCGCCGAAGCGGCCCTGGACTCGATGGGGCGGGTCATCCACATCTGAGGCGGAAGCGCGGACAAACGGAACGGGCGGCCCCGGCGGGGCCGCCCGTTCCGTTTGGGTATATTTCGCGCCATGACCAGCCCCACCCCACCCGACACCACGCCCGCCAT
The DNA here is from genome assembly GCA_035760645.1 of Gemmatimonadales bacterium. Classification (GTDB taxonomy): domain Bacteria; phylum Gemmatimonadota; class Gemmatimonadetes; order Gemmatimonadales; family GWC2-71-9; genus DASSTY01. Next base: position 124,807 of record DASTSO010000064.1, read on the forward strand.
CGGGCACAACCTCGCGGGCGAGCCGATCGACGCGACGCGCGACCTGGTCGGGCTCGCCTTCGGCGCGATGCGGCGCGCCCTGCTCCTCGGCACCGGCGCGAGCGCGCTCGTCCTCTGGGCGGTGCGCCGCACCCTGGCGCACGCGCCGGCGGGCGACCGACCCGTCGTCACCGGGCCCGCGTTCTACATCCTCACCTTCGGCATGCTCGCGGCCATGGCGCTCGCCGGGACCGCCGCCTGGATGCGCATGGCCACCCTCGGCGCGCCCTGGCGCCGGGGGGTGCTCTCCGCGGTCTGCGCCTTCGGCGTCACGGTCACCTCGCTCGCCGTCACCGTCGTCTACCACTACCTCGACCAGTGGTTCGGCTGGGGCGACACCACGCTGCTCGGCCTCGCCGTCCTGCTCCTGGGCCTCGTGGTCGTGCGCGACCTGCGCCGCCGGTGAGCCTCGCGATGGGCGGCACGTCGAGTGGCACGTCACGCGGCACGGCGCGCGGCGCGCTCCGCGTCGTGGACCTGGGCCGGCGCCGCTACGGCGAGGTGCTGGCGCTCCAGCGCGACCTCTGCCGCCGGCGCGTCGCGGGGGAGCTGGCGGACGACCTGCTGCTGCTCGTCGAGCACGAGCCGGTGATGACGCTGGGGCGCGCGACGAAGGCCGAGAGTCTGCCGCTCCCGCGCCCGGCGCTCGAGGCGCGCGGGCTCGACGTCGTGGAGGTCGAGCGCGGCGGCGACGTGACCTATCACGGCCCGGGCCAGCTCGTCGGCTACCCGATCCTCGACCTCCGCCGGCTGCGGCCCGACCTCCACTGGTATCTCCGCTCGCTCGAGGACGCGCTCATCCTCGCGCTCGATGCGCTCCAGGTGCCCGCGGAACGGAACCCCGGCCTCACGGGGGTGTGGACCGCGGGCCGCAAGATCGCGAGCATCGGGATCCACGTGAAGCAGTGGATCACCTTCCACGGCTTCGCCCTCAACGTCACGACCGACCTCGCCGCGTTCGACCTGATCGTTCCCTGCGGCATCCGGGACGTGGTCATGACGAGCATCGCGGCGGAGCGCGCCGCGGGCGACGACCCGGCCGAGCTGTGGCGCCGGACGCGGGAGGCGGTGGTGGGGGCGATGGGGGAGACGTTCGGGCTGGCGCCCTGCCCCTACCATTAGAGCGCCCGATTGGTTTTCATGTAGCATCATGCCTGATACGACCTCCCGCCCGACTCCCGACGCCGTGGCCGCGCAGCGCGTCGCCGACATCCTGCGGGCAGCCGATAGCTGGTCCAGGGAAGCCCCCGCGGCGCTCACGCCGGCCATCCGCGCCGTCTGCCTCCGGCTGGCCGAAATGGTGGCCGACCAGCGGCACTACCTCGCGCCCCTGCCCCAGCCGCAGGAGAGCGAGCGCGCCGCCGCGCTCTCGATGATCGCCGAGCGGCTCCGCTCGCCCGAGGCGACCCGCGGCGTCACCCAGCACCTCGAGGGGCTGAGCCAGCTCGAGCTGCGCGCCACCGGCAGCTGGGCGATCCACGCCTCGGCCCAGACCCAGTGGATCACGACGGCGATCCAGTACCTCGAGGGCCAGGCCGCCGCGCTCCCCGCCGCCGAGCGGCCCGATCCCTACTGGGCCGACGACGTCGTCGCCGGGATCATCGCCTCGGTGCGGGCGATCATCGGCATCGACGAGCTCCAGGCGCGCACCGAGGCGCAGTACGCCGGCGGCAAGCGCCCGCCCGAGGTGCGGGACGACTACTGAGCCCGCCGCCGCGTCCGTCGCCCGGCCCGGAACGCAGCGAGCCCCCGGCACCGATCGGTGCCGGGGGCTCGACGTTTGAGCGGCCGCGAGCCTCGGCGGCCGCGCCGCTCAGCGGCCCGCTTCCTCGGGATCGCGGGTCGTGGCGAACTCCGCCGTCGGCGAGTCCGCGAAGGCGCGCTCGGCGAAGAGCTCCATGAACAGGCCGAAGACCTCGATGCCGTGCCAGAGCTGCTCCAGATCGAGCTTCTCGTTGGGCGAGTGGAGCCCGTCGTCGGGGAGGCCGATCCCGGCCAGGAGCACCGGCGCCCCCATGCGGCCCAGCTCGGGGACGATCGGGATCGAGCCGCCGGCGCGCGCCCGCACGGCGGGCCGGCCCTCCACCGCCTCGAACGCCTCGTCGAGCACCGCGAAGGCGGGGTGCTCCACGTCCACCTGCACCGGGTCGCTCCCGTGCAGCAGCCGCACCTCGACGTCGGCCCACTCGGGCGCCGCCTCCTGCGCCGCCTTCTCGAGCCACTTGAACACCTTGTCGAGCTTCTGCCCGGGCACGAGCCGGAGGCTCACCTTCGCCGTGGCCTGTGCGGGGATGACGGTCTTGGCGCCCTCACCCACGAAGCCGCCGCGGATGCCGTGGATCTCGAAGGTCGGCAGCGCCCAGGTGCGCTCGAAGACCGAGTACTTGGTGCGCCCCGTGAGCGCCCGCGCCGTGACCTCCTTCTCGAGGTACTGCTGCTCGTCGAACGGCAGCTTGCGCCACGCCTTGAGCTCGGCCTTGGTGGGCGGCTCCACGGCCTCGTAGAGATTCTTGATGTGGATCTTGCCGCTGCGGCCCTTGAGATCGGCGAGGAGGCGCACGAGCGTCTCGATCGCGTTCGGGGCGACGCCGCCGTAGGTGCCCGAGTGGAGGTCGCGCTGCAGCGTGCGCACGGTGATCTCGGTGTAGCAGATCCCGCGCAGCGCGGTGTAGACCGCGGGCCAGCCGGGCGCGTAGTAGCTCATGTCGCAGACGAGCACCGCGTCGGCGCGGGTGCGCTCGGGCTGGCGCGTGAGCAGATCGTAGATGACGTGCCCGCCCGACTCCTCCTCGCCCTCGAAGATGAAATGCACGTTGAGCGGCGGGTTGCCGTCGGCGTCGCGCACCGCCTCGTAGGCCTTGAGCAGGCAGTAGACCTGGCCCTTGTCGTCGGCCGCGCCGCGCGCGTAGATGCGGCCGTCGCGCACCGTGGGGCTGAAGGGCGGCGTGACCCACTCGTGGAGTGGATCGGGCGGCTGCACGTCGTAGTGGCCGTAGATCAGCAGCGTCGGCTTCCCCGGCACCTTGGGGCTCTCGCCCCAGACGATCGGCTGGCCGTGCCCGCCCTCGCCCTCGATGAGCTCCACCGTGGGGCAGCCCAGTCGCTCGAGCTCGTGCACCAGCCACTCGGCGGCCCGCCGGCAGTCGGGGGCGTGGTCGGGGAGCGCGCTGACGCTGGGGATCGCGAGAAACTCGCCGAGCTCGGCGATCATGCGGTCCTGCTCGCGAGTGACGAACGTCGTGTCCATGCGTGGATTCCGTGAAGTGGAGAGCGGATCTCGCCCGCGGCGCGGTGTCCTCCTAAGGTACATCCCCCGCGGGCTCGCGCGAAGCGGCGGCCGGCCGGGCGCCGCCGGACGCGCCCCGAGTGGTGAGATGAGTCACAGCCCCTCCCCCGCCCACTCGGTAGCGTGGCTGCCCGATCACGGCGCTGGCGCGCCCGCTTGCCTCGTGCATCCCCCGCCCGCCACCGCCGCACCGACACGCCATGTCAGGAGGACGCAGTCCCTATGGCATTTCGACTTTCCTACACCTTTGCCGGTGCCGTGGCCGCGGCCCTGCTCCTCGGCGCCGGCGCTCCGCTCGCCGCCCAGCAGGACACCTCGTCGGCCCGCAGCGGCGTGAGCCAGGACACCACCCACAAGGCCAAGGCCAAGACCAAGACGACGAAGAAGCACCGTCGCAGCGCCACGCGGCGCACCAACCGGACCAGCCGGACCGACTCGCTGCGGGCCCGGACCGACACGTCGGGCTATCGCGCCGGCCAGCGGCACGCCGACACCTCGGGCTACCAGGCGCAGCCGATGGGCCGCGACACCAGCCGCAGCATGATGCAGGGCGACACCAGCATGATGCGCACCGACACCAGCCGCAGCATGATGCGCACCGACACCAGCATGATGCGCAGCGACACCTCGCGCTCGATGCAGGGCGACACCAGCGGCTACAGCCCGGGCCGGCGGGACACCAGCGGCGTGACCCCGAACCGGGCCGGCCTGCCGGGCGACAGCGCCCACGCGCACCCGGGCGCCGAGCCGCTGCGGACCCAGACCGAGCGGGTCCAGACCGACTCGATGACCCGCCAGGGCTCGACCGCGAACCCGCCGGGCATCCAGAGCCCGCCGGCCGGCGACTCGACCATGAATCGCGGCGAGATGAACAAGCCCGGCGCCGCCTTCGGCGGCTCCCGGATGGGCGACACGACGCAGAAGCACGACTCGACGCAGGCGCACGACACGACGAAGAGCAGCAACCCGTATTGAGCGACTCGCATCGAGCGACCCGCGCCGAGCCGCACGCTCGACGGAGTCGGCGCGCGTGAAGGCAGACGGGCCCGGCATCACGGTGATGCCGGGCCCGTCGCCGTTTGATCCGCCGGTCCGGCGGGCCCGCCCACCGCCCGCGCGAGACGGGCGAAGGCGACGTCGCTGCCGGGATCGTGCCCCGCCGCGCGCGTCGTGTCGCTCGTCTTCGGCGCCTCCGCCCCCTCCATCAGCCGTGTCAGGTCGGCCACGCTGCGCCGGAGGTCGCCGCCCTCGTGCTCGTGCCACGCCTGGAAGAGGTCGAGGCGCGTGCGGTAGAGGAGGACGCCGATGAGGCGCGCGTTGTTGATGGGCCGCGCGGCGAGGCGGCCCACCTTGAACGTTTCGAGCCGCGGCCCCACCGAGTCCTGCAGGACGGCGCGCGCCCACTCCGCCGCCGCGGTGCGCCCGCTGTCCACTCCCGCGGGCGGGAGGCGCAGCGCATAGAGGTGCTCGAGCCGGTTGACCAGCGCGCGGTAGTAGTCGGCCAGCAGCATCTCGTCGTGCCAGCGCGCGAGGGCCCGGCGCGCGAGCGCGCTGTCGCCCCGGGCGGCGAAGAAGTCGGCCGCGGCGTGATAGCCGACGTACTGCGCGTAGCTCTCGTTGAAGGCCACGGCGCCCTTCACCCAGAGGGTGTTGTGCGCGATCTCGTGGAACACCGTCGCCGCGAGCTCGACCGAGTCGCGAGTGAGGGCGGTGGAGAGGAGCGGGTCGTTGAACCAGCCCAGGGTGCTGAAGGCGCCCGCGGGCCGGAGATTGACGTCGTAGCCCTTCCGCGCGAGGTCGGCGGCGGCGTCCTTCGCCATCGCGACGTCGAAGAAGCCCTTGTACGGCACCCGGCCCACGATGGGGTAGTGCCACCGGTAGGGGCAGAGGCAGTCGCGGGGGGCCGCGGAGAGGACGAGGAGCAGCGTGTCGCGGCCGACGTCGGCGTAGGTGGTGTAGGTCTCCTTCGCCTCGAGGCCGAGGCGCGCCGCGTAGTCGCGCGCGGCGACGACGAGCCCGAGCGAGGCGCGCAGCCGCGGCGAGATCGTGCGGTCCTCCGCCACGCGCGCGATCGGCCGGCGGGCGCGCAGGATGCGCGCCTCCTCGATCGCCGCGCGCACCAGGTAGCGCACGTCGCCGCTCGCGACCCAGGCGAGGGCGAAGAGCCCGACGACCGCGAGCGCGGCCCAGCGGGCGATGCGCCACAGCCGGCGCCGGCGCGAGGAGGGCGCCTCCTGCGCCGGCGCCGGCCGGGATGCCGGCTCGAGCGGAGCCATGGCCGCGGGCCGCTACCGGATGCGGGCGACGGCGATCCGCGGGGCGGCGCCGGTGGCGATGAGGTTCCCGCTCTGGTCGGTGAGGAGCAGGTCCACGGCGTTCCCGCCGCCGGGCTGCACGACGAGCACGTGCCGGCCCGAGCCCGCCCGCAGCGTGCCGGTGCGGGCATAGGCGCCGTCGGTGGTGCTGTCGGGAACGAGGGGATACTCCAGCGGGAAGTTGCCCGGGTCCTGCTGGTGGAACGATCCGTAGGTGCCGCGGAAGTTCCAGCTCAGGTACTGGAGCTTCGGATCCGCCGCCGTGAAGCCCGGGAGGTTGTCCAGGTAGTTGGCGAGCTGCCACTGCGAGACGAGCGTCGAGAAGGGCTGTCCGGTAACCGCCTCGACGTTCGCCGCGCCGAGCTTGCTCGTCTGCACGAGCGCGCGCGTGAGCGCGGAGTTCGTGTTGGTAGCCGGATCGAAGCTGCCGAAGTGGTCGGCGAGCCAGCGCACGAAGAGCCAGTTGGCGCCGCGCTCCTCGAGCGAGCCCTGCGAGCTGCCCGGCTCCACCAGGAAGAACTCCTCCGGGTTGCGCAGGTAGCGGTAGGCGTTGTCGGCATCCCCCAGCGCGAACTGCGAGAGGCAGCTGTTCCCGGCGCAGAGCTGGTCCGGGATGAGCCGCCCGCCCAGCTCCTCGGCATAGTGCGAGAGCCCCTCGTTCAGCCACGTGTCCTCCGAGCTCGACCCGCCGGCGAGCCGGTGCTGGCTGTAGCTGATCATGTGCTGGAACTCGTGGATGAACGTCGGCGCGAGGAACGTCTCGGCGTAGGTCTTCGAGATCGTGCAGTTCGGCTGCGCCTGCGCGTTGGGGTCGGGGACGAGGCCGTAGAAGATCTCGCCGAAGTTGTAGCCGCCGTTCTGGATGAGGTCGGCGCTGAAGAAGTAGCCGAGGATCACCGAGCCGGTGGAGTTGCAGGCGCCGCTCAGCCGGTTGACCTGGGGCGTCAGCAGCACCTGCACCACCCCGTTCTGGTCCACGTCGCTCTCGCGCCCGAAGGCGGTGGTGTCGATCGGGTAGAGGTACTGGTCGAAGAGGGTGCCGAGGCTGTCCAGGGTGGCCTGGCCGTAGCCCGGCGTCGGGGCGGCGTTGTCGACGTAGATCGCCACCTTCTGCCCGACGGTGCGGGCGGTGGCGGTGACCGTCACCGGCGTGCCGGTGCAGGTCGCGGTCGAACACACCTTGAACGTCCGCACGTCGCCCACGACCGGCGGCGCCAGCATGAGCGTGGCCCCGGCGTTGAGGTTCGGCCCGTCGAACGGCGAGGGCCGCTGGGCGAGCTCGCGCTGGCGCAGCATGGCGTGGAAGGCGAGCGCCCGGTCGGCGCCGGGGGTGGCCCGGAAGCCGCCGACCACCGGCGCGACCCCGCCGAGCGGGGCGACCTTGGCCGTGGCGGGCGCGCCGCCCTGGAGCTTGTAGGCGGCCGTGACCCCGTTCGAGGTGACCGCGCCGGCCCCCGAGAGCGCCACGTACAGGTGCTCGGCCCCGCCGCCGCCGGCCGCCGGGATCCGGACGCAGTTGCCGGCGACGTTGGGATCGATGACCGTGTACGCGCCGACCTCGAGCGAGGTCGGGGTGACATCGGTGCACCCGCTCGTCGGCGGCGGGGGCGGCTCGGTCCCCCCGCCGCAGGCGGCCAGGAGCGCGACGGTGAAGACGGCAACGGCCGAGGCGGGGGCGAAAGTCGGGCGGCGGATCGGCACGGCGGGGGACTCCGGGCGACGGGGAGCGGAGGACGCGAAACGTCCCAAGATACGACAGGACAACGGTTTTTGACAATCGAGGGCCGTCCCGGTACTTTCCGGCGGTGCCCGCGGCACCCCGGCTCACAAGCGACGCATTCGGCAGCGCCCGGCCCTCCGGAGTCCCGGGGGAGAAGGAGACGTCCGGACCGGCGCGAGAGGCACCAGGGGCCGGTGTCGCACCATCCATCGTCCTCCTCCGGGCCTGCGGGCCCGGGGCGAACCCGACGGGCGGGCCGGAGTCGCCCTGCCGTCGCATAGATCGCAGGTAGCCAGCGCCGGCATGTCCTTCGTCCATCTCCATACCCACTCCGAGTACTCCCTCCTCGACGGCGCCAACCGGCTTCCCGAGCTGGTCCGCTACGTCAAGTCCATGGGCATGGACAGTCTCGCCGTCACCGACCACGGCAACATGCACGCGGCGGCGACGTTCTACGAGACGGCGAAGCACGAGAAGATCCGTCCCATCCTGGGCTTCGAGGCCTATCTCGCCTTCGGCGACCGGCGCGCGCGGGAGAAGCACCCCGGCGCCCCCGCCAACTACAGCCACCTCGTCCTCCTCGCGAAGAACCGGGCCGGGTACAAGAACCTGGTGCGGCTGACCTCGATCGGCTTCACCGAGGGCTACTACCGCCGGCCGCGGATCGACAAGGAGGTCCTCGCCCGGTACTCCGAGGGCGTCGTCTGTCTCGCCGCCTGCCTCTCGGGCGAGGTGGCGCTGTATCTCCGGCAGGGGAACTACGACGAGGCCCGCCGGAGCGCGGAGTGGTTCGCGCAGACCTTCGGGCGCGACGGCTTCTGGCTCGAGATCCAGAAGCACGGGATCCCCGAGGAGGACCTCGTCACCGAGGGGATGCTGCGCCTGGGCCAGGAGCTCGGCCTGGGGGTCGTGGCGACCAACGACGCGCATTATCTCAAGCGCGAGGACGCCGAGAGCCACGACGTCCTCCTCGCCATCTCCACCGGGAGCGACCTCGACGACCCGAAGCGCTTCCGCTTCGAGGGCTCGGAGTCGTACGTGAAGAGCGAGGCGGAGATGCGCGCGCTCTTCCCCGCCCATCCGGAGACGATCGAGAACACCCAGACGGTCGCCGACCTCGTCGAGTTCGACTTCGAGAAGCGCTACTTCGTCCCCAGCTTCCCGAAGCCCGAGGGCTTCGAGACGGACGAGGCGCTGCTCCTCAGCCTCACCCTCGAGGGGGCGAAGCGGCACTACGGCGATCCCCTGCCGGCCGCAGTGCAGGAGCGGATCGACTACGAGCTCTCGGTCATCAACACCGCGGGCTACGCCGGCTATTTCCTGATCGTCCAGGACTTCATCCGCGCCGCGCGCGACCGCGGGATCCCGGTGGGCCCGGGCCGCGGCTCCGCGGCGGGCTCGATCGTCGCCTACGCGCTCGGGATCACGAACGTCTGCCCGCTCAGGTTCGATCTCCTCTTCGAGCGCTTCCTGAATCCCGAGCGCGTGTCGATGCCCGACATCGACGTCGACTTCTGCTTCGAGCGCCGGGGCGAGGTGATCGAGTACGTGCGCGAGCGCTACGGGCGCGACTCGGTCGGGCAGATCGTCACCTTCGGCTCGATGAAGGCGCGCGCCGCCGTGAAGGACGTGGCGCGCGTGCTCCGCATCCCGCCGGGCGAGGCGGACAAGATCGCGAAGCTCATCCCGTCGGGGCCGGCGTTCGCGATGACGATCCCCGAGGCGTGCGAGAAGGTACCCGAGCTCAAGGAGCTCGTCGGCCAGAACGCGCTCTACCGCCGCTGCGTCCAGCTCGCGAGCCGGATCGAGGGGATGAGCCGGCACACCTCGGTCCACGCCGCCGGCGTGGTCATCGCGCCGGGCCCGCTCTCGGAGTACGTCCCCGTCTGCACCGCCCCCACCAAGGGCTCGGGCGCGTCGGCCGACGGCGCCGACTCGATCATCTGCCAGTACGAGATGGGGCCGCTCGAGAAGGTCGGCATGCTCAAGATGGACATGCTCGGCCTCAAGACCCTCACCGTGATCTTCGACGCGGTGCGGATGATCGAGCAGCGCACCGGCGAGCGGATCGACGTCGACGCGCTGCCGTTCGACGATCCGAAGGTGTACGAGATCCTCCGCCAGGGCCGCACCGCCGGCGTCTTCCAGTTCGAATCGCCGCTGGCGACCGAGACGCTGCGGGCGATGAAGTGCGACCGCTTCGACGACCTCGTCGCCTCGAACGCCCTGCTGCGGCCGGGCCCGCTCGACGCGGGGATGCACACCGTCTTCATCCGGCGCAAGCTGGGCCAGGAGCGGACGGTGTACCCGCATCCGCTCCTCAAGGACGTGCTGGAGCCGACCTACGGCGTCATCACCTACCAGGAGCAGGTGATGCGGATCGCGAACGTGCTGGCGGGCTTCTCGCTCGCCGAAGCCGACGTGCTCCGCAAGGCGGTGGGCAAGAAGGACGCCGAGCTGATCAGGAAGGAGCTCGGCAAGTTCATCACCCGCGCCGTGGCGGCGGGGCACGACCCGAAGCTGATCGAGGAGCTCGCCGGGCAGATCGAGACGTTCGGCCGCTACGGCTTCAACAAGTCGCACTCGGTCGCCTACTCGGTGCTGTCCTACCAGACGGCGTGGCTCAAGGCGCACCACCCGGCCGAGTTCATGGCGGCGCTCCTCTCGTCGGAAATCGGGAGCACCGACAAGGTCGTGCAGTACATCAACGAGGCCCGTAGCCTGGGCCTCGAGATCCTGCCGCCGGACGTCAACGAGTCGGGCTTCAAGTTCACCGTCGTGGGCGACCGGCGCGTGCGCTTCGGCCTGGGCGCGGTGCGCAACGTCGGCGCGGGGGCCATCGAGTCCATCATCCGCGCGCGCGAGACGAAGCCGTTCGACTCGCTCGTGGACTTCGTCGAGCGCATCGATCTCCGGCTCTGCAACAAGCGCGTCCTCGAGTCGCTCGTCGCCGCGGGCGCCCTGGACGGGCTGGGCGGGCACCGGCACCAGCTCGTCGCGGGACTCGACCAGGCGCTCGCCGAGGCGCAGCTCAAGCAGGCCGAGCGCGAGGCGGGCCAGGGCTCGCTCTTCGGCGACCCCTCGGGCGACGCGCCCGTGGCGCGCCCCGCGCTCCAGCTCCCCGACGTCCCCGAGTGGACCGAGGCCGAGCGGCTGGCGCGCGAGAAGGAGGTCATCGGCTTCTTCATCTCGGGCCACCCGCTCGAGCGCTTCCGCGACGAGGTGGTGCTCTTCGGCACCCGCACGACGGCGACGCTGGGAGTGTGGAGCGAGCACCAGGTGTCGATCGGCGCCGTGGTGACGGCGGTGCGGCGGCAGATCTCGAAGAAGACGGGCAAGGAGTACGCGCGGCTCGTGCTGGAGGACTTCCACGGCACCGCCGAGGCGATCGTCTTCCCCGAGGCGTGGGCCAAGCTCAACCAGACGATCGTCGCCGACGCCGGCATGCTCCTCACCGGCGGCTACAGCGAGCGCGACCGGGGCGAGGACCAGGCGCCGTTCATCGTCGAGGGCGCGCGCCCGCTCGAGGACCTGAAGCGCACCGGCCAGCTCGGCCTCAACCTGCGCTGGCGCGCCACCGCCCCGCCGGCGCCGGACGCGCTCCGGGCGGCCGTGGCGCTCTGCTCGGCCCATCCCGGGCCCACGCCCCTCTATATTGAATGGTCCGACGGGAACGGCGAGTCGGTTCGCCTGCGCTCGCGCCGCGTGCGCGTGGAGGCGCAGGACGACCTCGTGCGTGCCCTGCGCCAGCTCCTCGGCGCCGATTCCGTGCAGTTCGTCAAAGCCGGTTAACCCACCGCGAAGCCGGAGCCCCGATGCCGCCGTCCACGTACACCCTGGAGTTCGAGAAGCCGCTGCTGGAGCTGGAGCGCCAGATCGAGGACTTGCGGCGCATGGGCGAGGAGCGCAGCCTCGACGTCTCGAGCGAGGTGGACGGGCTGCAGCGCAAGCTCGAGCAGCGGCGCGCCGAGATCTACCAGCAGCTCACGCCGATCCAGCGCGTGCTGGTGGCGCGCCACCCGCGGCGGCCCTACACGCTCGACTATCTCAGCACGATCTTCACCGACTTCATCGAGCTCCACGGCGACCGGCTCTACATGGACGACCCGGCGATCGTGGGCGGCTGGGCCCGGCTCGCCGGCACCAGCGTCATGGTGATCGGCCACCAGAAGGGGCGCGACACGAAGGAGAACCTGAAGCGCAACTTCGGCATGCCGCACCCCGAGGGCTACCGCAAGGCGCTCCGGCTGATGCACCTCGCGGCGAAGTTCAACGCGCCCGTCATCACCCTCATCGACACCCCGGGCGCCTATCCCGGCCTGGGGGCGGAGGAGCGCGGGCAGAGCGAGGCGCTCGCGCGCAACATCCTCGAGATGAGCGGGCTGCCGACGCCGATCGTCACCGTGGTGGTGGGCGAGGGCGGCTCGGGCGGCGCGCTCGCGCTGGGCGTCGCCGATCGCGTGCTGATGCTCGAGAACTCGGTCTACTCGGTGATCTCGCCCGAGGGGTGCGCGGCGATCCTCTGGAAGGACTCGAGCCAGCGCGAGCGCGCCGCCGAGGCGCTCAAGCTCACCGCGCAGGACCTGCTCCGGCTCAAGGTGATCGACGAGATCATCCCCGAGCCGGTCGGCGGCGCGCACGTCGATCCCGACACCACGGGCGAGGCGCTGCGCGAGGCGCTCATCCGCCACGTCGGCGACCTCCGGAAGATCAAGCCCGAGAAGCTCGTCAAGCGGCGGGCCGAGAAGTACTACGCCATGGGCGCGTACGCCGAGGGCTGACGCCCGGTCCGCCGACACGATGCCGACGAGCCAGACGGTCGAGGTCCGCTTCAAGGGGACCCGGAAGGGCTACTTCACCTGGACGCACGACGGCGACGACCCGCTGCGCCTCCAGGAGGCCGTCGTGGTCGAGGCGGAGCGCGGGCTCGACTTCGGGCGCGTGAGCGCCGCGGGCGAGGTGGCCGAGAAGAAGTGCGGCGGGAGCTGCACCGGCTGCGCCACCGGCGAGCAGATCGCCGGCGCCGCGCAGGGCGTCCCGGTGGGCGAGGACGGCGCGCCGGCGGCCGCCGGCGCGGCCGCCGGCGCGGCCGCGGGCACCGCGCGCCCGGCGCTCAAGCGCGTCGTGCGCCGGGCCGAGCAGCCGGACATCCGGCAGGCCAACGAGCTGCGGCGCTCGGAGGACGACGCGCGGCGCAGGGTGGCCGAGCGGGTGCGGCACCACGCGCTCGTCATGAAGGTGAGCGACTGCGAGTGGCAGTGGGACCGCCACAAGCTCACGATCTACTTCACCGCCGACAAGCGCGTGGACTTCCGCGCCCTCGTGCGCGACCTCGCCGGCCAGTTCCGCACCCGCATCGAGCTGCGCCAGATCGGCGTGCGCGACGAGGCCGCCCGGCTGGGCGGCGTCGGGCGCTGCGGCAAGGAGTTCTGCTGCTCGACCTGGCTCACCGACCTGAGCCCGGTGAACCTCAGTCTCGCCAAGGACCAGCACCTCTCGCTCAACCCGACGCAGATCTCGGGCGGCTGCGGCCGCCTCCTCTGCTGCCTCAAGTACGAGCACGAGTTCTACGTGGAGAGCCGCCGCCGCTTCCCGCGCGAGGGCAAGACGGTGCAGACCGCCGTGGGCGCCGAGAAGGTCGTCGCGGTGGACATCTTCCGCGAGCGCGTCTTCCTTCGCAGCGAGGAGCACGGCGCGCGCATCGTCCCGCTCGTGGAGCTGCAGGCCGAGGTCGAGCGCCTGGGCGGCGTGCTTCCCACCCCCGACGCGCGGGCCGCCGCGCTCGCGGCCGCCGCGGCCACGCCGGGCGCGGCGGCACCCGCCACGGG
>DASTSO010000065.1:0-1820 GCA_035760645.1 Gemmatimonadales bacterium
CTGTGGGGGCGAGCCTCCGCGCTCGCCCCGACAGAGATCTCAATGGGGCGAGCGCGGAGGCTCGCCCCCACAGTGCACCTCTCTCAGACCAATCCCATCGCCTCCAGCACGAACCCCTGCTGGAACGCCACCTCGCGGAGGTAGTCGTAGCGGCCCGAGGCGCCGCCGTGGCCGGCGCCCATGTTGGTCTTGAGGATCAGGAGGTTGTCGTCGGTCTTGGTGGCGCGCAGGCGCGCGGCCCACTTGGCGGGCTCCCAGTAGGTGACGCGCGGGTCGTTGAGGCCGCCCTGGATCAGCAGGCGCGGGTAGGGCTGCGCCGCGACGTTGTCGTAGGGGGAGTAGCTGCGCATGCAGGCGTAGGCCTCGGGGTCGCGCGGGTCGCCCCACTCGTCGTACTCGATCACGGTGAGCGGGAGCGTGGGGTCGAGCATCGTGTTGATGACGTCCACGAAGGGGACGTCGGCGAGCACGGCGCGGAAGAGGTCCGGGCGCATGTTCGTCACCGCGCCCATGAGGAGGCCGCCCGCGCTGCCGCCGCTGATGACGAGGCGGTCGGGCGCGGTGACGCCCTGGTGCACGAGATGCTCCGCGACCGCGATGAAGTCACTGAACGTGTTCGGCTTCTTCAGCAGCTTCCCGTCCATGTACCAGCGCCGGCCCATCTCCTCGCCGCCCCGCACGTGGGCGATGCCGATCACGACGCCGCGGTCGAGGAGGTTGAGGGCGGTGGAGCTGAAGGCCGCGTCGTAGCTCAGGCCGTACGCGCCGTACCCGTAGAGCAGCAGCGGCCGGGTGCCGTCGAGCTCGAGCGGGGCGCGGTAGACGAGCGAGATCGGCACGCTCGCGCCGTCGGGCGCGGTGGCCCAGCGCCGCTCGCTCCGGTAGAGTGATGGGTCGAAGCCGCCCAGCACCGGCTGCACCTTGCGCACGACGCGGGTGCGCGTCGCCATGTCGTAGTCGAAGGTCGTCGGCGGCGTCACCGGCGAGGTGAGGACGAAGCGCAGCGTCGTCGTCCGGAACTCGGGGTTCGCGCCCTGGCGCAGCGCGTAGGTCGGCTCGTGGAAGGCGACGTGGTGCTCGCCCATGTCGGCGAGGTGCACGACGCGGATCCGCGGCAGCGCCTCGCTCCGCTCCCACACGACCATGTGCCGCTCGAAGAGATCGAGCCCGTCGATCTTCACGTCCTCGTGGTGCGGCACCACGACCTCCCACTCCGCGCGGTGGTCGCCCCCTTCGAGCACCCGCGCCACGGGGACGCGCAGGATCATGAAGTTGAGGGCGTGCTCGTTGGTGAGGACGTAGAAGTGGCCGTCGTGGTGCGCGACGTCGTACTCGACGCCCCGCTCGCGCCGGCGGAAGAGGGTGAGCGGCGCCTCCGGCGCGTCCGCCTTCACGAACCACACCTCCGACGTGCTGTGGCTCGCGAGCTCGAGGAAGATGTACTCCCGGCTCCTCGACTTGCCGAGGCCGAGGAAGAAGGCGTCGTCCGGCTCGTGAAAGACCGTCGCGTCCTCCGCGGGATCGGTCCCCAGCCGGTGCCTTCGCAGCGTCGCGGGGCGGTGGGTCTCGTTGAGGACGGTATAAAGAATCGTCCGGCCGTCCTCCGCCCACTCGAGGTCGCCGCTCGTGCCCGGGATCTCCTCGGGCAGCAGCTCGCCGGTCTCGAGGTCCTTCACCCGCAGCACGTACTCCTCCGCCCCGCTCGTGTCCACCGCGTAGGCGAGGTAGCGGTGATCCGGGCTCGGCTCGCTCGCGCCCACCCGGAAGTAGGCGTGCCCCTCGGCCATGGCGTTCTCGTCGAGGACGATCTCCTCCGCCGC
>DASTSO010000066.1:0-27442 GCA_035760645.1 Gemmatimonadales bacterium
TCCAGACGTCCGCGACCGCGCGCCCCTCGAGCACCCACCCGAAATGCCACTCCGCGGCGGCGCGGGACCAGGCGCCGCCGGCGCCGGCGGTCTCGACCTCGACCTCCCAGCTGCCGACGAACTGCCCGAAGAGCCCGAGCCGGTCGGCCCGGTCGGCGGCCGGGCCGTCGGCAGCGAGCGCCGCGAGCAGGGCGCGCGACATCCCCGGCGTCATGCGATCCGCCGCGCCACGCGCTCGAGCAGCGCGACGAGGCGCTCGCCGCAGGCGCCGTCGGGGTCGAGACCGGGATCGTAGATCGTCACCTCGAGCCCGAGCGCCCCGGGGTGCGCCAGCAGCCGCGCGAGCAGCTCCTCCGCCTCCTCCAGCGCGAGCCCGTCGGGCTCGGGCGAGTCCACCGCGGGCATGAGCTCGGGCCGCAGCACGTCCACGTCGAAGTGGATCCAGAAGCCGGCGAGCCCCGGGCGCGCGACGCGCTCGAGCGCGCGATCGGCGGCGACGGCGAGCCCCTGCGCGCGCACCACCTCGAGCGGCAGGTCGACCACCGGCGAGCGGCGCACCGAGCGCGCGCCGTAGTGCGGCTCGTCCGCGAGGTCCTTCCGCGCGAGGAGCGCCACGTCCTCCGCGCGCACGAGCGGCTCGCCGTCCTCCGCGAGCCGGGCGAGCGGATGGTCGATCGCGCCGACCGCGAGCGCGAGATCCATCCCGGCCGCGCCGCCCGAGCGCGACACGTCGGGCGGCGCGAAGTCGCAGTGGCCGTCCACGAAGACGAGCCCGACGCGCGCGCCGGGCGCGCGGCGCCGGAGTCCGAGCAGCGCGCCGAGGAGGATGCTGCAGTCGCCGCCCACGAGGAGGAGCCGCGCGTCGGGTGTGGCGGCCCCCGCCACCCGCTCGGCGAGCCGCGCGGCGTGCTCCGCGATCTCGGCGGCGTGGCGGATCGGGAGCGCGCCGCGCGCGAAGTCGCGATACGGCGGCGCCGCGACGTCGCCCAGGTCCTCGGCGCCGAGTCGCGCGACGAGGCCCCGCGCCCGGAGCGCGTGCGGCGCCTCGTTCACGCGCCGCGCGGTACCGTCGGGATAGGGCGCGAGCCCGAGCTGCGTGGGCGCGCCGAGAAGCCGGAAGGGGCGCGGCGGCATCAGGGCGCGAGCCGCACGTCGTAGTGCTGCGAGCGCGCGTCGAAGCGGGCGAGCAGCGCGCGGGCGGCGGGCGGCACGACGCCGTGCGCGTAGTCCGCGCCCGCGAACGCCCGCACGCCGTCGAGCGAGTCGAAGAGCATCGTCGTGACGAACTCCACCTCGGCCCCGTCGTCCGACGCTCGACGGTAGAGATACGCGCCGTGGTAGCCCGGCAGGTCGCGCGCGCGGATGCCGGGGAGGACGGTGGTGAGGAGGAGCCGCTCGTACGCGTCGGCGTTCGCGGGGGTGGTCCAGCCGTGCCAGACTCGACTGATCATGGGGCGCTCCAGGTGAAAGGGGGCGGCACGCGCGAAAGGTGCCTGGAGCGTTCGCGCCGCGCTTCTAGAATCGTGCGCGCCGCGCGAGCCGCCGCCGCACGTCGGTCGGCGCCGCGCCGACGAGGCGGCGGAAGGCGGTGGTGAAGTGGCCGTGATTGGCGAAGCCCAGGTCGAGGGCGAGCGCGCTCAGGCTCGTCTCGCCCTGCGCGAGCCGCTCGAGCGCGAGCCCGACGCGGAGGCGGAGGAGGTGCTGGTGGATCGAGGTGCCGACCTCGAGCCGGAAGACCCGCGCGAGCTGAAAGGGCGAGCACCCCACCTCGCGCGCGAGCGACGGGAGGGTGTGGGGGCGGCCCGGCGCCGTCGCGAGCGCGAGCCGCGCGTCGGCGGCGAGGCGGCGGTGGGCGCGCCGCGCCGCGACGCCGCGCCGCACCGGATGCAGCCCGCGCGCCCGGCAGCCCGCGTCGAGCACCGTGGCGAGGAGCCGCAGCGCCTCCTCTTCCACCGCGAGCGCCTCGCCGGCGCACGGCTCGCCCGCGAGCGCGGCGCGCAGCCGCTGGCAGTCGAACGCCTCGCGCCCCGCGACCGGCGCCGCGGCGAAGCCGAACGGCGCCTCGGGCGAGGCGCCGCGCGCGCCGAGCTGCTCGGCCACGTCCGCCGCCGTCGCGCCGTCGAAGGCGAGCACCGTGCAGGCGTCGCCGCCGCCCGTGGGGTGGCTCACGCGGAACGGTTCGCCGTGATTGAAGAGCAGCACCCGCGCCGGGTCGGCGACCTCCTCGACGCGCCCCGCGCGCCCGGCGTGCTTGACGAACACCCCGCGGCGGACGAAGACGAGGTGGTGGCTGCTCGCGAGCTCCTCCGGCCCGGCCGGGGCGGCGGGCGCCGTGCAGCGCACGTCGCGCACCGTGAGGAGCGCGCCCTGGAAGCGGAGGGTGGAGTGGCAGGTGCTCATGGCTGGATGCTCTGAGCTTGGCGGCAGGCGGCGCGGGAGACAATCCCCCGAGCGCGCGCCGGCCGGCTTCGCCCGGGTACAAAGCCGAACGCCCGGCGCGGGGCCGGGCGTTCGAAGGGTTCTTCGTTGGCAGATGGCTAGGGAGGGAATCGAACCCCCGACACGCGGATTTTCAGTCCGCTGCTCTACCAACTGAGCTACCTAGCCGAAGGGCCGGGAATATAGGCAGACGCCCCGCCCCTGCCAACCCCGCCCCGGGCGCCCTCAGCGCTCCGTCCCCACCACCCGCTCCCCGCTGAGCATCGAGCCCCCCGCCACGATGCTGATCCGCCGCACCGGCGCCCCGGCCGCGGCGCCGTCGGTGACGAAGGTGATCCGCGCCGTCGGGGCCAGCGCCGCGTGGAAGACGCCGTCCCCCTCGGCCACCAGCCGGTCGGGCGCCTCGCCCGGCGCCCAGCCCATCAGGCGGCCGTTCTCCTCGTAGACGTGATAGGTGAGCTCCATCCGGCTCGCGCGCAGCGCGTCCCCCGCGGGGCGCAGCCGGTAGACGCCGACGTAGCGCGCCCGCTCCGCCGGCGTGAGCGCCACCTCGGCCGCCGGCGCCGCGGCCGGCGGCATCGGCGCCCACGGCTTGACCGGCGCGCCGAAGACCGCCCCCGCGAGCTGCACGCCGAGGGCGCCGGCGACGGGCCCGGCGGTGTTGGCGAGCACCGCGATCGTCACCGAGTCGTCGGGGAAGTCGGCGAGGAAGGAGCCGAAGCCGTTGATCGCGCCGCCGTGCTCGACGGCGCGGTGGCCGTGGATCGCCCGCGTGAAGAGGCCGAAGCCGTAGTGCATGCTCGTGTCTCCGGGCGAGGGCGTGCGCGCCGCGCCCTCGGCGGTGATCATCCGCCGGTACGACGCCGCACTCACCACCTTCCCCTCCCGCAGCGCGCGCATCCAGCGCACCAGCTCGCGCGGCGTCGAGCAGAGCGCGCCCGCCGCGTACGGGATGCTCATGCTGATCGGGTCGGCGTTGACGAACTGCGTGCCCACGAGCTGGTAGCCGCGCACGCGGTGCGGCACGAGCGACGCGTCGTCGCAGTAGCGCGTCTGCGCGAGCCCCGCGCGCGGGAAGACGTGCCGCGCGAGATAGTCCGCCCACGCCTCGCCCGTCACGCGCTCGAGGATGATGCCGAGGAGGTAGTAGCCCGAGTTGCTGTAGCTCCACTTCGTCCCGGGCTCGAAGGTGAACGGCGCCGCGGCGAAGAGCGCGACCAGCGTGTCCTGCGGCACGTCACGCGTCGCGAGCACGCCGAACCGGTCGCCGAGCGAGGTGTAGTCGGCGATGCCCGAGGTGTGGTCGAGCAGCTCCGCGATCGTCACGCGCCGCCCGCCGGTGGGATACGCCGGCAGGTACTTCGTGAGGTCGTCGTCGAGCGCGAGCCGGCCCTGCTCCACCTGCTGCAGGATGGCCGCGGCGGTGAACTGCTTCGTCGTGCTGCCGATGCGGTAGACCGCGGCGGGCGTCGCCGCGACCTCCTGCTCGAGGTCGGCGCGGCCGTAGGCCCGCAGGAGCAGCGTGTCGGCGCCGCGGAGCACCGCGACCGAGACGCTCGCCGCGCGGCCGCTCGCCACCGCGGCGCGGGCGAGCGAGTCGAGCTGCGCCGCGAGCGCGGCGCGCGGACGGGGCGGGGCGCTCGCCGCCGGCTGCTGGGCGGCGAGCGGAAGGGCGAAGAGCGCGGCGCCCGCCAGCGTGGCGAGCGCGCGACCGGCGAAGAGATGGGGGCGCATGCGCTCAACTTACCGCGGCCCCGGGTCCCGAAACAGGTGCGCCCCCGTGGCCGGGGGCGCGGAGTGCAGAGGCTCGGGAAGGAGAAGTGGTTGCGCCTCTGCGGGGGCCTGCGACGGCGGCCTTACTTCTTCGCCGTGCCGGTGTCCTTGGCCTGCGCCTTCATCGTGCTCTTCTTCGCCGTCGCCTTGTGGGTGCGGGCGTGGCGCCGGGTCTTCTTGGTCGCGACGTGCCGCTTCGCGGTCGAGTCCTTCGCCTGCATCTGCGCGCTCTGCTGCTTCGCGGTGGGCTGCTGCGTCCCCTGCTGCGCGGCGAGCGGGGCGGCCAGGAGCGCGGCGGCGACCGGGAGAACGAGCCAGGGCTTGCGGATCATGAGTGCCTCCTGAGAGTGGGCCGGTCCGGCCGGCCACGGGATGGTACGTCCGGGTTGCTGCACAGCGTGGAGCGGCGCTCCCGCCGCTGTCGGCCCCCGAAAAGGCAACCGCCGTGCCATCCGGCACCCCCCTGCCACCCCCGTCTTCCCCCTCGCGAGGCCCGCTACGCGCCCTCGCCGCCGTGCGCCCCGCCCCGCGGGACGGATCGGGACAGATGCGGGCCGGACACCCTGACGCGCGGGACAAGTTGTCAGCCGCGCAGGCCGCCCGCCCTCACCCGCGCCCCGGGCCGCCCCAGCGCTGCAGCATGCGCGTGAGCGTCCGGCGCGAGATGCCGAGGACGTGCGCGGCGCGCTCGCGGTTCCCGCCCATCGCCTGGAGCACCCGGAGCACGTGCTCGCGCTCCACCGCCGCGAGCGGCCGCAGCACGGCGGCATCGGGCCCGGCGGCCTCGGCGGGCGCGGCGGGCGCCGGCGCGGCCGACCCGCTCGCCGCCGCCGGCCCCCCCGCCGTCAGCTCGGCCGGCAGGTGCTCGGGGCCGATCACGTCCTGCGCCGCGAGCACCAGCGCGCGCTCGAGCACGTTGTGCAGCTCGCGCACGTTGCCCGGCCAGTCGTAGCCGATGAGGAGCCGCATCGCCTCGGCGTCCACCGCCACGGGCCCGCGCCCGTGCTGGCGCGCGAGCGTGCGCAGCACGTGGTCGATGAGGAGCGGAATGTCCTGCCGCCGCTCCCTGAGCGGCGGCAGCGCGAGCGCGACGATGTTGAGCCGGTAGTAGAGGTCCTCGCGGAAGCGCCCCTCGCGCACGAGCGCGGGGAGGTCGCGGTGCGTCGCCGCGATGACGCGCACGTCCACCTTGATCGGCGTCTCCGAGCCCACCGGCGTGATCTCGTGCTCCTGCAGCACGCGCAGCAGCCGCGCCTGCAGCCCGGGGCTGATGTCGCCGATCTCGTCGAGGAAGAGCGTGCCGCGGTCGGCCTCGCGGATGAGGCCCGGGCGGCTCCCGGTGGCGCCGGTGTAGGCGCCGCGCACGTGCCCGAAGAGCTCGCTCTCGAGCAGCCCCTCGGCGAGCGCCGAGCAGTTGACGGCGACGAACTTCCGCGCGGCGCGCTCGCTGAAGTGATGGATCGTGCGCGCGACGAGCTCCTTGCCCGTCCCCGTCTCGCCGCTGATGAGCACCCCCGCCTGGCTCGGCGCCACGCGCGCCACGGTCTTCATCACGTCGATGATCGCGGGGCTGTGCCCCACGAGCCCCACCGCCGGCGGCGGCCCGCCCGCCTCGCCCCGCGGGGCGTAGCCCTGCGCCTCGGCGATCGCGTCCGCCACCGCGCCGCTGTCGCGCCGCCGGTCCGCCAGCCGGCGCCGCTCGAGCGCGCGGGCGATCGTGAGCCGGAGCGCGGCGAGGTCGTAGGGCTTGCTGATGAAGTCGTAGGCGCCGGCGCGGATCGCCTCGCCCGCCGTGATCGCGTCGCCGAAGGCGGTGAGGACGAGCACCAGCGCACCGGGGTCGCGCTCGCGCACGGCGCGCAGCAGGTCGAGCCCGCTCGCGCCCGGCATGCGGAGATCGGTGAGCACCGCGTCGAACGGCCCCTCGTGCTCGAGCTTGGCGAGCGCCTCCGGCACCGAGAGCGCGCGCGCCACCGCGTACGACTCGCGCTCGAGCACCTCCGCCAGGAGCCGGCACGCCGGCTCGTCGTCGTCCACCAGCAGCAGCCGCGCCGGCTGCGCCGGCGGCTCAGGCGGGACGGACATGCGCGGCCTCCGGCCGGTCGGCGTGCGTGGCGGCGGGAGCGGCGGAGGCGGCGGGCGCGGCCGGGAGCGTGAGGCGCCAGGCCGTCCCCCGCTCGCGCGGGACGTGGACGAGGTCGCCGCCCAGCGAGCGCGCGAGGCGGCGGCTCACGGCGAGGCCGAGCCCCGTGCCCGCCGACCCCTTCGTCGTGGCGAACGGATTGAAGAGCTGCTGCTGCAGCTCGGGCGCGAGCCCGGGGCCGTCGTCGGCCACCTCGAGCCAGGCGCTGCGCGCGCCGGCGGCATCCTGCGTGCCGACGGCGATCGTCACGTGCCCGCCCGGCGGCAGCGCCTCGATGGCGTTCTTGAGGAGGTTGAGGAGGATCTGCTCGACCCGCGCGGGATCGCAGAGCGCCACGGCGTTGCCGCCCTCGAGCTCCGCCACGATCCCGCCCTCGGCGAGCGACGGCTCCATGAAGCGCAGCATCCGCTCGGCCACGCGCGCGAGATCGGCCGTCTGCGAGGCGGGCTGCGGCCACGCGCCGCGCGCGAGCCGCGTGCGCACGATCCCCGCGAGCCGGTCGATCTGGCCCAGCAGGAGCTGCACCCGCGCGAGCGCGCCGTCGCCGTCGTAGCGGCCGACGCCGTCGCCGCGCGCGAGGTCGTCGCGCAGGAGCTGGAGATGGCCGCTCACCGTGTTGAGCGGCGTGCCGATCTCGTGCGCGAAGCCCGCCACCGTCTCCTCCATCAGCGCCAGCCGGTCGAAGGCGCGCGCCCGCTCCTCGAGCGCGAGCAGCGCCGCGCGCGCCTCGCTCTCGCGCTGCCGCCGCGCCAGCGCCTCGCGCAGCTCGTTGTAGCGCCGCGCCAGGACGCGGAACTCCCCCGCCCCCCGCTCCGCCGCCGGCGGCGCGCCCTCGGCCCCGCCGTGCGCCAGACTCATCGTCCGCCCCAGCTCGGCGAGCGGCCGCCCCACCCAGCGGCTCGTCAGCACGCCGACGAACGTCGCCACGAGCAGCGCGGCGAGCCCGCCCAGCGCGTAGGCGCGCTGCCGCTCGGTCCGCGCCCACTCGCTGAGCCGCAGCACCGAGACCTGCACGTGCAGCACCCCCGCCGGCGCGCGCGCCGCGGCCGGCGCGGATGCGGCCGCGGCGGCGTGCGCCGGGTGCGCCCGCGCGCGGCCGGCGCGGTGCGGCACGCGGTCGGGGTTCACCGGCTTCGCGCTCGAGGGCGCCGCGGCCGCGGCCGCCGCGCGGTTGCCGAACGGCGTCGCCACGTTCCACATCGGCGTCGAGTCGTCCGAGAGCCACACCTCGGTCGTCCCGCGCGCGTAGGCGCGCCGGTCGGCCGCCACGGGCGGGGGCGCGAGCCCCGAGTCGCTCGCCACCGCGACCGGCCACGTCGCCGTCGCGGCGCCCGGCACGTAGACCCAGGCGCGCGTGGCCGCGATGTGCTGCGAGGGCCAGTTCTCCAGCGCCTGCGCCAGCGCCGCCGGGCTCCCCGTCGGCGCCGCCTTCGAGAGGTAGGCCGCCCAGCTCCCGGCGAGCGCCACCGACTCGTCGCGCAGGTCCGCGAGCCGCGAGCGCTGCGACCAGGTGAGCGCCGCCTCGGTGGCACCCAGCACCAGCAGCACGCTGGTGAGCGCGGTGACGAGCGCGACCCGCTGCGAGAGCGGCATCGAGCGCCGCGCAGGGGCGGCCGGGGCGGCGGGGGACATGCTTATACGATACTCGGAATGCAACCGGGCGGCGTGGAACGCACGCCCCATGCCGCCCGCTCCGCCCCGCCCGAGCCCGTCCCCGCGGCCTCACGGGCCGCGCCGCGGGACAGAATGTCCCGCGCGGTCGGGACGGCGACAAGGTGGCCGGACAGGGACTAGCCCCTAGCCCCTAGCCCCTAGCCCCTAGTCCCTAGTCCCTGAATCCTGGCGCCGGCCCCTCCCGTTCATTTCATTGGATCCCACGATTCCAGCCCCCACTCCCGGAGGTCCGCGTGTCCGCACGTCCGCTCCGCTCCCCGGCCCTCGCCCTCGGCGCCCTCGCCCTCGGCGCCCTCGCGGGCCCGCTCGCCGCGCAGGGGAAGGCCCCGAAGTCCGGCGCCGCCGCATCCGACCGCGGCGTCTTCCTCACGCTGCTCGGGCGCGACACCGTCATGGTCGAGCGCTTCACCCGCAGCGGCGACCGCCTCGAGGGCGAGGTCCTCGCGCGCTCGCCGCGGGTGCGGCGGATCCACTTCACCGCCACCCTCGCCCCCGACGGGCGGGTGACGCGCTACGAGAGCGAGGGCCGCGGCCCCCAGCCCGCCCGCGCCGTGGTGGACGTCGCCGGCGACTCCGCCCGCATCCAGCTCGTCATGGGCGACTCGACCCGCCGCTACGCCATGGGCGGCACCGCGCCGCTCGTCCCGATGCCCGGCACCTTCGCCTGGTCGCTCTTCGAGCAGGCGATCCGCGCCACCCGCGGCGCCCCCGGTGCCCCGGGCGCCGCGGGCGACAGCATCCCCTTCTCGATCGTCGTCCCCGGCGGCCGCGAGGCGATGCCGTCGTGGGTCCGCCCGCTGCGCGGCGCCGACTCGGTCGCCGTCGGCTTCTTCGGCCTCCCCGCCTACGCGGTGCTCGATCAGCAGGGCCGGCTCGTGCGCTGGAACGGGATGGCGACGACCGACAAGGTGATGGTCCGGCGCGTCGCCGCGCTCGACCTCGACCGCCTCGCCGCCGCCTGGACGGCGGCCGAGCAGGGCGGCCACGCGCTGGGCCAGCTCTCGCCGCGCGACACCGTGCGCGCCACGGTGGGCGGCGCCGAGCTCGCGATCGACTACGGCCGCCCCCGGATGCGCGGCCGCACCATCTTCGGCAACGTCGTCCCGCTCGATACCGTCTGGCGGCTCGGCGCCAACGCCGCCACCGGCTTCACCACCTCGAAGGACCTCGTCGTGGGCGGCGTCCCCGTCCCCGCCGGCAGCTACACCCTCTTCGCCCTGCCGAGAGCGAGCGGCGCCAAGCTCGTCGTGAGCAAGGCGACCGGCGAGTGGGGCACCGACTACGACCCCGCCAGGGATCTCGCCCGCATCGACATGGAGCAGCGCAAGACCGCGAGCCCGGTCGAGCAGTTCACGATCGGCATCCTCCCCGCCACCGCCGGCCCCGGCGGCACCGGCGGCGTGCTGCGCTTCGCGTGGGCGGACCGGGAGTGGCGGGTGCCGTTCACGGTGAAGTAGGGCGGGACGGCGGGAGAAGGCGGGACGGCGGGAGGTCCCGATGAACGACGAGCCTCCGGTGCCGACCCCGGAGGCTCGCGCGCGTGATGAGTTTCCCGCCGTCCCGCCGCTCCCGCCGCTCCCGCCGTCCCGCCCTACTCCGCCCTCTTCCCCCATCCCCCGGCCCCGTCCATCTTCCGACCATGACCGCTCCCGCCCCGTTCCCCAACCTCACCGTCCTCGCCCACCCGCTCATCCAGCACAAGCTCACGCTCCTGCGGGACCGGAGCACGTCGACGCGCGACTTCAAGCAGCTCGTCAACGAGATCGCGACGCTGATGGCGTTCGAGGTGACGAAGGACCTGCCGCTCGAGCCGGTGGAGATCGAGACCCCGCTCGAGCGCACCACGGGGATGCAGGTCGCGGGGAAGAAGCTCACGCTGGTGCCGATCCTGCGCGCCGGGCTCGGCATGGTCGAGGGGATCGCGCAGCTCATTCCGTCGGCGCGCGTCGGGCACATCGGGCTGTATCGCGACCACGACACGCTCAAGCCCGTCGACTACTACTTCAAGATCCCGGCGGACGAGATGGAGCGCGACTTCTTCGTGCTCGACCCGATGCTCGCCACCGGCGGCTCCGCCGTCGCCGCCGTGAGCGCGCTCCAGCGCGCCGGCGCGCGCCGCATCCGCCTCCTCTGTCTCGTCGCCGCCCCCGAGGGGGTGCGCGCGATGCTCGAGGCGCACCCCGACGTCCCCGTCTTCACCGCGTCGCTCGACCGCCAGCTCAACGCGCACGGCTACATCCTGCCGGGCCTGGGCGACGCGGGCGATCGGCTGTTCGGAACGAGATAGGGACTAGGGGCTAGGGGCTAGGGACTAGGGAGCTCCGTGCCGATGCTCCCCTCCGCGCACCGAGCCCTCTCGACCGCGCCCCAGCCCCTAGTCCCTAGCCCCTGGTCTCCATGCCCGACACCCGACGCATCACCTTCTACGGCGCCGCCGGGACGGTCACCGGCTCGATGCACCTGCTCGAAGCCGCGGGCGGCCGCTTCCTCCTCGACGCGGGGCTCTTCCAGGGCCGCCGCGAGGAGTCGCGGAAGCTCAACAGCGAGCTCCTCTTCGATCCGCGCCGCATCGACGGCATCGTGCTGAGCCACGCGCACATCGACCACACCGGCCGGCTCCCGCTCCTCGTCGCCAAGGGCTTCCACGGCCCCGTGTGGGCCACGCCCGCCACGCGCGACCTCTGCGCGGTGATGCTCCCCGACTCGGCGCACATCCAGGAGAGCGACTTCGAGTTCCTGCAGCGCCACGGCAAGGCGGGCCCGGTGGCCGAGCCGCTCTACACGATGGCCGACGCGATGGCGGTGCCCGACCTGATGCAGGCGGTGCCGTACCACCGCCCGGTGCACCTGCGGAAGAACCTCATCCTCGAGTACAGCGACGCGGGCCACATCCTCGGCAGCGCGCACGTCGTCCTCCGCCTCACCGAGGGCGAGCGGCCCCACCGCCTCGTCTTCTCCGGCGACATCGGCCGCGCGGGGCTCCCGATCATCCGCGACCCGCAGCCGCCCGCCGGGCCGATCGACACGCTCATCATCGAGAGCACCTACGGCAACCGGAAGCACGAGCCGGTGCACGACGCCGAGGCGCGCATGGGCGAGCTGGTGCGCGCGACCGCGGCGCGCGGCGGCAAGGTGCTCATCCCCGCCTTCGCCGTCGGGCGCACGCAGGAGATCGTCTACGCGCTGCACACGCTCTACCGCAACGGGAAGATCCCGCGCATCCCGATCTACGTGGACAGCCCGCTCGCGGTGGACACCACGGCCGTCTTCCGCACCCACCCCGAGTGCTTCGACCGGCGCGAGCAGC
This sequence comes from Gemmatimonadales bacterium, assembly GCA_035760645.1. GTDB lineage: Bacteria > Gemmatimonadota > Gemmatimonadetes > Gemmatimonadales > GWC2-71-9 > DASSTY01. The sequence goes on from DASTSO010000066.1 coordinate 11,337, forward strand.
TCATCGAGACCACGAACGTCCTCTTCGACTTCGAGCTCGTCACCTACGTCCGCGACGTCCAGGACTCGAAGAAGCTCAACACGCTCCACGGCCCCGCGGTCATCATCAGCGCGAGCGGCATGGCCGAGGCGGGCCGCATCCTCCACCACCTGAAGAACGGGATCGGCGACCACCGCAACCTCGTCCTCTTCGTCGGCTTCAACGCCGAGCACACGCTGGGACGCCGCATCCAGGAGGGCGCGAAGGTGGTGAGGATCTTCGGCGAGGAGTACGAGGTGCGCGCGCAGGTGGACGCGGTGCCCGGCTACTCGGGCCACGCCGACGAGGACGAGCTGCGCGCCTGGGTCCGCGCCCTCGGCGGCCCCATCCGCCGCGCCTTCTGCGTCCACGGCGAGCCCGAGGGGCTCGAGGGGATGGCGAAGATCCTCAAGGAAGAGGGCGTCGGCGAGGTGCACATTCCGAAGCTGGGCGAATCCTTCGATCTCTGACGATCGCTGAGCGGGAGGACAGATGGGTGGTGACGCACCGCAGCAGCCCGCCGGCCCCGACCTCGCGGCCGGGATCCCCGAATCCGCGCTCCCGGCCGACGGCGTCCTGACGGGCCAGGTCGCCGGCGAGCCCGTGCTGCTCGCGCGCGCGGGCGACGAGGTGCTCGCGATCGGCGCCATGTGCACGCACTACGGCGGGCCGCTCGGCGAGGGGCTGCGCGTCGGCGACACGGTGCGCTGCCCCTGGCACCACGCCTGCTTCAGTCTCCGCACCGGCGAGGCGACCTGCGCGCCCGCGCTGAATCCCGTCCCCCGCTACTCGGTCGAGCGGCGCGACGGGACGATCCGCGTCACCGGCACGCTCGAGCCCGCGCCGCCCCGGGTGCCGGCCGCCGCCGCGGCGGGCCAGCCCGAGGCGATCGTCATCGTCGGCGCCGGCGCCGCCGGGAACGCCGCGGCCGAGATGCTGCGGCGGCGCGGCTACGGCGGGCGCGTCGTTATGATCGGCGCCGATCCCGACCTCCCCTACGACCGCCCCAACCTCTCGAAGGACTACCTCGCGGGCGCCGCGCCCGAGGAGTGGATCCCGCTCCGCTCGGCCGACTTCTACCGCGAGCAGCGGATCGAGTGCGTCCTGGGCACCCGCGTCGGCGGGCTCGACGCCGAGCGGCGCGAGGTGAAGCTGCTGGACGGCCGCACCTTCCCCTACGACCGGCTGCTGCTCGCCACCGGCGCCGAGCCGGTGCGGCTGCCGGTGCCGACCCACGGCCAGTCGCACGTCTTCACCCTGCGCACCCTCGCCGACAGCCGCGCGATCATCGCCGCGGCGAAGCAGGCGAAGCGCGTCGTCGTCGTCGGCTCGAGCTTCATCGGGATGGAGGCCGCCGCCGCGCTCCGCGCGCGCGGGCTCGCGGTGGACGTGGTGAGCACCGACGCGGTCCCCTTCGCGCGCACCTTCGGCCCCGAGCTCGGCCGCCTCTTCCAGCAGCGCCACGAGGCGCACGGCGTCCGCTTCCACCTGGGCCAATCGGTCGCGGCGCTGGACGCCGACTCGGTGACGCTCAAGAGCGGCGCGACGCTCCCCGCCGACCTCGTCGTCGTCGGCATCGGCGTCCGGCCGTCGATCGCGATCGCGCAGTGGGCCAAGCTCGACGTGGACAACGGCGTCCTCGTGAACGAGTACCTCGAGACGAGCCGCGCCGGCATCTACGCCGCCGGCGACATCGCCCGCTGGCCCGACCCGCACACCGGCGAGCGCATCCGCGTCGAGCACTGGGTGGTGGCCGAGCGGCAGGGCCAGACCGCCGCGCGCAACATGCTGGGCGAGCGCATTCCCTACCGCGACGTCCCCTTCTTCTGGACCCACCAGTACGACGTCGGCCTCCGCTACGTCGGCCACCACGAGAAGTGGGACCGGATCGACGTGGCCGGCGACCTCGAGCGGCTCGACGCCTCCGTCACCTACGTGCGCGGCGGGAAGACGCTCGCCGTCGCCACCCTGGGCCGCGACCACGCGAGCCTCGAGGCCGAGGTGGAATTGGAGCGGGCCGGTTAAATTTCCGGGGTGCTCCGTCTCAAAACGCTGGCCCGGATCGCGATCGGCCTCTTCGTCGCCGGCTTCATCGCGTACACCGTCTCGCTGCTCCTCGTGCTGGTCGTCAGCCAGCAGGACCAGCGCCGCCCGGTGGACGCGATCGTCGTGCTCGGCGCCGCGCAGTACAACGGGCGGCCCTCGCCGGTGCTGCGCGCCCGGCTCGAGCACGCCCTGCAGCTCTGGTCGGCCGGGCTCGCGCCGCGGGTGATCGTCACCGGCGGCATCGGCCGCGGCGACCGCTTCAGCGAGGCCGCCGTGAGCCGCGCCTGGCTCGTCGCCCAGGGGGTGCCACCCGGGGCGATCGTCCTCGAGCCGCACGGCCGCTCGACCGAGGCCTCGATGACCGCCGTGGCCCACTGGCTCCGCGCCCGCGGCCTCAAGTCGGTGCTCCTCGTGAGCGACCCCTTCCACATGGCCCGCCTCCGCCTCGAGGCCCGCCGCACCGGCCTCGTCGCCTACACCTCGCCCACCTCCGAGAGCCCCATCTCGGACAACCCGAACACCGAGATCCAGTACCTCTTCCGCGAGGGCTTCAAGGTGCCGGTGGCGTGGGTGCGGGGACTTCGTTAGGGGCTAGGGGTTAGGGGCTAGGGACTAGGGGGCTCCCGGCCGATGCCGGCTTCCGTGCCCCAGGCCCCCTCGACCACGCCCTAGCCCCTAGCCCCTAGCCCCTACCGGGAACCCCTCCCCCCCGGCTACTGTTATTCCAGGCGTCGGGACGTCCGCACGGACGCTCCCCGGCCCCGAGCGGTTCTACGTTCCGCCCGATGTTCCACCGCGACCAAGGAGGTGATCCATTGTCTAGTGAGAGTTGCATCCGGAGCTCGAACAGGGCAAGCGATCGCCTGGCTCGATAATCGAGGCTAGGAGTTCGTTCGACACCGAGCGAGGCGCTCGCCTCGAGCTCGATGCCAACCACCCCGCCGCCGTCCCCCAGTGGACCGCGGCGGGGTTTTGGCGTTTAGGTTTCGGCGTTTATATGCAGCATCGTCGGCTGCACCCACTCTCCCCTCCGTCGAGGCCGTGATGCCCCACCGCCGGACCCGTGTCGCGACCGCCGCCCTCGCCGCGGTCGCGCTCCTCCTCCCCGGGACCGCCGCCGCGCAGGCGCGCGCGCAGGCGCGCACGAAGGCGCCCGCGAAAGCGCGCACCAAGGCGGCCGCCCAGGCGCTCCGCGTCCCCGTCACCGTGGACACGCTCCCCAACGGGCTCGTGCTCATCGTGCACGAGGACCACTCGGTGCCCATCGTGGCCACCAACGTCTGGTACCACGTCGGCTCGGGCGACGAGAAGCCGGGCCGCACCGGCTTCGCGCACCTCTTCGAGCACCTGATGTTCATGGGCTCGCAGCACGCGCCCTATCCGGCCTTCGACCGGCTGCTCGAGGCCGCCGGCGCCGACAACAACGGCTCCACCACGAACGACCGCACCAACTACTACGAGCAGGGCCCCCGCAACGCCCTCCCGCTCATGCTCTGGCTCGAGGCCGACCGCATGGGCTGGCTGCTCCCCACGATGGACTCGGCCAAGGTCGACCTCCAGCGCGACGTGGTGAAGAACGAGCGGCGGCAGAGCTACGAGAACCAGCCCTACGGCCTCGCCGACGAGACGCTGATCCGCATGCTCTACCCCGCCGGCCACCCCTACAGCTGGCCCGTCATCGGCTCGATGGCCGACCTCAGCGCCGCCAGCGTCGAGGACGTGAAGGAGTTCTTCCGCACGTGGTACGCGCCGAACGACGCCGCGATCGTCGTCGCCGGTGACGTCGAGACCGACAGCGTGCGCGCCCAGGTGCGGAAGTACTTCGGCGCGATCCCGCGCGGCCCCGCCATCCGGCGCGACACGGTGGTGCCGCCGGTGCGCCTCGCGCGCGACACCGTCGGCGTGCTCGAGGACCGGGTGCAGCTCCCCCGGCTCTACTACCGCTGGCACACGGTGAAGGACTACACCCCCGACGCCGCCGCGCTCGAGCTCGCCGGCTATCTCCTCACCGGCGCCAAGAACAGCCGGCTCACGCAGAGGCTGGTCTACGAGCTCCAGCTCGCGAGCGACGTGGACGCCTACAGCGAGGCGAAGCGCGTCGACGGCGACTTCACCCTCCAGGCCACCGCCCGCCCCGGAAAGACGCTCCCCGAGCTCCAGCGCGTCATGGACGCCGAGCTCGAGCGGCTCGCCGCCGCGGGCCCGACCGCGCGCGAGCTCGAGCAGGCGAAGAACGCGACCGAGAAGGGCTTCCTCGGCGTCCTCGAGCGCGTCGCCGGCAAGGCGAACCAGCTCAACAACTACTACTACTTCGTCGGCCGCCCCGACGCCTTCCAGTGGGACCTCGACCGCTACCGCGCCGTCACCGCCGCCGACGTCCAGCGGGTGGTGCGCCGGTATCTCCTCGCCCCCAAGGCGGTGCTCAGCGTCGTGCCGCAGGGGAAGACGGAGCTCGCAGTGTCCCCGAAGGGCCAGGGAGGGAGCAACTGATGCGATACCGCGATCACGCCCGCCGCGCCGCGCTCGCCGTTGCGCTCGTTTCGCTGACCGCCTGGCCGGCCGACCGCCTGGCCGCCCAGGTCGCCACCGCTCCCACCCTCGGCGCGCCCCCGACGCTCCACCTGCCGCGGACGCAGACGGCGACGCTCGCCAACGGGCTCAAGCTCTACGTCGTCCCGATGCACGAGGTGCCGCTGGTACAGGTGCTGCTGCGCACCCGCGGCGGCGGGCGGGAAGACCAGCGCCGGCCCGGGCTCGCGAGCTTCACCGCCAACATGCTCGACGAGGGCGCCGACACGCTCGACGCCTTCGGCATCGCGGCGCAGGCCGAGTACCTCGGCGCGCAGCTCTCGACCGGGGCGGACTGGGACCACATGTTCGTCTCGCTCAAGGCGCCGAAGCGGAACCTCGCGCCCGCGCTCGCGCTCATGGGCGCGGTGGCGCTCCGGCCCACGTTCCGGGCGAGCGAGATCGCCCGCCAGCGCGACCTGCGCCTCGCCGGCATCCTCCAGCAGCGCGACCAGCCGGCCGCGGTGGCGAGCCTCGCCTTCAACGCCCTCGTCTTCCCCGCCGGCCACCCGTACCACGCCCCCCTGGGCGGCGACAGCGCCGCCACCGCCGCGCTCGACAGCGCGATGGTGCGCGACTTCTACCGCCGCGAGTTCGTCCCCGCGGGCGCGGACCTGATCGTGACGGGCGATATCACCCTCGCCGAGGCGCGGGCGCTGGCGCAGCGGTATCTCGGCGCCTGGACGGCGCGGGCGGTCGAGAAGGGTCGGGGGCAGTCGGCCGCGGCCGACACGACGGCTCCCGTCCGCCCGACGACCGTCTACCTCGTCGACAAGCCCGGCGCCGCCCAGTCGGTCATCATGATCGGCGCCCCCGGCGTCGAGCGCACGACGCCCGACTACGCGGCGATCGAAGTGATGAACACGATCCTCGGCGGCTCCTTCTCGAGCCGGCTCAACCAGACCCTGCGCGAGACGAAGGGCTACACCTACGGCGCGGGCTCCGGCTTCGCGTGGCGGCCGCTGCCGGGGCCGTTCCTCGCGCGCGCCGCGGTGCGCACCGACGTCACCGACAGCTCGCTCGTCGAGTTCTTCCGGGAGCTGCGCGGCATCCGCGACTCGCTCGTCGCCCCCGGCGAGCTCGAGCGCGCCAAGAACTACCTCGCCCTCGGCCTGGGCGGCGACTTCGAGACGACGAGCCAGATGGCGGTGCGGCTCGCCGACCTCGTGGATTTCGACCTGCCGCTGAACTACTACGACTCCTACGTGCAGCGCATCCTCGCCGTCACCCGCGAGGACGTGCAGCGCGTGGCGCAGCGGTACGTGCGGCCCGACCAGGTGAGCGTCGTCGTCGTGGGCGACGTGGCGAAGATCCGCCCCGGCATCGAGGCGCTCAAGCTCGGGCCCGTGAGCCTCCGCGACATGCAGGGCAACGAGGTGAAGGCGACGCCATGACCCTTCTCTCCAGCGAGCGCATCTACAGCGGCCGCATGCTGAACCTCGACCGCGACACGGTGCGCTTCCCCAACGGGAACACCGGCACGCTCGAGATGGTCCGCCATCCGGGCGCCGCCGCCGTGCTGCCGTTCCTCGACGACCCCGCGACGACGGCGGATCCGCGCGTCGTGCTCATCCGCCAGTTCCGCCACGCCGCCGACGGCTACATCTGGGAGATCCCCGCCGGCAAGCTCGACGCCGGCGAGGCCGACGACCCCGCGCGCTGCGCCGCGCGCGAGCTCGCCGAGGAGACGGGCTACACCGCGCGGCGCTTCGAGCGCCTCACGACGATCTACACCACGCCCGGCTTCACCGACGAGCGCATCCATCTCTTCGCCGCCTACGAGCTCGAGCCCGGCACCTCCGAGCGCGAGGCCGACGAGTTCCTGGAGATCCACGCGGTCCCCTGGACCGAGGTGCTCCGCAAGGTGCAGAGCGGCGAGCTGATGGACGGCAAGTCGCTGGCGGCGATCCTGTTCGTGGAGGCGTTCCGCTGACTACATTGCGCCCATGATGTGGGAAACCCCCTCCCGAGAGCGCTCGTCGTACCGGATCCTGCGCCCCCCGCGTCCGGTGCGGCGGGCGCTCCGCCGCGTCGGCGGCGCGTGGGTGGACTTCGCCGAGTGGCTCAACCGGCTCGACCTGAGCGAGGACGCGATCCTCCTCTCCTTCGCGGTCGGGATCGGCACCCTCGCCGCCCTCGGCGTCGTCGCCTTCTACCGCGCGATCGACCTCGCCTACACCGCCTTCGTCCGCTTCCCGCAGGAGTGGCTCCCGCGGCTGGGCTTCGTCGCCTACCGGCCGGTGCTCACCGCGGCGGGGCTCTTCGCCGCGTGGTGGATCGCGAAGCACATCGGGCGCGGGTACGACGGGATGAACGTGCCCGACGTCCAGCGCGCCGTCGCGCGCCGGGGCGGCGACCTCCCGCCCCGGCCCGCCCTCGCCCGCACCGCGGCGAGCGCCGTGACGCTGGGCTCCGGCGGCTCCGCCGGCAGCGAGGGCCCCGTCGCCGTCCTCGGCGCGGTGATCGGCAGCGTGCTCGGCCGCCTCTTCCGCTTCGATCCCGAGCGCGTCAAGGTGCTCGTCGGCGCGGGCGCCGCGGCCGGCATCAGCGCCGCCTTCAACGCCCCGCTCGCCGGGGCGTTCTTCGCGCTCGAGGAGATCATCGGCACCTTCGCCGTCGGCTCCTTCCCGCCGGTCGTGGTGGCGAGCGTGCTCGCGGCGGTCGTCTCCCACGGCTTCCTCGGCAACCATCCGGCGTTCCCGATCCCCGAGGAGTACGGCTACGCCTTCCGGAGCGAGGTCTTCCTCTTCTATCCGCTCCTGGGCCTCGCCGCCGGCGCGCTCTCGGCGGTCTACGTGCGCGTCTACTTCGGCACCGGCGACGTGGTGCAGCGCCTCACGGCGCGCTTCCGGATTCCGCCCGCGCTCGTCCCCATCCTGGGCGGCCTCTTCGTCGGCGGGCTCGTCGTGCTGAGCGGCGGCCTGCTGGTCGGGCACGGCCACCTCTCGGTCCACCTCGACCTCTTCGGCCGGCTGCCGTGGACCACGCTCGCGCTCCTCGCGCTCGGCAGCATCCTCGCCACGAGCGTCACGCTCAACACCGGCGGCTCGGGCGGCCTCTTCACCCCGTCGCTCTACGTCGGCGCCGCGGCGGGCGGCGCCTTCGGCGTGGCGCTCCAGGACCTCTTCCCCGCCCTGGGCCTCCACCCCGAGGCCTACGCGCTCGTCGGCATGGGCGCCGTCGTGGCGGGGGCGACCGGGGCGCCGATCACCGGCATCCTCCTCGTCTTCGAGATGACGAACGACTACGGCATCGTGCTCCCGCTCATGCTCGCGGTCGTCATTTCGCACGTCGTCTCGCGCCGGTTCGTGCCCGAGAACCTCTACAGCGGCTGGCTCCGCCGCCGCGGCGAGGACATCGCGCACGGCAGCGACCGCGACGTGCTGGGCGATCTCCGCGTGGGCGACGTCTACGAGCCGGTCACCGAGGCGATCGCCGGCGACGTCCCCGCCGCCACGCTCCTCGCCCGCCTGGGCCGCGGCCCCGCCGCCGCCTTCCCCGTGCTGGACGCCGCCACCCACCGCGTCGTCGGCGTCGTGAGCGTCTTCGAGCTGAGCCGCGCCGCGGCCGAGGCGGCCGAGCACCCCGAGCGCCTCACCCGCCTCACGGCGCTCGACCTCGCCACCCCGGTGGACCCGGTCGGCCCCGGCGACTCGCTCCTCGAGGCGGTGCGCCGCATGGGGCTGCGCGGCTCCCCCTGGATCCCCGTCGCCGACCCGGCGAGCGGCCGCCTGCTGGGCCTCGTCACCCGCGCCCACGTCATCGGCGCGTACGACCGGGCGGTGGCGGGACATCCGGAGGTGTAGGCCCCCGTTTCGCCTCCCGCCCTCCGGTCCGCCTGACTAGATTCGCCCAATGCCCGCGCAGACCTACGAGGCGTTCCTGCGCGCCCTGAAGAAGGGCGACGTGGCGCCCGTCTACTATCTCTACGGCTCCGAGGACATCCTCAAGGACGAGGGGACGCGCGCCGTGCTCGACCGCGTCCTCGATCCCGGGCTGCGCGACTTCAACTACGACCTCCGCAGCGCCCAGCAGCTCGAGCCCGACGACGTCGTCACCCTCTGCACCACGCTGCCGATGATGGCCGAGCGGCGCGTCGTCGTCATCCGCGACGTCGAGGCGTGGAAGCGGAAGACGAAGGCCAAGGGCGCGGTGGTGAAGTACCTCGAGCGCCCCGTCCCGGAGACGGTACTCGTCCTCGTGCAGGGCGCGAACGAGGAGAGCGAGGACAAGGAGCTCGCGAAGCACGCGGTGACGGTGCCCTGCGAGCCGCTCGCCCCCGACCGCGCGCTCAAGTGGCTCGCCGCGCGCGCCGCGCCGCTGGGCGTGTCGTTCGCCGAGGGCGGCGCCGAGCATCTGCTGCGCTCGGTCGGGAACGACCTCGGCACCCTCTTCGCCGAGTTGCAGAAGCTCGCCGCGCTCCCCGACCCGACCGGCCTCGACGCGCGGCGCATCGGCGAGCTCGTCGGCGTGCACCACGGCGAGACGATCTACGACTGGCGCGACGCCGTCCTCAACGGCGACACCGCGCGCGCCACGGCGCTCCTGGGCCCCGTGCTCGAGCAGGCCGGCGTGTCGGGCGTGAAGCTCGTCACCCTGCTCGGCCAGACGCTGATCGGCGTCGGCATCGCGCGCGCGCACTACGATCGCAAGCTGCGCGGCCGCGCCCTCGAGGACGCGGTCTTCAAGAGTCTCCTCAAGGTGCGCCCCTTCGGCCTCGGCGAGTGGAAGGCCGAGGCGCACGCGTGGAGCACCTGGGCCGAGCGCTGGGGCCAGCGCCGCCTGGGCGGCGCGCTCCAGGCGACCCTCGAGACCGACCAGGCCCTCAAGAGCACCACGATCAGCGACGATCGCGGGCTGCTGACCGATTTGACGATGCGACTCACGGTGCGGAAGGAGAAGGCGGCATGACGCGAGGCGGGACGGCGGGACGGCGGGACGGCGGGAGGGTGCGCTGGGCGAAGCGAAGCAAGCTCGCGCTGCGCGGCGCGGCCCTGGCGTGCGTGCTGGGTGCCGCCGTCCCGCCGTCCCGCCTGTCCGCCCAGTCCTCGCCCCGCCTGCTCGAGGCCGTCCGCCTCGCCCAGTCGGGCCGCTCCGACTCGGCGCACGCCATCGTCGCGCGGATGCTGGCGAACACGGCGCCGACCGACTCGCTCTATCCCGAGGTGCTCTTCACCTCGGGGATGGTGGCGAACAACCTCGACGAGATGCAGCGCGCCTTCCAGCGCGTCGTCGTCGAGCACTCGACGAGCCGCTGGGCCGACGTCGCGCTCTACCGGCTCGCGCAGATCGCCTACGTGCGGAACGACTACCCCGGCGCCACCCGCCAGCTCGAGCGGATCCGAAGCGACTACCCCGCGAGCCCGCTGCTCCCGCGCGCCGCCTACTACGCCGCCGACATCTACCTCAAGCGCCGGAAGGACCCCGCCGCCGCCTGCCGCTGGGTCACCGAAGGCCTCGCCCGCGTCGGCACCGACACCGAGGCGAAGGGGAATCTGCTGCGGATGCAGGACGAGGCGTGCAAGGCGGGACCGACCGACTCCGCGCCTGCCGTCGCGGCCGCGCCCGCCGCTCCGGCCCCCCCGCCCCGGAGCGACTCGACCGCCGCTCCCGCCGTCCCGCCGTCGAGCCCGTCGGCCGACTACCAGGTCCAGGTCGCCGCCATGGCCACCCCCGCCCAGGCGGCCGAGGTCGTGGAGCGGCTGAAGCGCGCGGGGTTCGACGCGCTGGTGGTGCCGGAGAAGGGCTTCTACAAGGTGCGCGTCGGCGGCTACGCCACTTCGGCGGAGGCCGCGGCCGGGGTGCAGGCGATCAAGGCGAAGCTGGGCGGCAGCCCCTTCGTGGTCCGGCCGTGAGCGGCTCGAGCTCGAGCGGTTCGAAGACCGACGCCACGCCGCTCATGGCGCAGTGGCGGCAGATCAAGCAGCAGCACCAGAACGCGGTGCTGCTGTTCCGCTGCGGCGACTTCTACGAGACCTTCCACGACGACGCGGTGCTCGCGAGCCGCGTCCTCAACATCACGCTCACCAGCCGCGGCGACGGCGTCCCCCTCGCCGGCGTCCCCGTGCGCGCCGCCGGCGAGTACATCCGCCAGCTCGTCCAGGCCGGCCACCGCGTCGCCGTGTGCGAGCAGATGGAGGACCCCAAGCTCGCCAAGGGGATCGTCAAGCGCGAGGTCGTGGAGACGATCACCCCCGGCGCGCTGCTCCAGGAGGGGTGGCTGCCGGGCTCGCGCAACAACTGGCTCGTCGCCGTGTGTGATGGGCCGTCGGCCCTCGGCATCGCGGCGGTCGACCTCTCCACCGGCGAGTTCGTCCTCGAGACCCTCGAGGAAGGCGCCGAGCGCGAGGCGCTGGGCCGGCTCGCGCCGGCGGAGGTGATCGCCCCCGCCGATCTCGCGCTCGACCTCGACGACGGCGTGCTGCAGACCGCGCGCGAGCGCTGGGAGTTCGACGGCGCGCTCGCGGGCGACGACCTCGCGCGGCGTTTTTCCCTGGCCTCGCTCGACGGGCTGGGGCTCGAGCCGCGCGACGCGCTCGCCGTGGGCGCCGCGGGGGCGCTGCTCCGCTACCTGGGCGAGCTCCAGCCCGGCGGGCTGCCGCACCTGCACCGCCCCGTGGTGCGCCGCGGCGACGCCTGCCTCTGGCTCGACGACATGACGCGCCGCAACCTCGAGCTCGTCGAGCCGCTGCGCCTCGGCGCGACGAAGTGCACGCTGCTCGAGGCGCTCGACGCCACGGTGACGCCGATGGGCGGGCGGCTCCTGCGGCAGTGGGTCCTGAATCCGCTGCGGGACGTGGCCGAGATCGCGCGGCGGCTCGACGCGGTCGAGGTGCTCGTGAGCGATTCGCGCGGCCGCTCGCGGCTCCGCGAGGCGCTCGACGGCGTGCGCGACCTCGAGCGCCTCGCCGGGCGGGCCGCCGCGGGCCGCGCCACCCCGCGCGAGCTCGGCGCGCTGCGCGACTCGTTCGCCCGGCTGCCCGACGTGGCGGCCGCGATGGCGGCGCTCCCGCTCGAGCGCGCCGCGCTCCTCAAGGGCGCGCACGACGAGTTCGATCTCCTCGCCGACCTCGCCGCCGAGCTCGCGCGCGCGCTCGAGGAGCGTCCGCCGGCGACGCTCGCCGAGGGCGGCGTGATCCGCGCGGGCTACGACGCGGAGCTCGACGAGACCCGCAGTCTCCGCGACGGCGGCAAGCAGTACATCGCCACCCTGCAGCAGCGCGAGCGCGACCGCACCGGGATCCCCAGCCTCAAGGTCGGCTACAACAAGGTCTTCGGCTACTACCTCGAGATCACCCACGCGCACGGCGCCAGGGTACCGGCGGACTACGAGCGCCGGCAGACGCTCGCCAACGCCGAGCGCTACGTGACGCCCGAGCTCAAGGAGTACGAGAGCAAGGTCCTGGGCGCGGAGGAGCGCATGCTCGCGCGCGAGGCCGAGCTCTTCGGCGCGCTCCGCGCGACGGTGGGCAACGCCATCGCGCGCGTGCAGGCGACGGCCCGCGTCCTCGCCCGCCTCGACGTCTGGGCGGGTCTCGCCGAGCAGGCGGTGACGCACCGCTACGTGCGGCCGGAGGTGACGGAGGAGTACGGGCTCACGCTCCGGCGGAGCCGCCACGCCGTGATCGAGCGCCTGATGCCGCGCGAGCAGTTCATGCCGAACGACGTGCGCTTCGACGACGCCGAGCGGCTGCTCCTGGTGACCGGGCCCAACATGGCGGGCAAGAGCACCATCCTGCGCCAGATCGGCCTCTGCGTCGTGATGGCGCAGATGGGCGGGTTCGTCCCCGCGGCGGAGGCGCGGATCGGCGTGGTGGACCGGCTCTTCACCCGCGTGGGCGCCAGCGACAACCTCGCGCGCGGGCAGTCCACGTTCATGGTCGAGATGAGCGAGACGAGCGCGATCCTGCACAACGCGTCGCCGCGCTCGCTGGTGCTGCTCGACGAGATCGGCCGCGGCACCTCGACCTACGACGGCGTCGCGATCGCCTGGGCGGTGAGCGAGCACCTGCACGACCGGGTGGGCTGCAAGACGATGTTCGCCACCCACTACCACGAGCTGATGCAGCTCCCCGAGCGGCTGCAGCACGCCCGCAACTACAACGTGGCGGTGAAGGAGACGGGCGACACCGTCGTCTTCCTCCACCGCCTCGAGCCGGGCGGCACCGACCGCAGCTACGGCATCCACGTCGCCCAGCTCGCGGGGCTGCCGGCGCAGGTGGTGCGGCGCGCGAAGGAGATCCTGAAGACGCTCGAGGGCGAGCACCGCATGGTGCCGGGCCGGGGCCCCGCGCCGGCCGACCCCGGCCAGCTCGCCCTCTTCGCCGCCGCGGCGCCCGCGGCGCCGGAGCCCGCGCCGAATCCCGTGATGGAAGAGCTCCGCGAGCTCGACCTCGACGCGATGACGCCGCTCGAGGCGATGAACCGGCTCGCGGCGCTGCAGCGGCGGCTCGAGGCGCAGTAACCGCCGGCCCGCGTCCGCCATGCCCGACCGCCCCTTCACCGCCCACCGCCTTCCCGAGGAGCTCGCCGAGGTGCGCCGGCTCCTCGACGCGCTCGCGACGAGCCTCGCGGCGCGCGCCGCCGCGCGTCCCCGCGACCTCCTCGCCGCCGCCTGGCCCGCGCCGCTCGCCACGGTCGGCGAGTGGGAAGGGGTCTGGGAGGCGCTGCGCAACGTCGGCGGGCTCGGCCCCGCCGCGCTCACCCCCGACGAGCGCGCAGCGCACGCCGAGGCGCTGCGGCTCGTCGAGCGCGCGCTGCGGCGGCAGATGAACGACGACCGCGCGCAGCACCCGTGACGCGCGCCGGGGTGCGCGCGGAGTACGCCGCGCTCGCCTCCGTCTACGAGCGGCGCTGGGCCGCCTACGTCGCCCGCACCACCGCGCGCACGCTCGCCCGGCTCGCGCTCCGGCCCGGCGAGCGGCTCCTCGACGTCGGCTGCGGCACCGGCGCCCTGCTGCGCGCCGCCGCGCGGCAGGCGCCCGCCGCCCGCCTCGCCGGCGCCGATCTCTCCGACGCGATGCTGCGCGAGGCGCGCGCCCTCGCCACCCCCGCGGCGCTGGTCGCGGCCGACGCGGCGGCGCTCCCCGTCGCCACGGGCGGCCTGGACGTCGTCGCGAGCGCGAGCGCGCTCCACTACTGGACCGCGCCCGACGCCTCGCTCGGCGAGCTCGCCCGCGTCCTCCGCCCCGGCGGCCGCCTCGTCCTCACCGACTGGTGCGCCGACTTCCGGAGCAGCCGGCTCGCCGGCCGCTGGCTGCGGCTGACCCGCCGCCCCCATCACCGCATCTACGGCAGCCGCGAGCTCGCCCGCCGGCTCGCGGCGGCGGGCTTCCGCGTCACACGCCTCGAGCGCTACCGGGTCGGCTGGCTCTGGGGGATGATGACGGTGAGCGCGGAGCGCGCGGCGTGAGTCGGCGGCTGCGCGTCGGCGGCTGCGCGTCGGCGGCTGAAGCGCGAGTCGGCGGCTGAAGCGCGAGTCGGCGGCTGAAGCCGCCACTCGGCCTGAGGCCCCTGAAGGGCCCTGTGCGGGCGCGGGGCTCCGCTGCGAGAACTCGGGCGCCGGAGAGCGCACGGCGCGCCGCTGCCTCGGAGAGCCCTTCAGGGCTCTCAGGCCGAGTGGCCCCTTCAGGGGCCGACCGGCAGGAGCCGACCGGCAGGGGCCGACCGGCAGGGGCCGACCGGCAGGGGCCGACCGGCAGGGGCCGACCGGCAGGGGCCGACCCGCGCTCTTATCTTTCCCCCATGACCTCACCCGAACGCCCCCGCGCCCTCACGCTCGGCGCGCTCGTCCTCGGCTGGGCGGGCCTCACCGCCCTGGCGCTCGCCGTCGCGGTGCTCACGATCCCCGAGTTCGGGCGCGCCGCCTGGCTGCTCGCCGCCGTCGGCCTGTGGTTCGGGCTCAGCGCCATCGCGAGCGCCGTCGGCCTGTGGCGCCGGCGGCGCTGGGCGCGCCTCACCCTCGAGGCGTGGCGCGTCGGCGCCTTCCTCGCGGCGGTCACCCCGACGCTGCTCTTCACCACCGCGGGCTACCCGATGCCGGCGTGGCAGCCGCCGCTCATCGCGGTGCTCGCCTTCGTCGTCGCCTCGTTCGTCGTCACGAAGCTGCGGCGGCTGCTGCCGCCGGCGGCCTGAGCAGGCACTCCGGAGGAATCGATCATGGCGCTCGAGATGCGCACGGAATGCGAGCGGTGCCACACGGCGCTCCCGCCCGAGGGCACGGCGTACATCTGCAGCTACGAATGCACCTTCTGCGCGCCGTGCACCGCCGCGATGGAGCAGACCTGCCCCAACTGCGGCGGCGAGCTCGTGCTGCGGCCGACGCGGCGCCCGAAGGCCGGCGCGGCCTAGGCGCCCGCCTCCTCCGCTCCCCCCGGCTCCTCCCCCTCCCGCTCCAGCACCCCCGCGAGCGGATCCCCGCGCTCGAGCCCCTCGACCGGCGCGCCCGAGCGATAGGCGGCGCGCGCCAGCAGCTGCGAGGCGACCGACAGCGTCAGCAGCATGAACCCGATCGTGAGCCCGCCCGTCAGCGGCCGCGCCGCGCCGCCGGCGACGAGCACGCCCAGCACGACGAGGCTCGCGCCGATGCCGCCCGCCTTCGTCGCGGCGTGCATCCGCTGGAACACGTCGGGCAGCCGCGCGACGCCCAGGCTCGCGATCGCGATGAACGCCGTCCCGCTCGCGAGCAGGAGGACGGCGAGCGCCGCCCGGATCACCGCCCGCCTCCCCGGTCCTGCCGCCGCTCGGCGCGCCGGCCGTCGCGCCGGCGCTCGAGGAACGCCGCGAACGCGCAGGTCGAGGCGAAGTTGATCAGCGCCACGCCGAGGGCGACGTCGAGGAACGCGCCCCGGCCGGTCGCCAACGCCGTCAGCGCCGCGAGCGCGACCACGACGGCCGTGAGCATGTCGAGCGCGACGAACCGGTCGGCGTAGCCCGGCCCCCGGAGCATCCGCCAGGCCGCGAGCGCCAGCGCGAGCGCGAGCACCGCGCCGAGCCACGGCGCCACGGCCGCGGGATCGAGGAGCGTCATTCGCCACCCTCCAGCTCGAGGATCCGCCGCTCGTAGAGCGCCTTGATCCCCGCGGCGCGCGCCGCGCGGTCCGGCGCGTCGAGGAAGTGGACGTAGAGCGTGCGCCGGTCGTCGGCGACGTGCAGGCAGGTCGAGCCCGGCGTGAGCGACACGAGGTAGGCGAAGAGCGCCACGCCCCACTCCGTGCGCGCGTCCACCGGCACCGCCACGATCGCCGGCCGATGCCCCCGGTGCGGCGCGAGGACGATCCGCGCCACGGCGAGCGACGAGGCGACGAGGTCGTAGACGAAGGTGCCGACGAGCGACACCGCGGCCCCCAGCCGCCGGGCGGCGCTCATGGCGCCCCGCCCGGCAGGAGCTGCCCCGCGGCGGCGCGCGCCAGGCGCACGGCCGGCTCGACGGCGAGCCCCAGGCCCAGGGTGCACGCCGCGAGGAGCGTGACGGC
>DASTSO010000067.1:0-1368 GCA_035760645.1 Gemmatimonadales bacterium
GGCCGTCCCACCGAACGACGCCTACCGGGCCGCCCGCGCCCGACTGGAAGGAACCCGATGACCCCCGAAGAGATCGAAGCCGCGTACGAGAAGCGCCGCGACAACGCCCGCGACGTCGCCGTCCACTGGCTCGGCGACGCCGCCGACTTCGCCGACGAGGTGCTGGAGGTCGCCCCGTTCGCACGCACGACCCGTATCCCCGCAGAGGCGGTCGACCTGGTCCGCCAGGCGCGCGCCCACCTGACCCGAGCGCGCGCCCTCATCCAGCAGACGGCCAAGGAGGCCGAGTGACCGCGCGGCCCGGACCAGTCGTCCTACCCCTGGCCATCGCAGGCGCCGCCCTCGCCCTGTGGCGCAAGACCCGGAAGAGGAACCCGATGATCGAGAACACCGCCGCCACCGACACCGACGGTTGGGCCGTCGTCGGCACCGTCACAGACGACGACCTAGCCGAGGAGCGCCGGCGCCGCTGGGCGACCCCGCAGGGCCCCGAACGCGGCTACCCCGTGACACCGCCTCGCTCCGACATCCCATCCGGGACATGGCGGCCCGGATGGTGGCGAGCCGAACAAGACATGCTCGACCACCTGGCCGGCCTCACAGCCCGCCACGGCGACCCGTGGACCGCCGCCCGCCGCCTGTTCACCCCGGAGCCCCGATGACCCGCGAGGATTGCCTGTTCTGCGACCCGGCCCAAAGCCAGGTGATCGGCCAGACCGCGCACTGGTACATCCGCCTCGACAACTACCCGGCCAACCCGGGGCACGTGGAGATCGTGCCGTTCCGGCACGTTGAGTCGGCGTTCCATCTGACCAGCGACGAGGCCGCCGAGTTCTACGGTGCGCTGCGGTACGCGCGGCGGCTCGTCGAAGCCCGGTATGGGCGCCCGGACGGGTACACCATCGGCATCAACGAGGGCCGCGCCGCCGGACGCTCCATTGATCACCTGCACGTGCATCTGATCCCCAGGCATCACGGGGACGTGCCGGACCCGCGCGGCGGGATCCGACACGCCGCACCGAACTGCAATCCCGACGAGTGGGCGGCCGCAACACCGGCTCCGCGCGCCTCACACGGCGCACAGGCCGCGCACACCACGCCACCCGACCCGGAACCCTCACCGGCCGCCGAACGGGCCGCAGAAACGCTCACAGGCGCGCACGGGGTCCCGCCGCGCGCGCTCGAGGCCGTCGCGAACCTGCTGCGGGACGCGCACATCATGCGCGGCAAACCCGCCGAAGCGCTCGCCGAACTGTTCCTACGCGAAGCGCTACCGCACATCGTGCTCGACGCCGAGGAACGGGACGGATGGGCCTACATCCTTCGCAAGACCGAAGACGAGCTGCACGAGGCGCGGCAGCGCGCCGA
>DASTSO010000068.1:0-10898 GCA_035760645.1 Gemmatimonadales bacterium
GGCGAGCTCAGCCGCACCACGCGCGGCGCACGCGGCACGTCGAGGAGCGCGACCCAGACGTCGCCCCCCAGGCAGCGCTCGCCCGCGTCGTACGTGGACCAGCTCACGACGGTCGTGTCGCCGCGGTGGAGGGTGCGGCCGAAGCGCGGCTCCCCCGCGGCCCACGCGCGCACGAGCGCGGAGTCGTGGCGCAGCGCGGTCTCGAGCCACGCGACCGGCTGGGCGCTCCCGACGCGCGCCGCCACGCCCGCCGAATCGCCGCGCAGCGCGTCGGCGAGGAGCGCGCGGCCGGCCGCGAGGGCGGGCGCTTCCAGGGGGTCGGGCTCCCCCCCGGCGGCGTAGAGCGTGACGAGCCGCCACGCGAAGAGCGCGGCGAGCGCGACGACCACGGCGGCGCTCAGCCCCGCGGCGAGCCGGCGCGTCACGGATGCGCCTTCCGGCCGGCGCGCGGCACGAGGCCGATCACGCGGCCGCTCGCGCACTCGAGCCGCAGGAACTGCTCGGGGCCGGCGCCGTAGCGGTTGGGCATGGGGACGAGGTAGTCGCCGCGGCCGGCGAGGGACTCGACGAGCCGCAGCCGGGTGCCGTCGCGCGGATCGATCATCGGGGTGTGGCAGAGCGGCGGGCCCGTGACGACCGCCGTGTCCGCCCCGGCGGGCGGCGCGGCGGCGGTGTCGCGCACGAACGCCGCCGGCACGTCGCTCGGCGCGACGGCCGCGCTGTCGCTCGGGAAGCTCGCGCCGCCGCAGGCGGCGCCCAGCACGGCGGCGCCCAGCACGGCGGCGCGCAGCACGGCGGCGCGCAGCACGGCGGCGCGCAGCCTGCCGCCGCGGACGCTCGGGCTCGGGCTCAGACGTTGAACCATACCCCGTACCCTTTCGCGCGCAGCTCGAGGGCGAGCTCGCGCTCGGTGAGCTCCGCCTCCTCGCGCGTGAGCGGCGGATAGTGCGCCGTGAACTCCGGCCGGAGCCGCACGCCGTAGCGGTAGACGAACCCATTCGCCTTCCGCCCGCGCAGGTGGTTGCGGAACCGCTCCGCCGGCGCGAGACAGGTCGAGCCGACGTAGAGACACGGCAGCTCCGCGCGGCGGCGCGGGTTCTCGCGCAGGAACTTCCGCTCCTTCAGCACCTCGCGGTCGAGCTCGACGACGTAGACGGTGCACACTACCGCCCCTGGCCGCCCTCGATCTTCAGTCGCCGCGTCACCCGCTGCGACGGGCAGCACGGCGGATCGCCGGGGCCGCGGACGCGGAGCTGGACCGCGACGGCGCGGTCGGCGATGGCGAGGCCCTCGACGGCGACGTCGTCGCCCAGGTACTGGTGGGCGATCTGCACGGGGCGGCCGCCGCGCTCCTCCAGGACGACGAGCTCGTAGTAGGAGACGCCGCCGATGCGGGTCACGACGATCGCGGCGGCCTCGCGCCGGTCGTCGCCGACGAGGTCGCCCCAGGTCATCACCGGCAGGAGCAGCACCTCGCGGCCGTCGGCGGCGCGGTAGCGGCCCTCGGCGAGCGGCACGGTGTCGAGCCGGCTCACGCCCAGAACGTAGGTCGCCGACGCGAGCGCGACGGGCCCGAGCGGGAGCGCGGCGGGCGGCGGCGCGGCGCGCTCGCGGCCCTGACAGCCCGCCGCGACGAGCGCGCCGCCCGCGAGGAGGAGGGCCGCGGCGAGCGCGCGGGCGCTCCGGACGATTCGGGCGGCGGCGGCAGCGCGACGGAGTGCGGGCATCACGGAGCTCCCCTCAGCGGCCGAGAAAGACGTCCACGAGCCCGCCGCGCAGGTCGAGCTCCTCGGCGGGCGCCTCGGCGGGCGCCGCGGCGCCGTCGTCCGGGCCGTCGCCCGGGCCGTCGCCCGGGCCGTCACCCGGCCAGGCGAGGCCGAACTCGCCGCGGGCGGCGTCGAAGAAGATCACCGCGCCCTCGCGCGTGCGCGCGACGCACCAGTGGACGGCGACCGCGCCGTCCGGGCCGCGGAAGGGCAGGAGCACCGGCGGCACGAGCGCCGCGTGCAGTTCGGCGAGCTCCGCGTCGAAGCGCTCGGCGTGCCACGGCGCGCCGAGGAGCCCCGGGCCCGGCACGTAGCGCGCGCCCGTGAGCTCCGCCGCGACGACCTCCGCGACGTCGGTCGCCGTGAGCGGCGCGCCGGCGCTCACGCGCGGCCCCGCACCTTCGCCACCCACCAGCGGAGCCCCACGAAGAGGAAGCGCCAGTCGTGGAAGAACTCGGGCGGCTTCCCCTCGACCGCGTGGCCGACGAACTGGAAGATCCAGCCGACCAGGAACATCGCCGTGGGGACCGGCCAGAAGCCGTGCACGACGAGCGCGAGGACGAAGAGCGGCAGGCTCGCCGCGATGAGCGGGATGCCGAGGGTGTGGCAGAAGCGGTTGACCGGATGCTGGTGGCTCTGCGCGTACTGCGCGACCCACTCCTCCATCGGGCGGCTACCGAGCATGGGCGGCTCCTCCTCTCGCGGCGGGCTTGGCCGCGGGCTTCGCGGCGGCCTTCCGGGCGCTCTGCATGACGGCCTCGATCTCGGCGATCTCGCGCGGCGCGGGGGTGATGCGCTCCGTCCCCTGCGCGGTGACGACGTAGTCGTCCTCGATGCGCACTCCGGTGTTCTCGTAGCGCGCGACGACCGGGCGCACCTTCGCGATGAAGGCGCGGTTGCGCGGCGTGTCGGGCAGCAGGTCGAGCACCGCGCCGCTCACGTAGATCCCGGGCTCGATCGTGAACGCGTCGCCCGGCTGGAAGGTGCGGTCGCCGCCGTAGAACTGCGCGGGGTCGTGCACCTCGAGGCCGAGGCCGTGGCTGATGCCGTGGATCGTCCAGAGCGTCACCTGGCGGCACGCCTGCGGCGCGCGGGCGCAGTCGGCCGGCCAGGGCGGGTCGAACTGCGCCTCGGCGCCCTCGATGAGCCCGAGTGCGGCGAGGCCGCGCGCGCGCACCTCGACCGACGAGTCCGCCGCGGCGCGGGCCGAGAGCCCCGGGCGCGAGTGCCGCTCGGCGGCGTCCTGCGCGTCGCGCACGAGCTGGTAGAGCGCGCGCTGCTCCTGCGTGAACGTCCCCGAGACGGGCAGCGTGCGCGTCACGTCGGCGGCGTAACCGTCCACCTGCGTGCCGGCGTCGATCACCACGAGCTCGCCCGGCCGCAGCGGGCCGCGGTTCTTCATGTAGTGGAGCTGCGTGCCGCGCGGGCCCGCGCCGACGATGCTGCCGTAGGAGGGCCGCTCGCCGCCCGCCCGCAGGAAGGCCGCCTCGACCACCGCCTGCAGGTCGTACTCGTGGAGCCCGGGCGCCGCCGTGCGCATCGCCGCGAGGTGTCCGGCGACGGTGGCCGCCGCCGCGCGGCGGATGAGCGCGAGCTCGGCCGGGCTCTTCCGCGCCCGCAGCTGGTCCACGAGCGGGTGCGCGTCCTTCACGACGAGCCCCGGATGCCGCGCCGCGAGCCCCTTCAGGAACTGCTGCCCGCGCGTCAGCGAGTCGGCCCGCGCGAAGTCGGCGGCGGCGAAGTCGGCGAGGGTCCAGAACGGGCGCCCCGCCGCGGCGAGCGAGTCGAGCGTCGGCGCGAGGCCCGCGAACGGACGCGCCGCGAGCCCCGTCGCGCGCGCGATCTCCGTGCTGTCGGGGCGGCGGCCGTAGTAGAGGGCGCGCCGCGGCTCGATCGGCGTCACGAAGAGCGTCCCCGTGGCGCGGCCGCCCTCGACGACCAGGACGAGCGCGGCGTCGGGCTCGTCGTAGTTGGTGAGATAGTGGAAGGCGGGGAGCTGGTAGAAGGGCCCGAAGTCCGTCACCGGCGTCCGCCCGCCGAAGGCCACGACGACGCCGTCGCCCACGCGCGCGGCGAGCGAGTCGCGCCGGGCGGCGAACTCGGACGCGGGGATCGAGGCCTGCGCGCGCGCGGCGGAGACGTCCGCGCCCGCGAGCGCGACGACGAGGAGCGTGGAGACGGCGAAGCGCATCGGCATGTCCTCACTGGGAACGCACGGCCGTCGCGAGCGGGCGGCCGGCGGCGTCGAAGGCCTCGACCGGCACGTCGGCGGCGGGCGAGGCGGCGAACTCGTGAGACCAGAGGGTCCAGACCATCAGGTCGTGCAGCTTGCCGTCGGGCGCGACGTGGCGCCGCGCGAGCGTCGCCTCGTGGCGGAAGCCGAGGCGGCGCGGGACGGCGGCGCTCGCGGCGTTCGCCGGCTCGCAGCGGATCTCCACCCGCTCGGCGCCGTGCACCGCGAAGGCCACGCGCGTGAGCGCCGCCGAGAGCTCGGTGGCGTAGCCCTTCCCGTGCCGGGCGGTGTGCAGCCAGTAGCCGATCTCGAGCCCGCCGGGCCCGATGCGCGGATGGAGCGCGGTGCCGCCCCACACCGGCACGGCGGCGGGGCGCACCTCGCCGTCGCGCGGGAAGACGCCGTAGGCGAAGTCCTCGTCGCGGTCGAACGCGGCGCGGAAGCGCCGCAGCCGCGCGATCTTCGCCTCCAGCGGCTCGGGCTCGCTCTGCACGAAGTTCATCCACGGCCGGAGCGCGTCGAGGCTCGCCGTCACCGCCTCGGCGAGCGCCGGCGCGTCGGCCGGATCCCAGCAGCGCAGCACGAGGCGCGGCGTCACCACGCGATAGGCGGGCGGCGGCGGCGGGGCGGGTGCCGGTTCGTCGGCGGGCAGCGCGTCCGCCGGCGGGCCGGAGCTGCGGCTCATGCGGGCCTCCGAAGCGATGTCGGGCGATTCGCCGAAAGCTACACCGTGGGGAGCGAAACCGCGCCGCCCCCGGCCGCCGAGCGGCGGGCGGCCTCGAGCACGGCGAGCCCCGCGACGGCATCGGCCGGATCCACCGGCGGCGGCGCCCCCGCGCGCAGCGCCGCGACGAGGCCGGCGTAGAAGCGGCGCCAGTCGCCCCGCGCAGTCTCGACCGGCGCGACCGCGCCCTCGGCGCCGAGGGTGCCCCAGCGCTCGCGCGGCTCGACGCCCCAGTCGTCGGCCGGCGCGCCCGCTCCGGCGGCGGCGGGCGCGGGCGGGCGCTCGCCCGCGCGCAGCCGCGCCTCCTGGCCGTCGAGGCCGTGCTTCACGTAGGCCGCGCGGCTGCCGAGGACGCGAAAGCGCGGCCCCGGCTGCGCGGCGACGGCGCTCATCCAGAGATGCGAGCGCACCCCCGACGCGTGCTCGAGCGCGACGAAGGCGTCGTCCTCGACCGCGGCGCCCGGGCGCCGCCGGTCGAGCTCCGCGTACACCCGCGCGACGGGCCCGAAGAGGCAGAGCGCCTGGTCCACGAGATGGCTGCCGAGATCGTAGAGGACGCCGCCCGCCTCCTCGGGCGCGGCGCGCTCGCGCCAGCCCGGCTTCGGCACCGGCCGCCAGCGCTCGAAGCGCGACTCGAAGCGGTGCACCGCGCCGAGCGCGCCGTCGGCGACGAGCCGGCGCACGGTGAGGAAGTCGCCGTCCCAGCGGCGGTTCTGGAAGACGGTGAGGAGGCGCCCGTGGCGGCGCGCGGCCTCGAGCAGCCGTCGGCCGTCGGCCGCGGTCGCGGCGAGCGGCTTGTCCACGACGACGGCGAGCCCGGCCTCGAGGGCCGCCGTCGCGAGCGGGACGTGCGCGCGGTTCGGCGCGGCGATCACGACGACGTCGAGCCGGTCGCCGAGCGCCCACAGCGCGTCGGCCGTCCCGACCAGCGCGGCCGCGGGATGCTCCCGCGCGGCCTGCGCCCGCCGCTCGGCGTCGCGCGTCACGACGGCGGCGAGCCGCAGCCCCGGCGTCGCGGCGACGAGCGGCGCGTGGAACGACCGGCCGGCGAGCCCGTAGCCGATCAGGCCGACGCGCAGCGGATCGGCGCTCACTCTCGTCAGGCCGTCGCGGCGGGGCCGTTGTAGGCGAGCAGCTCGCCCCTGCCGATGGGGACGAGCACGGTGCTCACGCCCGGCGTGGTCTGCAGCAGCTCGGCGAAGGGCGCCACCTCCTCGGCGTGCGAGAGCGCGTTGTCCACGACGAGCACGCCGCCCGGCGCCCAGACGCGCGCGAGGTCGGGCCACCAGCCCGGGTACGCCCGCCGCTCGGCGTCGAGGAAGATGAAGTCGTACGTCGCGTCGGGCTCGTCGCGCAGCAGCGCGGCGGCCTCGCCGAGGAGGAAGGTGACCCGGGACGCGAGCCCCGCGCGCGTCAGGTTGCCCACGGCGGCGTCCCGCTTCGCCGCGAGGCGCTCGATGGTGGTGACCCGGCCGCCCGTCTCGGCCACCGCGTCGGCGAGCCAGAGCGTGGAGTAGCCGTTCGAGGTGCCGATCTCGAGCACCCGCCGCGCCCGCGTCGCGCGCACGAGGAGCGCGAGCAGCGCGCCCGCCTCGGGCGTGAGGTTCAGGTAGCGCTCGGCCGGCGCCGCCGTGCGCGCGTCGTGCGCGCGGCCGAAGGCCTCGAGCTCGGCGAGGATCGTGGTGAGCAGCTCGTTCATGCGAGCCCCGCGAAGAGGTCGTCGGCCGGGACGGCGGGGGGCGGCGCGCCCCAGCCCAGCCGGTAGGTCTCGCTCGCGAGCACCGCGTCGCGGTCGGGGCGCGCGAGGAAGAGCCGGTCGATCCCCGCCCGCTGCGTCCGGTGCGCGGCGAGTGCCGCGGCCTTGGCCGCGACCTGCGCCGCCGTGTCGACGAGGAAGTCCACGCCGGGGCGCGCGGCGAGGCGCGCGCGGTCGGTCTCCTCCCACGGCGCCACGGGCCCGACCCACACGACGCGGTCCGCGCGATGCGGCGCGCCGCACCCGGGAAGGGCGCGCGGATCGGCGGCCGCGGTCACGGCGTCGAGGGTGAAGCGGCTGATCGCGACGTGGTCGGGATGCAGGTTCCCGCCGTTCGGGTCGAAGGTGACGACGACCTGCGGCCGTGTGCGCCGCACGAGCGCGACCAGCGTGGCGCGGATCGCCTCGGGCGGCGCCTCGGCGAGGTGCTGATCCTCGTAGTCGAGCACGACGAGCTCGGCGACGCCCGCCGCGCGGGCCGCCTCGCGCAGCTCGGCCTCGCGCACGGCGGGCAGCGCCTCGATCGTGGCGAGCGGCGGGTGCCCCGTCGTGCCGCGCTGGCCGCGCGTCGCGCAGCAGAGCGCGACGCGCACGCCGGCGTCGGCGGCGCGGCGGATCGTGCCCGCGCTGAAGAAGCTCTCGTCGTCCGGATGGGCGAAGACGCAGAGGAGCGAGCGCATCGTCCCGCGCATGGCGCCGCGGCCGCCTAGGCGACCCCGGTGGCGTGGCCGCTCGCGGCGAGCGCGGCCTGGATGCGCGAAACGACGGCCATCGGGTGCTCCACCTCGACGACGAGCCGGTCGTAGCGCTCGCCCTCGAGCTCGACGACGATCGCGCGCTCGGCGTCGTGCACGTCCCAGAAGGTGCGGCGGCCGTCCTGGAGGAAGGTGCCGGCGGTGATGATGCCCGGGATGTGCGTCCCCGGCAGCCGCATCCCCTTCCACTACCCGCGCGCGATCTGCGGATCCGCCCGCACCGCGCGCACGTGCGCGAGCGGCACGGCGAGCCGGCTCTTCAGCGCCCAGAGCTTGTCCCAGCCCTCGACTTCGACGTGCAGCGTCCCGTCGCGGATCTCGATCGTGACCATCGCGAAGCTCCTGGAGAGAGTCGCCGTGAGCGGCGCCCGAGCGGCGCCGGCGCTCAGGGCCGCAGCTGCCGCCGGCCCCAGCGCACGAGCGCCGTGCCGACCACGACCGCGACGAGCCCGATCCCGGCGAGCGACCAGCTCACCGGTCCCCCCTCGAGCAGTCCGCGGCCGCCGAACCAGAGATAGACCAGCCCGAAGACGGTGAAGGCCCAGCCGAAGAAGACGAACGCGCGCGAGTAGCGCATCGGGTGCTCCTGGGAGAGGACGTCGCGGGCGAATCTTCCGGGGCGGCCGCTCCGTAGAGGGCCACCCCATCGCATCTTCATCGGGAGTCCTGCATGCTGCTTCGTACCACCGCGCTCGCGCTCGTTCTCGGCACGCTCGCCGACGCCCGACCCGGCACCGAGGCCCCGGCGCGGAGCGCCGCGCCGCACGCCGTGTCGAGCGTCGCCCCGACCAGCGCGACCCGCATCGCGGCCGATTCGCTGCCCGCGTGGGCCCGCTGGCTCGAGGGGCGCTGGGGCTGCACCGGCGCCTTCGCGAGCGGGCGGCCGATCGCGGCCGACGTCGCCTTCGCCGCGGAGCTCGGCAACCGCTGGCTCGCCTACCGGCACATGGACCGCGCGCCGGCGAGCTATCAGGCCTTCGCCCTCCTCGGTCCGCTCACGCCGGCCGACACCGGGCGGCTCGTCGCCGTGCTGCACGACAACGGGGGCGGCCAGCGGCGCTTCACGAGCGCCGGGTGGCGCGACGGCGCGCTCGTCCTCCTGCGCGACTCGACCGAGGCGGGCGCCCGCCCCGAGCGCTTCATCTGGCGCCGCACGAGCGACTCGACCTACTGGTTCGCCTGGGAGCTGCGCCGCACGCCGGGCGGCCCGTGGACGCTGGGCGACTCGCTCGGCTGCCGCCGCACCGCCGGCCGCTGAGCACGCCGGGCGCCTGAGCGCCCGGCGTGCTCAGCGGGTCCGGTGCGGCTCGAGCACCCGTCCCGTCTCGCGGCCCTCGACGCTCGCCACGTAGCTCTCCGCCACCACCGCGGCGGGGAGCCCGCCGGCGGGGTCGCGGCCCATGGCCGCGAGCGTCTCGCTCACCCACGGCGGGCTCACCACGTTGATGCGCTCGCCCCGCGGCAGCTCGAGCGCGGCGGCGCGGGTGAAGCCCTCGAGCGCGGCGTTGACGAGCGCGATGGCCGCGGTGCCGGGCGAGGGGGCGCGCGCGAGGATCCCGCTCGTCAGCGTGAAGGAGCCGCCGTCGCGCACGGCGTCCAGGCCGAGGCGCACCAGATTCACCTGGCCCATCAGCTTGTCGCCGAGCGACTGCGCGAAGTCCTCGTCGGCGAGTTCGGCGAGCGGCTTGAACGCCGCGTCGCCGGCGGCCGAGACGACCGCGTCCACCGGCCCGATGCGGCCGTAGAGCGCGCGGATGGACTCGGGGTCGCGGAGGTCCACCCGCTCCGGCGCGTGCCGCCGGCTCGCGGCGACGATCTCGTGCCGCGGCGCGAGCGCCGCGACGACCGCGCGCCCGATGGTGCCGGTCGCTCCCACGACGAGGATCCGCATTCATTCCCCTCCCGGTCAGGCAATCGATTCCGACGAGCCGCCGGACGCCGCGTGCGCCGGGGACGCATTTCCGTTCAGGTGCGCGCGCCAGAGCACGACGACCACCACCACGTTGAGCAGGAGCGTCACCACGCTCACCCAGCTCGGGTGCCGCCACAGCTCGCGCACCTCGAGCGGGACGTAGAGCGCGCCGGTGGCGACGCCGAACGCGCGCGCCCACGGCGCGCCGCGCCACAGCCCGAACGCCTCGGCGAAGCGCACCAGCGCGTAGGCCGCGGCGCCGGCCGCGAGCCAGCGCAGCCGCGGCTCGGTGAGACGCTCCGCCGCGGCGAGGAAGATGCGCGGCGTGTGGCGCGCGGGATCGAGGTGCAGGTGCCGCACCAGCCGCTCGGCGAAGGCCTGCGCGCCCGCGGGCCCTGCCCGCAGGAGCGCCGTCCCGGCGGCGACGACGAGCGCGCCCTTCCCCGCTTCGAGCACCGCGACCGTGCGCAGCGCGCGGCGGTCAGCGAGCGGGCGCACCCGCCGCGGTCACGTGCGCGCCGCCGGGATGCGTCACGAGCTGCACGGTGCAGCCCGCGGCGATCGTGTCGAGCAGCACGCCGACGAGCACCGTGTAGCCCGGATCGGTGCGGCCGAGCTCGCCGGTGGGATCGAGCGCCGCGACCACCGCGGGCGGCAGGCGGAGGCGGCGGATCACCTGCTCGGCGCCGATCGACGCGTCGCGGTCGATGGCGTCGAGGATCGCGCGCGCCCGCCGGACCTCGGCGGGGCCGGGGCGCAGAACGGCGACGATCTCGGTGTCGGCGTCGGGCGCGGCCGCCACGGCGGGCACGGCGGTGGTGGCGAACGAACGGGGGCTCGGGGAGTGCATCCAGGGCTCCAGGGGGGTCGAGGCCGGCGGGCGGCCGGGACGTCGTGTCCCGGCGCGCCGCTCCGTGGAACATAACGCCGATCGGCGTGCGGGCCGATCGGCCCGCCGCTCAGGGGGCCAGGCCGAGGGCCTGCCGCGCCCGCTCGGCGAGCTCGTCGGCCGCATCCAGCGCGAGACTCACCGCCTGGCGCAGCAGCGCGCCGAGCCGCGGGCTCCGCCGGTGGACGATCGCCGTGCCCGGTGTGGGCTCGGGGGTGGAGTCGGGGGGGAAGTCGTCGGGCATGGAGCGCTCCCGCGTCGTCAGGATGGTACGCGCCGGCCGGGCACCGCGCCCGGCCGCTCCATGCAATCTACGCGTCTCCCGCGCCGTGCGACTCCCGGGAGACGCCTAGCGGCGCGTGGCCTCCGCGACCCCGCCGCGGGTGGCGGGGTCGCCCCAGGTGCCCGTGCCGCGCGCGCCGGCGAAGGTGAGCCGCACCGGATAGGTCTGGTGCATCGGCAGGCCGAACGCGAGGCGCGGTGCGA
Organism: Gemmatimonadales bacterium; assembly: GCA_035760645.1. Taxonomy (GTDB): domain Bacteria; phylum Gemmatimonadota; class Gemmatimonadetes; order Gemmatimonadales; family GWC2-71-9; genus DASSTY01. The sequence goes on from DASTSO010000068.1 coordinate 10,522, forward strand.
GAGCGAGCAGAGGCAGCGGAGTCATGGGTCGGGGGGCGAAGGGTCGCGGGTCGTCGAGCTCGGGCGCTCCCTGGACACGCGCCCGGCCGAAACGGTGGGCTCGCCCGCACTCCCCGCGGTGATCCGCATCCCGTCGCGCCGGCGGGCGCCGGCCTAGGTTGCGAGCGCGGGAGAAGTCGCAGACCAGGAGGTCCCATGAGAGACGATGCCCCCGATCGCAGCCCCGCCGACCGCGGCGATGCGCGCCCCGACTCGGCCATGGGCGGCGCGAGCGACGCCGGCGCGCACGGCCGCCATCCGGCGTCCACGCCCGGCGGCTCGATGCCCGGGCACCCGATCGGCGACTCGATCGTCGAGCGGCGGCACCACACGAACGA
>DASTSO010000069.1:0-31506 GCA_035760645.1 Gemmatimonadales bacterium
TGCTCGGCCGCCGTGCGGATCTCGGTCATGGCCACCGTGACCTGGTCGGCCGCCTGCTTCTGCTGCTCGGTGGCGCGGAGGCTGTCCTCGAGCTCGTCGCCGGTGGTCCGCATCAGCTCGACCACCTCGCCGGCCTGCTTCGAGCCGCGCTCGGTGGCGAGGATCGTGGCGTTGGTCTTGTCCTGGACCGTCTGGATGATCTCGCGGATGTTGTCGGTCGAGCGGACGCTGCGCTCGGCCAGCTTGCGCACCTCGCCGGCGACCACCGCGAAGCCGCGGCCCGCCTCGCCGGCCCGCGCGGCCTCGATCGCGGCGTTGAGCGCGAGGAGGTTGGTCTGCGAGCTGATCTGCTTGATGAGGTCGATGAAGTCGGTGATCGACGCGCTCTGCCGCGCGAGCTCCTGCACCTGACCCGCGCTCGTCGTCACCACCTCGCGCACGTCGAGCAGCGTGCGGCCCGCGGCCTCGACGTCCTTGCGGTGATGCGCCGCGAGCTCGCGGATCTGCTCGCCCAGCTCGGCCACCCGGCTCGCGGCCTTCGCGTTGAGCGCCGCCGCCTGCCGCAGCTCGGCCAGGAAGCGGTCGGCCTCGTCCATGCCGCGCACCTGCTGCTCGGCGCTCGTGGCGATCTTGACCATCGCCGTCGAGATCTCGCCGCTCGAGGCGGCGAGCTCCTCGCTCATCGCGCTGAAGTCGCTCGCGCTGCCGCCGATCGCGTTCGCCTCGCGCACGACCGCCTCCACGATGCCCCGGAGCCGGCCGCTCATCGCGTCCATCGCCTGCGCGAGCCGCTCGAGCTCGGTCGGCATGGTGCCGAGCTGCACGGGACGCAGGTCGCCCTGGCCGAAGCGGTCCACCGCGCCGGTGAGGCGGGTGAGCGGCCGGTTCACCCAGCGCTGCACCACGAGCCAGACGATGCCGGCGCCCAGCAGCACGGTGACGCCGAAGACGACCCACAGGAGCAGCTGGCGCTGCTGGGCGCTCCGCCGGATCGCCTCCGCCTGCTCGAGCGCCCGCTGCGTCTGCGCGGCCGAGAGGGTGCGCACGATCGTCACCAGCGTGTCCGAGGGCCCGCGCGCCAGCTCGGCGGTGCGGCGCGCGTCGTCGAGGCGCCCCAGGTCGGCGTAGGCGTGGGCGAGCGCGTAGCTCACCTCGACTTGCGCCTGCTCCTGCTGGATCTGGTTGATGACGTAGCGGTCCGCCGTGGAGAAGCCGGCCAGGTCGCTGTAGCGGCGCTGGTAGGCGTAGCTCGAGTCGCTGTTGGCGAGGAAGTCGGTCTTCAGCCGCTCGTCGGGCCGCACGAGGTAGCCCTCGGCCGCGCGCACCTCGCTCGTGATCGAGGCGACGAGCCCGCTGCTCAGGTTGCTGCCGCGCAGCGGGGCGCTCAGCTCCTCGTCCACCTGGCGCGTCATGCGGCCGAGCGAGCTCGCGCCCACGATGGCGAGCACCAGCGTGAGCACGAGCAGCAGGCTCATGCCGAAGATGAGGCGGTTCTGGAGACTCCGGAACGTCTGGCGCAAACGATCGAAGCGGCTCATCGCTCACCCGCGAGATGGAGGGCGCCGTTCTTGACGACGGCGATGTAGATGGTCCGGCTCGGCACGTCGCCGAGCGAGTCGAAGGCGATCCGGCCGGTCACGCCCTCGAACGGGTGCGCCGCGTCGCGCGAGGCGAGCGCCTCGCGCACCGCGCGCCGGCCGGTGCCGGCCGACCGGATCACGTCGGCGAGGAGATAGACGGCGTCGTAGGTGGCCGCTGCCGGCTGGTTCGGCTGCCCGGCGGCGGGATACTTCGCGTGCCACGCCTCGACGAAGCGACGGTTCGCGGGCGTCTCGATCGTCGGCAGGTAGGCGGCCGACTCGTACGACCCCTCGGCGATGGCGCCGGTGCCCTCGAGCCCCTCGAGACCGTCACCGCCCATGATCGGCAGCTGGACGCCGCGGGCGCGCGCCTCGCGCAGCACCTGCTGGCCCTCGCTCAGGTTGCCGGCGACGAGCATGAACTGCGAGCGGCCGTCCCGGGCGAGCCGCTCGACGTAGGGGCCCACCTCGGGGACGTCGCCCAGGTAGGGATTGACCGCCAGCACCGCGCCGCCGCGCTTGCGGAACTCCTCGACGAAGGTCTGGCGGATGCCGCGGCCGTACTGGTCGTTGAGGTAGAAGACGGTGCCGCGCTCGTAATGCAGCCCGTCGCGCACCCAGCTCGCCAGCGCGCGCCCGTGATCGAGGTCGCTGGGGCAGACGCGGAAGGTCCAGGGGCCGGCGTAGCTCACCTCGGGCGAGGAGCTCGAGGGCGAGAGCTGCACCACCGGGTTGCTGCCGCCGTTGTAGATCGGCGCGGCCTGGAGCGTGGTGCCGGAGAAGAGATGGCCGATCACCGCGCTCACGTCGGTCGCGCGCAGCCGCTCGGCGACCGCCACGGCGCTGTCGGTGTTGTTGTGATCGTTCTGCGCCAGCAGCTCGATCATGCGGCCGTTGATCCCGCCGGCGCGATTGATCTCCTCCACCGCGAGCTCGGCGGCGAGCTTCATCGGCCGTCCCACGGGATCGTCGAAGGGGCCGGCGAGGCCGATGCGCACCGGCCCGTCCGAGGCGGCGCAGCCCGCCGTGCCGAGAAGGCCGAGGCAGAGCGCGGCGAGGCCGAGGGGCCGGAGGCGCCGCAGGTCGGGAACGAACACGTCTCTTCTCCGCTGCTGAACGGATGCCCGCCCGGTCCCACGACCGGGCGGGGCGCTGCTCAAGTCCTGCTGCTGTTCCTACTGGCCATCGGCCAGCCGGATGCGCCCGCGCTCGACGACGCCGACGTAGACCCGGCGTCCCGGCACGTCGCCGAGGGAGTCGAAGGCGAGGGGACCGGTGATCCCCGCGAACGCCGGCGCCGTGCTGCCCACCTGGGCGAGGCCGTCGCGGATCGCCCGCCGGCCGGTGCCGACGCGCCCCATGACCTCGCGCAGCAGGTGCACCGACTCGTAGGCACCCACCGCCGCGAAGTTCGGCGCCGGCGCCTCGGGGAAGCGGCGGCGGTAGGCCTCGAGAAAGCGCCGGTTCGCCTCGGTGGCGACGTCGGGGAGGTAGGCGGCGCTGGTGTAGACGCCGTCGGCGATCGCCCCGTCGGCCTCGATCCCCTCGAGCCCGTCGCCGCCGAGCACCGCGCCGCGGAAGCCCTGGGCCCGTGCCGCGCGCAGGATGGTGCTCGCGTCCTCGCGATAGCCCGCGATGACGAGCGCCTCCGCCCGCTCGTGGTGCGTCAGGTCCTCGAGATACGGCCCGACCTCGGGCGTGGTGCCGAGGTAGGGATACACGCCCGCGAGCGCGCCGCCCTGGCGCCGGAAGTTGGCCGCGAAGGTCTGGCGGACGCCGCGACCGTAGTCGTCGTTCAGGTAGATCACCGCCGCGCGCTGGAGCCGGAGCCGCGAGCGGGTCCACGCCGCCAGCGTCTCGCCGTGCGCGCGGTCGCTGGGGCAGACCCGGAAGGTGTACGGCCCGGCGTGCGAGACCTCCGGGGCGGTGGCCGACGGCGTGAGCTGCACGACCGGATCGCGCCCGCCGTTGTACACCGCCGCGGCGGCCAGCGTCGGCCCCGAGTAGATGTGGCCCACCACCGCGACGACGCCGCTCTGGTAGAGTTCGGTCGCGACCGCCACCGCCGTGTCGCGGTTGGCGCGGTCGTCGCGCACGACGAGCTCGATCGGGCGCCCGTCCACGCCGCCCGTGCGGTTGATCTCCTCCAGGGCGAGCTGCGCGGCGCGCAGCGCCGGGGCGCCCGTCGCGTCCTGGAAGTTGCCCGCCAGCCCGATGCGCACCGGGCCGCTGTCGCGCCAGGCGCATCCGCCGATCACGAGTACCGCACATGCGAGGACGAACGCCGGACGGAAACGCCGTCGGCCAGGCCACTGCATCGTTGCTGACTCCGTGGTATGGCGTCGCTCGGAAAGCGCACGAGCGGGGACGCGCCCGATCTGCAAGAACTTCGCCGCAGCGGGACGGCTCACTCGACTCGGTGCGTCAGGGGAAGGGGAGGGTGGCGTAGCTTACCCCCGGCCGCGTTGTCAGGCAAGCAGTTGCCGGCCCGGTCCGGCGGCGGCGTGGCGGGCGGCCCCGGAACGACGCGCGCCGCCGGCGGGCGGATGCCGCCGGCGGCGCGCGGAAGATTGCGACGCGGTCGGGAGGGCTGCGAGGGGGGCTCAGCCGCCGCCGCGGCTCGCGCGGCCCGCGCGCGTGCGGCCCCAGTCGTCGAGCGTGCGCCCGTCCACCAGGCTCACCGAGGCGACCTTCTCCCCCTTCTCGACGCGCCAGGTGAGCCGGAGCATCCGGCCGCGCCGCACCCACTGCATCGACCACTGGGGACCCTGCACCCGCGCGCCGGCGCGGCCGTAGCTCGTCTCGAGCGCCTCGCGCCACTGGTCGAGCTGATCGCCCCCGAGCCGGCCCGAGAGGGTGATCACCCCGGCCACGCCGTCGATCGCCGAGGCCCAGAGCTCGAGGGGCGCGCCCCGCTCGGGGTCCACGAGCGTCGCGCGGCACTCCTGCACGCGGGGGTCGGTGCGCGAGCGGTTGCAGCGCAGCGGCCGGCCGCCGAGCTCGGTGACGCGGGCGCCGAGGGTGGCGACGCTGTCGCCGGGGCTGAAGCCGAGGAAGCCGAGGGACGCCGGGGCCTGGGCGCGCGCGGGGGCGGGCGCGAGGGCGAGCAGCGCGAGCGCCACGAGCGCGGAGGGGGCGGCCAGCGACGCACGGAGTCGGGGAGCGAAGCGGAGCATGGGCCAATGGGGTGCGGGATGGTCCCGAAACGCCCCACCGCGGACGCCGGTGTCCTGACGTCCGCGGTGGGGTGGGAGACTGCTCGAGTCACCCGCGGGCCGGCGGCGTGCCGGACGGCGCGAGCTCGGATCCTTCAGGGCCTTCAGACCTTGCGGACGTTCGACGCCTGCAGGCCCTTCGGGCCCTCGACGATCTCGAACTCGACCTGGTCGCCCTCGGCCAGACTGCGGAAACCCTCGGCGACGATGGCCGTGTGGTGTACGAAGACGTCCTTGCCCCCGTCCTGGGCGATGAAGCCGAACCCCTTCGCATCGTTGAACCACTTCACCGTGCCTCTTGCCATTGCTACAACCTCTTTTCAAGGGGAGTCGCGCACTCCGCGAAAGCGTCCCGACCCGGGTGGTCGAGCACGAGAAACCGTCCGGATCGCGGTCCGGTCGGCACAACGGCGTGTCAGCTACCTGGGGGATGCGTCACGATTGCCGATGGGCGGTCGAGTGTAAGTCCTTCGATAAGCTCAGTTACGGCTCCGATTCTGTCAATAGGAGCGCAGCACGAGCCCCGCCGCGCGCAGCTCGTGGTCGAGCAGCCAGCGCTTGCGGGGCAGGCCGCCGCCGTAGCCGACGAGGTCGCCCTGCTTGCCGACGACGCGGTGGCAGGGGATGCAGATGGCGAGATGATTGGCCCCGACCAGCTGGCCCACCTGGCGCGGGTGCAGCCCCGTCGCGCGGGCGATGTCGTCGTAGCTGCGGGTCTCGCCGAACGGGATCTCCCACAGCGCGCGGGCCACCACGACCTGGGCGGGCGAGAGGTCGAAGAACTTCCCCAGATGATAGGGAAAGGGAAACGGCGCCGGCTGCCCCGCGAAGTAGCCGTCGAGCCACTCGCGCGTCGCCGCGCAGGGGCCCATCTCCACCGTCGCCCGCGGATGCAGCGCCCGCACCCGCTCCTGCCAGCCCAGCCGCAGCGCCCGCGCCGGAAACTCCACCACGAGCGCCCCCGCCTCGCACTCGACGAGCGTGAGCGGGCCGACCGGGCAGGGATAGGAGGTCCAGTGAATGTTCAAGGCGGCCGAAGGCGATCGAGGGCGGTCGAGGGCGGGCAGGGACTGCCGCGCCATTGGCGTAATTCTATCGCGATACCTGCTCACCGCTACCACCGGCCGCCGGCGACCGCCCGCAACCGCCGGCCGCGCCCGCGGCCGCCGCCTCTACGTACCTCCCGTCCCACCTCCTATATTGATCCCATGGCCACTCCACAGACTCTCGTGATCCGGACCTTCACGGACCGGGCCGAGGGACTCTCGCACTTCATGCTGCGCGCCGGCGAGGCGCCGCGGCTCGTCGCCTATGACGACGCGCTCGGCTGCCCCATCGAGATGGCGCTCTCCGCCCTCGAGTGGACGCACGTCGTCGGCATCCTGCAGGACGACGATCTCGTGCAGGCGGCGCGGCTGACGAGCGAGACGGCCGCCACGGTGGTCGAGCGCAAGCAGGCCGACGGACGGCAGTACGTCTATCTCGGCCCGCGGCTCGACGCGCCGCCGATGGACGTCTTCGAGGGCGCCGTCCTCTTCGACGAGCCCGGCGTGAAGGCGGTGGAGTTCAGCCAGCGGGCCCACGCGCTGGCGCACTTCCTGCGGGCCACCGGCGGCGTCGGCGCGCTCCTCGCGCTGCTCTCGCGCCGTGCGCCCGAGGTGCGTCACCTGCGCCGCTGGCTGCCGGCCGTGATCCAGGAACTCGACCATCCCCGCACGCTCGTCGCCGGCTGGTTCGCCGCCAGCGCCGCGGGCTGCCTCTTCTTCTCGACGGATGGCGAGGCCACGTACCGCTACATCGAGGTCGGTCTCGAATCATGATGTCTCCGCTTCTCCGCCTCGTCGCGCTCGCCGCGCTGGCACTCGCCCCGGCCGGCGCGCTCCAGGCCCAGCAGTCGATCCAGCCGATCGGGACGGCCCCGGCGCCGACGCCCGACGCCGCGCGCGCCAAGGTGCGCGGCGCCCTCGTCGCCCTCGGCGACTCGCTGCAGACCGTCTCGGCCGCGATCGCGCGCATCGAGCGCGCCCCCGGCAGCCCGAGCGACGCGCTCCAGCTCTCGCGCGCCCGCGTCATGGGCCGCGCCTGCGGCGGGGCCGCGACCCAGCTCGTCGCCACCCGGCGCATGGTGCGCGAGTCGGCCATCCCGGGCGCGAGGGTGAAGGCCGCCCAGGCCGAATACCTGCGCGCCCTCGACAAGCTGCACGGCACCCTCGGCTGGTGCGACTCGACCTTCCTCGCGATGAGCCAGCCCGGCAAGGCCGAGGAGGCGCGCGAGTGGGGGATGAACCGCGCCTCCCGGGTGCGCGCGGCGCTGGCCGAGTACCAGCAGGTGCTCCTCGCCTACGGCGGCGCCCTCGGCATCGACCCGACCCGGACCTCGGAGCACCGTCTGCTCGTGCCCTGAGCCGGTCGGGCCCGGGCGAGCGCCTCCGACCCCGAAACGTCCACCGCCCGACCGGCTCCGGAGCCGGTCGGGCGGTGGACGTTTCGGGTCCCTTCGGGGTGCTCGCTGTGGATCCACACTCTCCACATGCTGTGGAGGAAGCGGCCAACTGCCACGCGGGCCGCGGGTTCGAATCCACGGCGCTCTCCACGTGGAAATGTCGTAAACCGAAGAAAGACAGGCGCTTGCGGGTTTCTTGCCGGCTCCTATCTTGGACGGTGTCGCCGGCGGACACGTGCCGGGGCCTCCGGCCCCGGCGGCGGACCCGGCGGGACCCGGGCGGACCGACAGGGGAGACGCCGACACCAAGGGCTCTGGGCGTCGTCGATCCTGGTGCACACCGACCCGGGCAGGTGAAGCCAGTCGCGTGCTTCGCCCGCTCCGATCTGGCGCCTCGGAGTGCCGTGCGACCGGTCGGTCCGCGACCCGACCCGACTCGCAGCGCCCGCAGCGACGAACCCCCGGTCCGGCCGGACCGGCGGGGGATGGATCCCGGGGCTCGCCCCGGTAGTCGTTACGAGGAACGCCCGCCTGGCCACGACCAGGCGGGCGTTCCTGTTTGGCGGCCCGGCGGGGCGAGCGTGCGCTCACACCACCAGCCGCGGGCCCTCCGCCGCCGGGGTCGCCGCCTCGAGCTCGGCCAGCCCCCAGTCGCTCGCGCCGCGGTAGGCGCGGCGGCGGTCGAGCTGCCAGATGCCGCGCGCGCTGAGGTCGGCGTCGCCGGGGAAGTTCTCGGGATCGCTCAGCGCGTCGTGCATGCTCGCCGTCTTCGCGCTCGCGTTGTCGGCGTAGTGGAGGATCTCGGCCTCGAGCGTCATCGGCGGCACCGCGGCGCCGTACTCGAGCTTGCCGTGATGGCTGAGGATGAGGTGCTCGAGGAGCATCAGCTCCTGATCGGTGCAGGGACGCACGCTCTCCTGCGCGAGCCGCCGCTCGAGCATCATCACGCCGAGGGCGACGTGGCCCAGCAGCGCGCCGCACTCGGTCGTCTCGAAGGCGCCGTCCCAGCGATAGCTCTCGAGCTTGCCGATGTCGTGCAGCAGCGCGCCGGCCACGACCAGGTCGGCGTCGGCGCGGCCCACCTTCGCGATCTGCCGGCCGATCGCCGCCACCTCCCACACGTGCCGCAGCAGCCCGCCGAGCTCGGCGTGGTGGCCCACGGTGCTCCCCGGGCACTCCTCGAAGCGCGCGCGGAAGTCGTCGTCGTCGAAGAAGAGGTCGAGCACGTGCCGCAGGCGCGGCTGCCGGATCTCGGCGCGCCAGCGGTCGAGCCGCTCCCAGAACGGCGCGGGGCTCGCGATCGCCGGCATGAGCTGCCGCAGATCCACGCTCCCCTTCGGCAGCGGGCGGATCGAGCCGACCTTGAGCTGGCGCTTGTCGCGGAACTGGCCGATCTCGCCGATCACCTGGACGACGTCGCCCTTGGCGATCCCCGCCACCATCGTCTGCTCGGCGCCCCAGAACGGCGCGCTCGCGAGCCGGCCGCTGGCGTTGCCGAGGACGAGGACGGTGCACTCCTTGTCGCCGAAGGTCTTCTGCTCCACGTCGAAGACGAGGAGCGGGTCCTGCACACGCTCGCCGAGACCGGCGTGCTTGAGGTCGGTGGGCATCGCCATCGCGCAGACTCGCAGACCGCTCGAGCGGACTCGAGCGAGGTGGACCGGACGGGAGACGGCATTCGACGAAACGAGCTGGACAGCACCGGCAGGAACGCCTCAACATAACGCGCGGGTGTGCGCCCTGGCGAGGGCGCGGCCGGGGACGCTCGCTGGCGAGGGCCCGGGGGCGACGGTAGCTTGAGCGCATGCGACCCCAGCACCTGCTCGTGCTCGACCGCGACGTCGTGCGCGCCCAGCAGACCGCCGCCACGCTGCGGGCGGCGGGCCATCAGGTCCTCGTCCTCACCGATCCGGCCGAGGCCGCCTCGGGGCTGCGCGACGGCGGGGTGGATCTCCTCGTGCTCGACCTCGCGCTGCCCACGCTCGATCTCCCCGCGCTCCGCGCCGCGCTCGCCCCCGGCACCCCGCCGCCCGAATCGCTCGACGCCGCCGAGCGCCGCCACATCGCCCACGTCCTCCAGTACACCGGCGGCAACAAGCGCCAGGCGGCGCACCTGCTCGGCATCTCCCGCTCGACGCTGCTCAACAAGATCCGGCGGTACGGCCTGGAGTAGGGCGCCCGCCTACGGCCGTACCACCCGCACCCTCCCCAGCCGCGACACGATCACGTCGCGCGCGGCGGCGCCGCGCGTGAGGTGCCAGGTGCCGTTGGAGACGCCGGCGGCGAAGCCGGTCGGGGACCAGACGATCGGATGCTTCGGCCCCGTGAGCGTGACGCCGTCGGCCGCGGGGCCGGGGACGCGCGCGAGCGGCAGCGTGTCGCCGGCGACGAGCGCGCCGAGGGCGAGCGCGTCGGGACTCAGGGTGAAGACCACCGTGCGGCTCCGCAGCACGGCGGCGACGCGCCCGCTCTGGTGCAGCGCGACGATGCGGCGGGCGGCGGCCTCGACGGCGAGCCGGTCGCGCAGCGCGGCCAGCGGCGGCACGGCGAGGCCGCTGAGAATCCCCACCACCGCGAGCACGAGGACGAGCTCGACGAGGGTGACGCCTCGGCGGCCTCGACGGCGGGCGGGGGGAGCGCGGTGCGGCATGTCGCGACACTAGCGGCACGGGGCGGCCGCACCGGCATCCGAATCTCGCGGAACGCGACGTTCGAGCGCGGTCGCCGCCGGGGGCCGCGCCGGGCCTCCCGCCGGCTCGTCCGAGCCAAGTTCCATCCAATCCGACACTTGCCTCCGGAGATGCCGACCCGCCCCGGAGGCGGGCACGACTCCTGCCCTTTCGCCTCCCCAGGCGAGTCGAGGTTTCCTCTTGCTCGGGGGACTTTCGGTCGTGTACACTCCCCGCGGCTCATTCGGCCGTGATCTCCAGACCGCAGATCTCTCGGGCGGCGGCCCGTTCCTCGACCGCGCACGCACGGAGCGCGCGCGGGAGCGGGAGGGGTCGTCCCGTCTCGCGCTCGGCGCCTATCTCGTCGTGCGGGTGGCGCATGGCGCGCTGCCGGACGGGAGGACGGACGCCGCCGGGAGCGATGCCGCCGCGCTGCGCTGGCAGCTCGACGGGGCGCTGCGGTACGTGGAGGCGCTTCCCGCGGAGGAGGCGGAGCGCGCGCACCTGCACGCGCTCGTCGCCGCGCTCGCGCCGGTGACCGACGAGGGCGCCGCCCCCGAGGCGCGCGCCGGCGGCCACGCCGCGCTGCGCCGCGCGCTCGGCGCCTACGCCGGCTTCCTCGAGGAGGACGGCCGGGTGAGCGAGGCGCTCGAGATCGTCACGCTGGCCGAGCGGGTGCGGGGCGACGTGCCGCTCGCCGAGGAGACGCTGCCGCTCGCGCTCACGGCCGGCCGGCTGCACGCGCTGCAGATGCACTGGGAGGAGGCGCTCGCCGCCTATCGCCGCGCCGCCGAGGCGGCCGCGGAGGCGGGCGACGGCGCCGCGAGCCTCCAGGCGTGGCTGGGCCAGGCCGGCGTGCTGCGGGGCCAGGGCCGCCGCGCCGAGGCGCGGGCGGAGATCGAGGCGGTGGTGCAGGAGGCCGGGCTGCTCGAGCGCTGCGATCTCGCGGCGCGGGCCTACACCGAGCTCGCCGCGCTGCACGCCGAAGAGGGGCGCACGGTCGCCTCGCTCCAGGCCCTCTACCAGGCGGTGGTGCGCACCGACGACCCGGCGCGCCGCGGCGCGATGCTCGCCGAGCTGGCGCGCGGGCTCCGCGAGCTGGGGGCGTGGGACGGCGCGCGCGCCGCCTGCGAGCTCGTCCTCGCGCTCGGCGCCCGCGGCGAGCTGCGGCTCGCCGCGCACCTCGAGCTCCTGCTCGTCGAGGCGGGGGCGGGCGACCAGGTCGCCTTCGAGCGGCAGCGCCAGGCGGTGCGCGCGCTGGCGCACTGGATGACGCCCGAGCTCGTGCTGGAGGAGCGGTGGCGCGTGGTCCAGGGGCTCGCGCGCTTCGAGCAGCCCGGGCGGGCGCGCGAGGCGCTCCGCGAGGCGATGGCCCTCGCCGAGGCGCATCGGCTGCCCGAGTGGTATTTCCGCCTCGAGCAGTGCGCCGAGGCGCTCGCCGAGCGCGCGGCGCCGGCGCCGCCGGCGGCGCCGCCGGCCGATCCCGCCGCGCTGCAGCTCGCGCAGCGGGTGCGCGCCTACGCCGCCGCGCTCGTCGCCTGAGCGCCTGAACGCCCGGGCGTCCGTACCCCGTCCCGCAGTCTCGTTCGTGCACCTTCGACCGTTCGACCCGTACGAAAGGCCGGTCATGTCGCTTCCGTCGTCGGCACCCATCCCGTCCGTCTTCCTGGGCGGCACCCCGAGTCTCGTGCCGGGCGCATCGTCGAGCCCGGCGCCGGCGCTCGCGCCGGTCGCGCCGGTCGCGCCGGTCGCGGGGCCGCGCGATCCGCTCGCCATCCTGCGCGAATACCGCGCGCTGGCGCCGTGGGGGCTGCGCGATCTCTCGGCCGTGGCGGGCGGCATCCTCGACGCCTCGGGCGTCGTGCCGATCAACGCGGCGGCGCGGGCGCGCCCCAGCGAGCGCACCATCCGCTTCTACGTCGCCCAGGGGCTGGTGAGCCCGCCCGAGGGACGCGGCACCGCGGCGATCTACACCTACCGCCACCTGCTGCAGGTGCTCGCCATCAAGCTGCGCCAGATGGAGGGGGCGACGCTCGAGCAGATCACCCAGGAGCTCAAGGCGCTCACCGGCGACACGATCGAGCGGCGGGTCGCCGCCTCCCTCGGAGTCGGGATTCCGCTGCCGGGCCAGCTCCAGCTCGTGCACGAGCCGGGGATGGCGCGCGGCAAGGTGGGTCGCGCGGTGCAGGCGTGGCTCGCGCCGCCGGAGGCGGCGGGCGGCGCCGAGAGCGTCTGCCGGCGCATCCTGGTCGGCCCCGGCGTGGAGCTGCTGGTGGACGAGCAGCACCCGGCGATGCGCCTGGGCGGCGGGCCCGCGATCGCCGAGGCGGTGCGGCGGGCGCTGGCCGAGGTCGTCAACGAGCGCGCGCCGCACATGCTGCGCTAGCCCTGCTGCGCTGAAGGACGAAAGTCCGTATCTTGGCGGGGCGGTCCCTTCGCGGGGGTCGCCCCGCTCGCTTCTTTCCCCGACCAGTCACGTCACGCGGAGCCGGCCATGGCCACGATCGTCCTGCTCGTCGTCCTCGCGGCGCTCGTCCTCTGGATCGTGAGCGCCTACAACCGGCTCGTCACGCTGAAGAACCGCACGGTGAACGCCTGGAAGCAGATCGACGTGCAGCTCAAGCGGCGGCACGACCTGATCCCCAACCTCGTCAACACGGTGAAGGGCGCCATGGACTTCGAGCGCGGCACGCTCGAGGCCGTCATCGCCGCGCGCACCCGCGCGGTGGGCGCGACCACGGTGCACGACAAGGCGCAGGCCGAGGGCGAGCTCACCCGGGCGCTGGGCCGGCTCTTCGCCGTGGCGGAGGCGTACCCCGATCTCAAGGCGACGGGCAACGTCGCCCAGCTGCAGGAGGAGCTGACGAGCACGGAGAACAAGATCGGCTTCGCGCGCCAGCTCTACAACGACGTCGCCACCGAGTACAACACGGCGCAGGCGCAGTTCCCCACCAACCTCGTCACCGGCCTCGCCGGGACGGCGCCGGCCGAGCTGTGGGAGATCGAGGACGCCGGCGACCGGGCGGTGCCGGTGGTGGATCTGGGAGGTCGCGGGGCGCCGCAGGCGTAAGCGAGGCGTGAGCGGCGTGTGAGCGAGGCGACCAACCTCTTCGCCCAGCAGGAATCCAACCGCCGCCGCTCGCAGTGGCTGGTGGGCGGGTTCGTGCTCTTCTTCGCGTGGGTGGGCTTCGGCGGCGACGTCGCGCTGGGGATGCTGACGGCCGACGCGCCGCCGGAGGCGTATCACCACGTGGTGCCGTGGATCGGGCTCGTCACCACGCTGCTCGCCGCGTGGCTCTGCTGGTCGGCGTGGCGCAACGGCCCCCGCCGGGTGCTCTGGGCCGCGGGGGCGTGGGAGATCGTCTCGCCCCAGACGCCGCAGCTCAAGCTGCTCGACAACGTGGTCGAGGAGATGGCGATCGCCGCGGGGCTGCCGAAGCCCAAGGTCTACGTCATCGACGACCCCGACCCCAACGCCTTCGCCACCGGCCACGACGCGCACGACGCGAGCATCGCGGTGACGCAGGGGCTGCTCGACACGCTCACGCGCGACGAGCTGCAGGGCATCGTGGCGCACGAGATGGCCCACATCCGCAACCTCGACGTCCGCCTCGCCACCCTGCTCGCCGCGATGGTCGGCGCGATCGCGCTGCTGAGCGACGGGATGGGCCGGCTCCTGCGCGGCGGCACGCGCTCGGGGGTGCGCCTCGGCGGCGGCGGCGGGGGCGGCGGGAAGGGCGGCGGCAAGGGGAAGGGCGCGGGCCAGCTCGCCCTCGTGATCCTCGTCCTCTGGCTCCTCACGCTCGTCGTGGCGCCCGTGATCTCGCGCATCCTCGCCATGAGCGTGAGCCGCCGGCGCGAGCTCCTCGCCGACGCGAGCGGCGCGCAGTTCACCCGCAACCCGCTCGCCCTGGCGAGCGCGCTCGAGAAGCTCGACGGCGCCGCCGGCGCCACCCGCGCGATCACCCGGGGCGCCGCGCACCTCTGCATCGTGGACCCCGCCGAGCGCCGCCTCTCGAGCCGCGAGGGCTTCCTCGGCGACGTCTTCGCCTCCCACCCCCCGATCCGCCAGCGCATCGCGCAGCTCAAGGCGATGGCGTACGCCGAGGCGAAGCGGGAGGGGACGTGGGAGGAGCAGGCGGTGTAGGCGGGACGGCGGGAGGCGCCGTGTGCCGCGAAGCACCGGTGACACACGGGCGGGACGGCGGGACACTCGTCAAACAGGCGAGCCTCCGGTGTCTCCACCGGAGGCTCGTTGCGTAGGATGAGTTTCCCGCCGTCCCGCCCCTCCCGCCGTCCCGCCGTCACTCCCCCGGGCTGAACCGCTCCAGCGTCTCCCGCTCCCCCGGCGTCAGGCTGCCGAGGCCGTGCGCGCTGATCTTGTCGAGGATGCGGTCCACCTCGGCGCGGTTCACCTCGTGGAGCTGCTCGCGCGGGATGCGCGCCCAGCGGGCGAGCGCGCTGCGGTCGCGCTCGGCGAGGAGGCCGCCCATGCCGCCGCCCGAGGGCCGCGCCTGCGCCTGGCGGCGGAACTGCGCCGCGCCGCCGTGCCGCTCGAGCCAGACGAGGTAGAGCCAGCCGCCGAGGAAGCCGCCGAGGTGGGCGAAGTGGGCGATCCCCGTGCCCAGGCGGCCGCTGAAGCCCGCGAGCAGCGAGTAGGCGGTGTAGAGGATGACGAGCGTGCGCGCCTGCACCGGGAGCACGCCCCAGATGAGGAGCCGGTCGGTCGGCCAGAAGCGCGCGTAGGCGAGGGTGACGCCGAAGATGGCGCCCGAGGCGCCCACCAGCGCGGCGTTCGGGGCGAGGAACATCGACACCAGGGGCGCCGTGAGCCCGCTGATGAAGTAGAGCCACAGGAAGCGCGCCCCGCCCAGCCGCGCCTCGACGCGCGGGCCGAAAACCCAGAGCGCGAACATGTTGAAGAGGATGTGCGTGACGTTGCCCTGGTCGTGCAGGAACATGTAGGTCACCCAGCGCCACTCCTGCCACCACGGCGCGAGCACCAGCGCGCGGTGGAAGAAGCCGAGCTCCTGCACCGGCAGCGCCCCGCTGATCTGCACGACGTAGACCAGCACGTTGAGCCCGATCAACCGTCCCACCCAGCGCGTCATGCCGCCTCCCCCGAGTCCCGGGCCGCGCGCACCGCGGCGGCGAAGCGCCGCACGACGTCGCCCGCGGGCTCGATCGCGTCGATCCCCGCCACGCTCTTTCCCGCCTGCCAGAACTCCTTCGCGTCCTCGCGCGCGAGCGAGCGCTTGAGCTGCCAGAGCGACTTGAGCGCGTAGAGGGTGCGCATCCAGTGCTTCGTCTTCCGCCCGCGCAGCATCCGGCGCGCGAGCGGGCCGGCCGTGAGGCCCATCCGCTCGATGTAGGGCGTGCGGATCACCGCGACCGGCACCCCCGTGATCCGCTCGCTCAGGACGATGTCGTCCTCGCCCGCCCGCAGGATCGCCGCCTTGTACGCCGCGCTCGCCGTGCACTCGGTGGTGGCGATGAAGCGGGTGCCGAGCTGCGCGCCGGCGTAGCCCAGCCGGAGCGCGGCGACGAACTCCTCCGCCCGCCCGATCCCGCCGGCGCAGACCACCGGGAGCCCGAGGTCGCCCACCTCCGCGAGCAGCTCCTCGGCGCCCTTCGGCCCCGCGTGTCCGCCCGCGCGGCGGTTCACGGCGATCAGGCCGTCCACCCCCGCGTCGCGCCCCTTGAGCGCCCACTTCCGCTCGGTGACGTCGTGGTAGACGACGCCGCCCGCGGGCCGCACCCGCTCGACCACCCAGCGCGGGTTGCCGAGGCTGGTGACGAAGAAGCGCACCCCCTCCTCCAGCGCGACGTCGATCCAGCGCGCCATGCGCTCGCGGTAGGTCTTCGAGCTCTGCTCGATGAGGGCGTTCATGCCGATCGGCTGCGCGGTCCGCCGGCGGATGAAGCGCAGCCCCTCGCGGAAGTCGTGGCCGTGGACGTAGGTGAGGGAGATCGGCTGCACGATGCCGAGCCCGCCGGCCTCGCTGACGGCGGCGACGAGCTCGGGGTTGCTGCAGGGATACATCGCGCCGCAGAGGAGCGGCACCTCGATGCGCGCCTGGCGCGCGAGCGGCGTGTCGAGCGTGACCGTCACGCCGAGCCCTCGACCGGCACCGGGCTCAGCCGCCACCGCACCGCGATCCGCGCCACGGTGTCGCCCGCGGCGTCGCGGACGTCGGCGCCGACGACGTGGTCCACCGGCTCCGTCACCGCCCGCGGCGGCGCGACGCGCGCCTCGGCCACGAGCGGGCCGCGCGCCTTCTTCAGGTAGTCGATCTCGAGATGCGTGACGATGCTCCGCACCCCCGGCGGCATCGCGGCGAGCATCGCGAGCCCGCTCGCCACCTCGCCCAGGTTCACCAGGGCGACGGCGTGGATCGAGTTCAGGTGGTTGCGCACCGCGCGCCGGTCGGCGAGCTCGACCCGGGCGTAGCCGGGCTCGAGCGCCACGACGCGCGGCCGGATGCTGCCGGTGTAGGGCGCGATGCGGCCCACGAGCCGGCTGAAGAGCCAGGGCCCGCCGGGCAGGTCGCGGAGCCGGCGCCACTGGGCGAGGATGCGGGGGACGGCGCTCATGGTCCGGTCCGGCGCCTCAGGCGGGCCGCGCCATCGCGCCGAGCACCTCGGCGCCCAGCGTGGCGGGGTCGAACGGCAGCGTGACGACGTGGTCGGCGCCCGCCGCGCGCGCCGCGGCGCCGTCGTCGGCCGCGAGGGCGACCAGCGTGTAATGCCGCGGCGCCCTCGGGCGGAAGCCGCCGAGGGGGTCGCCGCCCGCCGCCGCGCTCCCGCCCGCCACGACGACGAGCGAGACGCCCACGGCCTCGGCCCAGCGCCGCAGGTCGTCGAGCCCGTCCACCCGCTGCACCCGGAAGCCGGCGTGGCGCAGCAGGAGCGAGGTGACGCGCCCGAGGTCGGGCTCGGGGACGTAGACGACCGCGCTGCCGCGCGTCGGCGCGCCGCCGGCGCCCACGGCCCCCGGCGCGCCGCCGGGGCCGCCGCCGGGCACCTGCGCGAGGTCGATCATCCGGAGCCCCGGCGCGTACTCGGTGGTCGGCGCCTGCCGCAGCTCGCGCGAGCGGTTCACGATGTCGCGGATGCGGCCCAGCGCCTCGCGCACGTGCCCGAGGCCGGTGCGCTGCGCCGGCGCGAGCCCCGCGTCGTGGAGCAGCAGGTCCACCTCGGTCAGCGCCGCCATGAGCGGGTTGTTGACCTCGTGGTGCAGCGTGATCGTCATCTCGCCGATCGCCGCGAGGCGCTCGGTGCGCACCAGCTCGCGCTCGGCCGCGGCGAGCGCGGCACGCAGCGCGCGCAGCCGCCGCACCCGCTCGAGCACCTGCGGCAGCAGCTCGCCGAGGGCGGGGTCCTTGGCGAGGAAGTCGTCCGCGCCGCGGCGGAGCGCCTCCGCCACCACGCCGACGTCGCCGTGGGCGGTGACGAGCACGACCGACGGCGCGTCGGCGCGGGCGCGGATGGCCTCGAGCACGTCGAGGCCGCGCATATCGGGGAGGTGATGGTCGAGGAGGACGATGTCGGCGCCCCCCGCGGCCTCGAGCGCCGCCTGCCCGGTGGCGACGTGGTGCGCCGCGTAGCCCTCCGCCGCGATGATGGCGCGGAGGAGCCGCGTCATGTCGGGGTCGTCGTCCACGACGAGCACCCGGGGCAGCGCGGCGGTGGCCTCAGGCACCGGCGGCCTCAGGCATTCGCCGCCGTCTCGGCGGGCGCCGCGTCCTGGAAGCCGATGCGCTCGAACTTCTCCCAGCCGGTCTTGCCGCGCCACGCGTCCCACAGCCCGCGCAGGCGCCACCAGAGGGTGAGCTGGCGGAAGCCGAAGTTCTCGAGCACCGCGTAGGCGAGCAGGGCGAGCACGTCGCGCCGGCGGTTGAAGGGCAGGAGCCCGCGCTGCAGCCGGTCGGCGAGGCCGAAGCGGAAGCGCCAGGCGCCCACCAGCACGGCGAAGACGTTCACCAGGATCCCGTAGCCCACCGAGGCGAGCAGGAAGGCCCAGAGGAACGGGTAGTTGATCAGGCGCTGGTCGAGGACGTGCTCCATGACGAAGAATAGCCCCACGCAGAGGTAGCCGGCGACCTCGACCAGCGGGCCCCAGTACTCGAAGAGCCAGAACGAGGGCAGCGCGAACCACCCGATCCGCCCGAAGGCGCGCCGGCCCAGCATGCCGCGGTGGTAGTGGAGCGACTCCCGCAGCCCGCGGTACCAGCGGCCCCGCTGCTTGCGCAGGCTCGCCAGCGTCTCGGGCACCTCGGTCCACGCCACCGGGTGCGGCAGGAAGGCGATGCGCTTGTCGTGCAGCTTGTCGCGCACGAAGCGGTGCAGGCGGACGATGATCTCCATGTCCTCGCACACCGTGGCCGTCCCGGCGCCGACGTACTCCCGCACGATGCGCGAGCGCACGAAGGGCGTCAGATAGCCGCCGGCGCGGATCACCGTCTCCTTCTCGAACACGGCGAAGACGCCCGAGAGGATGAGCACGGCGTCGAGCCGGTCGAGCGCGGTGCGCCCGGTGGTGAAGGAGCGCAGGTACTCGACCATCTGGAAGCGCGCGAGCGGCCGCTGCGGCAGCCCGATCGAGGCGACCCGGCCGTGGCGGATGGTGCAGCCGTTGGCGATCGCCACCTGGCCGCCGCAGGCCACGACGCGCGGGTCCTCCTGCACGACGCGCATCATCTCCTTGAGCGCGCGCTGGTCGAGGATGGAGTCGGCGTCGAGCGAGACGAAGTAGGGGGCGGTGGAGGCGTTGATGCCGGCGTTCAGGGCGTCGGCCTTGCCGCCGCGCTCCTTGTCGATGACGAAGAGGTGCATGACGCCCCGCGGCAGCGGCACCGTCGCCTCGTACAGCGCGCGCACGCGCGCCGTGTGCACCCCCTCGCGGTAGGGCAGGTCGGTGCGCCGCAGCCGGAACGCCTGCTTGAGCCGCTCGAGCGTGGCGTCCGAGGAGCCGTCGTTGACGACGACGATCTCGAAGCGCGGGTAGTCGCAGTGGACGAGGTTGGTGATCGTGTCGACGATCGTCACTTCCTCGTTGTAGGCCGGCACCACCATCGTGAGCGGCTTGGTGGAGTCGCTGGCGTCGAGGAGGTCGAGGTCCTCGACGAAGTGCCCCGCCACCCGCCGCCGCACCTGCCGCGCGCTGAGCCCGATGAGCCAGAGGGTGTAGGTGTTGTAGAGGACGAAGTAGCCGAGGAAGAGGGGCTGCACGACCAGCCCCACGGCCACGAGCGCCCCGGTGAGCGCGTCGGTCACGCGGCGCCTCCTTCGGCGGCGCGCTGCGCGAGCGCGGCGGCCACCTCGGTGCGGATCGCCGGGACCGGATCGGCCGCGGCCACCTCGTGCGCCACGGCGTCGTCGACGAGGGCGAGCGCGATCGCGGCCGAGAGCCGGCGGCGCGGCTCGGGCGCGGTGCGCGCCGCCGTGCGCAGCTCCTCCAGCCGCGCGCCCGCGGCGCCCGCGGCGACGGCCGAGGCCGCCGCGTGGTGCGGCACGTCGGCGGGCCGCGCGATCAGGTCGCCGTGCAGGAGGCGGGCGACGTAGGCCGCGGCGCGCATCTCCTCGTCCGGGTCCTCGGCGAGCGCGGCGACGAGATCGTCGCGGCGGAGCGCCGTCGCCGCCTCGAGCGCCTCGCGCCGCACGGCGACCACCGGATCGGCCACCAGGCGCTCGAGCCCGGCGGCGTCGGCGAGCTCGGGGCGCGCGGCCCAGAGCGCGGCGAGGGTGCGGCGCACCTCGGGCGCGGCGTGCGCGGCGAGCGGGCGCACGAGCGCGGCGAGCACGGCCGGCGCGGGCTGCGTGATCCAGCGCGCGAGGCGCGCGACCACCGTCGCGCCGCGCGCGCTGCCCTCCTCGCCCGCCGCCTGGCGCGCGAGCGCCGCGAACGTGTCGAACTCCGCCTCGGCCTGCGCCGCCACGGCGCGCAGCAGCTCGGCGTCGTCCTCGGGGCGCAGGGCGGCGAGGAGCGCGGGCAGCGCCTCCGCGGCGGGGAGCCGCGCGAAGAGCGCGGCGCCGGTGCGGCGCACGAGCGCGCTCGGGTCGCCCAGGGCGCGGCGGGCCGCGGTGGCGAGCGCCTCGCCCTCGAGCATCGAGCCCAGCGCCTGGAGCGCGGCGGCGCGCACCTCGGCGCTCGGGTCGCCGCGCACCACCTGCGCCAGCGCGCCCCGGCTGCGCTCGCCGTACACGGCGTGCAGGCCGGCGACGAGCCGGAGCCGCTCGCGCACGTCCACCGTGCTCCGCAGCCCCTCGGCCAGCGAGGTCTCGAGCGCCGCGCGGTTCTCGGCCACCAGCGCGCGCAGCTCGAGCGAGCGCGTCTCGCGCACCCGGCGCGCCAGCAGCCGGTACTCGGCGTCGTGCCGCACCCGCTCGCGCACGCGGTCGCGCAGCGCCGCCTCGTCGCCCATCGCGAGGGCGCGCGCCACCAGGCTCTCCTCGTCGAAGGCGCCGAGGGCGAGGAGCGCCGCCGCGCGCACGGCCAGCGGCTCGTCGGCGCGGCAGACGGCGGCGAGGGCGCGCTCGCCCCCCGCGAGCCGCAGCAGCCCCGTGGCGAGCGCGGCGCGCTCGCGCACCAGCGCGCTCGGGTCGGTGCCGACCAGCGCGAGGAGCGCGGCGTCGAGCGCCGGCGCGCGGGCCGCCTCGCCCACCCGCACGAGGGCGTTCACGGCGCTCGCGCGCACCCGGTCGTCCGGGTCGCCGAGCGCCGCGGCCGCGCGCGCGGCCGCGGCGGGGCAGCGCAGCCCGCCCAGCGCGTCCAGCGCGCCCGCGCGCACCGCCGGCGAGGGGTCGCCCGCGAGCGCCTCGAGCACCGTCGCCGCCTCGGCCGCCACGGGCTCGGCCGCCCCGGCGTGCTCGAGCGTGGCGATCACGGCGAGCTTGCTGCCGACGTCGCCGCCGGCGAGGAGCAGAGCCACCAGCTCGGGCAGCGCGCGCGGGTCGAGCCGCGCGACGGCGAGCGTGATCGTCTCGCGCAGCGCCGCCGGCGCGTCGCGGAACGAGCGCCGCAGCGCCGGCACCGCGGCCGCGTCGCCCAGCTGCCCCAGCGCCTCGACCGCGGTGCGGCGCACCTCGGCGTCGGCGTCGCCCAGCAGGGTGACGAGATCGGGCACGAGACTGCGCAGCCCCGCGCGCCCCGCCGCCTCGGCCGCCGCCGCGCGCACCGCGGGCTGCGGGTCGGCGAGGAGCCGCAGCAGGTCGGGCGCGGCCTCGGTGCGCACCCGCGCGAGGGCGCGCGCGGCCGCGGCGCGCACCGACCACTCGGGGTCGTGCGTGCGGGCGCGGATCTCCGCGGCCGTGGCCCCGTCGCCCAGCTCGCCGACGAGGGCGAGGGCGGCGGCGCGCACCGTCTCCGACGGATCGCCGAGGGCGGTGATGGCGCCGGGCACCGCCTCGCGCGCCTCGAGCGTGCGGAGCGCGTCGAAGGCGCCGGTGCGCACGTCGGCCGCCGCGTCGGTGGCCGCCACCTCGACGAGCTCGCCGGCGAGGTCGCGGCGGCCGGCGCGGCGCACCGCCTCGATCACGGCGAGCCGCACCGCCGGCGCGGGATGCAGCAGCAGCTCGGCCAGCAGCTCGCGCGCGCCGGCCGCGGCGAACTTCACCAGCGTGCGCCGCGCCTCGGCGGCGCGGTCGTCCGCCTCGATCATCCGCACGAGGCGCCCGGGCACGCCCAGGCGCTCGAGCGCGACGGCGCTGCGGATGCGGATCTCGGGATCGGCGTCCTCGAGCGCGAGGAGCAGCGGCCCCTCGGCGCCGGCGCCGATCTGCTCGAGCGCCTCGACGCTGCGCATGCGCACCCACCAGGCGGCGTCGCCCAGCGCGCGCACCAGGCGGTCGATCACCTCGGGGTCGTCGAACTGGCCGAGGGCGGCGGCGATGCGGGCGCGCACGAAGGGCGCGGGATCGCTGAGGAGGTGGTCCAGCAGGTAGGTGACGGCGCGCCGGTCGCCCAGGCGGCCCAGCGCGGTGGCGCTCTTGGCGCGGACCTCGTCGTCGAGGTCGCCCAGGGCGCGGGCGAGGGCGGGGAAGGCGCGGGCGGCGCGCAGCTCGCCCAGGACGTTGGCGGCCCAGGCGCGCGCCGGCAGCCGGCCCGCGGTCTCGAGCAGCGCGATCATCGGCTCGACGACCAGCTCGCCGTGGCGCGCGAGGATGTCGGCGAGGCGGGGGGCGAGCCACCCCTCGGCCTGGCGGAGCGCCGCGACGAGCGGCTCCACGGCCCGCGGGTCGGCGATCCGGGCGAGGGCGCGGAGCGCGATCTCGCGCACGTCGGCGTCCTCGGTCTTCGTCGCCTGCGCCGTCTCCAGCAGCACCGCGACGGCCTTCGCGTTGCCCACCCGCCCCAGCAGCTCGGCGGCGAAGGCCCGCTCGCGCCAGCGGCGCGAGTGCCGCAGCCGGTCGGCGTACTTGTCCACCAGCCCGAGCCGGTCGTAGGTGTCGAGCAGCCAGGCGGGCCGGTCGGTCACGTTGCGCGCCTGCTCCTCGAGCACCGCCTCGAGCGCCTCGAGGTCGTGCAGCGTGCCCAGCTGGCGGATCGCCGGCTCCAGCAGCGCGCGCTCGCGGGTGGCGAGCCCGGAGACGAGGTCGCGATAGAGCCCCTTGCGCACCGCCAGGCGCCGCTCGCGGCGCGTCAGGTAGGCGGTGTAGAGGAACCACGAGGCCACCGCCACGAGCCCGATCCCGAGCATCACGATGGTGGCGATCAGGATCACGTCCAGGCTGACGATCATGGCCTACCCCTTCCCGGCGGTCCCCGCCGTTGCTGCCGTTGCTGCTGCTGCTGCTGCTGCACGTCCGGCCGATCCCGCGGCGGGGCCTCAGCCCCGCTCGCCCTCGTCGAGGAAGACGAGCGCCTGCCGCTGCGTCACGACCCGCTCGAGCGCCGCGTGCACCGCGGGATCGAGGCTGGTGCCCGCGAGGTCGCGCATGCGCGCGACGGCGACGTCGGCGTCCATCTTCTCCTGGTAGGGCCGCGAGGTGGTGAGCGCGTCGTAGATCTCCACCGCGCCGATGATGCGCGCGCCGAGGGGGATGGCCTCGCCCGCGAGCCGGTCGGGATAGCCCTGCCCGTCCCAGCGCTCGTGGTGGCTGCGCACGAAGTGGATGATGTCCTTCAGGTGCGCGAGCGGCGCGAGGATCTGCGAGCCGATGACGACGTGCTGCTTGACCTCCTCGTACTCGGCGTCGGTGAGCGGGCCCTGCTTGGTGAGGATCCCCTCGCGCACGCCGATCTTGCCGATGTCGTGCAGGCGGCCGCCGAGGCGCACCGCCTCGATCTCCTCGTCGGTGCGCCCGAGCTGGGCGGCGACCATCGCCGAGAGGTCGGCGACGCGGGCCGAGTGGCCGCGCAGGAAGGGGTCCTTCGCCTCGAGCGCGTTGATGAGCGCCTCGAGCGTCGCCACCGTGATCCGCTCCAGGTTGCTGCGCTCGAGCTGCAGCTCCGCCGTGCGGAGCGCGACCTCCTCCTTGAGCCAGCGGTTGATCTGCTGGTCGGCCACGAGCGCGCGGCGGCGCTGCAGCGCGCCGCGGATCGCCCGCGCGAGGTGGTCGAGGTCGATCGGCTTGGTGAGGTAGTCCATCGCCCCGCGCTGCATGCAGAGCGCGGCGCTCGTGGCGTCGTTGACCGCCGTGAGCATGAGGAGGGCGAGGTGGGGCTCCTGCTCGACCAGGCGGGGCACGAGGTCGATCCCGCTCGCCCCCGGCAGGTGCACGTCCAGGAGCATCCCGGTCACCTTGTGGCGGCGCAGGAGGTCGAGCGCCTCCTCCCCCGACTCGGCGGTCAGGACCTCGTAGCCCTGCTGCTGGAGGAACTTGGCGAGCGCGTTGCGGACCAACGGCTCGTCGTCGACCACCAGAATGCTGACGGGCCCCTCGGCGACGACGGTCACGGCATTCCTCCAGAACCTGCGGCAAAGCGCTCGCCGGCCTCCGGGCCCCGCCGGGGAACCTCCCCGGGCGGAGCCACGTAAGCGCGTGCAGAGCAGTTACTTGGGGACGTTCGAGTGCCCCGGGCCGATGGGGCTGGAGCAAGAATCGGCCCACGACCGTCCAAACCTCGGACGGCTAGGAATGCGTCAGGTGCCCACGAATTCGACGGTCACCGGCTCCGGGATCAGCCGCGCCTCCCAGGCGCGGTCGAGGAGCCGCTGCACCGCCGCGCGGCCGCGGGGGCCGTAGTCCACGGTCCACTCGTTGACGTACATCCCGACGAACGTGTCGGTCCGCGCGTCGCCGATGCCGCGGTTGAACTGCGCCGCGTGCGCCAGCGCCGGGGCGCGGTGCTCGAGCGAGTAGACGATGCTCGCCTTGAGGTCGCGCGCCACCTGCTCGACGACCGCCGGCCCGAGGTCGCGCCGCACGACGTTGCCGCCGAGCGGGAGCGGGAGCCCCGTGTCGCCCAGCCACCACTCGCCCAGGTCGGTCCAGAGGTGCAACCCCCGGTCGGCGAAGGTGAGCTGGCCCTCGTGGATGAGGAGCCCCACCTCGACGTCGCCCCGCTCCACGGCGTCCTCGATCTCGTCGAACGGCATCACCACCGGCTCGACGTCGGGCTGGAAGAGCTGCAGCGCGAGCCACGCGGTGGTGAGCTTCCCCGGGATCCCCACGCGCTTCCCCGCGAGCGCCGCGCGCGGATCGGCCGGCCGGGGCGCCTTCGACACGAGGCGCGGCCCGTAGCCGTCGCCCATCGAGCTCCCCGAGTTGAGCATCGCGTAGGTGCGCCAGAGATAGGCGTAGGCGTGGATGGAGACCGCCGTCACCTCGAGCTCGCCCCGCAGCGCGCGCTCGTTGAGCGACTGGATGTCCTGCAGCTCGTGCTCGTAGCGCAGGTCACCGGTATCGAGCTTCCCCTCCGCCAGCGCGTAGAACATGAACGCGTCGTCGGAGTCGGGGCTGTGGGCGACGTGGATGGTCCGGGTCGGCATGAGGGTCCTTGTTGGGCGGGACGGCGGGACGGCGGAACGGCGGGAGCCGGCTCCCGCGAACGGGAGCCCTCCGCTCATCGGGCGGGCGCGCCCGCCGTTCCGCCGTCCCGCCCTTCCGCCTGCTGTTGGAACTCGTCGAGAATCGGCTTGTGCTCGAGATACTCCACCCGCTTCGCCGCCATCTCCCGGGCGTAGTGCTGCTGGAAGTCCTGCCGGGCGAGGCGGAGGGCGACGGGGTCGTTCCGGAACTGCGCCACGGTGCCGCGGATGACGTAGCCGAAGAGGTGGCCCGGCTGCTTCGCGAGGATCGTGTCGGCGAGCGCGAGGGCGGCGGGGAAGTCGCCCACCTGCATGTCGAGCACCGCGGCGTGGTAGCGCGCGTCGGCGTCCACGCTGTCGAGCTGACTGTAGGCGCCCAGCGCCATCGGCGTGAAGGTGACGACGGTGGTCGTGTCGCCCCGCTCGGCCGCGGTCATGATGCGGTTGAAGAGCCGGTCGAACCGCTCGCGCGGCGTCAGCTTCGAGATGTCGGGCGCGGGACCGGTCGCGAGCCCGCCCCCCGCGCCCCCGGCGAACGGCGCCTCGGCGCCGGCGGGCAGCGCGCCGCCGTTGCCCGGATTCGCCATCGCGGGCGAGCCCGCGGGCCGGGCGCCCGACCACACCCGGTAGCCGATCGCGCCGAGCAGCAGGGCGACGATGGCGCCGGCGACGAACCACGGCGCCCGGCCGGTGACGGGGCCCGGCGCGGCCGCGTGAGCCGAGGGCGCCCCGGCCGCCGCCGGCGCGGCCGCCGCGCCCGGCACGCCGGTGCCGCAGCGGTGGCAGAAGCGCGCCTCGGGCGACAGCGTCGCCTGGCACTGGGGACAGGTGCGCCGGCCGAGGGCGGTGCCGCAGGTGGCGCAGAAGTTTCCGTCGGCGGCGGCGCCGCAGGCGGGGCAGGTCTTGGTATCGGCGGTCATGCCGCAGGATTCCCGGCTGGAGACGGGCCGGAATGTAACCGCGACCGGGGGTCGAACGGGAGGCGAGCGCCCCGGGGCGGGGCGGGCGAAGCGCCCATCTGGCGCGGGTTTGCCGTGCGTGTTAGGGTAGGGCAGCCAGGAGGAGTCATGGGTAGCCCCGAGCCGTCCCACCGCCCCCTGTCGTTCCCGACGTCGACCTCCGACGCCGCCGCGCCCCCGGGCTCCGCCGGGGCGGAGCCGGTCGCCGCGGTCCCGGCCGGCGCTCCCTCGCCTCCCACCGCTCCCGCCCCCGGCCGCCACATGGGCGAGCTCGCCCGCGGCGACCAGAAGTGGGACGTCTACCTCGAGACCCGCGCCTGGGCCGACGTCCCCGGCCGCTTCCACAAGGTGAACGCCCGCCTGCACTTCGTCGGCGCCGGCCGGCGCCGCTCGACCGCCTGGATCTTCATCGAGCCGAGCGAGCAGGCGCTCCTGCAGCGCTTCGCCATGTTCAGCGCGACGGAGCTGTGGAAGCTGGTGGAAAGCCTTTCCTAGGGGCTAGGGACTAGGGGATAGGGGCTAGGGAGTCCCGATGTAGCGCGGCCCTCCGGTTCTGGAAACCGGAGGGCCGCATCGCTTCGGAGCCCCTAGTCCCTAGCCCCTAGCCCCTAGCCCCTAGCACCTGCTCTCCCACTCGGCCCAGCGCGAACCCCGCGGCCATGCCGAGCGGCACCAGCACGCTCGCCGTGAGGGCGACGAGGGCACGCGACTCCGGCGTGCGCGGGAGGCGGCGACGGAGGGTGGCGAGGCCCCAGCGCGCGCCCCGGATGCCCGGCACACGGCGGGGGCGCGGGAGCCGGGCCCGGGGCGCGTCGGCCGGGACCTCGCGGATCTCCAGCAGCGCCTCGGCGACGAGGAGCCGGCGGTCGCCCAGGTCGAGCAGCACCATCCCGGGCCGGTTGTCGTCGCGGCGGCGGCCCTGACAGATCTCGTACCAGACCTCGGGCTGGAGCCCGTCGCAGATGATGACCTTGGCGGCGCAGAAGCGCGCCTGCCGACGCGTGGCGGCGGGGGCGGCAACGGCAGCGGGAGCGGCGGCGGCGGTGATGGTCACGACGAGACGGGCCTGCCCTGCAGGGTACGGAAGTGGACCACGGACGACGCGTAGGCGACGACTGCGGAGTTGTCGAATGACGGAGCGCCAGTGAGGATACACGGTTCCGCCACGGCCGTCCAGTCCCGCTGTGATGCGCGCGCTTGCGGCCGGGGCGGTCGCCTCGGCCATTTGCGCACATGCAGCCGATCACCGTGATCCTGAACGCGGGCTCCGGCGCCGAGACCCGGCGCGACGGCCCCGCCCGCACGAAGCGCCGCATCGAGGCCCTCTTCGCCGACGCGGGACGGGCGGTGGACGTGCGCCTCGCCGGCCGCGGCGCCCCGCCGGACCGGCTCGCGGCCGCCGCGGTGCAGCGCGGGGCGGAGGCGGTCGTCGCCGCCGGCGGCGACGGGACGGTGAGCGCGGTGGCCGGGGCGGTCGCCGACACCGGGATCCCGATGGGCGTCCTCCCCCTCGGCACCCTCAACCACTTCGCCAAGGACCTCGGCCTCCCGCTCGACCTCGACGACGCGGTGCGCGTGGTGCTCGCCGGCCGGACGCGTCCGGTGGACGCCGGGGAGGTCAACGGTCGCCTCTTCGTCAACAACTCCAGCATCGGCGTCTACCCGGCGATCGTCCGCCGGCGCGAGCGCTACCGCAGCGAGCAGCGCATGAGCAAGTGGCTCGCGCTGCTCTGGGCCACCCTCGCCGTGCTGCGCCGCCACCCGTTTCTCGCCGTGCGCGTCGTGACCGACGCCGAGGCGGTCGTGCGGCGCACCCCGTTCGTCTTCGTCGGCAACGGCCGCTACGTCCTCGAGGGCTTCGGCGCCGGCGGCCGCGAGCAGATCGACGACGGCCGCATCTCGGTCTACCTCATGAACGCGAGCCGCCGGCGCAGTCTCCTCTGGCTCGGCGTGCAGGTCCTCCTCGGCTGCCCCGCCGCGCACCGCGAGCTCGACTGCTTCAGTGTGCGCGAGGCCGTCATCGAGACCCGCCGCCGCTGGGGCCACGTCTCCGCCGACGGCGAGATCGTCGCGCTCCCGGGCCCGCTGGTGTACCGGGTGCGGCCGGGGGCGCTGAAAGTCTTCGTAGGGGCTAGGGACTAGGGGCTAGGGGCTAGGGCGTGGTCGAAAGGGGCTTGGGACGAGGAGGCTGGCATCTTCTGGGAGCCCTCTAGCCCCTAGTCCCTAGCCCCTAGCCCCTATCTCCCCTCCAGCTCGTCCGCGAGCCGCGGCGCCTCGTACACCTTGCGCAGCGCCTCGGGGATGGCGCGCGAGTGCACGGCGACGGAGCGGGCGACCTCGTCGGTGAAGATGAAGCGGTTCGGCAGCGACTCGATGTTGCCGTCGAAGATGAGCCCCACGATCTCGGCGTTGCGGTTGATGACGGGGCTGCCCGAGTTGCCGCCGATGATGTCGTTCGTGGTCACGAAGTCGAGCGGCGTCGCGAGGTCGAGCGCCTGCACGTGCGCCCGCCAGCGCTGGGGGAGCTGGTAGGGCGGCACGTCGTCGAACGCCGCCGAGTGGCCGAACATCCCGTAGTAGGTCGTCTTGTACGGTGCGCGGGTGCCGTTGTAGGGGAAGCCCGCGACGACGCCGTCGGTGATCCGCAGCGTGAACGTGGCGTCCGGCGGGAGCGTCTTGCCGTAGGCGGCGAAGATCGCCTGGCCCACCTTCTCGGCGTTGGCCGAGATGATCGCCTGCTGGCGCGCGGCGCGCTGGGCGACGTCGAGCGTCCGCGGCGCGACGCTGCGCGCGGCGACGACGAGCGGGTCGGTCGAGGCGGCCACCGCGCCCGCGCCGCCCTCGACGAGCTGCCGGCGCACCGCCGGGTCGCCGAGCTTCGTGCCGGCGACGAGCGCGGCCGCGGCGTCCTCGGGCGCGCGGCCCTCGAGGAACGCCTGCACCAGCGGGTCGGCCGCGCCGAGGTCGCGGCGCGCCTCCGTGAGCCAGGCGGCGAGCTGCAGCCGCTCGAGCGTCGTGTCCACGGGGACGTCGCCGGTGAGCTGGGCGCGGATCTTCTGGAGCCCGTCGCCGCGCCAGCTCGGCAGGCGCGCGGAGTCGGGGAGCGCCGCCTCGCGCGGGAGCAGCACGAGCGCGCCCGCGAGGCTGGTGAGCGTCGAGCCGTTGAGCCCGTAGTAGCGCGTCTGCCGCGCCATGCGCGTGAGCTCGCGCTCCGCCCCCGCGATCGCGTCCCACGCCCCGCCGTACTGCGCCCGCAGCCGGGGATCCGCCGCGATGCGCGCGCGGAAGTCGCGCTCGAAGGCCTGCTTCGTCCCCATGATCGCGGTGTCGAGGAGCCCCGCGCGATAGCCCGTGATCGCCTTGAACGAGTTCTGCGCGCCGAAGTTCGCGTTCTCGTACTGGCGCTGCAGCGCCGGCGACCGCGCCATCAGCCCCTGGTAGATCCGGATGTTGCGCGCCAGCGTGGCGAGCTGCGCCGGGTACTGCACGTCGCGCAGGTACTCCATCTGCGCCAGCGTCAGCAGCCGGCCCGTCGAGCCGGGATTGCCGGTGACGAGCACCAGCTCGCCGTCCTTCGCCCCCGCCGCGCTCCACTTGAGGTAGTCCTTCGGCCGGAACGGCTGGTCGTTCTCGTAGACCCGCAGCAGCGTGACGTCGAGGTCGTAGCGCGGGTAGGTGAAGTTGTCGGGGTCGCCGCCGAAGAAGCTGATCGCCTCCTCGGGCGCCATCACCAGCCGCACGTCGTCGTAGCGCCGGTAGCGGTAGAGCGAGTACATCCCGCCCTGGTAGAAGGTGACGACCTGGCAGGTGAGCCGCGTCTGCTGCTGGCACTCGTTCTGGATCCGCTCGATCTCGGCGTCGCGCTGCGCCACCTGCTCGGCCGGCGTCTTCGCCGTCACCCGGCCGCGCAGCCGCGCCGTGACGTCCTCGATGGACTGGAGCTGGTCCACGTAGAGCCCCGGGCACTTCTTCTCCTCCTGGAGCGTGCGCGCGACGAAGCCCACGGTCTGGTAGTTCGTGTCCGCGGGCGACACCGCCGAGATGCAGGCGCGGGCGCAGTGGTGGTTCGTCATCACCAGCCCCTGCGCGCTCACGAACGAGCTCGAGCAGCCCGGCAGCCGGATCGAGGCGAGCCGCACGTGGTCGAGCCACGCCTGGTCGGGGGTGAAGTCGTAGCGCGCCTTCCAGTAGGCGAGCGGCGGCGCCTCGAAGGTCCACATCGTGCCGAACTCGGGCTTGTAGTCGGCCGGCAGCTTCGCCGCCACCGACCGCACCGGCGACTCGCGCACCGGCGCCGGCACGGCGATCGGCGCCGCGTTCGCGGCCGGGGCGGCCTTCGGCGCGGCCTTGGCCTTCGGCGCGGGCCGCGCGGGTTTCGGCCTGGTGACGGGCTGCTGCGCGGGTGCGGGGGCCGGCAGGACGCCGAGCGCCAGGGCGACGAGGAGGGCGAGGCGCGAGAGGCGACGGGGGATCATGGGGGACCTCTGGGGCTCATGGTTGGGAAGCCCATGCGAGCGGACGGCGTGTCTGCCAAGCTACAACGGAAGGGGGAGGGCGGGGAGAGACGGGCGGGGCCGGGCAGCAGGGATCGACACGAAGGCGGAACGCCATCCCGGCTCTGCTGGCGGGGGTCTCCGGGGCGAGGTAAGTTGAAGCAGGCTTCGACCCCCGCCGTACCCCACCCGACACGCCGACTCGATCTCACCTGCTGCCGCCCTCGCACGCGGCCGCCGCAGCGCCACCGGAGACCCGCATGGCCCGACCGGTCGTCGCACGCCTCGCCCTCGCCCTCCTGCTGCTGCCCGCCGGCGCCGCCGGCCTCGCCGCGCAGGGGAAGCCGCGACCCGCGCGCCCCTTCAGCGCGCGCGCCGCCGCGGCCACGCTCTTCACGGTCAACCGCGTGCAGTGCGGGCTCGAGGCGGCCGGCATGCTCTGCGGCCAGGGCAATGCGTCGAGCACCGACGTGGAGACGTTCTGGCCCCGTGGCACCCCGAACCAGTACGTCTTCGCCGCCGGGCTCCAGGTGGCGGCGGTCATTGGCCCCGACGGCGGCCCCTGGGCCGGCGACACCACCGGCGCCTTCTTCTTCGACACCAAGGGCACCACGGTGCACGGCCAGGTGCTCGAGCCGCTGCACCTGAGCGGCGATCCCGCCGATGCCGCCGCCTGGCCCGAGGCCGCACGCGTGCCGCAGGGCGACGCGGGCGAGGCGATCTACGGCCCCGCGCTCCGCGGCCGCCCCTTCGCCGCGCAGGGCGACGTGTGGCAGCTCTTCTGGGACGGCGACTCCGCGCGCAAGGCCGGCCGCCCGCACCCCCTCGGCGTCGTCGTCGAGCAGCGCACGCTGGCCTGGGACTATCCGAACGGCAACCAGGACGTCGTCTACCACGTCGCGACCTTCTACAACGTCACGTCCACCGATCCCGCGGCGTATGCCGGCGTGCGCCCCGCGATGCGGGAGCTCCTGCTGAAGCAGGCGCAGGCGTTCCATCGGCTCAATCCGGCGGCGCCGGCGGGCGGCTACACCATGACCGACCTGCACGTCGGCGCGATGTCCGACGACGACGTCGGGAGCGCGGGCGTCAACTACTCGACGGTGAGCCTCCCCGCCGCGATGGGCTTCAGCTACGAGCGGGGTTTCGACCTGCCGCCGTCCTGGACGCTGGAC
>DASTSO010000070.1:0-17146 GCA_035760645.1 Gemmatimonadales bacterium
GCGGCAGAACTCGAGGATGTCGTGCTGGGTGAGGCGCAGGTGCTCGAGGAGCTCCCAGGGCGAATAGGGGAGATCGGCCGGCCGGGTGCCCTGCAGGGCGAGCGGCAGCGGCGCGGCCGCGGCGTCGAACCCGGCGTGCGCATCCTCCCACTCGAGGAAACGGGCCAGGTGCAGACGCAGGGTGTCGGGCGACATGCGAATCTCGCGGCGCGGGTGACGCGGCAGGGCGGCGCGGCCGCCGGGCGGCGGCGTACGGTCATTGAACGTCACGGCCGCGGGGCCCGTGCGCGGTCGGGCGGCGCTCCGGAGTTCTACGGATCCCGGGGGCGCATTTTGACCTGACGTGAACGTGTCGTTGAACGACCGATGGCACGTTCGTGTCGTTTCATACGTAGAATGGCGCTACGTGGACCGGCGCCAGGGAGCACGGCGCCCCTCCGCGGAGGCCGGGGCGGGCGTCGGGGGCGTGCAACCAAATCGCGGGCCGGGTCCTCCAAGGATCAGGGGAGACGGTCGGTGCCGGGGCGGGGCCGGGCCGCGCGATCGCAGGACCGTGGGAGCGGTGGGCTGGACTATGATACCGGTTGGCGGCAGTCACGAACTTCCATCCGGCGGGTATGCCCGGATGCCCGCGGCGCCCGGCGGCGCCGCGGTCCCCTCGGCGGCGCCGGCCGCCGGCGCGCTCCAGCCGGAGCGGCGCAACGAGGTGCGCGTCTTCGTGGTCGAGAGCGACACGATGAGCGCCCAGGATCTGCGGACCAGTCTGGAGCTCGCCGGGTACACCGTCGAGGTCGCGCGCGACCATCTGCGGGCCCGGCTGCAGGCGCCGAGCTTCAAGCCCCATCTCATGCTGCTGAGCGGGATGCTGCTCGAGGCCTCGGGCTTCCAGCTGCTCAACGAGCTGCGCAGCCGCCCCGACATCCCGGTCCTCATCCTCGGCCTCCACGTCGCGCTGGCGGAGTCCATTCCCGGCTTCCGGCTCGGCTTCGACGACTTCCTGGTGCGGCCCTTCACCGCGCTGCAGCTCCACTGGCACGTGCGCGAGCTGCTCGAGCGCAGCGCCGTCTTCGAGCTGACGGTCGAGTCCTTCCCGGCGGATCCGCCGATCCGGTTCGGCACGGTGGCGGTCAACCCGCTGACCCACGAGGTGCATCACGGCGGCGTCGAGGTGAAGCTGCGCCCCCGCGAGTTCGACCTCCTCATGGCGCTCATCCGGCGCAACGGCCGCGTCGCCACGCGGCACGAGCTGCTCTCGGCCGTCTGGGGCTACGACACGAGCGTGGTCTCCCGCACGCTCGACACCCACGTGACCACGCTGCGGCAGAAGCTCGAGGACGACCCGGAGCACCCGCGCCACATCCTCACCGTGCGCAAGGTGGGCTACCGCTTCGAGCCCTGAGCGGCGCCGGGGCCTGCACGGCCCCGGCGCCGCACGCTTGCAGGAGTTCCACCCAACCGTGACACGCCGCTGACCATCGCGGCGGCCGACCGTCGTACGTTGAACCCACCCTACGTCCCGCCTGGCACGGCCGCGCCGGCGCGGGACGCTCCCGACGGACTCGGTTCCTCACAGCAGTTCTCTCCGGTTCGACAACGCAGACACGCCGGTGCGCACGTGCGCCGCCCGCAGGCGGCGTGCGCCCGGGCCGGGCAGCCGGCTGCCGCGCTCCGTCGCGGGGCCCCTGCCGGGCTACCCTCGACGGAGGATGTCCGTATGCAACCACGCGGTGTCAGCGCCTTCACGCGTGTCGCCCGGTCGCTGGTGAGCAGGTCGCTCACCCGACCGCTGGCGCTCGCGGCCCTCGCGCTGGTCGGAGGGGCCACCCTGGCCCACGCCCAGGCGACCGGGAAGATCGAAGGCCGGGTGCGCGATCAGGCCGGCGCCCCGATCGCCAATGCCCAGGTGTTCATCGTCGGCACGGCGTTCAACGCCACGACGAACCCGCAGGGCTACTACTTCCTCAACAACGTGCCCGCCGGCTCGGTCGTCATGCGCGCCGCGTTCGTCGGGTACCGGCCGGTGCAGGTGGAAGGCCTCCGCGTCCTGGCGGGCCAGACCATCACCCAGGACTTCGCGCTGGAGAAGACGGTCGTCCAGCTCGAGGAGGTGCAGGTCGTCACGACCACGCAGCCCTTGGTGCCGCGGGACGAGGTGGCGACGAAGCAGCGCATCGACGGCGAGATGGCCGCCAAGCTGCCGGTCGACCGCATCAACCAGGTCCTGGCGCTCCAGCCGGGCGTCGTCGCCAACACGGGGCGCAGCCAGCTGTCGATCCGCGGCGGCCGCTCGGACGAGAACGCGACCTACGTCGACGGCGTGCCGGTCGCGCCGGGCGCGCGCAACAGCGGCGCCTCGGCCAACGCCGCCAACCCCGGGACGACCGGCACCGGCGTCGTCGGCCCCGGCAACCGGATCGACATCTCGACCACCGGCCTCGAAGAGGCCTCGGTGACGACGGGCGCCTCCTCGGCCGAGTTCGGCAACGCGCAGTCGGGCGTCATCAACATCGCGACCCGCACCGGCAGCGCGACGGGCTACAACGCGCACCTCGGCTTCGAGAGCGACGAGCCGTTCGGCAAGAACACCTCGTTCGGCTACAACCGGATCGAGGCGAGCTTCGGCGGGCCGCTGCCGATCCTCAAGGGGCTGACGTTCTACGTCGGCGGCGATCTCGAGGGCAACAAGGCGAACGGCAACCCCACGGCGGGGAGCGGCCTGCTGGGCCTGGGCGGCAAGGGCGCGGAGACCACGCCCATCTTCGTTCTCGCCGGCGTGGACACCACGGTGAGCTTCACCGACACGAGCGGCGTCACGACGACGGCCCCGATCCAGGCGTACGCGATCTACCGCGGCGACTGCAGCCAGTTCAGCCAGAGCGTCAATCCCGGCATCGCCAGCAACTACGGCCAGAGCTGTCACGGGGTGCGCGCACCCTCCTCGAGCAGCTCGAGCTACCGGGTCAACGGCAAGCTGAACTTCTCCTACGGCACCGGCTCGAAGCTCGCGCTCAGCGTCCTGGGCAACCAGACGCAGAACCGGGTGCTCGACTACGGCAACATCTTCGACCTCGGCAACCAGTTCGGCAACCGCGGCTGGAGCCGGGCGATCATCGCGAACTGGACGCAGAACCTGAGCAAGTCGGCCGAGCGCGCCCTCGCGCTCGACTCGTACTTCTCCTACCAGCTCGACCGGTACATCCAGTCGCCCTTCGGCCCCGGCTTCGGCCCCGGCACCGGCACGCTGGGCTTCTACGCCAAGCCGTACAAGTTCCTCTACGACTTCGACAACTTCCCGCTCGACACCACCCTGGTGAACAACTTCCGCTTCTTCACCGGGGTCCGCTCGCCCACCGGCTTCGACGAGGGGCTGCAGAGCATCGATCTGGTGCTGAACAACCCCTACGGGGAGCGGACGAACGACTACAACACCTTCAGCTCCGCGTCCGCCTTCGTGACGGCGGGCTTCGCCGACGCGGGCGGCCCGAACGCCACCCGCCTGTTCCTGCAGCGCGAGAACCGGACGATCGGCAAGTCCACCCTCGACTGGCAGGCGGACCGCTACAACCGCATCCGCCTGGGCGGCGAGTTCACCAAGTACCACATCGAGAACCTGCAGACGAGCCTCGTCACCGAGATCTTCGGCGACGCCTACATCGAGAACCCGCTCCGCTGGGCCGGCTTCCTCGAGGACCGGCTCGACCTGGGCGACCTCGTCCTCGTCGGCGGCGTGCGCTACGACTGGTACGACTCGCGGGCCAGCCACCCGGTCTTCGTCTGCGACGCGGCCCAGGACGCGGCCGACGGCACGACGAACGGCTTCTGCGGCGACGCGCTGGCGGTGGGCGATACCACGTTCACGCCGCGGATCGCGACGAACCCGTCGTTCAACCCGGCGAACCCCACCCAGTTCCTCCTCCGCGACCAGAGCCACCACTACCTGAGCCCGCACGTGCAGGTGTCGTTCCCGGTCACCGACCGGACGAACTTCCGCCTCTCGTACGCGCACCAGGTGCAGGCGCCGGACTTCTCGCTGATCTACACCGGGATCAACACCGACCTGGCCGAGACCAACACCAACCAGGCCTACGGCACCGACATCGATTTCGGCAAGACGATCACCTTCGAGTTCGGCATCCGCCACGCGTTCAGCGACGACATGGTGCTCGACCTCGCCGCGTACAACAAGGACAACGTGGCGAACCCGACGATCCGCCTGATCCGGAGCTACGACCCGAACCGCCGCCAGTCGGGCGACGTGCGCTACGTGACGAACCTCGACTTCGGCAACACGCGCGGCATCGACGTGCGGCTCGACCGGCGCTTCGGCAACATCTTCAACGGCACCATCTCCTACAGCTTCCAGCAGGCCCGGAGCACGGGGTCGGATCCGTTCACGTACAACGCCTTCGGCGCGCGCATCATCAACGCCGTCTCGGGCGCCAACCAGCCGCCCCCGCAGGCGACGATCCCGGTGTCGCAGAGCCGGCCGCACACCCTCGGCGGCGCCTTCAGCGCCTCGTTCCCGAGCGACTGGCAGCAGGGCACCGTGCTCGGCGCCATCCTCAGCGACTTCGGCGTCTTCACCACCTTCCAGTACGCCAGCGGTACGGCCTACACCCGCTGCGAGCAGCAGGGCAACGAGCAGGTCATCTCGGGCACCGTGTGCACGCGCGGCAACTACGTCGGCGGCCTCAACACCGCGCGGCTGCCCGCCTTCAAGGACCTGAGCATGCGCTTCACGAAGGGCTTCCGGGCCGGCGGGCTCAACCTCTCGGCCTTCCTCGACGCGCGCAACATCCTCAACCTGCGCAACGTGCTGGCCGTCTACGTCACGACCAACGACGTGACCAACGCGGTGGAGCAGCAGCGCTACTTCGCGGCCGACTCCGCCCGGCTCGCCGCCCAGGCGACCGCCGCGGGGGTCTACGGGGCCGACGGCACGGTGGACCTCACCTTCGGCGGCGCGGGCGCGAACGGCTGCGGCACGTTCACGACCGAGACCGGCGCGAGCGCCATCACCGCGGTGCAGGACTGC
Organism: Gemmatimonadales bacterium; assembly: GCA_035760645.1. Classification (GTDB taxonomy): domain Bacteria; phylum Gemmatimonadota; class Gemmatimonadetes; order Gemmatimonadales; family GWC2-71-9; genus DASSTY01. Next base: position 5,036 of record DASTSO010000070.1, read on the forward strand.
GTCTATCTCGTGCGCGCCGAGCAGCGCTGGGGCAACGGCGACGGCCAGTTCACCCTCGCCGAGCAGCAGCGGGCGTTCAAGGCGGTTTACGACGTGTTCCGGGGGGAGAACAACTTCCTCGGGGCGGGCCGCCGCCTCCGTCTCGGCCTGGAGCTCGACTTCTAGCGAGGACCCGCGCGGCCGCCCGCCGCGAACGGGCCGGGCGGCCGCGCGCCCATCTGAGTGAGGGTGCCATGCAATTCATGACTCGTACGCGGGGCAGCGTGCTCGCCGGGCTCGTCGTGCTGGCGCTGGCGGCGCTCGTGCCGGCGGTGGCCGGCGCCAAGCCCCAACCGGGCGCGCAGCCGCGCCATGGGTTCCGCCTCTTCGCCCGGCCGCTCGGCGCGCTGACGGGCAATCGCATCTACTGCGGCCTGTCGGCCACGGGCGAGGTCTGCGTCGACTCGACCAACTCCTCGACCATCGGCGGCGGCTTCTGGCCGAAGGGCACGGGCGACCAGTACATCTTCAACTCGGGCCTGCAGGTGGCCGGCATCATCGGCCCCGACGGCGGCCCGTGGGCCGGCGACACCACCGGCATGTTCCTCTTCGACCCGAAGGGCAACCAGGCGCACGGCGAGCAGGTCCAGCCGATCTTCAACGCCGCCAACCAGGACGATCTGAGCAACTGGCCCGCCGCCGCCAACATCCCGCAGGGCGACGCGGTGGCCGACCTCTTCGCCCCCGCGCTCCAGGGGCAGAAGACGGCGAGCGCGAGCGACGTCTGGTGGCTCACCTGGGACGGCAACCCGGCCAACAACAACGGCCGGCCCCACCCGCTCGGCATCATGGTCGAGCAGCGCGGCATGGCGTTCAACGCGCCCCGGGGCAACGAGGACATCATCTATTTCATCTACACCTTCTACAACATCACCTCGAGCGACCCCGCCGCCTACGCCGCCATCCGGCCGGCGATGCGCGACATCGCGATCCAGCAGGGGCAGAAGTACCACCAGCTCAACCCGGTCGTGCCGCCCAACGGCTACACCATCACGAACATGTTCGCGGCCTTCGCCGCCGACAACGACGTGACCGGCGAGGACTCGGGCAACAACTACTCCTCGGTGAACCTGCCCTTCGCCCTCGGCTACTCCTATCACAAGTCGTTCGCCGGGAACGCCGCGTTCCCCGGCTGGCAGTTCGACCCCTCGATCTTCAGCGGCAACCAGTTCGCCGGCACCGGGTTCATCGGCGTCAAGTACCTGAAGAGCCCCACCGGCCCCGGCGAGATCCAGCTCTTCGGCGTCACGCAGAACGGCGGCGCCTTCAACGACCCGCAGAACGTCGTGCAGCTCGACCGCTACCTCTCGGGCCAGCTCGGGCCGCAGGACCAGCCCTGCAACGTGGCCGGCGGCGCCGCGGCGCACATCTGCTACGTCGCCCAGACTCCGTCGGACACCCGGTTCTTCCAGTCCTCCACCCCGCTCACGCTCAAGCCGGGCGAGTTCGGCACGATCGTCGTGGCCTACATCTTCGCCGCGCCGACCTCGACGCCGGGCTTCATCGGCGGCCCCGGCGTGGACCTGCCGCCGGGCAACCCGCACGTGAACGACAACGTCGCGACCCTCACGGCGGGCAACGTGAACACGGTGGACCGCATCACCGGCTTCCGCAGCTTCCGCGACCTCAACGGCGACGGCAAGCCGCAGCAGTCGGAGTTCACCGTGGCCTCGGGCTCGCTGCTGGCCAAGGCGCTCACGGCCCAGTCGGTCTTCGACGCCAAGTTCCTGCTGCCGGCGCCGCCGGCCACGCCCGACTTCTTCCTCGTCCCCGGCGACAACCAGGTGACGGTCATCTGGAAGCCGAGCGCGACGGAGACGATCGGCGACCCCTACTTCCAGATCGCCGGCCAGCCCACGACGGTCGACCCGGTCACCGGCTCGGTCGTGCCCAACCCGCTGTATGACCCGAACTATCGGCAGTTCGACGTCGAGGGCTACCGGATCTACCGCGGCCGGGTGAACTCGCCCAACGAGCTCCGGCTCGTCGCGCAGTTCGACTACAGCGGCACGACGATGCCCGACTTCTTCGGCGTCGTGAACCCGACCACCGACTGCGCGCCCGAGCTCGGCGTGCCGCCGGCCCCGACGCCCGCCTGTCCGTTCCTGCCGATCGCCCCCGGCACGGCGGCCAACCCGACCGCCTCGGTGACCGTCCCGCTCACGGGCCCGATCATCCAGGCGACCTCGCGCCAGAAGCTCTCGGGAGACACCTCGGTGATCATCACCGGGGCCGACACCGCGCTCACCGGCGGGAACTCGGCCGCCTGCGCCCCGTCGGTCTGCCCGCCGCTGGAGGACACGCAGGTGCCGTTCACCTTCGTGGACCACAACGTCCGCAACGGCTTCCGCTACTTCTACAGCGTCACCGCGTTCGACGTCAACTCGATCCGCTCCGGGCCCTCGAGCCAGGAGTCGTCGCGCTCGGCCACGAAGGACGTGACGCCGAACCCGCCCGCCTCCAACCTGCAGGCCGCCGTGCAGGTGGCGCTCTCGCTGCAGGGCCGCGGCAAGGTGCTGGACTTCACGGCCAAGGATCCGGCGCTCGATCCCGCCTCCGGCCGCTTCGCCGGCCCGATGGCGCCGGCCAACGGCTTCCTGTTCGGCCTGGCCGGCCTCGCCCAGGAGGTGCTCGCGGGCGGCGCGGCCGGCACGTTCTCGGTGACGCTCGACAGCCTCCAGCTCGGCTCGAGCCTCGCGGGCACGCCGACCACGTACTGGCTGACCGGCACCTCGGCGGCCGGGACGAAGACCCAGTTCTTCCTGCCGCTGACGCAGGCCGCAGGCGAGGACTCGACCACCGCGTTCGCCTACTTCAGCGCGCTGCCCGTCAACGCCGCGGCCGCCGGCCGCTTCGGCGGCAACGCGAGCTTCGGCCTGAACGCGCGCTTCGACCAGAAGCTCGCCGGCGACTACTACACGACCCAGTACGGGCGCGGGTGCGTCAACGGCGCCACGGGCTTCACGTCGAACGACATCGGCCTGGGCTGCGAGTACAACGGCTCGCGCTGGTTCGACGGCCCCTCGCCGGAGAAGAACGAGACGGTGGCGGATCCGAACGGGAACAACCCCTTCTGGTTCATCGCCGACCCGACGTCCAACACGGTGCACGACGTGCCGGTGAACTACAACAACAGCGGCGGCCTGACGGGCGTGGCGGTCGTCCACGAGCCGCTCGCCTACGTGACCACCACCAGCCAGTGGCGCGAGGTGCACGGTCTCCTCGGCGGTGCGGCGCGCGCGGCGGACTACAACGTCTACTGGGGCACCGGCGGCGTGATCGACTCGGTCATCGACGTCACCAACAACGTCGTGGTCCCGTTCGACACGGCGATGGCCGGCAGCTGGGGCATCCTCACCCAGCCGGCGAGCAACGTGCCCGGCACGGCCGACGCCAACTCCGCGCTCACGCCGACCGACATCGGCTGCGTGTATCCGGCGAACGTGGATCCCGGCGTGCAGAGCCGGGCCGGCCTGGCGTGCACCGCGGCCACGCCCATCAAGCTGACGAACCGGGCGGTCCTCGGCCCCGTGGCCGAGCTCGGCGCTGCGCTCAACGCCTTCGTGCCCTCGCCGAATCCCGGCTTCCTGCTCTACATGCCGGGCCACCTCTACATGATGGAGATGGCAGCGCTGCCCGCCCCGGGCACCGTCTGGTCGCTCCGGACCTACATCGGCGCGATCTCGGGCGGCAAGGGCCTCGACGGCGACTTCGGCCCGTACGTCTTCACGCCCCAGATCCGCACCTTCTCGGCCGTCGGCGCCACGCTGCAGGCCGCCGTCACGGCGACCAACCAGCTCGTGGCGACGACCCGGACCGACCTCACCCTCGTCCACACGGTCCCGGATCCGTACTACGTGACCAACGCCTTCGAGCAGGCGACCGAGTTCAAGGTCCTCAAGTTCGTCAACCTGCCCGCCCAGGCGATCATCCGCATCTACTCGTCGAGCGGCGTGCTGGTGCGGGTGATCGAGCACAACGGCGGCACCTCGGGCGTCGGCAGCGAGGAGAACTGGGACCTGCGCAACCGCAACAACCAGGTCGTCGCCAGCGGCGTCTACTTCTATCACATCGAGTCGGGTGACGCGCGGCGAGTCGGCCGGTTCACCGTCGTCAACTTCGCCCAGTAGCGAGGAGGGTCGCATGAGGTACTCCACGATGATCCGCGGCGGCATGGCGCTGGTCCTCCTCGCCGCACTCGGCACGCGGGCCGAAGCCCAGGGCACCGGGGGCGGCGGGCTGACCGGCGGCAGCACCGGCGCGGGCAACGACAACACCGGCTACGGCACGACGTCGGCCGAGTTCCTGCTGCTCGGCGCCGGCGCCCGCGGCACGGCGCTGGGTGGCGCCTTCGCCGCCCTCGCCAACGACGCGAGCGCCCTGTACTACAACCCGGGCGCGGCGGCGCTCGTCTCCCGGCCCGGCGTGATGCTGTCGACGTACGACTACGTCGCCGACACGCGCTACAGCTGGGGCGGCCTGGTGCTGCCGTTCTCGAGCGGGCAGCGCGCCTTCGGCGTGCAGCTCGGCACCTTCGGCTTCAAGGACCAGCCGGTCTACACCGCCGACCAGCCCGAGGGGACCGGCGCGCGCTATTCGGTCAACGAGACGTTCGCCGGGGCGAGCTTCGCCCAGAACTTCTCCGACCGCTTCAGCGCGGGGCTCACCGCCAAGTTCATCTTCGACCAGCTCGGGGACGTGGACGGGAAGGCGTTCGCCGTGGACTTCGGCACCAGCTTCCACGCGGCGCTGAACAACCACCCGATCCGCTTCAGCTTCACCCTGCAGAACCTGGGGACGAACGTGAGCTACTCGGGCACCGGCATCCAGGGGGACATCCCCCGCGTCCCGCTCCCGGGCGAGCCGCCGGTGCCGAACACGCCGCAGCCGGCGGAGTTCCAGACCAAGGACTTCCCGCTGCCGACGATGTTCCGCATCGCCCTGGCCTACGACCTCCTGCCGCGGGAGAACAGCCGGCTGAGCATCCTCGGCGAGTTCAACCAGGCCACGAGCAACAAGGCCGGCTTCACCGGCGCGGCCGAGTACGCGGCCAGTCACCTCGGCGGCTCGGGCTTCGGCTTCGCGCTCCGGGGCAGCTACAGCTTTGCGCCGGCCAACAACATCACGCTCAGCAATCCCTCGCAGACGGCGCTGAGCGACGAGGAGAACCTGCAGGGCCTCGCGTTCGGCGGCGGGCTCAACTACGCCACGGGCAACTTCAACCTCGGCGTCGACTACGCCTACAAGTACATGGGCATCCTCGGGCCGACGAATTTCTTCTCCCTCAGCCTCGGCTGGTGAGCCGCGGCTGAGCGCCGGCTCGACCGAGCCGGCGGCACGAACGACGACGGCGGCCCCGCGGGGCCGCCGTTCTCGTCCTGGGGTGCGGGGGGGCCGCGCCGCGGCTCAGGGGGCGGCAAACGTCGGCTCCTCCGCGGTGCTCGGGTCGATCATCGTGTGGATCCGGGAGATCCGGTCGGCGGGGAAGCCGCCCTCGGCGGCGTGCCGGCGGATGATCTCCTCGTCGGGCGCGAGATAGATGCAGTAGATCTTGTCGCCGGTGACGTAGCTCTCGAGCCACTGGATCTGCGGCCCGAGCCGCTGGAGCACGCTGCAGGACTTCTGGGAGATGGCCTTGAGGTCGTCGGTCGACAGCTGGCCGGCGCCCGGCAGCTCCCGCTCGATCAGGAACTTGGGCATGGGACGGCTCCGCAGGGAAAGGCGTGGAGGTGCGGGTGTCTCCGAGGCCCGGCGGCACCCGCGATCCAAGGTAATGCCGATCGCGGAAACGACCTAACGGTCGGGCCGCGCGGGCGTCCCTCAGCCGTGACCTTCGCCGGAAGCGGCCGGGTCCCGGGGGGCGCCGAGTGCCGCGCGGAGGTTGCGCCGGAGCCCCGCGAGCCCCGGTCGCTCGAGCGGCGTGTCGGCCCAGCGGCGCGCGAACTCCGCGTCGTCCATCGCGTCGAGCGCCGCGGCATCGACGCCCGCGAGGTGCCCGCGCGGCGCGAACTCCGGCACCGTGGACTCCGTCGCGAAGCGCTGGTTCCAGGGGCAGACGTCCTGGCACGCGTCGCAGCCGAAGGCCCAGCCGTCGAGCTGCGGCGCGAGGTCGTCGGGGATCGGTCCCTTCTGCTCGATCGTGAGATAGGAGATGCAGCGCGTCGCGTCGAGCACCCGCGGCGCGACGAACGCCTGCGTGGGACAGGCGTCGAGGCAGCGCGTGCAGCTCCCGCAGCGGTCCATCTCGAACGGCGGGTCCGGGGGGAGCGCGAGGTCGGTGAAGATGCTGCCGATGAAGAAGAAGCTGCCGACGCCGGGGCGGATGAGGAGCGTGTTCTTCCCCGTCCAGCCGAGCCCCGCGCGCTGCGCGAGCTCCCGCTCGGGCACCGGCCCCGCGTCCGCGTAGACGCGCGCGAGCCCGGCGCCGTGGGCGCGCAGGAACTCGGCGAGTCGCGCGAGCCGCGCGGTGGTGACGTGGTGGTAGTCCGCGCCGCGCGCGTACTTCGCGACGCGCGGTGCCTGGCGGTCGGCCTCGGTGTCGGCGTGATAGTAGTTGTCGAGGACGACGACGACCGAGCGCGCCTCGGGCGCGATGAGCCGCGGGTCCTTCCGCCGCTTCGCCTGGCGATGCAGGTAGCGCATCGTGCCCGCGTAGCCCCGCGCGAGCCACGCGTCGAACTCCGCCGCGCGCGCGCTCGGCCGCGGGTCGGTGATCCCGCAGGCGAGGAAGCCCAGCGCCCGCGCCTCCGCCTTCACGGCGTCGGCCGGGAGCGCGGGCGGAGCGGCGTCCTGCAGCGGCACGGGAAGACTCACGACGCGCGCGGTGCGCCACCCAGCACGTCGGTAGCGACGCGCGGCGCCGGCACCGCCGGTGCGGCCTGCAGCGCGCGGTACTCGCCGGTCTCGCCGGTGATGAGCCACGCGCCGCGCTTGTAGGTGAAGTAGCTGTAGGCCCACTCGAAGAGCACGATCGCGCGGTTGCGGAAGCCGATGAGGAAGAAGATGTGGACGAACACCCACACCAGCCACGCCAGCAGCCCCGCGAAGTGGAAGCGCCAGATGTCGGCCACCGCCTGCCCGCGGCCGATCACGGCGAGCTGCCCCTTGTTCCAGTAGCGGAACGGCGAGCGGCTCTCGGGCGACATGTGGAACGGGATGCGCGCCGCGAGCTCGCCGGTGTGCTCGCCCAGGGGGCGGCGGGAGAGGCCCTTCACCTCCTCGCGGATGATCCGCCCCGCGTAGCGCCCCATCTGGATCGCCACCGGCGCCACGCCCGGCAGCGGCGTCTCCTGCCCCGTCTTCGGGTCCCGCTCCCGATAGAGCGCCGCGTCGCCAAGGACGAAGATCTCGGGACGGCCCGGCACGGTGCAGTCGGGCGCGACGATCACCCGGCCCGCGCGGTCGAGCGGCGCGCCCAGCGACTTGAGGATCGGGCTCGCGACGTTGCCGGCCGCCCAGATGACCGTCTGCGTCGGGATCGTCGTCCCGCCCGCGACGACGTAGTTCTTCTCCACGTCGGTCACCAGGGTGTCGAGCCGCACCTCGACCCCGAGGTGCTCGAGCGTCGCCAGCGCCTTGGCCTGGAGGTCGGGCGGGTAGGCGGCGAGGACGCGCGGTCCGCCCTCCAGCAGCAGCACCCGCGCCTCGGTCGGGTCGATGTGCCGAAAGTCCTCGTTGAGGGCGTACTTCCGGATCTCGGCGAGGGTGCCGGCGAGCTCGACGCCCGTGGGTCCCGCGCCCACGATGACGAAGGTGAGGAGCGCGGCGCGCTCGACCGGATCCACCGCGCGCTCGGCGCGCTCGAAGGCGAGGAGGATGCGGCGGCGGATCTCGGTCGCGTCCTCGACGCTCTTGAGCCCCGGCGCGAGCGGCTCCCACTCGTCGTGCCCGAAGTAGCTGTGCCGCGCCCCCGGCGCGCAGACGAGGTAGTCGTAGTGGAGCACGCTCCCGTCGCTCGTCACCACCTCGCGCGCGTCGGGCCGGATCGCCGTCACCTCGGCCAGCACCACCTCGGCGTTGCTCTGCTTGCGCAGCAGCCCGCGGATCGGGCTCGCGATGTCCCCCGGGCTGAGCGCCGCGGTGGCCACCTGATAGAGCATCGGCTGGAAGAGGTGATGATTGCGCCGGTCCACCAGCGTGATCCGCACCGGCGCCTGCGCGAGCGCCCGCGCCGCGTAGATCCCCGCGAACCCGCCGCCGATGATCACCACGTGCGGCCGCGGGTCCCCCGCATGCCGCACCGCGTCGCGATCCATTTCCGTCCGACCACTCGTCACGCCGTCACCTCTGGAATCGATCTCCCGCCGTCCCGCCCTCCCGCCGTCCCGCCCTCCCGCCGTCCCGCTTACAACCGCATCGTCTCCCGCCGCCACCGCGCGAAGCGCACCACGTCGTCCACCGGCGGCACCGCGTCCTCGTCGGCGTAGGCGGTGTACATCCGCCAGCGCAGGTAGGTGCGGTCCGGCAGCGGGAGGAAGGGCGCCTGCGCCCACCAGCGCCGCCGGCGGAACGCCCAGCCCGTCTTCAGGAGGTCGAGCGCGAGGCGCGGATTCACCGCCGCCCGCGTGGTGAGCCGCAGCGCGAGCGCTCCCCACGAGCCGGGCGCGGCCGCGGCGGCGGCTTCGGTGGACCGTTCGTGCGTCATGCGTATAAGGTAATCGGAGGGAAGGGGGACCGATGCGCGCCGCGGGCAGCGGCTCACCGTGGACGTGGCGTGGGAGCGGGTGATCGCGCCGGGCGGCCGGATGGGCTACCTCCCCGAGGGCGCGACCCGCGCTACTCGGGGTCCTCGCCCGGCGGCGCGCCGATGATCATGTCCAGCTCGCTGAGCTCCAGGACGATCTGCATCTGCTCGCGGATCGCCATGAAGGCCGCGGCGGTGGCCGCGGGGAGAAAGATGCCCAGGTACCAGAGGCAGAGCCGGGGAAAGTAGGGGATGGCGTCCACCCCGCTCGCCGCGAGGACGAAGCGCCGCGGCGTGCCGAACGCCCGCCAGGCGGTGCCGGCGCTGTCGGGGATCCCGCCCGGCGCGAGCGAGTCGGCCGCGGTGCGGGCATGCGCCAGGGCATCCAGGTGCGTCGCCACCGCCGCGGTGAGGGATTCGTCGAGGAGCGAGAGGTAGCGGACGAGCGAGAGCCCCGACAGGGCGAGCAGGGCCGCCGGCAGCAGCGCCACGAGGGCCGTGCGCGCGCGCCGGCGCAGACTCGCGAAGCGGGTGTCGCCATCCATGCCGGCGGCCCAGACGCCGAGGTCGGCGTGGAGGTCGAGCAGGAAGCGCGCGATGTTGTGGCGGACGTAGAACGTGTAGCCGATCGCCAGCAGCGAGAGGAAGCTCGCGTAGCCGGCGAGCAGGAGACGGGGAACGCGGTATCCCGGAAGGATGTCGAAGGCCGCGGCGAGCATCGGCGCGAGCGCGACCAGCAGCGCCATCGCGAGGAGCCCGCGGGCCAGGGCGCCCGAGGCGCGCGGCACGCCGTCGGCTGCCGCCCTCGAGTGGGGCGCGGCCGGGGCCGGGGCCGGGCTCAGCGCCGCAGGTGACCCGTGGGCCGGCGTCGGCCCGGGAGGCGAGGTCGGCACGATCTCCGGGCGCTCGGCGGCGCGGTAGGCGGGGTCGAAGGTGTACATGGATGCACTGGTCCTTCGGAGATGCAACGGACCGTTCGGCGCCGCTTGCCGCCGCCGCCTGCCGCCGCCGCCGCCTGCCACCGCCGCCGCCTGCGACTCCATGGCGGAACCGACCGGGATATATTCTGCGGTTATGACGACCGCCCCCGCACCGGCCCTCGCGCCGCTCGCCGCCCGCTGGCGGGACGAGTTCCCGATCTTCCGGCACAGCATCTATCTCAACAGCTGCTCGCTGGGCGCCCTCTCCCGCCGCGGCCGCGAGCGGGTGAACGAGTATCTGGATCTCTGGGAGCACCGGGGGGCGTCGGCCTGGTACGACGTCTGGTGGGCCGCGCTCGCCGAGCTGCGCACGCGCTACGGCCAGGTGGTGGGGGCCGCGCCCGGCGCGATCGCGCTGCACCCGAACATCTCGGGCGCGCTCGCGGTCGTGGGCTCCGCCCTCGACTACGCCCGGCGGCCCAAGGTGGTCGTCACCAGCCTCGACTTCCCGACGATCAGCTATCAGTGGCTCGCCAAGCTGCCGCACGGGGTCGAGGTCGAGGTGCTCGAGAGCCCGGACGCCACCACCGTCCCGCTCGAGCTCTACGAGCGGGCGATCGACGACCGCACCGCGCTCGTCGCCACGAGCCACGTCTTCTACAACTCGGGCGCGATCCAGGACGTGCGGGCGATCGCCGAGCTCGCGCACCGCCGGGGCGCGCTCTGCTTGGTGGACGGCTACCAGGCCGCCGGCCAGCTCCCGGTGGACGTCCAGGCGCTGGGCGTCGACTTCTACTGCTCGGGCGGGCTCAAGTGGCTCCTGGGCGGCACCGGCGTCGCCTTCCTGTACGTCGCCCCCCACCTGCACGGGGCGCTCGTCCCCGAGGTCACCGGCTGGTTCTCGCAGCGGGAGCAGTTCCGCTTCGACAACCGCCGGCTCGAGTTCGCCGAGGACGCGCGGCGCTTCGAGGCGGGCACGCCGCCGCTCATGCCGGTGTACGCGCAGCTCGGCGGGCTCGACGTGCTCCAGGCGATCGGCTTCGAGGAGATCCGCCGCCAGACCCAGGCGCTGGCCGAGGACCTCATCGCGCGCGCGACGGAGGCGGGGCTCAAGCCGAAGGTGGCGCCGACGCCCGCCGAGCGCACGGCGATCGTCATGCTCCCCTCCGCCGATCCGCACCGCGACGTCGCCCGGCTCGCCGAGGCGCACTTCGTGGTGGACGCGCGCCCGGGGCACGTGCGCGTCTCGCCCTACTTCTACAACACCGTCGACGACCACCGCGCGCTCGTGGAGTTCCTCATCCGTGGTTGACGAGTTCTATACGCCCGCCAACGCGGATCTCGATCCGCCCGGCCCCGCGGCCAACGTCCCGGCCGCCGAGCGGCGCAAGGGCGCGCCGCGCCAGTCGAAGAGCTACAAGGCGCCGACCGAGGACGAGCAGCTCCTCGAGAGCCCGCCGCCGCAGCAGCAGACCGCGCCGTTCCAGAAGTCGGACTCCTGGCGCGTGCTGCGCATCATGGGGGAGTTCGTCTGGGGCTTCGACCACCTGGCCGACATCCACGACGGGGTGGCCATCTTCGGCTCGGCGCGCACCCAGCCCGACGACCCGATGTACCAGGCGTGCGTCGAGACCGCCCGCCTGCTCGCCGCGCACGGCATCCCCATCATCACCGGCGGCGGGCCCGGCATCATGGAGGCGGGCAACCGCGGCGCCGCCGCCGCGGGCGGCGAGTCGATCGGCTGCAACATCGAGCTGCCCTTCGAGCAGGGCTCGAACCCGTACCTCACGCGCTCGCTCGACTTCAAGTTCTTCTTCGTCCGCAAGACGATGTTCGTGAAGTACTCGACGGCGTTCATCGTCTTCCCGGGCGGCTACGGCACCCTCGACGAGCTCTTCGAGTCGCTCACGCTGATCCAGACGGGCAAGATCAAGCACTTCCCGGTGATCCTCTTCGGGAAGAGCTACTGGGGCGGCCTGGTGGACTGGCTGCGCGACACCGTCGCGCGCGAGCGCAAGATCAACCCGAGCGACATCGACCTCTTCCGGGTGACCGACGACCCCGAGGAGGCGATGCGCATCATCGTCGAGGCGCGCGAGACCAAGCCGCTCACCACCGTCCACGAACCCGTCGAGCCGAGGCCGCAGCAGTGAACCGTCCGAGCTCCCAGTTCCTCCGGGGCCGCCGCATCGAGCCCGAGCCGATCACCGGCCGGGAGTCGGCGGCCGACCTGATCGACAACGCCTTCCTGGCCTACAACGCCGGCCGGCTGCGCGAGGGCTGCCTGCTGTTCACGCAGCGCATGCTCGAGCCCGACGTCACCGTCGGGATGTCGCTCACCGGCGCGATGACGCCGGCGGGCCTCGGCATGAGCAGCCTGATTCCGCTCATGGAGGCGGGCTTCGTCGACTGGATCATCTCGACCGGCGCGAACCTCTACCACGACGCGCACTTCGCCCTCGGGCTCCC
>DASTSO010000071.1:0-1087 GCA_035760645.1 Gemmatimonadales bacterium
GAGTCGGCGGCGGTGCGCGCCTGGGCGTACTGCTGGCGGCACTCGTCGCGCACCGCGCGCGTGAGGCGCGGCCGGATGATCGGCGCGAGCACGAGGGCGATGAGGATCGGCACCGCCACGATCAACACGATCCAGACGAGCGGGTTGCGATACCAGGCGCGCGGACGCTCCGGCGGCGGCGCGGCGGGCGGGACGGACGGCGGGACGGACGGCGGAACGGTCATCGCGGCCGGATTCCCGCGTGGCTGATCAACACGACACCTCCGATGAGCATGATGGCGGCGAGCAGGATGGCCACCGCCTGTCCGATGCGCGAGCGCCGGCGGTGGATCGCCTCCCAGCTCGGCTCGTCGAGGTACCACGTGCCGGGCCCGGAGGGGCGGATCACGGCGCGCCGGCGCAGGCGGGCGAGCGCGTGCGAGTCGTCGTCGAGGCCGAGGGCACCGAGCGGGCGGGCGGTGGCGGGGCTCGTGGCGCCGGCGCGGCGGAACGCCTCGACGGCGTCGTGCTCCCCGTGGACGGCGGCGGCGGCGATGATCGGAGCGGTCACGGACGGCTCTCCGTTCTCTGTTCGCGAGGGTGGGAACGAGCTCAGAGGACGCGCTGCAGCGCGGACTGGCGGACGCGCACGTCGCCGCCGGGCTCGCCGCGCAGCTCGACGAGATAGAGCGGGTCGGGCGGCGGCGTCAGGAGGAGCGTGATGCTCCCGACCCGGCCCTCGAAGGCGCCGCTCGCGATGCGCACCGAGTCGTGGCGGGCGAAGGCGATGCCCGCGAGCGCCTCGCCCGCGAGCCAGCGGTCGCCGATGCGGCGATGCTCCATCGGGCCGCCGCGCTCAGAACTCGCGCTTCTTCATGTCCTTGAAGAGGCGCTTCGTGTCGGCGTCCTCCTCGCCCTTGCGCGCGCGCAGCGTGTCGTCGTACTGCACCGCCTTCTCCGGCTTCGGCGGCACGACCCGCTCGGCGTTCTTCTTCGCGAGCGCGGCGATCCGGGCGTCCTCACGCTTGCCCATGCGGTCTCCTGGGAAAAGAGGTCGGGGGAGAGGGTGTATGGAGTATGCCCCGGCCCGGCGCGCCGGGCCAGTCAC
>DASTSO010000072.1:0-3563 GCA_035760645.1 Gemmatimonadales bacterium
AGCACGGGGGCGAGGGCGCGCCGGGCGAGGAGCGCCTCGATCTCGGCGCGGCAGCCGGCGGCGCGGCCCGCGCGGTCGGCGCGCACCGCGGCCTCGAAGGCGGCGAGGCGGCGCGGGGTGTCGTGGAAGCCGGGAATCGTCGCGTGGAGCCGCGGGCCGGCGTAGCCGCCCAGCCGGCGCTGGAACTCGCCGAAGGCGCGGGCCGCGGCGTAGGCGTCGGCGGCGCTCGTCACCGTGTCGCGCGTGACGGCTCCCTCGATGAACTCGTAGAGGCGCCACCACTCGCCCGCGGCGTCCACGTGCGCGGCTTCGCCCGCGAGGGTCGGTACCAGCCGCAGCGGCCCGCCCAGATGCCCGGTGACGCGGGCGACGTTCTCCATCACGAGCTCGGGACGCGGGAAGACGCGGCGGTTGAGGCGCTGCAGGAGAAAGGCGCCGGCCGGCGTCTCCACCCGCCACGAGCGATGGATGTGCCCGCCCGGCACGGGGGCGGCGGCGACGACCGCTTCCGTTCGAAAGTTGCCCGCGATCGCCGCGAGCGCGCCGCTCACTTCCAGACGGGGCTCGGGTAGACGCCGCGCTCGACGAGGTCGCGCAGGAAGGCGACGACGCGGGGGCGGTCCTCGGGGTGGGTGAGCCCGGCCCAGGGGCCCGTCGCGGGGAGGACGCGCACCCGGGCGCGCCGCTCGGCGATGAGCCGCTCGACCACGGTGGGGAGGAGATACTCCGCCGCGGGGTCGGCGGCCGAGCCGGCGAGGAAGTCGTGGAACCCGGCGGCGAGCTGCGGGAAGACCGCGGGGGTGAAGCCCCACATGTTCATCGACACCGGCGTGTCGGGCGGGAAGCGGCCGGGGACGATGTCCTTCACCTCCTCGGCGTGCTCGAGCCACCCCTCGGGATCGACCCGGAGCACCGCGCGGTTCACCCCGCCCTGCTCGGCGAGGGTGGCGCCGAGCGGGAAGCCGAGCACCGCGTAGATGGTGGAGGCGGGATCGCGGGTGTGGAGGAAGCCGTGCAGCGTGCGGTAGGCCGCGGCGCCGTAGAAGTCGTCGGCGTTCATCACGCCGAAGGGCGCGTGGACCTCGCCGGCGGCGGCGAGCACCGCCTGCCCGGTGCCCCAGGGCTTCGTCCGCGCCACGGGGCCCTTGGCGGTCTCGATCGTCTGGTCCACGAACGCCACCGGCATCCGGTCGCGCCAGCGGGCGACGAGCCCCTTCGTGAACGCCTCGTGCATCTCGGGGCGGACGACGAGCACGGCCTGGGTGAAGCCGGCGTTGAGCGCGTCGTAAAAGGCGAAATCGAGGAAGGTCTCGCCCGAGGGCCCCAGGGGCTCGAGCTGCTTGGGGCCGCCGAAGCGGCTCCCCATCCCGGCGGCGAGGGCGACGAGGGTCGGCATGGGGGGAGCATACGCGGGGCGGACGGCGATGTAAATTGTTCCATCCCCCACCGTGGCATTCCCGTAGCCGGACCACAGCCCGACCGTTGCCGGAGCCCGCATGCGCCTGACCCTGCTCGACTGGGCGATCGTCGTCGCCTCGATCGTCGTGTCCTTCCTCCCCGCCCTGCTCCTGGCCCGCCGGGCGGGGTCGAGCACGGCGGAGTTCTTCACCTCGGGCCGGGCGGCGCCGTGGTGGCTGATCGGCGTCTCGATGGTCGCCACCACCTTCAGCACCGACACGCCGAACCTCGTCACCAACCTCGTGCGCGAGCACGGCGTGGCGAACAACTGGGCGTGGTGGTCGTTCCTCCTGACCGGCATGGCCACGGTGTTCTTCTACGCCCGGCTCTGGCGCCGCTCGGGGGTGCTCACCGACCTCGAGTTCTACGAGCTGAGATACGCCGGGAAGCCGGCGTCGCTCGTGCGCGGCTTCCGCGCGCTCTATCTCGGGCTCTTCTTCAACTGCATCATCATGGCCACGGTGAACCTCGCCGCGGCCAAGATCGCCAACGTCCTCCTCGGCTGGCCGATGGGGAAGACGCTCGTCATCTGCGCCGTCATGAACGTCGCCTTCGCCGCCACCTCGGGGCTCTGGGGCGTGCTGGTGACCGACTTCATCCAGTTCGGCATCGCGATGACGGGCTCGTTCGCCGCGGCGTACTTCGCGCTGAAGCAGCCCGAGGTGGGCGGACTCGCGGGGCTGATGACGCGGGTGGACCCGGCGACGCTCCGCTTCCTCCCCGATTTCGCCGACTGGCCGACGGCGCTCGCCGTGCTGGTCATCCCGCTCACCATCCAGTGGTGGTCGGTCTGGTACCCGGGCTCGGAGCCGGGCGGCGGGAGCTACATCGCGCAGCGCATGCTCGCGGCGAAGAGCGAGCGCGACGCGCTGGGCGGCACGCTGCTGTTCAACGTGGCGCACTACGCGCTGCGGTCGTGGCCGTGGATCGTCGTGGCGCTCGCCTCGACGCTCGTCTACCCCACGCTCGGCGACATCTCGCGCGCGCTGCCCTACGTGGACCCGCGCCTCATCGGCCACGACATGGCGTACCCGGCGATGCTGCGCTTCCTGCCGGCGGGCTTCCTCGGCCTCATGATCGCGGGGCTCCTCGCGGCGTACGTCTCGACGATCTCGACCCACCTCAACTGGGGCACCAGCTACCTGGTGCACGACTTCTACCGCCGCTTCCTCAAGCCGGGCGCCGACGAGCGGCACTACGTCATGGTGGGGCGCGTCGTCACGGCGCTCCTCATGCTCTGCGCGGCGCTTCTCACCTTCGCCCTCGACTCGGCGCGGACGAGCTTCGAGCTGCTGATGTCGGTGGGCGCGGGCACCGGGCTGATCTACCTGCTGCGGTGGTTCTGGTGGCGGATCAACGCCTGGAGCGAGATCAGCGCGATGGCGTCGAGCTTCCTCGTCGCGATCGCCTTCTTCGTCGCCGGGAAGCTGGGCCACGCGGTGCCGGGGCACGTCTCGCTGCTGATCACCGTGGCGGTGACGACCGTGGTGTGGGTGACGACGACCGTCCTCACGGCGCCCACCGACCGCGAGACGCTGGTGCGCTTCTACCGGCTCGTGCGCCCGGCCGGTCCCGGCTGGCGCGACGTGCGCGCCGCCGCGGCGCTCCCGCCCTCGCCCGACAGCCTCTCGCAGCAGCTCCTCGCGTGGACCGCCGGGTGCACGTTCGTCTACTCGGCGCTCTTCGCCTCCGGGAGCTGGCTCTACGGCCGGGTGGGGCCGGCGACGCTCTTCACCGTGATGGCGGTGGGGAGCGGGCTGCTGCTGTGGCGGCTGATGCTCCGGATGTTCCGGGAGAGCGAGGTGGTGGAGGGGGAGATCGCGGCGGACGAGCGGGAGACGGCGGGGGTCGGGGTGTAGGCGGGGCGCGCGTCGGCCCCTGCGTATGAGTCGGCCCCTGCGTATGAGTCGGCCCCTGAAGGGGCCACTCGGCCTGAGGCCCCTGAAGGGCCCTTCGGTGGCGCAAGGATCGCGCTGCGAGTGTGGCGCTTCGGGTGCGCGTGGAGCGCGGCTGCCTCGGAGAGCCCTTGAGGGCTCGCAGGCCGAGTGGCCCCTTCAGGGGCCGACCCGCGACGACGCCCCGACCCGCGCATGGGACGTCGACGT
>DASTSO010000073.1:0-78549 GCA_035760645.1 Gemmatimonadales bacterium
ATCCTCGTCGGCCGCCCGGTGCGCGACCCCGACGCGATGGAGGACGCGGGCCGTCGCCTGCTCGCGCTCGGCGCGAAGGCCGCGCTGGTCAAGGGCGGCCACCTCCCCGCGGGGGACGCGGTGGACGTGCTCGTCACGCCCGCGGGCGCGCGCCGCTTCACCCACCCGCGCCTCGCCACCCGTGCGGGCCACGGCACCGGCTGCACCCTCTCCGCCGCCCTCACCGCCGGCCTCGCCCTCGGCCGCGACCTCGAGCGCGCGACCGAGGATGCGCTCGATTTCGTGCACCGCGCCCTCGCGGAAGCGCCGGGGCTCGGGTCGGGGCACGGGCCGCTGAATCACTTCGTACCACCTAGGGACTAGGGACTAGGGGCTAGGGGGCTCCGTGCCGATGCTCGATTCCGTGCTCCAAGCCCTTTCGACCACGCCCTAGCCCCTAGCCCCTAGCCTCTAGCCCCTAGCCCCTAGCCCCTAGCACCTACCAACCACTCCCGCGATCAACGCCCCGAGCGGCTCCCGCACGCGCGCGGCGGCCTCCATCACTTCGGCGTGCGAGAGCGGGGTGGGCGAGATGCCGCAGGCGAGGTTGGTGATCGTAGAGACGCCCAGGCAGCGCATCCCGCGGGCGCGGGCGGCGACCACCTCGAGCACGGTGCTCATGCCCACCGCGTCGGCGCCGAGGCGCTCGAGCATCCGCACCTCGGCCGGCGTCTCGTAGCTCGGCCCGAGCAGGCCGACGTACACCCCCTCCTCGAGCACCACGCCCCGCTCGGCCGCCACCTCGCGCGCGAGCGCGCGCAGCCCCCTGTCGTAGGGATCCGACATGTCGGGAAAGCGCTCCTCGCCCGCGAGCACGGAGCCGACGAGCGGGTTGCGGCCGGTGAGATTGATGTGGTCCGAAATCAGCATCAGGCCGCCGGCGCGAAAGGTGCGCCGTATGCCGCCCGCGGCGTTGGTGAGCAGGAGCGTCGTGACGCCCAGGGCGCCGAAGACGCGCACCGGGAGCGTCGTGGTGCGCGCGTCGTGGCCCTCGTAGGCATGGAAGCGGCCGCTCTGCGCGATGATCTCCTTCCCGGCAAGCCGGCCGACGACGAGCTCGCCACCGTGGCCCAGCACCGTGGGCACGTGGAAACCCGGGATCTCGCCGTAGGGGATCCGCACCGCGTCCTCGACCTGGTCGGCGAGGAAGCCGAGCCCGCTGCCGAGCACGACGGCCACACTGGGCCGCCGCGCCCCGATGCGCGCGCGCACCGCCTCGGCCGCGCGCGCGATCGCCGCCTCGTACTCCGCGTTCCCCGTCACGTCGTCGCTCATCGTGGTCTCCGTCGTCTCCGTCGTCTCTCTCCCGCTCCGCTCAGAGCAGGATCCCGGCGATCGTCGCCGAGAGGAAGTTGGCGAGCGTGCCGGCGAGCATCGCGCGGAAGCCGAGGCGCGCGAGGTCGCCCTTGCGCTCGGGGGCGAGGGCGCCGATGCCGCCGATCTGGATGCCGACCGAGCTGAAGTTGGCGAAGCCGGCGAGCGCGAAGGACGCGATCGTGAACGAGCGCGGGTCGAGCGTCGGCTTGAGGGGGCCGAGCTGCGAGAAGGCGATGAACTCGTTGAGCACCGCGCGGGTCCCCAGCAGCGAGCCCACGACCTCGCTGTCCTTCCAGGGCACGCCCATCACCCAGGCGATCGGCCGGCAGACCCAGCCCAGCACGGTCTGGAAGTCGCCCGGGAACCAGGGCAGCCAGCCGTGCATCATCCCGAAGAAGCCGTTCACGAGCGCGATGATCGCGATGAAGCTGATGAGCATCGCGATCACGTTGAGCATCAGGTTGAGCCCCTCGCCGGTGCCGCGCGCGGCGGCGTCCACCACGTTCACGTCGGTCTCGGGGATGTCGAGCTTGACGTTGCCGTAGGTCTCGGGCGTCGCCGTCTCGGGCTCGAAGAGCTTGGCCATCATGATCGTGCCCGGCGCCGTCATGATGACGGCGGTGAGCAGGTGGCGCGCCTCGATGCCGAAGGCGATGTAGGCCGCCATGATCGAGCCGGAGACGTGGGCCATGCCCGAGGTCATGACGGTCATGAGCTCCGAGCGCGTCATCCGCGGCAGGAAGGGGCGGATGGTGAGCGGCGCCTCGGTCTGCCCCATGAAGATGGAGGCCGCGACGTTCAGGCTCTCGGCGCCGCTCGCGCCGAGGAGGCGGCTCATCACCCGGGCCATCGCGCGCACAATCACCTGCATGATGCCCAGGTAGTACATGATCGCGAAGAGCGCGGAGACGAAGATGATCGCCGGCAGGATCTGGAAGGCGAAGACGACACCGAGCTTCGAGTTGGGCGCGCCGAGGTCGCCGAAGACGAACTGGCTGCCGGCGTATGAGTAGCTCAGGATCTTCGTCACGAAGGCGCCGAGGGCGCGGAAGAGCGTCTGCCCCGCGGGCACCCGCAGCACGAAGATGGCGAAGGCGACCTGGAGGCCGAGGCCCCAGGCGACGGTGCGCCAGCGGATGGCCTTCCGGTTGCTCGACATCAGGAAGCCGATGGCGAGGATCACCACGATGCCGACGAGCCCGACGAGCCGGCTGAGGAGCGGCGTGCCGCCCGTCGTGCCGCCCGGCGTCTCGGTCGGCGCCGGCGCCTGCTCGGCGCGTGGCGCCGGCGGCGCGGGGTGCCGGAGCTCGCTGTCCGGGTTCGCCGGCGTCGCCGTGGGGCTCGGCACCTGCGCGCCCGCCTGGCCGTCGGCCGGCGCGCCGCGGGCCGGCTCCTGCGCGAGCAGCGGGGCGGCGAGGAGCGACTGCGATGCCCGGCCGGTCGCGATCGGGAGCGCCCAGGTCGCGGCGAAGGCCACGAGGCCGAGCGCGAGGGCGAAGAGCAGGTTCCGGCCACCCGACGACCACCACCGACGGGACCACCGACGGTTCAATGACATGCCGCGAGCCTCGACGAGAGGAGGGAGAGGGGGAGGTTCGAGTTTCAGAGCGCGGCGAGCTCGTCGCGCACCCGGGCGACGAGCGCCTGGCGTTCGGGCCACGGCAGGAACGCCGCGCCGAAGCCGTTCAGGATGAGCGCGTCGATCTCGGCACGCCCGAAGCCCAGCGCCGTGTGGGCGAGCCAGTACTCGTCGCTCAGGCTGACGCCGCTCATGAGCCAGCTGTCGGTCGAGAGCGTCACCGCGAGCCCGGCATCGAAGTACGCGCGCACCGGATGCGCCGCGGCGCTCGGCACGGCGTGCGTCTGGACGTTGCTCGTGATGTTGGTCTCGAGGCAGATCCGCCGGTCGCGCACGTAGGCCTGGAGCGCCGGGTCCTCGTAGAGCCGCGTGCCGTGCCCGATCCGCTCGGCGTGGCAGCGGTGCACCGCCTCGGCGACGGACTCGGCGCCCGCCGCCTCGCCGGCGTGGATCGTGACGTGGAGATTGCCCGCCGCCGCCGCGTCGAACGCCTCGCGATGCACCGCGGGCGGGTGGCCCGCCTCGGGGCCCGCGAGGTCGAAGGCCACGACGCCGCGCTCGCGGAACGCGACCGAGGTGCGGGCGACCTCGAGCGAGACGGCGGGGTCCCAGTGGCGGAGCGAGCAGTTGATGACCCGCGCCGTGACGCCGAAGTCGCGCTGGCCGCGCGCGAGCCCGCGCAGCTCGGCCTCGAGCACCTCGGGCATGGTGAGCCCGCCGCGGGTGCTCAGCGTCGGGGCGTAGCGGATCTCGATGTAGCGGACGTTGTCGGCCGCGGCGTCCTCGCACATCTCGTAGGCGACCCGCTCGATCGCCTCGGGCGTCTGGAGGAGCGCGATGGTGAGGTCGAAGCGGGCGAGATAGTCGACGAGGTCCCGGGCGTCGTCCACCAGCATGTAGCGGCGAAGCGCCGCGGGATCCGTCGTGGGCAGCGTGTGGCCGCCCGCGCGCGCGAGATCGATCATCGTCTCCGGCCGCAGCGAACCGTCGAGATGCACGTGCAGCTCCGCCTTGGGGAGCCGTCGGATGAGCTCGCGGGTCACCGCGCCGGCGGCATCACCCCTCGGCATCGGCGCCCTCCGCCTCCGGGGTCGCGGCGGCGGCGCCCGCGGCGCCGCCGCGGCGCGCGGAGATCACGACGCGCACGATCGCGCCCGCCGCGAGGGGCGCCGCGGGATCGAGCGCGATGCCGCGCCCGTCCGTCAGCTGCGCCCGGCCCTCCGCGAGGCCGGCCTCGAAGCGCTCGGCGAGCGCGGGATCCGAGGCACGCACCGCCGCGCGCGCGGCGGCGCCCGCGGGCACGGTCACCGCCCGATCGTTGACGAAGACGGGGATGCCGCTCATCGCATTGCCGCTCATCGGGTCACCGCCACGAAACGGGGCTCCTCGGGCGCGCGCACCGGCTGGGGAAGGCGCCGCAGATAGGTGATGAGGCCGTCCACGTCGACGATTCCCGACCGCTTCGTCGGCCGGCCCGCGAGCATGGTGAAGCCGCTGCCGCCGCCGGCGAGATAGTCGTCGGTGGCGAGGGTGTAGCGCGCCTTGTCCTTGAGCACGCGCCCGTCGGTGAAGCGCACGCCCCGCACGCGCTGGCCGGCCGGCGCGGTCGAGTCCCAGCGCACCACGATCCCCGCGACGTGCTCGTCCGGCTCGCCGGCGGCGAGGACGCGCTCGAGCATCCGCTTCAGCTCGGCGCCGGTGAGGGTCACGGTGACGAGCTCGTTCCCGAACGGCTGGACCTGGAAGAGCTGGCCGTAGGTGACGGGCCCCGCCGGCAGGTCGGCGCGGATGCCGCCGTTGTTGACGAGCGCGGCGTCGGCGCGCAGCACGTTGCGGCGCGCGTCGGCGATCAGGTTGCCGAGGGGGTACTGCGGCTCGTCGCGGTTCAGCGGCAGCGCGACGCGCGCCACCACGCGCCGGGTCATCGCGTCGATCGGCGCCTGCCAGCGCTCGACCTGCGCGGCGAGGGCGGTATCGGCGCGCACGCTGTCGGTCCAGACGGTGAGCACCCGCGGCCGCGCCTCGAGCCCGGCGCGGCCGCGCACGAAGTCGATGACGCCGAGCGCCATGCCGTTGTTGCGCGGCTCGACGATGGGGATCCCGGCCACCTGCATGTCGAGGAGCCAGTGCGCGTGGCCCGCGACGATGAGGTCCACCGGCCGCGGCCCCGGCTCCTGCGCCAGCTCGCGCGCGAGGCCGAGGATGGCGCCCTTGCAGGCCCCCGCGGTGTCGCAGCGCGCGCCCTCGTGGGCGATGACGATCGTGAGGTCGGGGTGCGCCGCCCGCACGGTGTCGAGCACGCCGCGGATCGCGGCGACGCCGCTGTCCACCCGCACCGCGCCGAGCGCGGCGCGCTTGACGATGCGGTTCGTCTCCGGCGTCACGTAGCCGACGAGCGCCACCTTGAGCCCGCCGACGGTCACCAGCTTCCAGGGCGTCACCCAGACCGGCCGGCGGCCGGTGGCGGAGTCCACCACGTTGGCGCCGAGCCACGGGTAGCTCGCCTCGCGCATGCGGGCGCGGAGCGTGTCCACCGACCAGTCGAAGTCGTGGTTGCCGAGCGCGGCGGCGTCGAGGCCGAGTGCGTTGAAGGCGGCCACCGTCGTGCGGCCGCGGCTCGTGCTCGAGATGAGCGTCCCCTGCATCTGGTCGCCGGCGTCGAGGCGCAGCGTGGCGCAGCCACACTCCGCCACCAGGCTGTCCATCAGCCCCTTGAGCGCCGCGACGCCGCCCACCCGCTGGCCCCTGGACCAGTCGTAGGTGCGCGGCAGCAGGTTGCCGTGCAGATCGGAGGTGGCGAGCACCCGCAGCGCGACCGAGTCGCGCCGCGCGGGCACGCCCGGCGTCACCCCCACGCCCTGCGTCTCGCGCGGCCCCTCGGCGAAGAGCGCGCGCACCTGCGCCTCCGTCGGCGCGGGCGCGACGCGCCACGAGCTGGCGGGCGCGGGCGCGAAGCGCGCGGGATCGAGCGTCTTCCGGGCGCGCAGATCGTCGACGAGGAGCTCGCGGATGTTCTCGGCGCGGTCGTACACCACCGGCGCGCCCTTGATCATGTCGTAGCCGCCCCCCCCGCCCTGCCGGTAGCTGTTGAGGGCGAGGGTGAAGCTGTCCGCGGGCTGCACCGGCCGGCCCGCGACGGCGAGGTCCACGATCCGGCTGCCGATCGGGCGCGTGAGGTCCATCGCGTAGCTCGCGCCGCCGATCTCGTCGAAGTTGTAGCCGGGGATGCTGTCGTTGACGACGACCCGCCCCGCGGCGTCGGTCGTGTAGTAGCGCGCGCTCTGCTCGAGGTAGGCCTTGAGCTGCGCGCCGCTCACGCGGATCGCCCGCAGGGTGTTCTCGTAGGGGTAGAGCGCCGCGACGTCGGCCATGCGGATGGGACCCGGCCGGAAGCCCGCGCGCAGGTTGAAGGCCGAGGCGGCCGAGAGCTGCGCGCCGGTGCGGGCGCGCTGCACCGCGTGGATCCAGGTCAGGAGCGGCGTCGAGCCGACGCGCGCGAAGGCCGCGGGCATCGGCCCCGTCGCCTCGGCGAGGGGCTGCGCGGTCCAGGCGCGCACCGCCGAGTCGGCGCCGGCGAGCGCGCGCACGAGGCGTGGATCGGGCGGGACGGTCTTCAGCGGCACGAGATCGGTGCGCGTGCGGACCGGCCGCCAGGCCCTGCCCTGCCGCACCAGATCGATGTGCGTCACCGTGACGCTCTGCACGTAATTCTTCGGCTGGACGAAGTGCACGCCGTTCACCACCGAATCGCGCATCTCGCGGTGCGAGTGGCCGACGACGACGAAGTCGGGCTTCACCGGGAGCGTGGCGAGCGAGGTCGCGACGTTCTCGGCGCCCACGCCGGTCGTGTCGTAGCTCGCCGGCGCGTTCATCCCGCTGTGGATGAGCACGATGCGGAGGTCCGCCTGGCCCGCGAGCGCGCGCACGACGCGCGCGGCGCCGGTCTCGACCCGGCCCACCCGCGCGCGGCCCTTCACGTTCTCGCGGTCCCAGACCATCACGCCCGGCGTCGTGAAGCCCGCGATGCCGACCCGCACGGGGCCGCGGCGCACCACGGTGAACGGCCGGAACATCAGCGTGTCGCCCGGCTCGGCGAAGACGTTGGCGCTCACGTAGTTGAACTGCGCGCCCGCGACGGCGCGGCGCCAGACGTCGAGCCCCCAGTTGAACTCGTGGTTCCCCGGCGTCGCCGCGTCGTAGCCGATGAGGTTCATCGCCTCGACGATCGGGTTCGGATCGCGCGGGGCGACCTGGGCGAAGTAGGTGGCGAACGGATTGCCCTGGATCAGGTCGCCCGCGTCCACGACGACCACCTGGCCGGGGTAGGCGGCGCGCAGCGAGTCGACGATCGTCGCGGCCCGCACCAGGCCCCCCGGAAACGGGGCGCCGGTCGTGTAGTCCCACGCGGTGGCGTGGCCGTGGACGTCGGTCGTGGCGACGAGGACGACGTGCGCGGTGTCGGCCCCGGGCGCGGGCACCCGGGGCGAGGACGGCGCCGCCGCGACGAGGGCCGACGCCAGAAGGATGGCGGAAAGCATGGGCCGGAAAATAAAGGAAGGGCCCGGGAGCGGTAAGTCGTTACGGAGCCGTGACCCGGGCGGCCGCGTCCGCCCCTTGCGCCGCTCCGCGGGCGCGCATATTCGTTTCCCGCCATATGCGAGCCCCCCCGTCCACCGCCGAGCTGCTGCTGATCATCGCCGAGCCGACGCGGTTGCGCATCCTCAACTGCCTCGCCGCCGCGCCGCTCTTCGTCTCCGACCTCCAGGCGGTGCTCGAGCTGCCGCAGCCGACGGTGTCGCGGCACCTGCAGGTGCTGCGGCGCGCCGGGCTGGTGCGCGACACGCCGGTGGCGCAGTTCGTCCTCTATCGGCTGCGCGCCGACAGCGGCCCCGCGGGCCGACTGCTCGCGGCCGTCCTCGAGGCGGCGGCGGCCGAGGACGCCATGCGGCAGGAGCGCACCCGCGCCACCGAGCGCAGCCGCTCCCACACGCGCACCCGGGTGCAGCCCGCGGCGGCCCGCCCCCGCTCCCTGGCCCGCCTGGAGCGTCCGGCGCCATGACGCACCGCATCCTGGTGGTGGACGACGAGCCCGACATCACCGCGCTGGTGGCCTATCACCTCGCCAAGGCGGGCTATCGCGTCTCGACCGCCGGGACCGGCGCCGAGGCGCTGCGCGCCGCGCGCGAGGAGCGGCCCGACGTGGTGGTGCTCGACCTGCAGCTGCCCGGGGTCTCGGGCTGGGACGTGCTGGCGGAGCTGCGCCGGCTCGACGAGACGCGGGAGGTGGGCGTCATCCTCCTCACCGCGCGGCGGGAGGAGGCCGACCGCATTCGCGGCCTCAGTCTCGGCGCCGACGATTACCTCACGAAGCCGTTCTCACCCCAGGAGCTCACGCTGCGCGTGCAGGCGATCCTGCGCCGTCTGGCCGGTCCGACCATCGCGACGGGCGGCGTGCTCGCGGCGGGTCCGGTGCGGATCGATCGCGCCGCGCACCGCGCCTCGGTGAACGGCCGCGACCTCACGCTCACCGCGACCGAGTACAAGCTGCTCCTCACCCTCGTCGAGCGGCGCGGCCGGGTGCAGAGCCGGCCGCAGCTGCTCGAGACCGTCTGGGAGGCGCAGCCCGACATCCAGACGCGCACCGTGGACATGCACGTCCAGCGGCTCCGCACCAAGCTGGGCGAGGCCGGCGACCTGATCGAGACGGTGCGCGGCTTCGGCTACCGCTTCCGTACGGGCGTCGGCGGCGAGGGCACGACCTCCACCCCACACGGCCGGTGAGCTTCGTCAAGCGGCTGGTCCTGGGCACCATCCTCGTGCTCATCCTCACCGCCGCCGTCCTGGTGACGACGGCCGAGCGGTCGCTGCGCACGGACCTCGACCACGACCTCGTGCGCACCCTCGTGCGCGAGGCGCGGCTGGTCGGGCGGGCACTCCCGCCCGACTCCCTGGAGTGGCAGGCGATGGTCGTCCGGCTCGCCCACGAGAACGCGAGCCGCATCACGCTCGTCGATCCGAGCGGGCGGGTGCGCGCCGACAGCGACATCCCGGCGGACTCGCTCCGCTGGGTACCGAACCACCACGACCGCCCCGAGGTGCGGGAGGCGCTCGCGGGGC
The DNA here is from genome assembly GCA_035760645.1 of Gemmatimonadales bacterium. GTDB lineage: Bacteria > Gemmatimonadota > Gemmatimonadetes > Gemmatimonadales > GWC2-71-9 > DASSTY01. Next base: position 9,053 of record DASTSO010000073.1, read on the forward strand.
GGGTCGGCACGGCGGTGCGCTTCAGCGAGAGCGTGGGGCGCGACCTGCGCTACGTGGCGATCCGGAGCGCCTCCGGGCTCGTCGTGCGGGTCGCGGCGAGCCCGCACCCGGTGGACGAGCTGATGCGGCGCGTGCGCCGCGCGATGCTGGGCGCCGCGCTCGTCGCGGTGGCGATCGGCTCGCTCGCCGCCTTCCTCGCCGGGCGCGCGATCACGGGGCCGCTCACCGCGCTCGCCGGCGCCGCCCGCGCCATCGCCGCGGGCTCGCCGCCGCGCCTGCCCCACTCGGGCATCGCCGACATCGACGCGCTGGTGCAGGCGCTGCGGCAGATGCACCAGCAGCTCGCCGACCGCTTCGCCGAGCTCCGGCGCGAGCAGGCCGAGTCGGCGGCGCTCGTCGACGCGATGGTCGAGGGCGTGATCGCGGCCGACGGGCGAGGGCGCATCGTCACGGCCAACCCCGCCGCCCGCCGGCTCCTCGGCTACCCGCCGGACCAGCCGCTGCCGGCGCTCGCCGAGCTCTTCCGCTCGCGCGAGGCGCGCGAGGTGGTGGAGGCCGTCCTCGGGGGCGCGGTGGTCGAGGGCCGCCAGCTCGACAAGGACGGCCGCACCTTCGGCGTGAGCGCGCGCCCCCTGCCGGCCGGAGGCGCGGTGCTCGTCCTGCACGACCTCACCGAGCTGCGGCGGCTCGAGGCGGTGCGGCGCGACTTCGTCGCCAACGTCTCCCACGAGCTCAAGACGCCGCTCACCTCGATCTCGGGCTACGCCGAGACGCTCCTCGGCGAGGCGGCCGGGGGCGCGGCCGCCGACCCGGCGACGACCACCCGCTTTCTCGAGACCATCCTCGCCAACGCGCGCCGCATGCAGCGCCTGGTGGACGACCTGCTCGACCTCTCGCGCATCGAATCGGGTCGCTGGCAGCCGCACCTCGCCCCGACGAGCGTCGAGGCCGTGGCGCGGGAGGCGTGGAGCGGCCTGGCCGAGCGGGCCCGGGAACGCGACGTCGCCTTCGCGCTCGAGGTGGCGCCCGAGGCCGCCACGCTCGTGGCGGACCGGGACGCGTTCTGTCAGATCCTCGTCAACCTCTTCGACAACGCGCTGCGTCACACGCCGTCCGGCGGGCGGATCGTCTGCCGCGCGCGCCCGGCCGACGGCGGCACGGCGGTGAGCGTCGCCGACACCGGCAGCGGCATCGGGCGCGAACACCTGCCGCGCATCTTCGAGCGCTTCTACCGCGCCGACCCGTCGCGCGCCCGCGCCGCGGGCGGCACCGGGCTGGGGCTGGCCATCGTGAAGCATCTGGTCGAGGCCCACCACGGCCGGGTCGCCGCCGACAGCACCCTCGGCCAGGGCACCACCGTCACCTGCTGGTTCCCGCCGGCCTGACCGCCGCGTTGCCGAGCCGTTACGCCCGCATCGGCCGGGCGTGACGTCGCGGGGCGATCGTCAGGCATGTCCCATTCGCTTCCCTCCGTTCCGTCGGTTCCGTCCGTTCCGTCATTCCCGCCCTGCTCGCCGCCCGAGCCGTCCGCCGGCCGGCCCGGCCGGCCCGGCGGGCCGCGGCGAGCCGAGCGCGACACTTCGGCGCTCGCCCGGGTCGCGCGGCTCGCCTACGCCCTTCGCGAGGACGCGCTCTTCCGCGACCCGTTCGCCACCGGCGCCCCGAGCCGCCGCTGAGCGCGGGAGCGCCGGGCGGGTCCCGCCCGCACCCGATGCCGTCCCCGAACCGCCCCGCCCTCCGGTCCGGGCGGCGCTCGTTACGCCCTCGTTACCCGGCGACGGGCGCCGCGTGACAGACGCGTGAGTTCTTTCCGGCGTTCCGAGGTAGTCCGGCGCCGGCCGTCCGCGGCGCCCCAACCATTCCGGAGGTCTCCGTGAGGGCTCGTTCCATCGTGCAGGTCGTCGCTTCCACCCTGATTCCGGGCCTCGTCGCGGCCGGCGCGCTGGCGGCGCAGACCCCGGCCTCGCAATCGCCGGGGCAGCCGGCTCCGGCGGTGACGGACGCGACCACCAGGGACTCGACCCCGAAAGCCCCGGCCGCGAAGGCGCCGGCGTCGCCGGTCACGGTGGGCGGCGTCGTCTACGCGCAATACGGCTGGGCCTTCAGCGACACCGTGGCGCGCACGAACAACTTCGACGTCACCCGCGCCTACGTGAACGTGCTCGGCAAGTTCGGCGGCGGCATCGGCGGCCGGGTCACCACCGACGTCTATCGCGTGGCCGACGGCTCGCTCTCGATCCGGCTCAAGTACGCCTACGCGACGTGGCAGCCCGAGGGCAGCCCGCTCACCTTCAAGCTCGGCCAGATGCACACGCCCTGGGTCGACTTCGAGGAGACGCTCTGGGGCTACCGGATGCAGGGCACCATCGCGCTCGACCGCAACGGCTACATCTCCTCCTCCGACTTCGGCGCCGGCGTCGACGGCACCTGGGCGAACGACCGGGTCAACCTGCAGCTCGGCGTCTACAACGGCGAGGGCTACAGCAAGGCGCCCGGCGACAAGCGCAAGGACGTGAGCGGCCGCGTCTCGGTGCGGCTCCTCGACACCGACGACATGAGCCGCGTCGGCGGCGTGCGCCTGACCGCCTTCGGCCAGCTCGGCACCCCGACCGGCGGCGGCATCCGCAACCGCTACATCGGCATGCTCTCCTATCACTCGAAGCTCCTCACCCTCGCCGGCGAGTACGCCGTCACGCGCGACCGGCTCGACGCGCCGCCGGCGCCGGCCACCCCGACCGCGACCGCCGTGGGGCACGTCTTCAGCGGCTTCGGCGTGGTGCGGGTGCCGCGCACGCCGGTCGGCGTGATGGGCCGCGTGGACGTGGTGGACCCGAACAAGGACGTGGACGGCGACCGGCAGACGCGCGTCATCGCCGGCGTCTCCTACCAGGTGAGCCCCAACCTCCGGCTCCTCGGCGACGTCGACCTGCTGAGCTTCCAGACCGCGCCCGCGCCGGCGAGCGCCGCGGCGCTGGGCCGCAACAACGCGCTCGCGCAGCTCGAGCTGAAGTTCTGATTCCCTCTCACACGCACCCAGGAAGAGGACCCACCAGATGACGATCCAGATGCTCCGCGGGACGGCCCTGCTCCTCGCCGTCGGCCTCGTCGCCGCGGCCTGCGGGGGTGAGCGCGGCGGCGCCCCCGGCGCCGGGGCGGCGGCGGGCGCGCCGACGAGCGGCGGCAGCGCCGCCCTCACCGGCGCGGGCGCCACCTTCCCGAGCCCGATCTACCAGAAGTGGTTCGACACCTACGCCAAGCAGACCGGCGTCAAGATCAACTATCAGTCGATCGGCTCGGGCGGCGGCATCCGGCAGTTCACCGAGGGCACCGTGGACTTCGGCGCCACCGACGGCCCGATGACCGACGCGCAGATCCAGGCGGCCCAGGGCAACGTGCTGCACCTGCCCACCGTGCTCGGCGCCGTGGTGCTGACGTACAACCTCCCCGCGCTCGGCCAGACGAAGCTCCGGCTCGACGGCCCGACGATCGCCGACATCTACCTCGGCACGATCACGAAGTGGGACGACCGGCGGATCGCCGCGCTGAACCCGGGCGTCCAGCTGCCGAGCATGGACATCATCGTGGTGCACCGCTCCGACGGGTCGGGCACGAGCTTCATCTTCACCGACTACCTCTCGAAGGTGTCGCCGCAGTGGCAGCGCGGCCCGGGCAAGGGGACGAGCCTCGCCTGGCCCACGGGCCTGGGCGGCAAGGGGAACGAGGGCGTCACGCAGCAGGTGAAGCAGACCGAGGGCGGCATCGGCTACGTCGAGCTGATCTACGCGGTCTCCAACAACCTGGCTTACGCGTCCGTGAAGAACCGGGCGAACGCCTTCGTCGAGCCCACGGTCGCGTCGGTCACGGCCGCGGCGGCGAGCGCGGAGCTCGGGGCCGACACCGACTTCCGCGTCTCGATCACCGACGCGCCGGGGGCCGACGCGTACCCGATCGCGTCGTTCACCTGGCTGCTGGTCCACAAGCAGATGCCGGACCCGGCCAAGGCCAAGGCGCTCCACGACTTCCTGGGCTGGATGCTGGGCGCCGACGCGCAGCGCCAGGCGGCCGAGCTCCACTACGCGCCGCTGCCGGCCAAGGTCATCGACCTCGAGCGCCAGCGGCTGGCCGCGCTCCAGGGGAGCTGAGCGGCACACGCGATCGGGCCGGCCGCTGTGACGAGTCCGTTACACGGCCGTGACCGATCGGGGAGGTGGCCGGTCTAGGTTCCTGCCATCTATGACGGCCACCTCCCCTACCCTGCCCCCGAGCCCCGGCACGGCGGGTTCCCCGGATCCGCTGGGTCCGGCGGGCGCCGCACCGGGGCTCGAGCGCGCGAGCCGCGGCGATCGCGTCTTCCGCCTCGGGCTCCTGTTCGCGGCGCTCGCGATTCCGCTGCTCCTCGGCTTCCTGGTTTACGAGCTCTGGGTCGGCGCCGCCCCGGCGGTCGGCCGCTTCGGGCTCGGCTTCGTCACCTCGAGCACCTGGGACCCGGTCGCCGGCGAGTTCGGCGCGCTCCCGCTCATCTACGGCACCCTCGTCAGCTCGGCCCTCGCGCTGCTGATCGCCGTGCCGCTCTCGCTCGCGGTGGCGATCTACCTGACCGAGTTCGCGCCGGCCGCGATCCGCCAGCCGGTGGCGCAGGTGATCGGCCTCCTCGCCGCGATCCCGAGCGTCGTCTACGGCCTCTGGGGGATCTTCGTCCTGGTGCCGCTGCTGCGGCAGACGCTCTTTCCCTTCCTGCGCGACACCCTCGGCTTCCTCCCGCTCTTCAGCGGGCCGATCTACGGCCCCTCGATGCTCGCCGCCGGGATCATCCTCGCGATCATGGTCATGCCCTACGTCATGAGCGTCTCGCGCGAGGTGCTCCTCGCCGTGCCGGCGAGCCAGCGCGAGGCGGCGCTCGGGCTGGGGGCGACGCGCTGGGAGGCGGTGCGCCACGCGGTGCTCCCCTACGCCCGCTCGGGCATCGTGGGCGCCGTCATCCTCGGCCTGGGCCGCGCGCTCGGCGAGACGATGGCCGTGACGATGGTCATCGGCAACCGCCACGCCATCGCGAGCTCGCTCTTCGCGCCGGGCTACACGATGTCGGCGGCGATCGCCAACGAGTTCAGCGAGGCGGTGAGCGACCTGCACCTCGCCGCGCTCATGTACGTGGCGTTCGCGCTGTTCGTCCTCACGGTGCTCGTGAACGCCGGCGCCCGGCTGCTCATCTGGCGCGTCGCCCGCGGGTCGGGGGCGGGGAGCCGGGTCCTGTGACGTCGACGCGTCGCGCCCTCCGGCGGCGGGTGAGCAACGCCATGGTCGGCCTCATGCTGGCCGCCGTGGTGCTCGCCGTGCTGCCGCTCTTCGTCATCCTCGCCTACCTGCTCGTGAAGGGCGTCGGGAGCCTGAGCCCGGACTTCTTCACCCGGCTTCCCGCCCCCGCCGGCGAGACGGGGGGTGGCGTGGCCCACGCCATCGTCGGCACCCTGCTCATGGTGGCGACCGCCTGCGCCATCGGGCTCCCGGTCGGCATCGGCGCGGGGCTCTACTGCGCCGAGTATCCGGGGAGCCGGCTCACCTGGCTCACGCGCTTCGTCGCCGACGTGCTCAACGGCACGCCCTCGATCGTCGTCGGCGTCTTCGTCTGGGCCTGGGTGGTGGCGCCCCAGAAGCACTTCTCGGGCTTCGCCGGGAGCGTGGCGCTCGCGCTCCTCATGGTGCCGATGGTCATGCGCACCACCGAGGAGATGGTGCGCCTGGTCCCCAACTCGCTGCGCGAGGCGGCGCTGGCGCTGGGCTATCCGCGCTGGCGCACCAGCCTGCGGGTCATCGTGCCGGCCGCCTCGGCGGGCATCGTGACCGGCAGCCTGCTCGCCATCGCGCGCGTGGCGGGCGAGACGGCGCCGCTCCTCTTCACCGCCCTCGGCAGCCAGTACATGACGACGAAGCTCGGCGAGCCGATGGCCGCGCTGCCGCTCGTCGTCTACACCTACGCCACCGGCCCCTACGAGGAGTGGCACCGGTTCGCCTGGGCCGCGGCGCTCGTGCTCATCCTGCTCGTCCTGGCACTCAGCCTGGCCGCGCGCCTGGTGACCCGCCGGAGGTTCGGCTCGCATGGCTGAGATCCCGACCCTGACCCCCGACCGCGCGCCCCGCGTCGCCCCGGCCGCCGCGCCGGCGGCGGCGGCGGCCGGCCCCACGGACGCGCCGATCCGGATCGCCACCGAGCGGCTCACGGCGATGTACCACAAGTTCACCGCCGTGAAGGATGTCACGCTCGACTTCGCGGCCAACCGGGTGCACGCGCTGATCGGCCCGTCGGGCTGCGGCAAGAGCACCTTCCTGCGCACCCTGAACCGGATGCACGAGCTCACCGAGGGCGGGTGGATCACCGGCCGGGTGCGGCTCGACGGGCACGACATCTACGCCCCGGCCGTGAGCGCGATGCAGGTGCGGCGGAAGATCGGCATGGTCTTCCAGAAACCGACGCCGTTCCCGACGATGTCGATCTACGACAACGTCGCGGCGGGGCTGCGGGTGGGGACGGCGGCGGGACGCCCGCGCGGGGCGGCGCTCGACGAGGTGGTCGAGCGGGCGCTGCGCGACGCGGCGCTGTGGGACGAGGTGAAGGACCGGCTCCACGGCTCCGCCGGCGCGCTCTCGGGCGGCCAGCAGCAGCGGCTCTGCATCGCGCGCACCATCGCGCCGCGGCCCGAGGTCGTGCTGCTCGACGAGCCGACGAGCGCGCTCGATCCCATCGCCACGCAGAAGATCGAGGAGCTGCTCTTCACCCTGAAGCTCGACTACACGATCGTCATCGTCACGCACAGCATGCAGCAGGCGGCCCGCGTCTCGGACACGACCACCTTCTTCTACCTCGGCGCGATGATCGAGACCGGCCCCACCCGCGAGATCTTCACCGCGCCGCGGCACGAGCGGACCGAGGCCTACATCACGGGACGGTTCGGATGACCCACGGCGCCCTCCGCGCGACGCTCGCCCCCCGCCCCGCGCCCGCCCCCGCCGACCGGCCGGCGATCGTGGTCCGCGACTTCGGCTTCAGCTACGGCGCGCGCCGGGTGCTGCGGGACGTCTCGCTCGACATCCCGCGCCGCGCCGTCACGGCGATCATCGGCCCCTCGGGCTGCGGCAAGAGCACCTTCCTGCGCTCGATCAATCGGCTGAACGACCTCATCCCCGGCGCCCGCTACGAGGGCGACATCGCCGTGGACGGCCAGTCGGTGCTCGACCGGCGCGTGGATCTCGTCGAGCTGCGGCAGCGCGTCGGCATGGTGTTCCAGCGGCCCAACCCGTTCCCGAAGTCGATCTTCGACAACGTCGCCTTCGGGCCGTGGCTCAACCGGCTGGTGACCCGGCGCGAGCTGCCGGACGTGGTCGAGCAGTGCCTCCGGCGCGCCGCGCTGTGGGACGAGGTGAAGGACCGCCTCGACGCCCCGGCGACCGGGCTCTCGGGCGGCCAGCAGCAGCGGCTCTGCATCGCCCGCGCGCTCGCCAACCAGCCCGAGGTGCTCCTGATGGACGAGCCGGCCAGCGCGCTCGACCCCATCGCCACCCAGCGGATCGAGGAGCTGCTCTTCGAGCTCAAGCGCGACTACACGATCGTCATCGTCACGCACAACATGCAGCAGGCGGCCCGCGTCTCCGACCTCACCGGGTTCTTCGACCGCGGCGAGCTCGTCGAGTTCGGGCCCACCGATCGGCTCTTCACCCGCCCGGCCCACGAGCGGACCGAGGCGTACATCACCGGGAGATTCGGATGACCTTCGAGCATCGCCACTTCCACGACGAGCTGGGCCACGTGAAGGTACGGCTCCTCACCATGTCGGGCGAAGCCGAGGCGGCGCTCGGCCTGGCGGTCGAGGCGCTCCTCGGGCGCGACGTCGCGAAGGCGCGGCAGGTGATCGCCGGCGACCGGGTGGTCGACGCGATGGAGCTCGAGATCGAGGAGCGCTGCCTCAGCCTCCTCGCCCTCCAGCAGCCGATGGCGCGCGACCTCCGCATGCTCGTCGCCGCGCTCAAGATCGCCAACGACCTCGAGCGGGTCGGCGACCACGCGGTGAACATCGCGCAGTCGGCCGAGCGGCTCGCGCAGGGCCGGCCGATCGCGCCCGAGCCCGAGCTGGTCGAGATGGCGCGGCTCGCCCGCGAGATGCTGGCCGACGCGCTCGAGGCGTTCGTGCGGGGCGACGCCGCGCTGGGGCGCGAGATCTGCCGGCGCGACGACAAGGTGGACCGCCTGCACGCCTCGGTCTTCCGGATCCTCCTGACCCACATGATGGAGGACCCGCACACGATCAGCACCGGGATGGAGCTCTTCCTGGTGAGCCGCAATCTCGAGCGCGTGGCCGACCTCGCCACCAACATCGGCGAGGAGGTGGTCTTCCTCGTCGAGGGGAAGTCGATCAAGCACCACGCGGAGGACCGCGGCGAGGCGCTGCCGGCGTGAGCGAGCGCCTCGGCGCGATCGACGTCGGCTCGAACTCGATCCGGCTCCTCGTCGCCGAGTACGACCCGGCGGCGGGGCTCACGATCATCGACGAGGTGAAGGACCAGCCGCGCCTCGCCGCGGGGCTCGCCGCGACCCGCCGGCTCGATCCCGCCGCCGTCGAGCGCGCGATGACGGCGCTCGCCCGGATGCGCGAGGTGTGCCGGCGGCGCGGCGTGCGGCGGCTCTCGGCGGTCGCGACCGCCGCGGTGCGGGAGGCGGCGGACGGCCCCGCCTTCCTCGAGCGCGTGCGGCGCGAGCTCGACATCCCGCTCCGCGTCATCGACGCCGAGACCGAGGCGTCGCTTTCCTGGCGCTCGGTCGCGCACCATTTCCGCCTGGCCGGGGCGCGCACCCTCGTGGCCGACATCGGCGGCGGGAGCCTCGAGCTGATCGGCGCGGTGGACGGCCTGGTCGAGCTCACCACCTCGCTGCCCCTGGGCGCGGTGCGCGTCACCGAGCGCTGGCTCGCCGAGGCGACCGAGCCGCGGGGGACGCTCAAGCGCGTCCGCCGGGTGCGGAAGGCGGTGCGCCGGCTGCTCAAGGACGCGGTGCCGCTCGCCGAGTGGCGCGGGGCGCAGCTGATCGGCTCGGGCGGCACCTTCACCACGCTGGCCCGCATGGCGCTCGCCCGCCGCGGCGGCGCGGTGCCGAGCACGGTGCACGGCGTCTCGGTCTCGGCGGCGGAGGTGGAGCACCTGCTCGAGTGGCTCGCGGCGCAGCGGCCCGAGGCGCGCCGCCAGGCGGCGGGCCTCAACCCCGAGCGCGCCGACATCATCGTCGCGGGGCTCGCGGTGACGGCGGAGCTCCTCGAGGTGACCGAGGCGCGCGCGATCGTCGTGAGCGCCTTCGGGCTCCGGGAGGGGCTGCTCCTCGAGATGGCCGGCGCCGAGGTCGCGCCGCGCACCGCGGATCCGCTCCGGCTCGTGCGCGAGTTCGTCGAGCGCTGCCAGTCCGACCGGCGCCACGTCGAGCACGTGCGCCACCTCGCGCTCCAGCTCTTCGACCAGCTCGCGCCGGCCCTGGGCGCCGGCCCCGAGGAGCGCGCGCTCCTCGAGGCGGCGAGCCTCCTGCACGACGTCGGCCAGCTCGTCAGCTTCGCGCGGCACCACCGGCACAGCTACCAGCTCATCATGCACGCCGAGCGGCTCGATCTCGCCGCGCGCGACCGGGCGCTCGTGGCGCTCGTCGCCCGCTTCCACCGCAAGCGCGGCCCCTCGCGCAAGCGCCACCCCGAGTTCGCCGCCCTCCCCGCGGCCGATCAGCGCATCGTCCGCCGCCTCAGCGGCCTCCTCCGCATCGCCGACGGCCTCGACCGCGGCCACACCGCGGCGGTCGAGCGCGTCACCGCCGAGCTCGGCGCCGACGCGCTCGTCCTCCGCGTCGCCCCCCGCCTCGCCACCGCGGACCTCGCCCTCGAGATCTGGGGCGCCGAACAGCGGACCGACGTCCTCGCCAAGGCGCTCGACCGCCCGGTGGAGATCCGGCACGCCATGGCGTGAGCCCGCGCGTTGCTCTCCCGTCCCGAATTTCCTATCGTGGAACATCCGGCCGCCCCGGCCGGCACGGGACGAAAGAGGTGATGCAATGCAGCAGGTCCACGAAGGCCAGTGCGGGCTCTGCCTCCACTTCGGCGAGCCGCACGGCACCGACAGTCAGCTCATCCAGATCCGCCACCAGCACTCCGCCCCCGAGACCCTCGTCGACGACTGCGGCCACCCCCGCCACGCGTCGCTCCACCTCAAGGTGACGCCGATTAGCGGGTGCGACGGGTTCGAGCCGGCGGTGATGTAGGGCGGGACGGCGGGACGTCTCCCTGACACACGAGCCTCCGGTGACGTCACCGGAGGCTCGTGGCATTGCCGAGTGTCCCGCCGTCCCGCCTACTCCCCGTACGGCACCCAGATGTTCTTCACCTGCGTCGCCCGCTCGAGGAACTCCTCGCCGGCCCCCTGCCGGGCATCGGTCCAGTCGCGCGGCCGACCGTAGCTCACCCAGGTGCGCTTCATGTTGCCGGCCGAGAGGCGCTCGACCTCGGCGCTGCCCTCGCGGGTACCGAAGTACCAGACGGCGTCCACGTCGTCGTGGGCGGCCAGCACGCCCGAGAGCTCGTCCCGGTGGCCGGTCACGATGTTGATCACCCCGCCGGGGACGTCGGAGGTATCGAGCACCTGGTAGAAGTCCGTCACCGCGAGCGCGCCGTCCTCGGACGGGACCGCGACGACGGTGTTCCCCATTGCCACGAGCGGCGCCACCGTCGAGACGAAGCCCAGGAGCGGGAAGTCATCGGGGCACGCCACACCGACGACGCCGAGCGGCTCGGGCATCGCGAGCGTGACGTTGCGGAAGGGCGTGTGGTGCACCAGCCCGTCGTACTTGTCGGCCCAGGCGGCCCAGGTATAGAGCCGCTCGATCGCCAGCGCGACCTCGCGCGCCGCCGCGTCCGGATCACCGGCGAGCCGCGCGAGCCGCGCCGCGAACTCCGCCTCGCGCGCCGCCAGGTTCTCGGCGACGTAGTAGAGGACCTGCGCCCGGTTGTGCGCCGTCGTGCGCGCCCAGCTGGCGGCCTTGTGCGCCGCCTCGACCGCGTTGCGGATGTCCTTCCGGTTGCCGAGCCCCACCTCGCCCAGCGGCTGCCCCGCCGCATCCGTCACCGGCAGACTGTAGCCCGAGTCCGGCCGCGCCTGCTTGCCGCCGATGTAGAGCTTGGCGGTGCGGTCGATCGGCGGGACGGCGGGACGGCGGGACGGCGGGACGGAGGCTCCCTGCTCAGGCGCCACTCCGCTCATCGGAGCCGCCTCCCGCCGTCCCGCCTCTCCCGCCGTCCCGCCCTCCTTCTCCCACGCCCACTTCACGTACTCCCGGAGCCCCTCCCGCCCGCCCTCGCGGCCGAAGCCGCTCTCGCGGTAGCCGCCGAAGCCGGCGGCGGCGTCGAAGACGTTGGTGCAGTTGGTCCACACCGTGCCGGCCTTGAGCTTCGGCGCGACGTCGAGCGCGAGGTTCACGCTCTCGGTCCACACGCTCGCCGCGAGGCCGTAGCGCGTGTTGTTGGCGAGCTCGACCGCCTCCGCCGGCGTGCGGAAGGTCAGGAGCACGACGACGGGACCGAAGATCTCCACCTGTGCGATCGTCGCCGCGGGCGAGACCTCGGTGAAGAGCGTCGGCGGGTAGAACCAGCCGTCGGTCGGGCAGCTCCACGAGGGCTGCCACATCGTGGCGCCCTCCTCCTGCCCCTGCTTCACGAGGCCCTGGATCTTCTCGAGCTGCACCGGCGCGATGATCGCGCCCATGTCCACCGCCTTGTCGAGCGGGTCGCCGACCCGCAGCCGCTCCATCCGCGCCCTGAGCTTCGCGACGAGCCGCTCGGCGGTGACGCCCTCCTGCACGAGGATGCGGCTCCCGGCGCAGCAGACCTGCCCCTGGTTGAACCAGATCGCGTCCACCACGCCCTCGACCACGCTGTCGAGATCGGCGTCGGCGAAGACGATGAACGGCGACTTCCCGCCCAGCTCGAGCGAGAGCTTCTTCCCCGTCCCGGCGGTCGCGGTGCGGATGAGGCGTCCCACCTCGGTCGACCCGGTGAAGGCGATCTTGTCCACCTCCGGGTGCTCGACGAGCGCCGCCCCGGTGCGCCCGTCGCCGGTGACGACGTTGACGACGCCGGCCGGCAGCCCTACCTCCTCGCACAGCTCGGCGAAGCGCAGCGCCGTGAGCGACGTGAACTCCGCCGGCTTCAGCACCACCGTGTTCCCCATCGCGAGCGCGGGCGCGATCTTCCACGCGAGCATGAGGAGCGGGAAGTTCCACGGGATGATCTGGCCCACGACGCCCACCGGCACGCGGTCGGGCAGCTCGCTCGCCATGAGCTGCGCCCAGCCGGCGTGGTGGTAGAAGTGTCGCGCCACGAGCGGGATGTCGATGTCGCGCGACTCGCGGATCGGCTTCCCGTTGTCGAGCGACTCGAGCACGGCGAAGAGCCGGCTGTGCTTCTGCACCTGGCGGGCGAGCGCGTAGAGGTAGCGCGCCCGCCCGTGGCCGCCGAGGGCCCACCAGTCGGCCTGGGCGCGGCGCGCGGCGCGCACGGCGCGGTCCACGTCCGCCGCGCTCCCCTCGGCGATGCGCGCGAGCGGCTTGCCGGTCGCGGGGTTGAGCGTCTCGAACGACGCGCCGGCGTCCGCTGCGGTCCACTCGCCGTCGATGAAGTGGCCGAAGGCGCGGCCGTGGCTCTCGAGCCACTGGACCGCGGGGCCCGCCGCCTCGGGGGCGGGGCCCCAGGCCATGGTCTGGAAGATCTCGGGAATCGAAGTCATGGGGCCGCTCACGCCGTGGGGTGCCGGTACGCGGCCGAGTAGCGGCCGGTCGCGAAGTGCTCGAGCTGGCGCTCGATGTCGGTGAGGAGCGAGCTCGCGCCGAAGCGGAAGAGATCGGGCCGCAGCCACCGGTCGCCCAGCTCCTCCTTCATGAGCGCGAGCCAGTCGAGCGACTCCTTCGCCGTGCGGATCCCGCCGGCGGGCTTGAAGCCGACGAAGTGGCCGGTGCGCTCGCGGTACTCGCGGATCGCGCGCACCATGACGAGCCCGACGGGGAGCGTGGCGTTCTCGGTCTCCTTCCCCGTCGACGTCTTGATGAAGTCGGCGCCCGCCATCATCGCCACCAGGCTCGCCTTCATCACGTTGCGCAGGGTGCCGAGCTCGCCGGTGGCGAGGATCGCCTTGAGGTGCGCGTCGCCGCACGCCTCGCGGAAGGCGCGCACCTCGTCGTAGAGCGCCGGCCAGTTCTCGGTGAGCACGTGCGCGCGGGTGACCACGATGTCGATCTCCTCCGCCCCCGCCGCCACCGAGGCGCGGATCTCCTGCACCCGCTGCTCGAAGGGGCTCAGCCCCGCCGGGAAGCCCGTGGAGACCGCCGCCACCGGGATCCCGCTTCCCTCGAGCGCCCCCACGGCCGTTTCCACCATCGTGTGGTAGACGCACACGGCCGCGACCCGGATCGGGAGCTGCTCGGCGCCCAGCGCCTCGAGCAGGTCGGCCCGGACCGGCCGGCGCGCCTTGGCGCAGAGCCGCCGCACCCGGCCCGGCGTGTCGTCGCCGGCGAGGGTGGTGAGATCCATCAGCGTGACGGCGCGCAGCAGCCACGCCGCCTGCCATTCCTTCTTCACGGTGCGGCGGGTCCGGAGCGTCGCCGCCCGGCGCTCGACCGCGCTCCGGTTGACGCGCGCGTCCTCCACCCAGTCGAGCTCGAGCGGCATCCCCGGGTTGCGCGGCAGCACCGGCAGCTCCGCCGGCGCCACGGCACCGCTCGCCTGGGGCGCGGCCGGCCTGGTGTCAGTGGTCTTGGGCATGGGGCAAAGATATCGAGCGGGCCGACGGGCGGACAGGCGGACGGGCGGTCAGAACGACCGCGCCATCGCCCGGTGCTGCTGGACGAGCACCGGGTCCTTGAAGAAGGCGATCAGCAGCGCCCCGGCGAGGAAGCCGCCGGCGTGGGCCCAGAAGGCGGTGCCGCCGCCCTCGCCGCCCAGGGCGCTCGTGCCGCCGAGGAGCTGGAGGAGGAACCAGTAGCCCAGCATGAGGTACGCGGGCACCGCGATGCGGGTGATGAAGACGAACAGGAAGACCAGCATGTGGACCCGCACCCGCGGGTAGAGGACGATGTAGGCGCCCATGACGCCGCTGATCGCCCCCGAGGCGCCGACCATCGGGATCGGACTCGCCGGCTCGGCGAAGACCTGCGTGGCCGCCGCGACGAGGCCGCAGAGGAGGTAGAACGCGACGAACCGCCCGTGGCCCATCGAGTCCTCGACGTTGTTGCCGAAGACCCAGAGGAACCACATGTTGCCGATCAGGTGCAGCCACCCGCCGTGCAGGAACATCGAGGTGAGCGGCGTCAGCCAGTTCGGCTGGTCGGTGATGACGCACGCCATCGTGGGGCTGAGCGGCAGCCGCGTGCCCGGCGGGATGAGCTGCAGCAGCTCGCCGGGAATCAGCCCCAGGCGGCAGACCGAGCCGCTCAGCAGCGGCTCGGTACCCATCCCCTGCACCACGACCCACATCGCCGCGTTGGCCACGATGATCAGCACCGTGACGACCGGCGGCGCGAGCGTCGGGTTGTCGTCCTTGTACGGAATCATGGCGCGGTAACTTCGTTCAGCGCGGCGGCCCCGGGAAGGCCTGGCGCTGCCGCGTGAGCGCCGGCGAGCGCACGCTCGGCTTGGCCCCCGCGGTCCCGCTCGGATCGGGGCCGGCGGGCCCGATGCGGCGCGGGATCCGCTCGCGCGCCGGCCCGTGCTCGGCGAGGAGCGCGTCGAGCCGTGCGCGGGCGGGGCGGAGCGCGGCACGAGTCGTCGCCATCGCGCGCCACGGATCCTCGCGCCGCGCGAGCAGCCCGGGCACCTCGCGCAGCGGGAAGCGCTGGGGGTGCATGGCGGGATCCTCGAGCTCCTCCCATGCGAGCGGCAGCGCGACCGGCGCCCCCCGGCGGGCCCGCACCGCGTAGGGCGGGACGGCGGTGTGCGCGTAGGCGTTCCGGAGGGTGTCGATGAGAATCCGGCCGCGGCGCTGGCGCTTGCGGACCTCGGTGGTGAGATGCGCCCCGTGCACCCGCGCCAGCAGCGCGGCGGTGTCCTGCGCGAAGGTGCGCACCGTGTCGTAGTCGGCCGACCGGTCGAGCGGCACCACGACGTGATAGCCGCGCGAGCCGCTCGTCTTCACGAAGGCCGGGAGCCCGAGCTCGTGGAGCAGCGCACCCAGGCGGAGCGCGGCCGGCCGCACCAGGGGATCGTCGGTCCCCGCCGGGTCGAGGTCGAAGATCATCTGGTCGGGGTGCTCGAGGTCGTCCACCCGGCTCAGCCAGGCGTGCGGCGTGATGCAGGCCTGGTTGGCGAGGTAGACCAGCGTGGCCGCATCCTCGATGACGACGTGCCGCAGCTCCCCGCCCGCCTTGCTCACCACCACCGAGGCGATCCAGTCGGGGAAGTACTCGGGCATCTCCTGCTGGAAGAAGCCCGGGTGCGCGATGCCCTCGGGGAAGCGCTGGAGGTTGACCGGCCGGCCCGCCACGTGCGGCACCATCCACTCGGCCACCGCCGCGTAGTATGCCGCCAGATCCGCCTTCGTGATCCCGTCGTCGGGGAAGAGGACGCGGTCGGGATGGGTCAGCTCGATGGTCCGCTCGCCGACCCTCACACCGCCCGCCGCCCCCGGATCAGCTGCAACACCGCCAGGATCACCGCGATGATCAGCAGGACGTGAATGAAGCCGTTCAGCGTGAAGCCCGTCACCACGCCGAGCAGCCAGAGCACCAGCAGCACCACGAAGATCGTCCACAGCATTGCGCCGCACTCCCCTTCCTCGAGCCCCCGCCCACCCGCCCGACCGATGTCGGACGCCGCTTCCGAGGATACTGCCCCCTCCGGGGTGGGCCGGTGACCGCCGTCACCCGGCACACTGCCAACCCACGATCGGAAAACGGGTTGCGGCAGGCCTCGCGGCGCGGGCCTGCCACCGCCATGCCAGAACGGCAGAAAAGCGCGGTATACCCCTTGCCCTTACCCCGGCCCGATGGGCCGCCTCGGGCGCCGGATCCTGCCGGCCCGAGCGGCTGGACGCTCAACCGAATGGAGTATTCATGGCTTCCAAGATCATCGGCATCGACCTCGGCACGACGAACTCCGTCGTGGCCGTGATGGAGGGCGGCGATCCGGTCGTGATCCCGAACGCCGAGGGCGGCCGGACGACGCCGAGCGTCGTGGCGTTCACCAAGGACGGCGAGCGGCTGGTCGGCCAGGTGGCCAAGCGCCAGGCGGTCACCAACCCGAAGCAGACGATCTTCTCGATCAAGCGCTTCATGGGCCGCCGCATGAACGAGATCACCGAGGAGATCAAGCACGTCCCCTACCAGGTCGTGGCCGGCACCAACGGCCTCGCGGCGGTGGAGATCCAGGGCAAGACGTACACGCCGCCCGAGATCTCGGCGATGATCCTGCAGAAGATGAAGCAGACGGCCGAGGACTACCTGGGCAGCACCGTCACCCAGGCGGTCATCACCGTGCCCGCCTACTTCAACGACGCCCAGCGCCAGGCCACCAAGGACGCCGGCAAGATCGCCGGGCTCGAGGTGCTGCGCATCATCAACGAGCCCACCGCCGCGGCGCTCGCCTACGGGCTCGACAAGAAGAAGGACGAGAAGGTCGCCGTCTTCGACCTGGGCGGCGGCACCTATGACATCAGCGTGCTCGAGCTCGCCGAGGGGGTCTTCGAGGTCAAGAGCACCAACGGCGACACCCACCTGGGCGGCGACGACTTCGACCAGCGGGTCATCCAGTGGCTGGTGGACGAGTTCAAGCGCGACCAGGGGATCGACCTCTCGAAGGACCCGATGGCGCTCCAGCGCCTCAAGGAAGCGGCCGAGAAGGCCAAGATGGAGCTGTCGACCACGCAGCAGACCGACATCAACCTGCCGTTCATCACGGCCGACCAGTCGGGGCCGAAGCACCTCAACTACACGCTGACGCGGGCCAAGTTCGAGCAGCTGGTGGACGACCTCGTGCAGCGCACGATCCCGCCGATGAAGCAGGCGCTCAAGGACGCCGGGCTCGATCCGAAGGACATCGACGAGGTGATCCTCGTGGGCGGCTCGACCCGCATCCCGAAGATCCAGGAGGTCGTCAAGAGCTTCTTCGGCAAGGAGCCGAACAAGTCGGTCAACCCCGACGAGGTCGTGGCGATCGGCGCCGCGATCCAGGGCGGCGTGCTGGGCGGCGAGGTGAAGGACGTCCTGCTCCTCGACGTCACCCCGCTCTCCCTCGGCATCGAGACGCTGGGCGGCGTGACCACGGTGCTCATCCCGCGCAACACGACGATCCCGACCAAGAAGTCGGAGACGTTCTCGACGGCCGAGGACAACCAGACCACGGTCGAGATCCACGTGCTCCAGGGCGAGCGCCAGATGGCGATCGACAACCGCACGATCGGCAAGTTCCAGCTGACGGGCATCCCGCCCGCCCCGCGCGGCATGCCGCAGGTCGAGGTCACCTTCGACATCGACGCCAACGGCATCCTGCACGTCTCGGCCAAGGACAAGGCGACGGGCAAGGAGCAGAAGATCCGCATCGAGGCCTCGAGCGGGCTCAGCGACACGGACATCGACAAGATGGTCAAGAACGCCGAGTCGCACGCCGAGGAGGACCGCAAGCGGCGCGAGCAGATCGAGGCCCGCAACCAGCTCGACGGGCTCGTCTACAAGGTCGAGAAGGACAGCAAAGAGTGGGTGGACCGGCTGAGCGCCGACATGAAGGGGCGGCTCGACAAGGCGGTCGAGGGCGGCAAGGACGCCCTCCGCACCGGCGACGGCGACGCCATCCGCCGCGCCCTCGACGAGCTGAACGCGGCCTACTCCGCGGCCGGGGCCTCGCTGTACCAGGCCCAGGGCGCCCAGCCGGGGGCCGAGGGGGCTGCGGCCGGCGCCCAGCCCGGCGGCGCCGAGGGGGCCCAGCCCGGCGGCGGCCAGGAGGACGTGGTCGAGGCGGATTACGAGATCGTGGACGATACGAAGAAGTAGGCGGGACGGCGGCAGGGCGGGACGGCGGGAGGTGGCCCCCGGTGCACGGAATCGCTCCGTGCGGGGAGGCGGCCTCCCGCCGTCCCGTCCTGCCGCCGTTCCCGCCCATCCCCGCGACGGAAACCTTTTTCCGCGCATCCGGTGTAGAATAGAGTAGGACTGAGTGCCGATACGCGCCGTTTCACGATCCACCCCGAAGGACCGCTCGATGTCCACACGTTCCATGAATTGGCTGAAGTTCGGCGGCCTCGTCGCCCTGGCCTTCGCGCTGGGGCTCCTCTTCGCCGGCCTGCTCGACCTGCCGACGCGCTCGCTGGCGCAGGAGCAGGGGCGGGCCACGCCCATGATCACCCCGGTCAAGGCGCCCTCGATCCCCGAGGCCAAGCCGCTCATCGAGCTGAGCGACGCCTTCGCCGCCGTGGCCGACGCGGTGCGACCGAGCGTGGTCTACATCCGCAGTGAGCGCACCGAGAAGGTGGCCCAGCGGCCCCAGCTCCCGCCGGGCTTCGAGCGCTTCTTCCCGCGCGGGCGCGACCAGCAGCCGCAGTTCGAGGAGGGGAGCGGCTCGGGCTTCGTCATCTCGAACGACGGCTACGTCCTCACGAACAACCACGTCGTGGCGGGCGCCACCAAGGTGATCGTGCGCCTGCTGGACCGCCGGCAGTTCACGGCCAAGGTGGTCGGGGCCGATCCCAACACCGACGTCGCCGTGCTCAAGATCGATGCGAGCGACCTCCACCCGATCGCGCTGGGCAACAGCGACACCACCCGCATCGGCGAGTGGGTGCTGGCCATCGGCAACCCGCTGGGCGAGGGGCTCAACTTCACCGTCACCCAGGGGATCGTGAGCGCCAAGGGCCGCGACCTGCGCGGGCTCAACCGCTCGCGGCTCAGCATCAGCGACTTCATCCAGACCGACGCGGCGATCAACCCCGGCAACTCGGGCGGCCCGCTGGTGAACATGCGGGGCGAGGTGATCGGCATCAATTCGGCGATCGCGAGCGAGACCGGCTTCTACTCGGGCTACGGCTTCGCCATCCCGATCAACCTCGCGCGCACGGTCGCCAACCAGCTCATCGCCACCGGCAAGGTCCACCGCGCCGCCCTCGGCATCGAGATCCGCGACGCCGATGTGAACGACGCCGCCTACGTCGGCCTCAAGGAGCCGACCGGCGTGCTGGTGGTCAACTTCAGCAACGACCAGTCGGCGGCCCGGAAGGCCGGGATCGAGCCGGGCGACGTGATCGTGGCCGTGGACGGCCAGCCGGTGGAGTACGTCGGGCAGCTCCAGCAGCGCATCGCCTTCCGCAAGCCGGGCGAGACGGTGCAGATCACGGTGGCGCGCAAGGGCGGCACCCGGAAGACGCTCGACGTCAAGCTGCAGCCCCAGGGCGAGGTGGCCGACGTGGCCAGCGCCGACCAGCCCGAGGCCGACAGCACGAGCGCCAAGGGCGGCAGCAGCGCGATGGGCACGCTGGGCGTCTCGGTCCAGACCGTCACCCCCGCCATCGCCCAGCAGCTCGGGATGCAGGACACCCGCGGCGTGCTCGTCACCGACGTCACCCCGGGCGGGCCGGCGTGGGAGCGGCTGGCGGAGCCGGGCCAGGGTTATGCCGACGTGATCACCGCGATCGAGGGTACCCCGGTGCGCAACGAGGCCGAGCTGCGCGCCGCGCTCCGGAGCTTCAAGCCGGGCAGCATCGTCACGCTGCGCGTGGTGTCGCCGGCCCCGAACGGGACGACGCAGCGCATCGTGCGCGTCCGCCTGGGCGGGAGCTGACGCCGCCCGCCGGCCCCCGGCACCCCCCGCTCGCCCCGAACGGCCCGGCCTCCCGCCGGGCCGTTCGTGTTGGGGGAGTGTTGGGGGAGGCCCTGGCGTGACAGTCGTCACGGGCGCCCGTAGCTTGGGGAAGGTAGGCTGCCGGGAGAGGTGACGACCGGAGGCGGCATGGCGCTCGACGCGCTGATTCTCGACATCGACGGCACGCTGGTGGACACCAACCGCCACCACCTCGCGGCGTGGGAGGAGGCCTTCCGGCGGCACGGCTACCGCGTCGCCCGCGACCGCATCCGGGTCGAGATCGGCAAGGGCGGCGACCAGCTCGTCCCCGCCATCCTGGGCTGCGAGGCCGACGCGCGCGACGGGGACGCCCTCCGGGCCGAGGAGAAGGCGCTCTTCCTCGCCACGGCGCGCTCCGAGCCCCTCGCGCTCTTTCCCGGCGTGCGCGAGCTCGTGGCGGCGCTCCGGGCGCGCGGGCTCCGGCTCGCCCTCGCCACCTCGAGCGGCCGGGAGCAGATCGACGCCACCTTCGAGAGCGCGCGGGCGACCGACGTGGTCGAGGCGATGGACGTCGTCGTGACGAAGGACGACGCGGCCGCGAGCAAGCCCGCCCCCGACACGGTGACGAGTGCCGTGCGGAAGCTCGGGCTCACCCCCGCCCAGTGCGCCATGGTGGGCGACACGCCGTGGGACGCCGAGGCCTGCCGCGGCGCCGGGGTCGTCTGTCTCGGCGTGCGCTCGGGCGGGAACGACGCCCGCACCCTGCTCGCCGCGGGCGCCCGCGCGGTGTGGCCGGACGCGGCGGCGCTCCATCGAGAGCTCGACGCGGCGCTCGAGCGGGCCTCGCCGGGGCCGGCGCACCTCGACCGGGCGCGGCTGGAGCAGCTCATGCGCGCCGCCCTCGCCGTGGCGCGCGAGGGGCTCGCCGCCGGCGACGCGCCGATCGGCGCCGTGCTCGCCCGCGGCGACGGGACGATCATCGCGCGGGGGTGGAACCGGATGTGGACCCGGGCGAGCAAGGTGGCCCACGCCGAGATGGTCACCTTCGAGGACGCGGTCGGGAAGGTGCCGCTCGACGCGCGCGACCTCCTCCTGGTCTCGACCCTCGAGCCGTGCGTGATGTGCACGGGGGCGGCGATGGTGGCCTCGGTGGACACGATCGTCTACGGCCTCGTCGCGCCGCCCGACAGCGGCACCCGGCGGGTGCGGCCGCCCGAGAGCCCCGAGAGCCAGATGCCGCGCATCGTCGGCGGGGTGCTCGCCGGGGAGAGCCGCGCACTGTTCGAGGCGTGGCTCCGGACCGCTCCCAATCCCGACCAGCGGCCCTACGTCGAGCAACTGCTCGCGAGCACCTCGTCCGCCCACTCACCCGCGGAGTCGCCATGACCACGAGTCCCGAGACCGACTGGATGAACCATCCCGAGCTCCGCCGCCTGGTGGACGCGGCGAACGCGCTCAGCGTCGAGGAGCGGATCACGCTGGTCAAGGGGCTGGTGCCGGGGATCGCCGACCATCTCTCCGGGGAGGAGTACGAGACGGTGGCCGCATGGGTGCGGCTCAAGGGCGAGCGCTTCCTCGAGGCGAAGAACCATCCGGGCGAGGGGCGCGCCACGCGCCAGGTCCCCGGCGAGCGCGAGCTCGAGGGGCGATGACATGACCCGTCCCCCGCGCCGGGGCCTGCCCGCGGGGGCGCTCGTGGTTGCGCTCGCGGGCACGCTCGCGGTCGGCCTGGCCGGATGCCGCCGCGCCGACCGGCCGGCGCGCGGCGCGGAGGTGGCGGTGGCGAGCGCGGGCGCGGGCGCGGCCACGGCGGCGGGCGCCCCGGTCGGCGTGCTGCGGACCACCCTCACCCGCCACGGCGACTCGATTCGCGCGGTCGCGACGTGGGACGGCCCGGTCGCGGGCGTCACGGTGCGGCTCGCGACCGCCGGCGGCGCGGTGCGCGACCTGCCGGTGGCGGCGGCCCCGGCCGGCGGCACGGCGACCGGCGCGAGTGCCACGACCTTCCTCCCGGTCCCGGCGCCGGGCGGCGCGGCGGAGGGCACCACCTGCCTGCTGCGGTCGGCGGACACCCTCGCCTGCACCCCCTGGCAGTTCGTACGGCCCAGCGCGGCGGCGCACCCGGACGTCGGGGCCGGGCGCCGGCTGGTGATCGTCGTGCGTCCCGACGGTATGCAGGTGGACCCCGACCTCGGCGGGCGCTGCACGGCCTGGCGGGCGGCGCATCCCACCGAGCCCGTCTGGCTCGCCGTCAACGAGGCGGCGGTGCCGGCCTGCACCGGGCCCAACGGCCGGCCCACGATCGCCCAGTTCTGCGCCTTCGCCCTCCTGCCCGACGGGCGGAAGGTGAAGACCGCGGGCTCGAGCAACAGCCCCTACTGCGAGGAGGAGTTCCAGCGGTGGCTGGGCGAGCGGGCGAGCTGACCGATTATCTTTCCCTCCGCTGGCGGACGTGGTGAAATGGCAGACACGCCGGTCTTAGGAGCCGGTGGGGAAACCCGTGCGGGTTCGAGTCCCGCCGTCCGCACTTCGTCGGGCCCGCCTTGCCTTTGACCCGCCCGCTCGCCTCTGGGTAAATTCCCGTTCCTATGACTATGACCCCGACCCCCATCTCCGTTCAGAAGACCGCGGAAGACGCCGCGTCGAAGGACCTTCGCGTCACCGTGCCGGTCGAGCGCGTGCGCGAGGCCGAGGCCCGCGCCGTCCGCTATTACGCGCAACGCGCCAAGCTGCCCGGCTTCCGCCCGGGCAAGGCCCCCGAGGCCGTGGTGCGCAAGCGCTTCAACGACGCCATCCGCCAGGCGGTGCTCGAGGAGCTGCTGCAGGAGAGCTGGAAGACGGCCCTCGAGAGCGAGTCGCTCAAGCCGATCGCCGACCCGGCGGTGCGCAACCTCAAGTTCGAAGCGGACGCCCCGCTCGAGTTCGACCTGCACGTGGACGTGAAGCCCGAGCTCAAGCTCGAGCGCACCGGCGGCTTCACCGTGACGCGCCCGGCCGCGGCGGTGGACGACCAGCAGGTCAACGAGCAGCTCGACCGCCTGCGCGAGCAGAAGGCGGCGTGGATCCCGGTCGAGGGCGAGAAGCCGCGCGAGGGCAATCTCGTGCGCGTCGAGGTGCAGCCGCTCGACGGCGAGGGCGCCGAGGCGGCCGCGGCCGAATCCGCCGAGCCGCAGAGCTACGACCTCGTGCTGGGGCAGAACCAGACCGTGCCCGAGCTCGAGGAGAAGATCACCACGCTGCTGCCCGGCGAGACCGCCGAGGCGGAGATCACGACGCCCCAGGACCACCCCGACGAGGCGCGCCGCGGCCAGACCCGGCGGGTGCGGGTGACGCTGCGCGAGGTGAAGCGCCAGGACCTCCCGGCGCTCGACGACGCGTTCGCGCGCGAGGTGGGCGACTTCGAGAGCGTCGAGGCGCTGCGCCGCGCGGTGCGCGAGGACCTCGAGCGCGAGGCCGCGCGCGAGGCCGACGCCAAGGTCCGCATGGACCTGCTGCAGCAGATCGTCGAGGCGAACGGCGTGCAGGCGCCCGAGTCGCTGGTGCACCGGCTGATGCACGCCTACGCCGACATGTACCGCATTCCGAAGGAGCAGCTCCACGCCTTCGAGGAGCAGTTCCACCCGGTCGCCGAGCAGCAGGTGCGGCGCGACCTGGTGCTCGAGGCGGTGCTCGAGGCGCACCCCGAGCTCAAGGCGACCGAGGAGGCCGTCGACCAGCGCATCGCCCAGATGGCCGAGGCGCGCGGCGTGCCGGCGGGCCAGATCTACACCAGCCTGCAGAAGGCCAACCGGCTCGGCGAGCTGGAGCGGTCGATCACCGAGGAGCAGGTCTTCCAGTACCTGCTCGACCAGAACACCGTCAGCGAGGCCACGAGCTGAGATGCCGACGCTTTATCCCCCGTACATCATCGAGCGGTCGAGCCGCGGCGAGCGGACCTACGACATCTTCTCCCGGCTCCTCATGGACCGGATCGTCTTCCTCGGCGCGCCGATCAACGACGACGTCGCCAACATCATCATCGCCCAGCTGCTCTTCCTCGAGGCCGACAACCCCGAGAAGGACATCTACCTCTACCTCAACTCGCCGGGTGGCGTGGTGAGCGCGGGGCTGGCGATCTACGACACGATGCAGCACCTGCGCGCGCCGGTGAACACGATCTGCATGGGCATGGCGGCCTCGATGGGCTCGTTCCTGCTCGCCGCCGGCACCAAGGGCAAGCGCAGCGCGCTGCCGCACAGCCGGATCATGATCCACCAGCCCTCGGGCGGCGCCCAGGGCACGGCGGCGGACATCGAGATCCAGGCGCGCGAGATCCTCTACCTGCGCACCAAGCTCAACAGCCTCTACTCGTACCACACCGGCCAGCCGGTCGAGACGATCGAGCGCGACATGGACCGCGACCGGTTCATGAGCGCCGAGGAGGCGAAGGCCTACGGGCTGATCGACACCGTCTTCACCCCGCGCCGCAAGGACCTGGTCCCCGACCAGGCGATCGCGAACGCCGCGGCCGCCCAACCCTGAGCGACCGCTCTTGACGTGCGCCCCTCCGGGGGCGCACTCTACGGGGTGCCCGCCGGCCGTGGCAGGCCCTCCGCGCACCGCCCCGCTGGGCGGTCCACCCTGAGCTCTGCGGGTTCATGTCGAACGACAAGCATCTCCGTTGTTCCTTCTGCGGCAAGTCGAAGGACTCCGTCCGGAAATTCATCTCCGGGCCGTCGGTCTACATCTGCAACGAGTGCATCACGCTCTGCAATGAGATCCTGGCGGAGGACGAGGAGCGCGAGGTCGCCGACAGCATCACGCAGGTCCCCACGCCGCAGGAGATCAAGGACGTCCTCGACCAGTACGTGATCGGCCAGGAGCGCGCCAAGCGCACGCTCTCGGTCGCCGTGTACAACCACTACAAGCGCATCAACGCCGCGAGCGGCCGCGAGCGGGACGTCGAGCTCGACAAGTCGAACATCCTGCTCCTCGGGCCCACCGGCGTCGGCAAGACCCTCCTCGCGCAGACCCTCGCCCGCATCCTCGACGTCCCCTTCACCATCGCCGACGCCACGACGCTCACCGAGGCGGGCTACGTCGGCGAGGACGTGGAGAACATCCTCGTGCGGCTGCTGCAGGCCGGCGAGTTCAACGTGGCCGAGTGCGAGCGCGGGATCGTCTACATCGACGAGATCGACAAGATCGCCCGCAAGAGCGAGAACCCGTCGATCACGCGCGACGTCTCGGGCGAGGGCGTCCAGCAGGCGCTGCTGAAGATCCTCGAGGGCACCGTGGCCAGCGTGCCGCCCCAGGGCGGCCGCAAGCATCCGCAGCAGGAATACATCCAGATCAACACCAAGGACATCCTGTTCATCTGCGGCGGCGCCTTCGACGGGCTCGAGAAGATCATCGAGGCCCGCACCGGGCGGCAGCGCATCGGCTTCGCGAGCGAGGAGGGGGGCCACGGCGCGCTCGACCAGCAGGATCCGTTCGCGCTGGTGGAGCCGGACGACCTGCTGCGCTTCGGGCTCATCCCCGAGCTGGTGGGCCGCCTCCCGGTGGTCGTCTCGCTCGAGGCGCTCGACGAGGCGGCGCTGGTGAAGATCCTCAACGAGCCGAAGAACGCGCTCACCAAGCAGTACAAGAAGCTCTTCGAGCTCGAGAACGTGGGGCTCACCTTCGACCAGGAGGCGCTGCGCGCGGTGGCCGAGAAGGCGATCAAGCGCGGCACCGGCGCGCGCGGCCTGCGCTCGATCCTCGAGACGATGATGACCGACATCATGTTCGAGCTGCCGAGCCGCGACGACGTGCGCGAGGTGGTGATCACCAAGGAGGCGATCACCGAGGGCAAGCCGCCCCTGGTCGTCACGGAGCGGGCCCGCACGAAGCGGGAGGCGTGAGCGCCCCCTCCCCGCTGCGGGATCTGCCCATCGAGTTCGTCGGCAGCTTCCCCGATCCCGGCGTCCGGCTCGAGCCGGTGCTGCCGGAGATCGCCCTCGTCGGACGCTCGAATGTCGGCAAGTCGAGCCTGCTGAACGCGCTGGTGGGCCGCCGGAGCCTGGCGCGGGTGAGCGCGACGCCCGGCAAGACCAACCTGCTGAACGTCTTCCGCCTGCCCCCGCTCTATCTCGTCGACCTGCCGGGCTACGGCTTCGCCCGGGTGGGCAAGAGCGTGCGGGCGGCCTACAAGCGCCTGGTGTACGGCTATCTCGAGCGCCGCGCCACGCTCGCCGGCGTGGTCTGGCTGCTCGACGTCCGCCACGGCCCCTCGGCCGAGGACCGCGAGATCCAGGAGCTGCTCGTGGCCCAGGGCCGGCCGGTGCTGCCGGTCTTCACCAAGGCCGACAAGCTGAGCCGCCGACAGCAGCTCGAGCGCGAGCGCGAGCTCTGCGCGGCGCTCGGCGTCGCGCCCGACCACGTGCAGCTCGTGAGCAGCCACTCGGGCCACGGCATCGCCGAGCTCGGGGCGAGCATCCTGGCGGCCGCCACCCCCGGCGCCGCATCCCTCGAGGAGAGCCCATGATCCGCGTCCGTGCCGTCGGCCCCGCGCTCGCGCCCGTCGTCGCCACGCTCCTGTTCGCGCTGACCCTCGCGCCCGGCTGCGCGCGCGCGCAGGTCCCCACCCGCCCTACCGCGCCGGCCACCCCGGCCGCCGCCGACACGCCGCTCGAGCCCGGCGGGGGCGAGCTCCTCCCCGCCGGCTTCGGCTCGCTCAACCAGAACGACGTCGCCGTGCGGCTCCGCACGCCCGACCTCGAGGTGCGCATCGTCCTCCTCGACGAAGGCCTGCTGCGCCTCCTCGCCCCCGACTCCTACGCCGCGCTCCACCAGACGGCCGCCTCGCGCCGCGCGGCGATCGACTCGGTCGGCCGGCAGCGCGGGGTGAGCGTCCCGGGGCTCGCGCTCGTCGGCTTCTACGGACTGCGCCAGGGAGTCCAGTTCGACCCGCAGCTCGTCACGATCACCGCGCGCGGCCGCATCCTCCGCCCGATCGGCATCGTCCCCCTCGGCGCGGCGTTCAACACCCAGCAGCTCGACCTGCGCGGCCAGGCGATGGCGATCTACGTCTTCGAGGAGACGATTCCGGTCACCGAGCCGCTCGGCTTCGCCTACGGCGTCGCCCGCAACGACGACTGGGCCCGCCGCCTCCCGGTCCTCGAGCGCGAGCGCCAGCGCGTCCTCGCGCGCGCCCGCGCCGCCGGCGCGGCGCCGGCCGAGCCCACCGCGGAGCATCCCGACAGCACGCGGCGCTGACGAAGCCTCGTCGCGGCTGAAGCCGCGGCCCGGCCACGCGCCCTGAGAGGGCGCTCGGCTTCCGAAAGTCGCAGGGCTCCCCGGACCGGTCCGGGGAGCCCTGCGAGCATGTGGTGCAGAGGCTGCGCTCAGCAGCCCCCGCCGAGCCGCGGCTTCAGCCGCGACGAGGGCTCAAAGCGTGTATGCCGACAGCACGCCCGGGGCGCGGCGGCCCGTGACGAGCATCGCGGTGGAGAGCGCGTCGGCGAGGATGCCGGTGCGCGCGACGACGGTGGCCTGACGGATGGCGCCGGCAGGATACCCCGTTTCGGGATCCATGACGTGGCCCCGTACGGCCCGGCCGTAGCGGACGACGGCGACGGTGTTGGCCGAGGTGGCGAGCGCCGCGTCGCGGAGCCGCACGGTGCGCACCACGCGGCCCGAATGGGCGGAGTCGGCGAGGTCCACCGCCCAGCCCGGCTCGCCCGGCGGGGCCCCGAGGGCGAGACAATCGCCGCTCACGTCCAGGAGTGCGCGCCGGATGCCGTGGGCGCGCAGCACCGCCGCCGCGCGGTCGAGGCCGTAGCCGACGCCGATCCCGCCGGGATCGAGCTGCGTGTGCGCGCTCGGCAGCTCGACGCGGGCGCCCCCCCTGCCGGCATCGGACTCGAGCCGCACGACCGCGTGCTCGACCGCGGCGCGCGCCTCGGCGACCTCCGCGGCGCTCGGGGCCGTGGTGCGGGGACGGTGGAAGCCCCACGCGCGCATCAGCGGCTCGACGGCGAGGTCGAACGCGCCGCCCGTCGCCCGCCTCGCGGCGAGGCCCGCCGCGAGCACGGCGGCGACGTCCGCATCCACCCGCATCGGGCCCCGGCCGGCGCGGCGGTTCAGCTCGCGGAGGTCGCTCGCGTCGTCGAAGAGCGAGAGCCGCGCCTCGACGCGCCGGAGCTCGGCGAAGACCGCCTGCGCCGCCGCGTAGCCGCGCGCCTCGTCGTCCGTGAAGAGCTGGAGGTGCACCGGCTGGCCCATCGCCCACGACCAGCGCTCGACGAAGCGGCGGTCGTCCGCCAGGGGCTGGAGGGAGCGCAGAGGCAGCGGCGAGAGCGGGAGCGGGAGCGCCGCGAACGCGAACGCGCCGGCGCCCGCGCCGAGCAGGCCCAGAAAGTCGCGCCGCGCCATCGGGCGCGTGGATGGCGTCGTCATGTGCGCGGCTCCCGCCATCCCAGCTCCCGCAGGATCCAGAACGACTGCACGTAGAAGGTGAGCGCCATCAGCGTGCTCGAGGCGACGAGCACCCAGCCGAAGCGCGGGTCCACGCCCCACATGAGCCACATCGCGCTGAACGAGACGAGCAGCGCCACGAACGGCTCGGCGATGAGCACGCGACGCCACCGCTCGCCCGGGCGCGGGCAGAGGGCGAGCATGAGGCCGCTGAAGGCGAAGATCGCCGCCATGCCGAGCAGGTGGTTGTGCGTGCTCGTGAGCATCTCGGCGTAGGACTTCCGGAACTGCATCGCCATCGCGCCGGTGGGGTCGGCGAGGGCATCGCCCATGCCGCCCGCCGCGCCCTCGCTGCCGCGATAGCGCGCGGCCGCGCCGGCCGGTGTCATCCCCGTCGTGTGATGGACGAAGAGGAGGGCCACGGTGTAGCCCACGACCTGCACGACCGTGAGCCATCGGGCGACCGTGCGCACCGGCCCGGGGAGCGCGCGCCAGGTGAGCCGCCCGGGCAGGGCATCCACCAGCGGCTCGGCCGCGGCGGAGCTCATCGGAGCTGCCCCGCCTGGTGCCAGCGCGTCAGCTCGGCGAGCGCCTGGCGCACCCCGGCGGTCACGGCGTTCACGCTGATCGTGGCCCCCGAGATGCCCCGGATCTCGCGTCCCACCCTGAGCGGCTCCGCGCTCGTGTGCCCGCGGAACTGCCGGCGCCACGGCTCGTAGGCCACCTCGCCGCCGTAGGGCTCGCGGTAGACGAGCACGTCCACGTCCTTGAGGTGGTCGCTCGGGTCGATCGCCACGAGGAAGGTGATCGGCTGCTCCTTGCCGCGCACGTTGCGCACCTGGGCGAAGCCGAGCAGCGAGTCACCCCGCGCCACGCGCAGCACCGGCGTGGCGTTCACCCGAAGCGTGTCCACCCGCGTCCCGGGCCCGAAGACCCGCGTCACCGAGGCCGCGACCTTCCCCGCCGGCGCGCCGGAGCCGATGCCGAACGCCTGGGCGTGCGCGGCGGCCGGCGCGAGGAGGAGGGTGCCGAGGAGCAGGGCGAGCCGCTCAGAACTGATAACCCGCACCGAGCCGGAAGACCTCTCCCTCACCCGTCCCCGCCGCGTTGCGGCGCAGCTGGTAGTCGCCCTTGAACGCGACGTTCCAGAGCGGCTTGTAGGTGAGTCCGAAAGTGGTGAGCCGGCGCGCGTTGGCCGGATCGTCGGTGACGCCGGCCGGCACGTCGGCCTGCGTGTCGTAGCGCTCGTGCCGGACGAAGGCGTTGAGCTGCTGCGTCGCGGCGGGCACGAGGACGGCGAGGAGGTTCACCGCGCCCTCCGCGTAGCCGCCCGTGATGCGCTTGGCGACCGCGCCGCCGTAGGCGGCGTTGAGCCGGTCGGCGTCCGGGATCTGGATGTTGGCGAAAACGCCGCGGAACTGGAAGGCGCCGACGTCGTAGCGCGCATCGGCGGCGGCGAGGAAGATCGGCGCGTCGAAGGTGCCGGTGCCGATCGCCGGGTTCTGCTCGGCCGTGCCGCCGTACCAGAACGAGGCGCCCAGCTTGAGGCCGGGCCGGCCGTACTCGAGGCGGCCGGTCAGCGACGGATTCTGGAAGCCCGCCTCGTGGCCCTCCTGCCGGCCCCCGCGAATCCCCTCGTCGGCCGAGAGGCCCGAGCCCTTGAGACCGTTGAGGAGGTACAGGCGGTAGCCCAGCCCGCTCTGGCCGAAGCTGCCGGCTGCGCCGATGCCGAGCTCGCGCCAGGTCGTGGGGATGACGTCGTGATCGAAGTCGGGCCGCTCGACGCCGTTGAACGTGGGCGGCTCGTGCACCTCGTTGACGATGCCCACGGGCGCGAGCAGGAGCCCCGTGCGCAGGGTGAAGGCGGGCGAGAACCGGTAGTCGATGTACGCCTGCTCGAGCGCGACCTCGCCGCCCGGCTCGCCGCCCTCGATCTTGGCGTCCTCGATCTCGACCTCGGAGCGGAACGCGAGACGCTCGCTGAAGCTGTGGCCGACGAAGAGGACGAAGCGCCGCAGGTTGATCGTGCCCGGCGTGCCGGCGCCACGGGCGTTGGTGTAGTGCACCTCGCCGTAGCCGCCGATCGTGGTGCGCTCGGCGGGCGCCTGCGCGACGGCGGCGCCCGCGGTGTCGGCCACGGTCGTATCGGGGGTCTGGGCGGCGAGCGGCGCCGCACCCAGCGCGGTGGCGAGGGTGAACGCGGCGAAACCCGGGAGTGCAGCGGACCCGTTCCAGTGGTGCATGACCATTCCGGTGAGAGGGAGAGCTAGGCAACCATCGCGCATCGCACACAGAGCCGTTGAGAACCGTTCTCAACATAGAAGCCCTAGCAGTTTATTCCCCATTGCGTACGCTGTCAACGGAAAACCGGGCGCGGCGATCCGGGCCTGATTGCCCCGGTGAGATAAGACGTGTAGAATCTTGAACATCGCCAAGGAGACCGCGTGGCCTATCTACCGCTGCGGACCGTCGCCCTGCCCGACGCCGCGAGCTCGCTCTACGATGCATGGCTCGAGGAGATCGGCGCCCGCCTGGCCGATCCCGCGACCGACCGCGCCGAGTTGGTCCGCGACACCCTCTTCCAGATCTGGTACCCCGGCCACGCCGACTACGCGGCGATGGTGGCGGATCCCGCCGTCCCGCTCGCCACGCGCGCCGCGCTCCTGGGGCTCGACCCGCGCAACGTCACCCTCGAGCCCGAGTACTACGCGGACGTGGACGCCGAGAAGTTCGCGCGGGTCAAGCCGCTCCTGTGGCTCTGGTACGGCTTCGACCGCTCGCCGCTCGGGGGGCAGCACGTGCACCTCGGCGTGCGGCTGCGGCGGCTCCTCGCCCCGTACGTCTTCGCGCGCGTCGGGCGCAACTTCAAGTGCTTCCAGCACGTCGAGTTCAGCTACGGCTACAACCTGGAGGTCGGGGACGACGTCGTGGTGCACCGGCACGTGCTGCTCGACGACCGCGGCGGCATCACCCTGGGCGACCGGGTGAGCATCTCCGACTACGCCAACATCTACAGTCACACCCACTCCATCGTCGAGCAGCGCGACGTCACCAACGCGCGCACCGTGCTCGAGGACGACGTGCGGATCACCTATCACGCCACCGTGCTCGCGGGGGTGCGCGTCGGCCGCAACGGCATGGTCGGCGCCTCGGCGGTCGCGACGAAGGACGTGCGGCCCTATCACGTCTACGTCGGTATCCCGGCGAAGTCGGTGCGCGTGAAGCCCAACGCGCCGCCGGAGGTGTACGTGACGGAGCGCGTCGCGAACCGCGCCGACCGGCCCGCCGATCCGGAGGCGTGCTGAGGGGCCGGCTCGCTCCCCTCGCCACGCCGGCCGCGATCGCCGCGGCCGCGCTGGCGCTGTGCGGCCTCGTGGGGCTCGCGGCCGGGCATCCGGCGTGGCCGGTGGCGACAGCGGCATTCCTCGTCGGCGTGGGCCTGGCCGTGGCGCGCTGGCGGCGGGCGGCCTGGGAGATCCCGGTCCACGTCATCGCGCTCGCGCTCCTCGCGCTCACCGCGGCCCTGGCGGGCCCCGCCGGCTGGTGGGCCGGCCTCGTCGCCGCGGCGACCGGGGCGGGCACCGTCTGGGCGGCGCTGCGGCGCCACGGCGCGCGGCTGGCCTGGACCGAGAGCCAGCGCGAGGAGGTCGCCACCCAGCTCGACCGCCGCATCAGCGAGCTCTTCTCCCTCCAGGAGCTCAGCTACGTCCTCTCCGAGTCCATCCAGATCGACCGCATCGTCGAGCAGGTCGTACGCTACGCGGCGCGCTTTCTCCAGGCCTCGGGCGCGCTCGTCGTGCTGCGCGAGGGCGAGGGCGACGTGCTGCGCGTCGTGGGCGCCGAGGGCTCGCTCGCGGCGCTGCTCGACCAGACCACCGAGCTCGGCGCCGACGCGCTCGTCACCCACGCCATCGAGCGCGACCGCATCGAGGTGGCCCAGGGCGTCGCGGTGCCCTCGGTCGAGCTCCTGGGCGGGCTGGTCGTCCGCTCGGCCGCCGTGGCGCCGCTCCGGGCGCACGGCGTCACGATGGGCGCCCTCGCCGTCGTGGACCGGCGCGAGGGACCGTTCACGACCGAGGACCTCTGGCTCCTGAGCACCGTGGCGACGCAGGCCTCGGTGGTGCTCGCCAACGGCCGGCTCTTCGAGATGGTGCGGCGCAGCAAGGAGGAGTGGGAGACGGCCTTCAACGCGCTCGCCGAAGGCGTCGTGGTGGTGGGCCCCACGGGGGCGATCAGCCGCGCCAACGTCGCGCTCGCGCGGCTGGTGGAGGCCGAGGGCGAGGAGGCGCTCATCGGCTGCGACCTGGGCGAAGTGCTCTTCGGCGACCCCGAGCCGGTGCACGAGCACATCGCGTCCGCGCGCCGCGGCGAGCGTCCGGCGCCGCTCCTGCTGCGCATCGAGGAATCGCGCCGCACGCTGCGGCTCACGGCGGCGCCGATCGCCGAGCCCGACGCGGAGGCCTCGGTGGTGCTCCTCGTCGAGGACGTCACCGAGCAGCGCGCCATGGAGGCGCAGCTCATCCAGAACGAGAAGATGGCGGCGATCGGCCAGCTCGTCTCCGGCGTGGCGCACGAGCTCAACAACCCGCTCACCTCGATCGCCGGGCTCACCGAGCTGCTGCTCGAGCGCGGCCCCATGGCGGAGGCGCCGCGCGAGCACCTGCGGGTCATCCACGACCAGGCGGAGCGCGCGGGGCGCATCGTGCGCAACCTGCTCGTCTTCGCGCGCAAGGGCGCGCCCGAGAAGGAGCCGGTCGACCTCAACGAGGTCGTGGCGCGCACCTCGCTCCTCTTCGTCTACGAGCTCAAGCTGCGCGGCATCGAGCTCGAGACGCGCACGAGCCGCGAGCCGGTGCACGTCTTCGGCGATCGCTACGAGCTGCAGCAGGTGCTCCTGAACCTCGTCACCAACGCCGCCCAGGCGGTGAGCGAGCTCCCCGGCGACCGCCCGCGCGCCATCACCGTCGAAACCGATCGCCAGGGCGACCAGGCCCTGCTCACCGTGCGCGACACGGGGTCCGGCGTGCCGGCGACGCTCGTCCCCTATCTCTTCACGCCCTTCTTCACGACGAAAGGGCCGGGCCACGGTACCGGGCTGGGGCTCTCGCTCTCCTACGGGATCGTGGACGCGCACGGCGGCCGGCTCTCCTACGCCCAGGCGCCGGGCGGCGGCGCGGAGTTCACGATCACCCTCCCCGTCATCGAGCACGAGGCGCCGCTCGAGCCCGCGGCCGCCGAGAGCGCCGCCGCGGCGGCCGCGCTCGAGGCCGCCCCGCGCGGCCGCCGCATCCTCGTCGTGGACGACGACCCGGCGGTGCACCGGGTCGTGAGCGCGCTGTTCACGCCCGACGGCCACAGCGTCGAGGTGATGCGCAACGGCCGCAACGCGCTCGGGCTCCTCGAGGACGCGCCCTACGATCTCGTCGTCGCCGACGCCGCCGCGGCCGCGGGCGACGAGCTCTTCGTCACCACCTTCCTCGCCCGCCACCCCGAGTGGCGCGACCGCCTCGTCGTCGCGACCCACGGCCGCGGCGCGGGCGCGCTCGACCCCTTCCCCGGCGAGTCGCTCCACCGCCTCGCGAAGCCCTTCAACCTCCGCGAGCTCCGCGGCCTCGCCGCGGAGATCTTCGGCCGGCTCGCGGCGTAGCGAGCGCCGCCGCCCCCTCGGGGCTCGCGCCGTCCCCACCACCCTCCGCGTGCGGGCCTGCACGCGGAGGGTTTCGCGTTCCCCGTGACGCCCGCGTGACACGCGAGTTACGACCGCATCGCCGCGTCATGATGTCCGGCGGGCAACTTGCGACCCGATCCTGGCCGGCCGCTCGACGCGGCCGACGGTCTCCCTTCACCGATCGGGTCCCATGCCGCGTCTCCTCCGTTCTCGTCGCCCGCACGGTACGTCGCTCGCCGCGCGTCGCGTCGCGCTGCTCACCGCGCTGCTCGGCGCGGTCGCCGCCGGCGGCGCTCCCGCCCGCGCGCACGCCCAGGCACACGCTCCGGCGCATGCTCCGGTGCCGGGCCGCATCGCCGGCCGGGTGATCGATGCCGCCCAGGGCGGGCCGATCGCCGGCGCCCAGCTGGAGGTCGTGGGCACCGGCGTGACGGCGCTGACCGCGCTCGACGGACGCTACACGCTCGCCCCCGTCGCCGGGGGCGATGTGCAGGTGCGGGTGCGCATGATCGGCTACCAGCCGAAGCTGGTCACCGGGATCGTGGTGGCCGCCGGCGCCGCGGCCGAGCAGGACGTGGCCCTCGAGCGGCAGGTGGTGCAGCTGCAGGAGGTGACGGTGGCGGCCGCGGCCGAACGCGGCTCGGTCGCCCGCGCCCTCGACGAGCAGCGCACCGCGGTGGGCGTGGTGAGCGCCGTGAGCGCGGCCGAGATCGCGCGCAGCCCCGACGGCGACGCGGGCCAGGCGGTGCAGCGCGTCAGCGGCGTGACGGTGCAGGACGGCAGGTACGTCGTCGTCCGCGGCCTCGGCGAGCGCTACACGACGGCGTCGCTCAACGGCGCGCGGATTCCGAGCCCCGAGCCCGAGCGCAAGGTGGTGCCGCTCGACCTCTTCCCGTCCTCGCTGCTCGAAGCGATCACCACGGCGAAGACCTTCACCCCCGATCTCGCCGGCGACTTCAGCGGCGGCGCGGTGAACCTCAAGACGCGCGAGTTCCCCGCGCGCGCCCAGGTGCGCCTCTCCCTCGCGACGGGCCTCAACAGCGCGGCCGCGCGGCCGTCGGTGCCCGCGGCGCCCACGACCGGCGGCGAGTGGGCCGCGCTCACCGGGCACGCGCGCGACCTGCCCGCCGCGGTCGCGCAGGCGGGCCGGTTCGAGGCGCCGCTCTCCCAGGCGGAGGTGAACGGGATGGTCGCCGCGTTCCGCCCCGTCTGGACCCCGCAGCGGCGCACCGTGCGGCCCAACACCTCGCTGGGCCTCTCCGCGGGCGGGAGCGCCGCCCTCCTCGGCCGCAGGATCGGCTATCTCGCCTCGGCCACCTACGGCGCGGGTCAGGAGGTGCAGACCGGCCAGGTGCGCGGGCAGGCGATCGCCGGCGGCAACGGGGAGGCGGTCGCGGCGGACCGCTTCGTCGGGAGCACGGGCCGCGAGAGCGTGCTCTGGGGCGGGCTCCTCAACCTCGGCACGACGGTCGGCGCCCACAGCCGGCTCAGTCTGAACGCCACCTACAACCGCAGCGCCGACAACGAGGCGCGCCGCGAGACCGGCTTCAGCGAGAACCTCGGCGGCGAGTTCCGCATCGACCGGCTGCGCTACGTCGAGCGCGCGGTGCGCAGCTCGCAGCTCGCCGGCGAGCACGCGCTCGGCGACGCCCACCACGTGGACTGGTCGCTCACGCTCTCGGGCGTGCACCGGCGCGAGCCGGACCGCTCGGAGTTCGTCAGCGCGCTCGAGACCGATCCGGCCACCGGCGCGCAGACGGCGCGCTGGTTCGGCGGCGGCAACGAGGGCGCGGTGCGCACCTTCGCCGACCTCCGGGAGCACGCGGTGGAGGGCGCCGCCAACTACATCGTCACGCTCGGCCGCGCCGCCGCCGCCCCCGCGCTGAAGCTGGGCGCGCTGCTGCGCGACACCCGCCGTACGTCGCTCACCCGGGCCTACGGCCTCTCGGCGCCGACGCTGCCGGCGGAGGCGCGCGCGCTCCCGCCCGAGCAGCTCTTCGACGGCCGCTACACCGGCGCGGGCGCGAGCTGGTTCCAGATCGCCCCGCTCGCGCAGGGCGGCTCCTACGAGGCGGCCGACCGGCTCTACGCCGGCTACGCGATGACCGACGTCGGGCTCCTGGCGGGCCGGCTGCGGCTCATCGCGGGCGCCCGGCTCGAGCACTCGCGCGTGCGCGTCGTCGCCGAGCCCACGCTCGGCGCGCCGGTGACGACCACGCCGACGTACACCGACGTCCTCCCCTCGGCGACGCTCAACTACAGCCTCTCCGACCGCCAGACCCTCCGCTTCGCCGTCTCGCAGACGCTGGCGCGCCCCGAGTACCGCGAGCTGGCGCCGGTGCAGTACCGCGAGGTGCTGGGCGGCGACAACGTCGTCGGCAACGCCGGGCTGCGGCGCACGCGCATCCGGAACGCCGACCTGCGCTGGGAGCTCTATCCGGCCGCGGGCGAGGTGGTGAGCCTGGCCGTCTTCGCCAAGCACTTCGACGCCCCGATCGAGCGCGTGTACCTCGCGACCAGCGGCACCCGGGTCGTGAAGTACGTGAATGCCGCCAGCGCGCGGAACGTGGGCGTCGAGGCCGAAGTGCGGAAGCGGCTCGACGTCGTGAGCCCGGCGCTCCGGGGGCTCACCGCCTTCGCGAACATGACCCTGATGCGGAGCGACGTGACGATCGGCACCTCGGAGGCGAGCCGGACGAACGACGAGCGCGCGATGGTCGGGCAGGCGCCCTACGTGCTCAACGGCGGGCTCACCTACGACGCCGCCGGCGGCCTCAGCGCCACCGTGCTCTACAACCGGGCCGGCCGCCGCATCGTCAGCGCGGCGGAGGCGCCGCTCCCCGACGTCTACGAGGAGCCGCGCGACGTCGTCGACGTCTCGCTCCGCTTTCCGGTGGCCGGCGGCCTGAGCGGGCGGCTCGACGCGAAGAATCTGCTGGACGGCGCGTACCGCGTCATGCAGGGGCCCGTCGTGCGCGAGTCGTACCGCACCGGCCGCAGCCTCGCCCTCGGCTTCGCGTGGGGCCGGTGAGGCCCGCCACGGTGCGCGACACGACGCGCGACCGGACCGTGACCTCGCCGTCATCGGACCTTGGCCCCCACCGGCTTGAATCCACGCATCCCGGAGCCGGCCCTGCTCCGGGACCACGAGACTCCGTTCACCATCACCCCATGAGGCATCCATGAGGTCCACCCCGAGGTTCCCGTCGCGCCGGCTCCTCACGCTTCCCGCCCTGCTCCTCGCGCTCGGCGCCGCCGCGTGCGGCGACGACAGCGACGGCTGCGCGAGCACGCCGACCGCGGCGGAGTGCAGCGTGCCGCTCACCGCCCCCGCCGGCGTGCAGGCCAGCGCCGCCTCGGCCACGTCGGTCAAGCTCACCTGGACGGCGGTCTCCGGGGCCACGGGCTACGTCGTGCAGCGCGCCCCCGGCGCCGGCGGCGACTTCGCCCAGGTCGGCACCACCG
Organism: Gemmatimonadales bacterium; assembly: GCA_035760645.1. Classification (GTDB taxonomy): domain Bacteria; phylum Gemmatimonadota; class Gemmatimonadetes; order Gemmatimonadales; family GWC2-71-9; genus DASSTY01. The sequence continues at coordinate 46,445 of DASTSO010000073.1, forward strand.
CCGAGGCGCGCTACACCGATGCCGGCATCGCGCCGACGACGGCCTATCGCTATCGCGTCCTCGCGACGGCCGACGGCCGGCAGGGCCCCGCGAGCGACATCGTCGCCGTCACGACGCCGGCGGCCGGCGCCAAGGCCGCCACCATCGCGGCCGACATCACCGCCGACCGCACGCTCTACGCCGACACGCTCTACACCCTCTCCGGTTTCGTCCACGTCGCCAACGGGGCCACGCTCACCATCCAGCCGGGCACCGTCATCCAGGGCGACTACCAGACCCTCGGCTCCTCGCTCTTCATCCTGCGCGGGGCGAAGCTCATGGCCGTCGGCACGGCCGAGCAGCCGATCGTCTTCACCTCCTCGCGCCCCGTGGGCCAGCGCCAGCCCGGCGACTGGGGCGGGCTCGTCCTCGTCGGCAACGCGAAGATCAACCGCGGCGCGCCGGTGCTCCTCGAGGGGACGAACACCGACCCCTCGAAGAACCCGGGGATCGACTACGCCGGCGGCACCGACGACGGCGACAGCAGCGGCGAGCTGCGGTACGTGCGCGTCGAGTTCGCCGGCTACGCCCCGGTGACCGACGCCGAGCTGAACAGCTTCACCTTCGCCGCCGTGGGCAGCGGCACCAGGGTCTCCCACCTCCAGGCGCTCGGCGGGCTCGACGACGCCTACGAGTTCTTCGGCGGCACGATGGACGCGGACCATCTCGTCTCGTACGAGACCGGCGACGACCACTTCGACATGTCGGAAGGTTACCAGGGCCGCCTGCAGTACCTGATCGCCTACCAGACGCGCGTGCTCATCCCGCGCCCCGGCGCGGGCAGCACCTCGAGTGACCCGCAGGGCATCGAGAACGACGGCTGCGCCGGCGCCAACTGCACGAGCGGCCAGAACTCGATGCCGCACACCATCCCGCTCGTCGCCAACTTCACGCTCGTCGGCACCGGCCCCGGCGTGGTGGACGCGACCTCGGGCGGCGTCGGCATGATGCTCCGGCGCGGCACCGGCGGCTACTACGTCAACGGCGTCCTCGGCCGGTGGCCGCGGGCGGGCCTGAGCCTGCGCGACGCGGCCACGAACGACCGCCTCACGGCCGGCGAGCTCGCGGTGCAGCACGTCCTCCTGAGCGAGACCCCGACGCTCTTCCAGGCCTCGTCGGGCTCGAACGTCCAGTACACGGTCGACCCCGCCGCCAACGCGCTCGAGCAGAGCGCGGCGACCACGGCGAGCCTGTTCGCGGCGCTGCCGTCCAATCCCACCTCCGCGGCGCAGCTCGACTGGACGCCCGCCGCCGGCTCGGCGGCGGCCAGCGGCGGCCTCGCCACCTTCGGCGGCGCGCTCCAGACCAAGGCCGGCACCACGGTCGCCGGCACCAGCTTCCGCGGCGCGGCCGATCCGGCCGGGACCAAGTGGTGGGCGGGCTGGACGAGCTACGCCGACAACTGAGCACCCGAGCGCCGCGCCATGCGCGCGGCGCCCGGCGTCCGAAAACCATCGCGGGCGGCCAGCGCCTCGGCACTGGCCGCCCCCTCACGCCGATCCAGAGAGTCTGCCGGATCCCATGCGCCGCCTTCCGCTCTTCCCACTCGCCCTCGGCCTCACCGCCCTCCTCGCCCTCGCGGGATGTCGTCGGAGCGATGCCGCGACGGCCGGCCACGTGGCGGGCGACTCCGGCCCCCGACCGGCGCGCATCGACAGCATCCTCCCCCCTGCAGAAGCGCTCCGGCGGTTCCAGGCCAGCATCGCCGACACCCCCGCCGCGCTGCGCGGCGGCGAGAGCTCGCTGCCGGCGCTGGGCGCCGCGTTCGCGCGCGCAGTGGAGCGCCGGGACACCGCGGCGCTCCGTGCGCTCGTGGTGAATCGCGGCGAGTACGCCTTCCTGTTGTATCCGGGGAGCGACGTCTCGCACCGGCCGCGCTACCAGCCGCCGGAGATCGCGTGGCTGCGCCTGCAGCTGGCGAGCGAGAAGGGGGTGGGACGCCTCGTGGAGCGGCTGGGGGGCCGCCCGCTGGGCTACGTCGGCCTGACGTGCCCCGACTCGGCGGTCGTGGCCGCCGGTCCGGTCCGGCTCCACCCCGGGTGCCGGGTGCGCCGCCTGGTGGGGCGCGACACCGTCGCGCAGCGGCTGTTCGGCACCGTGCTCGAACGCGACGGGCGCTTCAAGCTGCTGACCTACGCCAACGACTTCTGAGCCGCCCTGCCGCCCCGGGGCTGCCTCCCCGCCCACGGGGTCAGCGCAGCGCCAGTGCCATCTTGATGTCGGCGCGCGCGTACTCCTCGGCGGGCCCGAGCGGCACCTCGACGAAGCCGTACTGCCGGTAGAGCGCGAGCGCCGGCGCGAGCGAGCGGCTGGAGACGAGCTCGACGGTCTGCGCCCCGCTCGCGCGCGCGTGGGCGAGCGCCGCGGCCATGAGGAGCTTGGCGTAGCCGCGCCCGCGCGCGGCGGGCGCCACCGCCATCTTGGCGAGCTCGAGCACGCCGGGCGCATGCACGATGAGCGCGCAGGTGCCGAGCGGCACGCCGTCCTCGAGCACGAAGAAGATCGCGCCGCCCGGGGCGAGGATCGCCCCCTCGGGGTCGTCGAGCACGGCGTGGTCGGCGGGCTCCATCACGAAGTGCCGCTCGATCCACTCGCGGTTGAGCGCGGCGAACGCCGCGCGGTACGCCGGCGCGTAGGGGACCACCTCGATGCGCGGAGTCGCGGCCACGGCCACCTCGCTCAGAAGCCCGCGTCGGTGGCGGGCCGCCACGGCTCGAGCCGGATCTGGCCCTGCACCCGCGCCGCGGTCGCCGCGGCGTCGGGCGCCGCCCAGAAGTTGCCGCCGGCGGCGAGCACGGGCGCCCGCACGAACGCGCCGCTCGCCCGCAGGAAGACGTTCCCCGTCACCGCCGTGCCCCGCCCCGCGCTGTCGGCCACGAGCCCCTCGCCCACGCCGTCGAAGACGTTGCCGCGCACCCGCGCCATCGTCGTCCGCTCGAGTACGAGCCCGCGCGTCACGCGGGCGACGAGGTTGTCGTCCACCCGCACGTTGCGGCTCGCCGGGCCGTCGGCACGCGGCGCGAAGAGGTGAATGCCCGTCGCGCCGCCCACGATCGTGTTGGCGGCGAGGGTATTGTCCTCGCCGTGCTCGATGGCGATGCCCGCCTCGCGCGAGCCGACGATCGAGTTGCCCCGCACCGTGCTGCCCGAGGAGTAGCCGAGCCAGAAGCCGTAGGCGGCGCTGTCGGCGCGGTTCTCGAGGAAGGTGTTGTTCCAGCTGAAGGTGGCTTCGAAGGCGTTGTGGTACGCTCCCGTCGCGTCGTTGCGCACGACGACGTTGCCGACCGAGGGCCGCACGTAGGGCGGCTGCCCGCTCAGGAAGAAGCCGTCGCCCGAGTAGGTGAGATCGTTGTCGACGATCGTGTTCGAGTCGCTCTGCTGCCGGAGCAGGAGCCCCGCCGAGTCGCAGCCGCGGCTGTAGGCGGGCGACTCGCAGCGGACGACGTGGTGGGCCTTGTTCCGCACGATCGTGTTGCGGCTGCTCTGCCAGAGCGCGAGGCCCCAGCCGCTGTTGGCCGAGACGTCGTTGTCGGCGACGTAGCTGCCGCGCGCGTCGGCGAGCATGATCCCGTTCTGCGCCCGGCGCGCCACGACGCTCGTGACGCTCGCGCCGTCGGTGTACTTGAGGTAGAGCCCCGCCCCGTAGGTCTCGAAGGTGTCGGGGCGGAAGATGTCGAGCCAGTCGCCCTCGTCGTAGCGCTGGGGCGTGGACCGGAGCGCCTGCGCGCGCGAGCCGGAGAGATCGGCGCCGTGGATGCGGTGGCCGCGGCCGCCCTCGACCCGGATCCCGTAGCGGTAGCCGCGCACCGTGCCGCCGACGATCGTCACCTGGTCCACCCCGCGACTCAGCACGCCGATGCCCGTGAAACGCGCCGGCACCGAGTCGCCGCTCTCGAGCGTGACGCCGGTGAGGTCGAGCCGCGTCCCCGAGCCGGCGACGACGATGACGCCCTGCTCCCGCGGGTCCGCGAGGCGGTAGCGGCCGGGACAGATGCGCACGTCGCCCTTCACGGCGGTGCCGGCGCGGGTGGGACGGAGGCAGGGATCGACGCCGGCCGCGGTGATGCCGCCGGCGGGCCGCGCGCCGGCGAGGGCGAGCGGCAGGAGCAGGAGGAGCAGAGATCTCATGAGACCCGGAGCACGTCCTCCACCGCCCCGGCGTCGCCGGTGGCGAGGAGGATGGTGATGTCGTCGAGCGCGCGGCGCTCGCGCGGCCAGGCGAAGCGCTCGCGCGCGCGGTCGAAGGCGAGCCACTCGTGGCGCACGTGCTCGGGGCCCGTCACCACCGGGGCCCCGCCGTCCACGAACGCCGCGAAGACCGGCACGAGGTCCACCGCGTCGGCGTGGTGCTGGTAGAACGCCTCGACCTTGCTGAGGTTGTAGAGCCGGAGCGGCGCGAGCCCCGTCTCCTCGCGCAGCTCGCGCACGGCGGCCTCCCAGGGCCGCTCGCCCGGCTCGATGTGGCCGTGCACCGTCTCCCACGACCAGGGGCAGCGGCCCGCGTCGCCGCGCTGCAGCGCGAGGCACTCGAGCGCGGTCCCCGTGCCACGCAGCACGTAGACGTCCACCAGCGAGACGCGGATCTCCGTCACGGGCGCCCCCTCACGGCACGCCGGCCGGCGCGAGGATCGCCTCGAGCGCGGCGACGACGGCGTCCATGTCCTCGGGCGTGCCGACCGAGATGCGCAGGCACTCGGCGAGCTCGTGCGTCGTCGAGACGTCGCGCACGAGGATGCCGTGCGTCTCGTAGAGCCGGCGGCACACCTCGCGCGCCGGGAGCGCGTGGCAGCGGACGAGGAAGAAGTTCCCGGCGCTCGGGTAGACGGTGAGCCCCGGCACGAGCGCGAGCCGCGCCACGGTGAGGTCGCGCGTCTCGACGATGCGCCCCGTGCGCTCGGCCAGGAGGCCGGCGTGGTCGAGCGCCACCTCGGCGGCGATCAGCGTCAGGAGGTTCACGTTGTAGGGGAGCTTCGCCTTCGCGATCTCCCACGCCACCGCCGGGTGCGCGAGCGCGAGCCCGCACCGGAGTCCCGCGAGCCCGAGCGCCTTGGAGCAGCTCTTGAGCACGACGAGGCGCGACGACGCCGCGAGCAGCGGTAGCGCGGTCGGCCCGCCGAAGTCCTGGTACGCCTCGTCCACCAGCACCAGCGCCTCCGTCTCGGCGAGCACCCGCTCGACGCCGTCGGCCGGGAGCGCGGTGCCGGTGGGATTGTTGGGCGAGGCGAGCACGACGATCTTCGCGCGCTCGCGCTGCGCGGCGGCGATCAGCGCGTCGACGTCGTAGGAGAAGTCGAGCCCGAGCGGCACCGGGACGAACCGCCCGCCCAGCACGTTCGTCTGCAGCCGGTAGAGCGAGTAGGCCGGCGACGGCGCCACGACCGCGTCGCCCTCGGCGAGCGCGACGGCGAGCGTGGCCTGGATCAGCTCGTTCGAGCCGTTGCCGGTCAGCACGCCCTCGCCCACCCAGCCGTAGTGCCCGGCGAGGCGCTCGTGCAGGTGCCAGGGATAGTACGCGGGATAGCGCTGCCAGGCCGCCGCCTGCGCGCGCGCGAGCACCTCGGCCTTGAGCTCGGCCGGGAAGTCGTGCGGCGACTCGTTCTGGTTGAGCTTGCGGCGCGCGGGCGGCGACTCGAGCGTGTAGCTCGGCTGCGCCTGGACGGCGGGCTTGATGAGCGCGAGCCCCGCGGCCGCGTCCGGCAGCGCGCGCACCTGCACGGCCCTCAGGCCCGGCGGCGGTGCAGCACCGCCTCGAGCCGCGCCGAGAGCGCGCGCGCCCGGAAGGGCTTGGCGAGGAAGTCGTCCGCCCCGAGCTCGAAGACGCGCACCTCGTTGTCCTCGTCCCCCCGGGCGGTGAGCACGATGACCGGGATGCGGCGGGTCGAGGTGCGCGAGCGCAGCTGCGCGAGCACGCCGTAGCCGTCGAGCCCCGGGAGGTTGAGATCGAGCATGATGATGTCGGGTGCGTGCCGGTCCACCTGGTCCAGCGCCTCGATGCCGTCGCGCGCCTCGGCCACGCGATAGCCCTCCCGCTCGAGCAGGTCCTTCATCACCCGCCGCAGCTGCTCCTCGTCCTCGACCAGCAGCACCGTGGCGCCGCGGCCGCGGCCGTCGGCCGCGCCCGCGTCCGACGGCCGCCCCGGCACCACCGCATCCTCGAGCACCTCCTCGAGCAGCTCGAACTCGAGCCCCACGAGCGGCGACGGTGCCGCCGGGGCGGCCACCGGTCCGCTCGGGCGCGGCCCGCGCTCGCCACGCTCGGGGCGGTCGGCCCGCGCCGGCGGCACGGGCGTGTCGCGGCGCGGCAGGTCGTCGCTCGGCACGTCGGTGACGCGGAGCAGCTCCTCGACGGTCGTGTCGCCGCGGAGGACGTGCCGCAGCCCGCTCTCCCAGAGCGAGCGCATCCCGCCGGCGCGCGCCGCCTCGGCGATGCGGTCGGCGGTCGCCCCCGCGCCGATGCGCCGCTCGAGCTCGGGCGACATCGCCAGCACCTCGACGATGCTGAAGCGCCCGTGATAGCCCGTCATCGCGCACTCGGGGCAGCCGACGGCGCGCTTGAGCGTGACGCCCTCGGGGATGTAGCGCTGCAGGCGCGCGGGGATCTTCTCGCGGTCGGTCGTCTCGGCGACGCACACCGGACAGAGCCGGCGCATGAGCCGCTGCGCCACCACTCCGCGCAGCGCCGAGGCGATCTTGTACGGCTCGAGCCCGATGTCCACGAGGCGCGTCACCGCGTTCGGCGCGTCGTTGGTGTGCAGCGTCGAGAGCACGAGGTGGCCGGTGAGCGAGGCCTGGATGGCGATCTGCGCCGTCTCGGCGTCGCGGATCTCGCCGACGAGCACGACGTCGGGGTCCTGCCGCAGGATCGAGCGCAGCGCGGAGGCGAAGGTGAGCCCCGCCTTCTCGTGCACCTGCACCTGCACGATGTTCTCGCCCAGCTTGTACTCGACCGGGTCCTCGACGGTGACGATGTTGACGCCCTCGCCCTGGATCTCCTTCAGCGCGGAGTAGAGCGTCGTCGTCTTGCCCGAGCCGGTGGGGCCGGTGACGAGGACGATCCCCTCCTTGTACGTCAGCAGCCGCTCGATCTGCTCGCGCTCGTCGTCGAAGAGCCCGAGCGTGCCGAGGGAGAGGACCGTCGCCTTCTGGTTGAGGATGCGGATGACGACCTTCTCGCCGGTGGCGGCGGGCAGGGTCGAGACGCGCAGGTCCACCGGGGCGCCGTTCACCGAGACGCGCGCGCGGCCGTCCTGCGGCCGGCGCCGGTCGGCGATGTCGAGCCCCGAGATGATCTTGATGCGCGAGATGAGCGGCAGGCCGGCGGTGCGCGGGATCTTCATGACCTGCCGCAGCACGCCGTCGATCCGGTAGCGCACCGCCACGCCCCCGTCGATCGGCTCGACGTGGATGTCGCTCGCGCGGCTCGCCACGCCGTCGGCGAGCATCATGTCCACCAGCCGCACGATCGGCGCGTTGCTCGCCTCGTCGGCCGAGGCGCCGAGGTCGTCCTCGTCCTCGAGCTGCGTGACCTCGGCCTCCTGCTCCATGTGGCCCAGGAGCTTGGAGACGACCGCCTCCGCCGCGCCGCCGTAGACCTCGTCGAGCTTCTCGCGGATCCGCGCCGGCGAGGCGAGCACCAGCCGCACCTCGCGGCCGCTCGCGAAGGCCAGCATCTTCTCGGCGTCGATGTCGAACGGGTTCGCCGTGGCGACGTCGAGGTGCGCGTCCCCGAGCCGGAGCGGCAGCACGGTGAAGCGCCGCGCCAGCTGCTCGCTGATCACGTCGCGCACCTTGCCCGGCTCGAGCTGCGACAGGTCGGCCAGCGGATAGCGGAACCGCTTCGCCACCGCGCCCAGAATCTGCTCGTCGGTGAGCAGCCGCCGGTGCACCGCCGTCTCCCACAGCGAGAGCGGCTGCGTCCCGGCCAGCGCGCGCAGCTCGGCCAGGGCCGGCTCCGGCAGCAGGGGCGCGATGGTCGGGACCAACCATTCGTCGGTGAACGGCATGGGGGCTCGGGGGGTGTGAGGGGTGCTGAGGGACTGAGGGAAAGATAATGGCCGGACGCCGGGTTGTGAGTAGGGACTAGGGGCTAGGGATTAGGGACTAGGGCGTGGCTAAAGGGGCTAGGGCGTGGTCGAAGACGCCCGGCGCGAGGAGGCCAGAATCGGTGCGGAATCACTAGTCCCTGATCCCTAGCCCCTAGCCCCTAAAGAATTCCCCACCAATCCCGATTCACGTCCACCGACACTCCCACCCGCCCGTCGCGGAGGCCGACGCCGGCCTCGACCCGGAGGATGTTCATGAGCCACTCGACGGCGAGCCCCGCGACCGGGCGGATGCCGTTGCTCGCCGTCCCGAGCACGGGGTCGTGGGTCCAGCCCGCGGCGACGAACGGGGCCAGCGTGGCGGTGCGGCCGGTGGAGGCGAAGGAGCCGAGGGGGATGGCGGGCACCGGGACGCCGACGCGCCATTCGAGGTGGGCGAGGACCGCCTGGCGGCCGCCGTAGGCGCGGAACGGCTCGCCCAGGAGCGTCCCCCGCCCGCCCAGCACGAAGCTCCGGTAGGCCGGCAGCCCCGCCGTGCCCGCCCCCGCGAGTACCCGGCCCGCGAGCGCCGTGGCGCCCAGCGGCGCCTGCCACTCCGCCTGGAGCGCGGCCCGGAGGTAATCGGTGGGACCGGTGCCCCCTTCGAGCATCAGCGCGCCGTGCAGGTCGCGCCGCACGGCGACCCCGCCCCCGCCCCGCTCGAGCCGCAGCCGGGCGACGCCATAGGTGCCCGCGCCCAGCGCGGGATTCGGCCGGTAGGTGCCCATGGCCGGCCGCGCCGCGACGTCCACCGAACGGCTCTCCTCCACCCCGCCCTCGAGGTCCACCGTGGTGCGCGCGCTCAGCGTGTGGCGGAGGCCGGCGGTCGCGGTGTTCAGCAGGACGTAGTCGCCGTAGTCCCTCCCGAACTCCTGCGCCGAGAGACTGTTGAAGACCGGGGCGATCACGGGCCAGTCGCTGAAGTCGCGGATGCGCCGCGCGCCGGCGAGCGTGAACTGCGTCGCGCCCGCGCCCACGCGCAGCGCGAGCCCGCCGGTGACGCGCCCGTCGGCGGTGCCGATGCCGAGCCTCGGCTGGAGGTGCACACGGCTCCGCGCCAGCCCGAGCGAGGCCCCGAAGCCCAGCGCGAGCCCCTGGACCCGGTTGACGTGGACCACGTCGCTCACCGAGTTCGCGGCGAGCTGGCTCGACGGCAGCCCGCTCAGCGCGTGCGTCCCCGCGATGCGCTCGACCTCCACGCGGAGCTCCTCCATGTCGCGGCGGTTGAGCGGCTGCGCCACGTCGCCGATCGCCTGGGCGAGCGGCCGACCCCACGTGGTGTCGCCGACCGTCTCGGCGGCGGGCGTCGGCCGGCGCAGCCCGGCGATCTCCGGGCCGCCCGCGAAGATGGAGTCGGGGGGCGTGACGTCGAGATCGTAGTCGGTGATCTCCCACCGCCCGCGGATGATCCCGCGCGCGGGGAAGTCGAGCCAGGTGACCCGGCGCCGGATCTCGATCTCCTGGCGGTAGGGGAGCCAGTATCGGCCAGCCCAGAGCGAGTTCTCGAGCGCGATGTCGATGTCCTCGAGATCGCGGTCGAGATACGAGGCCGGGGTGAAGCTGAAGCGGAAGCGCACCAGCTCGGCGCTCGCGGCGTCGAGGAAGAGGGTGCCGATGACCGCCGGCTCGCCGAAGCGCTTCGGGCGCACGCGCACCGAGTAGACGGTGATCTGCCGCCCCGCGCTCGCGATCCGCACCGAGTCCTCGAGCGCGTAGTCGTAGACCGCCGGACCCGCCGGCGCGAGCGGGTGCACGACGTCGCGCACCTCGTCGCCTTCGCCGATCCGGATGCGGTCGCCGAAGTTGTTGGTGACGATGCCGAGGTGGTCGCGGTGGTAGTTCATGTCGTTCGGCAGCCAGCTGCCGTCGCGCCAGCCGGTGATCACCTGCTTGCTCTCGTCGGGGGCGCGCCAATACACTTGGAGCTTCAGCTCGTCGGCCTTGATGAGCTTGGGCGGCAGGTTGAAGCTCTGGCCGAACTGCCCGAGGAAGAAGACGAAGCCGTGCGCCGTCGTGCGGTAGGCGCGCAGCGTGGTGTCGGCCTGCGTCGTCTGGCGGCGCTCGCTGGCGCGGCGCACGAGCGCGAGCGTGGCGGGATCGTTCCACTGCTGCCCCGCGAGCGGCGCGGGCGCGACGAGGGCGCCCAGGGCGGCGAGGCCGGCGAGGGCGGCGAACCGGACGAGGAGACGCATGCGGCGCATGACGCTCAATATATCCGCGGTCGTGCGGCGGCTCGCCGGCGTGGCCCGCCTCGCCGGGCTCCTCGGCGTGGCCGCCGGCGCCGCCGCCTGCGGCGGCGGGCCGCTGCGCCGGCCGGCGGCGCCGGCGCCCGCCGGACCGCGCATCGTGCCGCTCGCCGAGCTCCTCGTCCTCCAGGCCTCCGGCGCGCCGCCCCGCGACACCAGCGTCACCTTCGTCCAGGGGCAGCGGCGGGTGATCCTCCTCCAGCACGCCTCCCCCGACGACGTCCCCTTCGGCGAGCTCGAGTTCCCGAGCCGCGCCTTTCCCGATTCGGGCGCGCCGGTCACCGTGACCGTGCGCCCCGAGCCCGGGGCCTACGCCCTCAGCGTCACGAGCGACGTCCCCTGGCGCGCCGGCCTCGGCACCCCGACGGTGCGCTTCAGCTGGCCCGTCCACTTCGTCGCCCCGCCGGCGGCGCGCGAGCGCTATGCCGACGCCGCCGCCTATGCGCGCGCCCTCGTCGTCGGTCACCCGCGCGCCGACGGCGCCGTCGTGCTCCTCCCCTCGATGCGCCCCGCGCTCGACAACCTCCAGGCCCCGATGCCCGAGCCCGGCCGCTACCTCGTCGCCGCCCCGCGCTGACTCCGCGCGCGCTGCGCTGCGGCGCGCGCCGTCCGGCCCTTCCGCCGTTCCGCCCTCCCGCCCTCCCGCCCATATTGCAGTCGATGCCCGCCCGTCCCCCCTACCGCCTCGTGAGCGTCGCCGGTGACCAGCGGTTCGACCTGCCGGCCGACCGCAGCGTGGTCGTCGGCCGCGGCGTCACGAGCGATCTCGCGGTCTACGACCCGACGATCTCGCGCGTGCACGCCGAGCTCACGGTCGAGCCCGACGGGGTGCGGGTGCGCGACCTCGGCAGCTCGAACGGCACCTGCATCAACGGCGAGCGCGTCGCCATCGGCCGTCTCACGGCGGGCGACTCGATCTCCTTCGGCAAGGTCCTCTTCCAGCTCGAGGCCGCCGGCGCGGCCGATCCGACGCAGCCCGCCCCGCGCCACCAGCCCTTCGTCCCCGCGGTGCAGCCGCCGGGCGGGACGATCGTGCGCGAGGTGGTGGTCCAGGGCGGGGTCGCGGGGATCACGAGCGGCGAGGGGCCGGACGACGAGGCCGGCGCCCCTGGCGAGACGGGCCGGCTGCGGGTCGGCGGGCGGACGCAGGAGGAGCGCGTCATGCGCAAGCTCTCGCTCCTGCTCGACGTCTCGCAGAAGCTCTCGGGCGAGTTCGACCTCGACCGCCTGCTGCGCACGGTCGTGGACATCACCTTCGAGGTGATGCACGTGGACCGTGTGGCGATCCTCCTGCGCCACGAGACGACCGGGGAGCTGGTCCCCCGCATCAGCCGCAGCCGCCTCGGCGACTCGCACGTGCTGCCGGTGCCGCGCTCGATCGCGCGCAAGGTGGTCGAGGAGCGGGTCGCCGTCGTGTCGCAGAACGCCGCCGCCGACGCCCGCTTCAAGGGCCGCTCGATCCTCATGCAGAGCGTGCGCAGCGCGATGTGCTCGCCCCTCATGGCCTCGGCCGAGGAGGTGCTGGGGATCCTCTACGTCGACAACCTGACGAGCACCGACAGCTTCAGTGACGAGGACCTGCAGTTCATCGTCGCCTTCAGCGGGATCGCGGCGGTGGGGATCAAGAACTCGCGCTACGCCGAGCAGATCCGGCGCGAGGCGCTGGTGCGCTCGAACTTCGAGCGCTACTTCGCCCCCAACGTGGCGAGCGAGATCGCCCAGCAGCCCGGCGCCGTGAAGCTGGGCGGCGACAAGCGGCCCACGACCATTCTCTTCGCCGACATCCGCGGCTTCACCCCGATGGCCGAGGCGATGGCGCCCGAGGCCATCGCGCAGCTCCTCACCGACTGCTTCACCGAGATGGTGGACGTCGTCTTCGAGTACGGCGGCACGCTCGACAAGTTCATCGGCGACTCGGTCATGGCGCTCTGGGGCGCGCCCATCGCGCACGCCGACGACCCCGACCGCGCGCTCCAGGCGGCGATCGCCATGCAGCGCGCCGTCGAGGCGCTCAATCACAAGTGGGCCGCCACCGGCCGCCCGCCGGTGCGCATCGGCATCGGCCTGAACTACGGAGAGGTCTTCGCCGGCAACATCGGCAGCCACCGCCGCCTCGAGTACACCGTGATCGGCGATCCCGTGAACGTCGCCGCGCGCCTCTGCACCAACGCGGGCGGCGGCGAGATCCTCGTCACCGACGCCCTCCTCGCCGCCCTCAAGACCCCCGTCGAGGCCCAGCCCCTCGCCGAGATCACGCTCAAGGGCAAGGCGCAGGCGGTGGCGGTGTATCGGGTGAAGTATTGAACCGGTACTCCCGTCCCGCCTCCCCCAGCAGCCGCAGCACCAGCCGCACCGGCAGTCCCATCACGCCGAAGAAGTCGCCCTCGACGCGCTCGACGAGCGCGGCGCCGTAGCCCTGGATGCCGTAGGCGCCGGCCTTGTCCATCGGCTCGCCGGTGGCGACGTAGGCGCGGAGCAGCGCGTCGTCGGCCGGGCGGAAGGTGACGCGGGTGACGTCCTGCGCCTCGCGCACCGTGCCGTCGGCGACCAGCGCGACGGCGGTGACGACCTCGTGGGTGCGGCCCTGCAGCAGCCGCAGCATGCGCACGGCGTCCTCCGCGTCGCGCGGCTTCTCGAGGAGGTGCTCGTCGAGCACCACCGTGGTGTCGGCGCCGAGGACCAGCGGCGCGCCGGTCGCGCGCGCCACGCTCCCGGCCTTCTCGCGCGCGAGCCGGCGCGCGTAGGCGAGCGGCGTCTCGTCCGCGCCCGGCGCCTCCGGGATGTGGCTCGGCACGACCCGCACCGGAATGCCGAGCATCTCGAGAAGCTGCTTGCGGCGCGGGCTCGCCGAGGCGAGGACGAGGGGCTCGGAGGCGAGGGGGCTCGTGCCGGGGACGGCGTCGCTCACGGGGTGCGCTCGAGGAGGAGGGTGACGGGACCGTCGTTGTGGATCTCGACCTGCATGTCGGCGCCGAACTCGCCGGTGGCGACCTCGAGCCCGCGCGCACGCAGCTCGGCGATGAAGCGCTCGTAGAGCGGAATCGCCGTCTCGGGGCGGGCCGCGTCGATGAACGACGGCCGTCGCCCCTTCGACGCGTCGCCGTAGAGGGTGAACTGCGAGACGACGAGCACCGCGCCGCCCACGTCGGCGAGCGCGAGGTTCATCTGTCCCTCGGCGTCGCCGAAGAGGCGGAGGCCCGCGACCTTCTCGGCCATCCACGCCACCTCGGCCGCGGTGTCGGCGGGCGCGAAGCCCGCCAGCAGGCAGAAGCCGCGCCCGATGGCGCCGTGCACCCGCCCGGCGATCGTCACGCTGGCGCGCGTGACCCGTTGCAGTACGATGCGCATGGCGGCAAAGATAACTTCCCCACCATGCCCCTCGTGCGTCACGGCGCGCTGCGCCGCCGCCTCGCCTTCGCCCACCGCTTCGCCCGCGCCGCGGCCGAGCGGCGACGCGAGGAGCGCGCGCACCCGATCCGCCCCGCCCCGCGCCGCCCCGACCCCACCACCTGGCGCGACGACCGGATCACCCTCGCCTGGCTCGGCCACGCCACGGTGCTCCTCAACGTCTACGGCACCTGGCTCCTCACCGATCCGGCCCTGGCATCCCGCGTGGGGCTCGCGATCCCGGGGATCACCTTCGGGCCGCGCCGGCTCGTCGCCCCCGCGCTCCTCGCCCACGAGCTGCCGCGGCTCGACGGCGTGCTGCTGAGCCACGCGCACATGGACCACACCGACATGGCCACCCTGCGGCGGCTCCCGCGCGGGACCGCGGCGGTGGTGCAGATCGGCAATCGCGACCTGGTGCGCCGCTTCCGCGCGGTGCACGAGGTGGGCTGGGGGGAGGCGGTGGAGATCGGCGGGGTGCGGATCGAGGCGACGCCGGCGCGGCACTGGGGGGCGCGGATGATCACCGACCGGCATCGCGGCTACGGCGGGTTCCTGCTGCAGGCGCGCGGGCGCACGCTCCTTTTCGCCGGCGACACGGCGCACACCGACCGCTTCGTCCCGCTCGGCCGCCGGCATGCGATCGACGTCGCGATGCTGCCGATCGGCGCCTACGACCCGTGGATCGCGAACCACGCCAGCCCCGAGGAGGCGTGGGCGATGGGCCGCGACCTCCGCGCGCGCTGGGTCGTGCCGATCCACCACGCCACCTTCCGCCTGAGCCGCGAGCCGGTGGACGAGCCGATCCGCCGGCTCCTCACCGCCGCCGGCCCCGCGCGCGACCGGGTCGTCGTCACCGAGATCGGCCAGACCTGGACGCTGCCGGAGTGAGCCGGGCCGCGGGCCCGGGGAGCCGCCCTGCGCGCCTACGCGTGCGGGAGCGCCGCCTCCGCGCCGCCGGCCGGTGCGAGGCCCGGCACGAGATCCGGCGCTCCGTCCGCGGCGAGCGGCGGCCAGTGGCCGTGCTCGAGCGCGGCTTCCGCGGCGAGGCTCGCCCGGTCACGCCCGATCGTGGCCACGGCGAGCACCCGGTGACCCGAGCGGTAGGTGACGACGCAGTCGCGCGCGGCGAGATCGCCGGCGAGCTGCACGGAGTCCCACGCCGAGGCGTGCCCCGCATAGCTGATCGTCACGTCGTAGTGCTGGCTCCAGAAGAACGGGATCGCGTCGAAGCGCTCGCGCCCCGCGGACGACGTCGCGAGCATGTTGCGCGCGGCCGTCTGCCCCTGCCGCTGGGCCACCACCCAGTGCTCCACCCGCACCCGCTCGCCGGTGTGCGGGTCGGGCCAGCGCGCGAGGTCGCCGGCGGCGTAGATGCCCAGGGTGCTCGTCTCGAGATACTCGTCCACCAGGATGCCGCGCGCGACGGCGAGCCCCGCCGCTTCGGCCAGCTCGGTCGCGGGATAGACGCCGACGCCCGCCACGACGAGGTCCGCCGCGACCCCGGTCCCGTCGGAGAGCGTGACCGCGTCGTGCTCGATCGTCGCCGCGACGCGCCCCAGGTGAAACCGCACGCCGTGCTCCTCGTGGAGCGCGCGCACGAAGTCGCCCACGGCGGGCCCGAGAATCCGCTCCATCGGCCGGCCCTCGGGCGCGACCACCGCGACCTCGAGTCCCCGCGCCCGGAGTGCCGCCGCGACCTCGAACCCGATGAAGCTCGCCCCCAGCACGACCGCCCGGCGCGCCCTGGCGGCGGCCGCGACGAGCGCGCGGCTGTCGGCGAGCGTGCGCAGGTAGTGCACCGGCTGCCCCGCGCCCGGGAAGTCGAGCCGGATCGGCTCCGCGCCGGTGGCGATGAGCAGCGCCCCGAAGGTGCGCGTGGTGCCGTCGTCGAGCGTGACGCGGCGGCCATAGCCGTCGAGCTCCGTGGCGCGCCGCCCCAGCAGCAGCTCGATCCCCTGCTCGGCCCAGAAGCCCTCGGGCCGCAGCGGGATCCACTCCTCGGGGGCGCTCCCCGCGAGGTAGTCCTTCGAGAGGTTCGGCCGGTCGTACGGCGCGTCGGGGCCCGCCTCGACGAGAGTCACCGGGCCGGTGTAGCCCTCGCGGCGCAGCGTGATCGCGGCGTGGCTCCCGGCCGCGCCGCCGCCCAGGATGACGATCGACTCGGGCTCCGATCGGCGGTGCGCGCGGAGTCTGGCGACCGCCGCCGCCGCGGGATCCGCGCTCGAGGGCCCCGGGCGGCGGCCGACCACCACCGCCAGACCGTCGTGCTCCTCCACCCGCCAGCACGAAAGCCCGTCGAGCGCCGGCGGGCGGACGACGGCGCCGGTCTGGAGGTCGAACGCCGCGTGATGCCAGGGGCATCGGAGCGTGCCGTCCACCACGAGCCCCTCGTGGAGCGGCCCGCCGTAATGCGGGCAGCGCGCCCCCACGGCGACGAGCGCGCCGCGCGCGCGGGTGAGCACCACCGGCTCCCCGTCGGCGTGGCCCAGGAGCAGGCGTCCTTCGGTGATCTCCGCGGCGGAGACCCCCCGGGTGAGATCGGGGCCCTCGAGCGGGGCGGGCTGGCTGGTCACGGCGCCTCCTCCGGCGTTTGCCTCGGACCGGCTTCTCGGACCGACTTCGCGAAGCGACTTCTCAGAACGACTTCAGGTACTCGACGAGGTCCTGCTTCTGCTGGGGCGTGAGGCCCAGGTGCCGCACGGCGTCGTAGCGCTCCACCACGTCGGCGAGGGTCGCCGCGGTGCCGTTGTGGAAATAGGGCGCGTGCTGCCACAGCGCGCGGAGCGGAGTGGTCCGATACTGCTTCGTCGCGCTGCGCGCCGCGGCGCTCGGCTCGCCGTTCGGCTCGGGCTCGCTCACGACGTCCGCGGGCGGATGCAGGCGGCTGTTCGCGTCGGTGCGGAGCGTGCCCGAGTGGCAGGTGGCGCACTGCCCCGCCCCGTCGAAGACCGCCTTGCCGCGCTGGGCCGCGGCCCCGTCGAAACTGCCCGCCGGCGGCGCGGGCGCCGCGATGCTCAGCTGGTAGGCCTGCAGCGCGGCGAGCTTGTCGGAGACGGAGTCGGGCGGATTGCGCACGCGGATCCCGAGCCGCGGCTCGTCGAACGTGCCGTGCCCGTGCATCTGCGTCACCGCCACGTAGCGGTTCCAGTAGGCGAGCTCGTTGCCGTCGCCGGTGAAGGTGACGCTGTGGACGCCCGCGAGGCCGTAGGCGGGCGGGATCACCGTGGGCCCGTTGAGCCCGTCGAAGTTGTAGCGCGCGTCGTACCTGCCGGGCCCCCAGGAGTTGTACACCGCCTTCTGCGCCGCCGTGAGCGCCGGGGAGAGCGCGATGATGGCGCCCGGATTCAGGTCGAGGTTGGGCCAGCCGTCGAGCCGGGAGCCGATCCCCGGCGCCACGCGGTTGTCCACCGTCGAGTGGCAGAGGGCGCAGGTGACGCCGAAGCGGGTGACGTGATTCGTCGAATCCACCGTCGCCCTGACGCCCACGACGGCGCCGAGCTTGAGGAGGGTGACGGTGGTGGCGGGGTCGTTCAGGTCGACCTGGCCGGCCTGGATTGCCTGGAGCACGGCGGGCGGGAGGGTATCGGCGTCCACCTTGAGCCCGACGGCGAGCGCCGTGGTGGGCGGGACGCCCTCGACCACCGCGTTCATGCCGAGGGTGTCGGTCCAGAAGGTCTCGTCGCCGAAGGTGTCGAAGCGGAAGATCTGCTTCCCCGAGGCGAGCGTCTCGGCCGAGGGCGTCGTGGGCCCGTCGCCACCGCAGGCGCCCGCCAGTCCGACCGCCGTGGCCACCGCCAGCATGAGGCCTCCGGTCCACCAGTCCAGTTGCGCGAATCCCCGCATGGCACCCTCCCTGTCGCAGTGGTCTGCAATCGGATGGTCGCCATCATGGGACACACCATTTAATTTGTCAATAGCTTATTGGTATTATTTGACGAATCCAGGACTGCGCGGTAGCTTAGGGAATCTTCCAGTGGGGAGTGGACGATGGTCCAAGCCGGTTACAGCCAAAGACTTCTCGAGACGACCCGGGGCCGCATCCTGAGTCTCCTGCGCTGCGAGCCCCGCACGGTCGAGGAGATGGCCTCGGCGCTGGGGCTCACCGACAACGCCGTGCGCGCCCATCTCACCACCCTCGAGCGCGACGGCCTGGTGCGTGCGGCCGGAGTGCGGCGCGGCCCCGGGGCCGGCAAGCCCGCCACCGTCTACGAGCTCCCGCCCGAGGCCGAGGTCGGCTTCTCCCACGCCTACGCGCCGGTGCTCACCGCCCTGCTCGAGGAGCTGGTCGCCCAACTCCCCACCGAGCGCACGGCCGCTCTCCTCGACGGCCTGGGCCGCCGGCTCGCGGCGCCGCTCCTGCCGCCCGGCTCGGCCAGCCGCACCGCGCGCATCCAGGCCGCCACCGCCGTGCTCAACGCCCTGGGCGGCTCGGCGACCCTGGAGGAGACGCCCGGTGGAGGTGCGGTGATTCGCGGCTGCGGCTGCCCCCTCTCGGCCACCGTCGCGCAGCAGCCCGAGACCTGCCGCGCGGTGGAGACGCTCGTGACCGAGATCGTCGGAGCCGACGTGCGGCAGCACTGCCGTCACGGCGACCGGCCGAGCTGCTGCTTCGAGATCGCACCGGCGTCCGCGTCCGCGCCCGCGTCCGCCCCGAAGCCCTAGCCGGCCCGCGCCGCCCCGCTCGCACCGCTGGGCGTCCGCGCCCAGTCGCGCTCGAACACCTCCACGATCCCGGCGATCACGGGGCGGTCGTCGACGATCACCCCGATCTCCCGCCGGCGCTCGAGCTCCGCGCGGCGGAGACTCTGGCTGCCCACGAACGCCCGCCGTCCGTCCTGCACGATCGCCCGCACGTGCAGGCGCTCCCCCGGGAAGCGCTCGGCCTGCACCGCCTGCAGCCGCTTCTCCACCTTGCCGATCACCCGCACCTCCACCCCCGCCAGCGCCCGCTTCTCGAGCGCCGCCTGCATCAGGTTGTCCGAGAGGCGCGGGTCGTAGATGAGGAGCTGGCGCTCCGCGCCCTCGATGAGCGCGAGCAGCGCGGCGCGCGAGTTGAGTGGGCTCACCACGAAGGTCTCGAGGCCCGCGGTGTAGGTGCGGCGCGTGAAGTCCGCCTCGAAGAGCCGCAGCCCCTCGGCGACGAGCGCCGGGTCGCGCGTCGCGATGCCGAGGCTGCGGCTGCGGTCGATGTCGCGCCGGGTGAAGTTGTAGCCCAGCACGTAGAGCTCCGCCGCGTCGATCACCAGCATCTTGCCGTGGTAGCGCAACAGGTCCTCGTCGGTGCGCGACACGGTGGCGCCCAGGCCGAGGAGGCGCAGCTCGAGCTTCCGGAGCGCCTCCTCGCCCATGCTCCCGGTGTGGGCGATGAGGGTGCGCACCTCCACCCCGCGCTGCACCGCCTGCGCGAGCGCCTGCTCGAGGCGCGGGTAGGCGAGGCGGAAGATGTACATGTCGATCCGCCGCCGGGCCGCGCCGATCGCGTCGAGGAGCGGCCGGGCGTCGTCGTCGGGCTGGACGAGGAGACGAGTGTGCATGGCAGGCTACTTCTTCTTGGCGGGCTCGACCTCGACGGTGGCGTCGTCGGCCTTGTCGAGCTGCTGGATCGCGTCCACGAGCGCGGCGGTGCGGCGGCGCACCGGCAGCTCGATCTGGTAGCACAGCTCGTCGCCGCTCGTCGTGCGCAGCTCGTAGGCGACGCTCTGGCGCTTGAGCAGCCGCTCGATCGCGGGCCGCAGCTCGTGGGCGTCGTCGTCCTTCACCGTGAGCGTGTAGACCCGCTTCGGCGTCGGCTCGATGGACTCGAGGGCCCACAGCACGACGAGGAGAAAGGCCGTGGTGAGCGCGGCGGTGGCGTAGATCCCGACCCCCGTGGCGAGTCCGATGCCGAGCGCGCTGAGCATCACGGCGGCGTCCTTCGGGTCGCCGATCTTCGCGCGGTAGCGCACCAGGCTCGCCGCACCCACGATGCCGAAGGCGCGCGCGAGGCTGGCGCCGACGACCAGCATGATCACCGCGCCGACGACGGCCAGGACGATCTGCGTCTGGATCACGGCCAGGTCGCGCGGCGGGGTGCCGCGGCGCACCGGCCGGAAGGCGAGCGCCGCGCCCAGCAGCGCCGCGAGCGGGAGCGCGACGAGCGTCTCCTTCCACGGCTCCGGCGCCTCGCGGCGGAGCGGCGACTCGGGGAGCGCGAGCCCGCCGGGCTGCCCGTGCTCCTGCGCCGGCGCCGGCGCCGGCGCCGGTGCCGGTGCCTGGCCGGCGGCGGGCGGCGCGAGCAGCAGGAGCGCGAGGAGACACAGGATCGGGCTGAGCCGCCGGCGGCGGGAGCGCGGTCTGGGCACAGGCTGCTCCGCGAGCGTGATCGGGTGCGTCGGATCGAGTACGGCGAACGGATGGAAACTAGAGCGCGCCGGGCGTCCCGACCGTAACCGGGCGCACACAAACGACCAGCGCCTCCCGGGGGAGGCGCTGGTGGCACGGCGGTGGTGCGGGGTTATCCGGTCCCCGGCTACTCCACCGTGACCGACTTGGCGAGGTTGCGCGGCTGATCGACGTTGCAGCCGCGGGCCACCGCCACGTAGTACGACAGGAGCTGCAGCGGGATGCTCGTGAGGATCGGCGTCAGCACGTCGAGCGTCTCGGGGATGGTGAAGACCGCGTCGGCCAGGCGCTCGATCTCGCGGTCGCCCTCGTAGCAGACGGCGATCACCTTCCCGCCGCGCGCCTTCACCTCCTCGATGTTCGACACGATCTTCGAGTGCACCGCGTCCTTCGGTGCGATGAACACCACCGGCATGTTCTCGTCGATCAGCGCGATGGGCCCGTGCTTCATCTCGGCCGCCGGGTAGCCCTCGGCGTGGATGTAGCTGATCTCCTTGAGCTTCAGCGCGCCCTCGAGCGCCACGGGGAAGTTCACGCCGCGGCCGAGGTAGAGGGCGTTGGTCGCGTCCTTGAGGAAGCGGTCGGCGAGCGCCCGGATCTCGCCCGAGCGCTCGAGGATCGGCCGGATCTTCTCCGGCAGCTCGCCCAGGGCGCGCACCACCTGGCGGCCCTGCAGGATGCTCAGGTTCCGCAGCCGCGCGATGCGCAGCGTGATGAGCGCCAGCGCCGCCACCTGGCTGGTGAACGCCTTGGTGCTCGCCACGCCCACCTCGGGGCCGGCGTGCAGGTAGATGCCGCCGTCCACCTCGCGCGCGATCGTCGAGCCGACCACGTTGACGACGCCCACCGTGCGCGCCCCGCGCAGCTTCGCCTCCCGCAGCGCCGCGAGCGTGTCGGCCGTCTCGCCCGACTGCGAGATGCCGATGACGAGGGTGCGGCTGTCCACCACCGGGTTGCGGTAGCGGAACTCCGAGGCGTACTCGACCTCGACCGGGACGCGGGCGAGCTCCTCGAGCATGTACTCCCCGATGAGCCCCGAGTGCCACGACGTGCCGCAGCCGGTGATGATGATGCGGTCGATCTGCTTGAGGTCCTCGTCCGAGAGGTTGAGGCCCGAGACCCGCGCCGTCCCCTCCTCCTCCAGCAGGTGGCCGCGCAGCGTGTTGCAGACGCTGTCGGCCTGCTCGCAGATCTCCTTGAGCATGAAGTGCGGATAGCCGCCCTTCTCCGCCTGCTCCAGGTTCCACTCGATCTGGTTGACCGCCTTGCTGATCCGCGTCGTGGTGAGATTGCGGATGCGGTAGCCCTCGCGCGTGAGCACGGCCAGCTCGCCGTCGTCGAGATAGACGACCGAGCGGGTGTACTCGAGCAGCGGCGAGGCGTCGGAGGCGACGAACCACTCGTCCTGCCCCACGCCGACCAGGAGCGGCGAGCCCTTGCGCGCGGCCACCAGCACGTCCGGGTCGTCGGCGCAGATGATGGCGAGGCCGTAGGCGCCCTCGACCTCCCGGAGCGCCGCGGCGACCGCCTCCTCGAGATTCCCCTCGTACAGCTCGCCGACCAGGTGGGCGAGCACCTCGGTGTCGGTCTCGCTCGTGAAGGTGTGGCCCTTCTCGAGCAGCAGGCGCTTGATCGCGCCCGCGTTCTCGATGATGCCGTTGTGGATGACGGCGATCTTGCCCGACTGGTCGACGTGCGGGTGGGCGTTCGGCGTGGTGGGCGCGCCGTGCGTCGCCCAGCGCGTGTGGCCGATGCCCAACGTACCCTGCGGCGGCTGCGCGACGACGAGATCGGCGAGCTGGTCGAGCTTGCCCGCCGCCTTCATCACCTTCAGCCCCTTGCCGTTGATGACCGCGATCCCGGCCGAGTCGTAGCCCCGGTACTCGAGACGACGCAGCCCGTCCACCAGCAACCCCGCGACCTGGCGCGGCCCGATGTATCCGACGATCCCGCACATTAGCGCATCGACCTCACTGCTGGAGTTTCGTCACTGCATGACGTCTCGGGCCGCCTGGACCAGTCCCGCCGCCGCCTCGGCGCTCGGCGCCTCGGCGATCAGGCGCACGATCGGCTCCGTCCCGCTCGGCCGCACGTGGAGCCAATGGCCCTCCCATGCGAGCCGCAGCCCGTCGCGCTCGTCGGCTGTGGCGTCCGGGAAACGCTCCCGGAGGCGGTCGTAGAGCGGGCGCAACTCCGGGCCCCGCGGCCCCTTCGCCTTCACGATGTGATACCGGGGACTTGCGGCGACGAGGTCGCTCACCCGCTGCCCGGTTCGCGCCAGATGGTGCAAGATCAAGGCCACCCCCAGGGGGGCGTCGCGGCCGATGTGGAGCGCCGGGTACATCACGCCGCCGTTCCCCTCGCCGCCGATGACCGCCCCCTCGTCGCGGATCGCCCGGGCGACGTTCGCCTCCCCGACGGGGGCGCGGACGAAGCGCGCCCCGCCCTCGCGGGCGGCGTCCTCGACGACGAGGCTGGTGGAGAGATTAACGACGACCACCGGCGACTTGCGTCGGGCCTCGGCCGCGCCGTTCCCGTGCGCTCCGTCACCAGCGCCGCCCGCCGCCAGCACCGCCCGCACGGCGAAGGCGAGCGTGTAGTCCTCCCCGACCGGCCGACCCTGCTCGTCCACCAGCGCGAGCCGGTCCACGTCGGGGTCCACCGCCATGCCGACGTCGGCCCCCGCCTCGCGCACCACCTGCCCCAGCTCGCCCAGGTTCTCCGGCAGCGGCTCCGGCGCGCGCGGGAAGCGGCCGTCGGTCTCGAGATTGATGCCCACCACGCGGCAGCCCAGGCGCTCGAGCAGCCGGGGAATCGTCCCGCCGCCCGCGCCGCGCACGCAGTCGAGGGCGACGGTGAAGCGCCGGGCGCGAATCGCCGGGACGTCGAGCACGGGGAGCGCGAGCACCTGGTCGAGGTGCCGCTCGATCGCGTCGGGATCGTGGCGCAGCGTGCCGATCCCGTCCCACCCCGCGCGCGGCGGCCCCACGTCCGCCAGCGCCCGCACCGCCGCCCCCGCCTCGGCGTCGAGGAAGATCCCGTCGGGGCCGACGAACTTCAGCGCGTTCCACTCGATCGGGTTGTGGCTCGCCGTGAGAATGAGCCCGGCACCCGCGTGATGATGCTCGACGGCGAGCTGCACCGTGGGCGTCGGCACGACGCCGAGGTCCACGACGTCGCAGCCCACCGACAGGAGTCCCGCCGCCGCGGCCTGCGCGAACATCGGACCGCTGGTGCGCGCATCGCGGCCGAGGACGACGAGGGGCCGGCCGCTCGCGCGGGCCCAGGCGCCGAGTGCCGCGGCGTGGCGCGCGACGAGCTCGGGCGTGAGGTCGGTGCCGACATGCCCGCGCATGCCGGAGACGCTGATCATCAGGGTGTCGGACATGGGATCCCGGGAGGGAGAGGTCGGTGGCTAGAGCTGGAGCGGGAGCGCGGAGACGTCGCCGAAGGCGTGGAGGAAGGCCTCCACGACCTCCGCGTCGAAATGCGAGCCGGCGCAGCGCCGCAGCTCGGCGATCGCCTCGACGGGGGTGCGCGAGGGGCGGTAGGCGCGGTTCGTGGTCATCGCGTCGAAGGCGTCCACCACGCTCACGATGCGGGCCTCGAGCGGGATCGCCGCGCCGGCGAGCCCGTCGGGGAAGCCCGAGCCGTCGAGTCGCTCGTGGTGGTGCCGCACGATCTGCAGCACGACGGGCGACTCGCGCAGGAAGGGCGCGAGGATCCGCTCGCCGAGGCCGGTGTGCTCCTTGACGTGCGCGAACTCCTCGGGCGTGAGCGGGCCCGGCTTGTTCAGGATCGCCTCGCGGGTGCCGATCTTGCCGATGTCGTGCAGCTCGCCGCCCAGGCGGATCTGCTCGAGGCGGTCGTGGGTGAAGCCGAGCTGGACGGCGGTCTTCACGGCGTAGCGGCTGACGCGGGCCGAGTGGCCGCTGGTATAGGCGTCCTTGGCCTCGAGCGCGTGCACGAGCGTCTGCACCCCGTTGATGAGGTGCTGCTTGTTGCGCCGGTCGAGCTCGCGGACCCGGCCCTCGAGGCTCTGCTGGTAGAAGCGGTTCTGCAGGATGAGCTCGCGCTTCTCCATCGCCTTGGCGACGCGGGCGCGCACCTCGTCGATCAGCACCGGCTTCGAGATGTAGTCGAGGGCGCCGAGCTGGAGGCACTGCACCGCCGTGCTCACCTCGGCGACGCCGGTGAGCATGATGATCGCCATGTCGGGGAAGCGCTTCAGGGCGTGCTGGAGGAAGTGCACGCCGTCCATCTCGGGCATGTAGATGTCCGAGATGCAGACGGGGACCTCGCCCTCCCGGTCGAGGAGGTCGAGGGCTTCCTGGCCGGAGGCGGCCTCGAGGCAGGCCAGGCCCTGGCCCTCGATCACCTTCACCAGCGCGGCACGGACCAGCGGATCGTCGTCGATGACGAGGCAGCGGGCGCTCAGCGCCGGCTTTACAGCGGGTGCGGTCACACGCCGAAAGTACCCGGGGGAGCGGCATTTCTCAACCGAGCGGGCAGCGCCCGCGAGGTCGCCGCCGCAGGCGACAACCGGGCGGGCAGCGCCTTCCCCCCTTCCCCGACCGGCGTTACGATTCGGCCCAACCCCCGACTCCGGTCCCGCCATCCCATGACCCAGATCCTCCCCGACGACCTCGAGCACGGCTTCGCGACCCGCGCGGTCCACGCCGGCCAGGCGCCCGACCCGATGAGCGGCGCCGTCATGACGCCGATCTACCAGACCTCGACCTACGCACAGGAGGGGCTGGGGCGGCACAAGGGCTACGAGTACGCCCGCACCCAGAACCCCACCCGCGAGGCGCTCGAGCGCTGCGTCGCCTCGCTCGAGGGCGGCACCTACGGCTTCGCCTTCGGCTCCGGGCTCGCGGCGCTCGACGCCGTGCTCAAGCTCTTCAAGGCGGGCGACCACGTCGTCGTGGGCGAGAACGTCTACGGCGGCACCCACCGCCTGGCCGAGCGGATCTACACGCAGTTCGGCCTGACGTTCACCTTCGTCGACATGCGCGACGTCGGGAACGTGGAGCGGGCGCTGCGTCCCGCAACCCGCATGCTCTACTGCGAGACGCCCACCAACCCGATGATGTTCCTGGCCGACCTCGCCGCCGTCGGCGACATCGCCCAGGCGCACGGGCTCCTCTACGTGGTGGACAACACCTTCGCCACGCCCTATTTCCAGCGCCCCCTCGCCCTGGGTGCCGACGTGGTCCTCCACTCGACCACCAAGTACCTCAACGGCCACAGCGACATGGTCGGCGGCATGCTCGTCACCGGGCGCGACGACGTGGCCGAGCGGCTGGGCTTCATCCAGAACGCCGCCGGCGGGGTGCCGGGCCCGATGGACTGCTGGCTCGCGCTCCGCGGCCTCAAGACGCTCCCGCTCCGCATGCGCCAGCACGACGCCAACGGGCGGCGGGTGGCCGAGTGGCTCGTGGGCCGGCCCGAGGCGCAGAAGGTCTACTACCCGGGGCTCCCGAGCCACCCGCAGCACGAGCTCGCCTGCCGGCAGATGACCGGCTTCGGCGGCATGATCTCCTTCGACGTCGGCGACGCCGCCCGCGCGCGGCGGATCGTGGAGGCGACGAAGATCTTCACCCTGGCCGAGTCGCTGGGCGGCGTCGAGAGCCTCATCGGGCACCCCGCCTCGATGACCCACGCCTCCGTGCCCCAGCCGATGCGCGAGGCGATGGGCCTGACCGAGAGCCTCATCCGCCTGAGCTGCGGCGTCGAGGACGCGGAGGACCTGATCGGGGATCTGGAGCGGGCGTTCGGGGCGAGCCGATGAGCAGGGGCTAGGGGCTAGGGGCTAGGGGCTCCCAGGAGATGCCGGCTTCCTCGCCCCGAGCCCCTTTGACCGCTCCCTAGCACCTAGTCCCTAGCCCCTAGCACCTCGCACCTAACACCTTGCAGTGTGAAACATTCCCCGGCCCGACCCGTACGTCCCGGGGTCCTCAACCCGTGAGCCCGACATGACCACCACCACCCCTGCCCTCCGTCCCCGCCGCACGCTGCCGGGCATCGCCCCGGTCGCGTGGGAGCATCCGGCCGACCGCGCGGCGCTGCAGACGCTCCGCAGCGTGCCCGGCTTCGAGGACGTGGTCCGCAAGCTCCTCGCGATGCTCGGCGGCGAGCGCGGCATCCGGCTCCTCTTCCAGGGCAACGCCGTGCGGGTGGGGCCGGGCCAGTTCCCGCGGCTCTGGAACCTGCACGTCGAGAGCTGCACCACCTTCGGCTGGGAGTCGGTGCCCGAGCTCTACGTGACGCAGACGCCCGTCTTCAACGCCGGCGCCTACGGGATCGACGAGCCGTTCATCGTGCTCCACTCCGCGGCGCTCGAGCTGCTCGACGACGACGAGCTGCGCGCGCTCCTCGCCCACGAGCTCGGGCACGTGATGAGCGGGCACGCCTTCTATCACACGATCGCCGCGCTGCTCGCGCTCATCAGTCTGGGCGCGCTGCCCGCCCTCGCGGGGCTCGCGATCCTGCCGGTGCGGCTCGCCTTCCTGGAGTGGTCGCGCAAGAGCGAGCTCTCGGCCGATCGCGCGGGCCTGCTGGGCATTCAGGACATCGTCGTCGCGCAGCGGCTCGACATGAAGATGGCCGGCGGCGGCCGGGGCGAGCAGTTCGCGGGCCAGATGAACGTGGACGCCTTCATGGCGCAGGCGCACGAGTACACGACGAGC
This sequence comes from Gemmatimonadales bacterium, assembly GCA_035760645.1. Lineage (GTDB taxonomy): Bacteria > Gemmatimonadota > Gemmatimonadetes > Gemmatimonadales > GWC2-71-9 > DASSTY01. The sequence goes on from DASTSO010000073.1 coordinate 73,274, forward strand.
CACGAAGGGATGGATCTCGTCTACAAGGTGCTCAACACGCTGGCCCTCACGCACCCGATGCACACCGTGCGCGCCGCCGAGCTGCAGCGCTGGGTGCAGAGCGGCGAGTACGACCGCATCCTGCGCGGCGAGTACCCGGTGCGCGGGAGCGAGGCGGCCGCGCGGCCGTGGCACGAGCACATCGGCGAGGCGAAGGACTACTACACGAGCGAGGCGCGGGAGATGGCGCAGCAGATGAAGGACGCGGCGCGCCGCGCGGCCGGGGCCGCGCGCGACGCGTTCAACAACGCGCGCAAGGGCTGATGGCGGCCCTCCGGATCCTGGTGGTGGGCGGCGGCGGCCGCGAGCACGCGCTCTGCTGGCTGCTGCGGCGCGAGAACCCCGACGCCGACCTCTACTGCGCGCCCGGCAATCCCGGCACGGCGGAGGTCGCGACCAACCTGCCGATCGCGGCCGACGACGTCGACCGTCTCGCCGACGCCGCCGACATGCACGGGATCGACCTCGTCGTCGTGGGGCCCGAGCTCCCGCTCGCGCTCGGGCTCGCCGACCGGCTCCGCGCCGAGGGGCGCGCCGTGTTCGGCCCCGGCCGCGCGGCGGCGCAGCTCGAGGCGTCGAAGGCGTTCGCCAAGGAGGTGATGGCGGCGGCCGGCGTCCCCACCGCCGCGAGCCGCACCTTCGGCGCGGGCGAGCTCGCCGCGGCGCTCGCCTACGTGGCGGGACATCCCGAGCCGCTCGTCGTGAAGGCCTCGGGGCTCGCCGCCGGCAAGGGGGCCGTGGTCTGCGCGACGCGCGAGGAGGCGGCGGCGACGCTCCGCGCGATGATGGCCGAGCGCGCCTTCGGCGCCGCGGGCGACACGGTGGTGGTCGAGTCGTTCCTCGAGGGCGAGGAGATGACGGTCCTCGCGATCACCGACGGCGAGGCGCTCGCGCTGCTGCCGCCGAGCCAGGACCACAAGCGCCTGGGCGAGGGCGACACCGGACCCAACACCGGCGGGATGGGCGCCTACGCTCCCGTCTCGCTCGCCACGCCCGAGCTGCTGGGCCGCGTCGAGCGCGAGATCCTGCGGCCCACCCTCGCCGAGCTGCGCCGACGCGGCGCCCCGTTCAGCGGCGTGCTCTACGCCGGGCTCATGATCGACGCCACCGGCGCGCCGTCGGTGGTCGAGTTCAACTGCCGCCTGGGCGACCCCGAGGCGCAGGTCGTGCTGCCGCTCGTCGCCGGCGGCGTGACCGCCTCGTTCCTGAGCGTGGCGCGCGGCGGGCTCCCGATGCCGATCGCCTACCCCGACGGGACCTTCGCCGTCACCACCGTGCTCGCCGCGCGCGGCTACCCCGACCGCCCCGAGAAGGGCGCCGCGATCACCCTGCCCGCCTCGCTCCCCGAGGGCGTCACCGTCTTCCACGCCGGCACCGTGCGCGACGCCGACGGCACGCTGCGCGTCGCCGGCGGCCGGGTGCTCAACGTCACCGCCGTCGCCGCGAGCTTCGCCGAGGCGCAGGCGAAGAGCCGCGCCGCGGCCGAGGCGATCCACTTCGACGGCCGGACGCTGCGGCGCGACATCGGCTGGCGTGAGGCCGGGCGGGTCGGCCGTTCCGCCCGGACGGCCTGACCCGCCCACCGGGCGGGGACCGCCGCGGCACGTGGCTTTGCGGCACGTAGCTTTACGGAATTGTCCGGGGCGGGGCGTCGCGCTAGCGTAGCGCGAACGCGCGCCCCGGAGGCACTATGCGCATTCCGTTCCTCGCTCACCCCCACCACCCCCGTCCGGCCCGCACCCGCCTCGTCACGCTCCTCGGACTCGCCGCCCTCGGCGCGGGCGGCGCCTGCAGCAGCAACGACACCACCAATCCCTCGACCACGCCCGACGTCAGCGTCGTCCCGAACGCGTGGCAGAAGACGACCGACGCCTTCTCGCCGAACCCGTTCACGCTCTCGCTCGCCAGCCATGCGACCGTGCTGTGGCGGAACGACGACACGAGCATCGAGCCGACCGGCGGGACGGGGGGCACCGGCGGGACGGGGGGCACCGGCGGCGCCGGCGGGAACCCGTACGGCGCCCGGGCGTCGCTCTCGCGCATGGCCGCCGGGACCGCGCACGACATCACCGCGGACGACGGCACCTGGACCTCGGGCGCGCTCGTTCAGGGGGCCACCTTCACCCACACCTTCACCCAGCCGGGCACCTACCCGTACCACTGCGCCTTCCACCCGAACATGAAGGGGACGATCACCGTGACGCCCTGAGGCGGTGACGCCCTGACGCGCGCCGGCCGTTTCGGCTAAATTTCGGGTGCGATGCCCGAGTTGCCCGAAGTCGAAACGATCGTCCGCGATCTCCGCCCCGCCCTCGTCGGTCACCGGTTCACCCACGCCGCGCTCAGCCACACGGACGTCCTGCGCGGCGTGGGGCCGGCGGCGCTCGTGGCGGGGCTGACCGGCGCCACGGTGCGCGCCGTGACGCGGCGGGCGAAGCACGCGGTCGTCCTGCTCGACTCGGGGCTCCGCTTCGTGGTGCAGCCCGGGATGAGCGGCGTGCTGATGGTGGCGGGCGGCGCGCTCGCGCCGGCGGACGCGAAGTACGCGGTGCTGCGCGCGGGACTCGACGACGGGCGCGAGCTCGTCTATCGCGACGTGCGCCGGCTGGGCACCCTGCTCCTCCTCGACGGGCCCGCCTGGGCCGCCTACGACGCCCGGCTGGGGCCCGAGCCGCTCGATCCCGCCTTCACCGCCGAGGCCATGCACGCGAGCTTCCGCCGCTCCCGCCAGGCGATCAAGAAGGTTCTGATGGACCAGCGCTACGTCGTGGGCGTCGGCAACATCTACGCGAACGAGGCGCTCTTCGCGAGCGGGCTCGACCCCTCGCGCCCCGCGAACCGGGTGAGCGCCGAGGAGTACGCACGCCTGCACGCGGCGACGCGCCGCATCCTCGCGGCGGCGATCGCCTCGAAGGGGACCACCTTCCGCGACTACCGCACCGGCACCGGCGAGCGGGGCGGCTTCCAGCTCGAGCTCCTCGTCTACGGCCGCGAGGGCGAGCCGTGCCGCGTCTGCGGGACCCGGCTCACGGGCACCCACCTCATCGACCAGCGGATCTCGGTGCTCTGCCACCGGTGCCAGCGATGACGCGGCGAGCGACTCGGCCGCCGAGGCGCCGGGAGCGCGCGGGATGAGCCGGACGACGAAGCGCGCACGCGCCAAGGCGATGCGCCTCCCGCTGCCGATGACCGATCTCCGGCAGCTCCGGGAGCGGGTGCGCGCGCTCGCGGAGAACCGGCCCGGCGTCTATCGCATGCTGGACCCGCTGGGGCGCGTGATCTACGTCGGCAAGGCGAAGCGGGTGCGCACGCGGCTCCTGAGCTACTTCCGCGCGCAGTACCCCGAGGACAAGGCGGCCCGCATCCTCTACGCCGCGCACGACATCCAGTGGGACTACACGCCGAGCGAGTTCGCGGCCTATCTGGGCGAGCTGCGGCTCATCAAGCGGCTCCGGCCCCACTTCAACTACAAGCTGAACCGCACCCGCCGCTCGGTGCTCATCAAGGTGGGCGGCGGCCCCGCGCCGCGCATCTACGCCGGCAACCAGGTGGCGCCGGACGACGTGCGCGCCTACGGCCCCTACCGCTCGCTCTCGCGCACGCTCGAGGCGGTGCGCACGCTGAACGATCTCCTGGGCCTGCGCGACTGCGCCGCCACGATGCCGATGCGCTTCGCCGACCAGGGCGACCTCTTCGGGCACCCGCGCGCGGCCGGCTGCATGCGCCACGAGCTCGGCTTCTGCTCGGCGCCCTGTGCGGGCTTCGTGGCGGAGTGGGACTACCGGCGGCGGGCGGAGACGGCGACGGCGTTCCTCGAGGGGCGCACCATCCAGCCGATCGACCGCGTCGTCGCGGCGATGCAGGCGGCGGCGGCGGAGGCCAATTTCGAGCTCGCCGCGCGCTGGCGCGAGAAGTTCGAGCAGCTCGAGTGGCTGCTCGCGGCCACGAGCCGCGCCCGGACCGCGGTGGATCTCCTCACCTTCGTCTACCGCGACCCGGGCGACTACGGCGACGACCGCGCCTACGTCATCCGCCGCGGCGTGGTGCAGGCCGCCTTCCCCTTCCCCACCACGCCGATCGAGCACGAGGCCTTCACCGCCGTCGTCGCGCGTGAGGCGGCGGCGACGCAGGCGCCGCCGGGGCCCCTGCCGCTCGAGCACATCGACGAGATCCTCTTCCTGACGAGCTGGTTCCGGGCCCATCCCGAGGCGCTCCGTCGCACGACGCCCTACGATCACTGGGCGCGGTGATCCGGAGCCCGCGGTACTATTGCTCGCCGGCGCACCGACGCGAAGGGCGACCATCTGGTCGCCCTTCGTGCGTGCACGACCGCCGCAACCGCCGGGACGGCTACTCCTGGGCGCTGTCGAAGTCGAGGAGCGGCACGAGGCGCGCGCGGGGCGGGATCCCGGGCTCCAGCTCCATGATCCCGACCGAGGGCGGGAGGTCGAAGCGCCGGCGCCCGGCGCCCCCCGGGTTCATGACCGTCACCACGAGGTCCACCGTCGTCAGCAGCGGCCGGTGCGTGTGGCCGTAGACGATGATCTCCGCCTCGGGGAAGGCAGCGTTGAGCTTCTCGGGCGTGGGGCTGCCGAACTGGTCGCCGTGGGTGACGACGATGTCGAAGCCGTCGAGCATGAGCCGCTGCACCTGCGGCAGCCGGCTCCGGAGGTCGAAGCCGTCGGTGTTGCCGTAGACCGCCGTCACCGGGGCGATCGCCTCGAGCTCGACCAGCAGGTCGGCCGGGCCGACGTCGCCGGCGTGGAGGATGTGGTCCACCTCCCTGAACACCTCGAACACCTCGGGGCGCAGGAGGCCGTGCGTGTCGCTGATGACGCCGAGGCGCATGGGCTCACCCCTCCCAGCGGGGCGCGATCTCGAGGTCGAGCTCGAGCCGGTCGAGGATGCGCTGCACCATGAAGTCCACGAGCTCGCCGATCGCCGTGGGCCGATGATAGAAGCCCGGGGCGGCCGGGAGGACGACGGCGCCGGCCTCGGTCACCGCCACGAGATTCCGCAGATGCACGAGCGAGAGCGGCGTCTCGCGCGGCACGAGGATCAGCTTGCGCCGCTCCTTGAGCGTCACGTCGGCCGCGCGCTCCACGAGCGAGCGGCTCGCGCCCTGGGCGATCGCGCTCACGGTGCCCATCGAGCAGGGGCAGACGACCATCGCGTGGGTGCGCTGCGAGCCCGAGGCCGGCAGCGCGCCGCGGTCGTGGTCGGTGAAGACGCGCACG
>DASTSO010000074.1:0-6320 GCA_035760645.1 Gemmatimonadales bacterium
GGCGACCGGCCGGGCGACGTGGCGGTCGTCCTGGGCGCCGAGCCGGCGGACCTGGCGCCGTTCTTCGCCGAGACCACGGTCGCTGCGCGCGTGGACGACTCGTGGGCCGTCGAGCGCCACGTGCCGATCGTCGTCGCGCGCGGGCCGCGCGCGCCGCTCCAGGCGGTGTGGCCCCGGCTGGCGGGGCGGAACTAGCGCCGCAGTCCGCCGGCCCGTGTATTCCGCCGGTCCGACCGCGCCGCTACCTTAGTTGTATCCCCGACATCACAGCATCCGCACATCCCGGAGCTTCACACCCATGTCCTTCCTACGACGGGGGGCGACCGCCGTCGCGTGCGCCCTGCTCGCCGCATGCGGCGGCGGCGAGGGCGGCCTCGGCCCCTCCGCCTCGGTGCAGGTCGACCCCACCTCGCTCACGATTCCCCAGCAGCAGAGCCAACAGTTGACCGTCTCGGTGCTGGACGGCGATGGCGCCCTGCTCGCCGGGGTGCCGGTCACCTTCGCGTCGAGCGATACGAACCTCGTCACGGTCAGCCCGACCGGACTCGTGCGCTCGGTCGGCCCGGCCGGCCAGGCCACGGTGGTGGTGAAGGCCAAGGGCGTCACGAAGAGTGCCGCCGTCCCGGTGACGGTGACGGCGACCTCGGACCACATCGTGGTCACGCCGAATCCGGGGGCGGTGCCGCAGAAGGGCACCCTGCAGCTCGACGCCCAGCTCGTCGACCGCGTCGGCCAGCCGATCCCCGGGGCCGTCCTCGGCTTCAGCAGCTCGGACCCGAACATCCTGAGCGTCTCGCCCACCGGCCTCGTCACCTCGGCGGGCCCGGCCGGCCAGGCGACGATCTTCATCACCACCGGCGAGCTCACGGCCCAGACGGTGATCGCGGTGACGCAGGTGCCGACCACGCTGGTCGTGCGGCCCGCCCCGATCCTCCTCGGCACCGGCCAGCAGCTGCGGATTTCGGCGTCGGTGCTCGACGCGGTCGGCACGCCGATGCCGGGCCAGGCGTTCGGGTACACGGCGACCCCGACCGGCATCATCACGGTCGACGGAACGGGCCTGCTCTCCTCGGTCGGCCCCATCGGCAACGGCACGCTGAGCGTGACGAGCGGAACCCTGCGCACGGACGTGGCCGTCTCGGTCGTCTCGGCCGCGCATCCGACGAACATGGCGATCAGCGCCCACGTGGAGCTCGCCAGCCCGGCCTTCGCGGCGGTGGTCTCGGCGTCCGCCAAGGTGTACGTCGTCGGGCTCTACGGCACCCTGGCCTACGGCACCCTGGCGAGCAACGCGCTGACCAGCACCTCGCTCGGCAGCCAACTGACCGCGCTGGTCGCCAACGCCGCGGGCGACCGGCTCTGGGTCGGGAACGCGCCCGCCGGCGGCCTCACCGAGTTCGACGTCTCCGGCGAGACGCCGGGCGCGCTCGGCACGGTGACCGGTCTGGTCGGCACGGTGTTCGACGTGAAGCTGTCGCCGGACGGGCAGCGCGTCTATGCCAGCACCAGCGACGGGAAGGTCTACGTCGTCGACGCCGCGACGCGCACGGTGACCAACACCTTCGACATCGGCGGCGGCATCGTGCACCTCGTGCGGCACCCGTCCCAGCCGCTGCTGTATGCGAGCGCGCCGAACGAGGTGAAGGTGGTCGAGATCGACCTTCAGACCCAGGCGGTTCGGACCCTCCTCTCCTCCGGCGCGCGGCCGCAGGCGCTCGCGCTCTCGCCCGACGCGAGCGAGCTGTACGTGGCGGACGAGACCGGCGCGGTCAAGGTCATCACCCTCGCGACCGGCGCGACCCAGAGCATCGGCCTCGGCTGCGGCGCGTACGGCATGGTGATGACGCCCGACGGCATGCAGCTCTACGTCACCTGCCCGATGTACGGCGCCGGCGAGGTGAAGGTCGTCGACCGTGCGACCCGGGCGGTGGTGGGCACGATCCAGACGAACGGCACGCCGCGCCGCCCGGGGGTGAGCCCCGACGGGTTCACGGTCGTCGTTCCCAACGAGCAGGGCTGGGTGGACTACATCCGCTGAGGCGGGCCCGGCGCGACGGGCGGGGTCTTGTGCCGCTCGCGCGCCGCTGGTTATCATCTTCGCCCCGCTGCGACATTCTGTCCGATCCGACCCACAGCACGACGACAGTACGCTCACAGTACGGCCACAGTATGGCCGCAGTACGGGCGCATGCGCCGACCGGCGCGGGCGAGCATCCGATCCACGTCTCATCACGGCAAAGGAGCAAGCACATGCGGTTCTTCCGTGGGATCATCGCGTCCATGGCGGTCGTCGGCGTCCTCGCCTGCGGCGGCGACAAGACCGGCCCGGACGAGGGCAGCGGCGGCACCGGCACGACCCTCAGCGGCACCTACAAGCTGAAGAGCGTCGCCGGCCAGTCGCTGCCGATCGAGGATCCGGAGTCGGGCAGCAGCCTCGACAGCGGCTCGGCGGCGTTCACGACCGACGGCAACGTCACCGTCAAGTTCAACTTCACGGGCGAGGCCGACGAGTCGTACACGGGCACCTACGTCCGCAACGACGCCGACGTCACCGTGACCCTGGACGACGCGGGCGAGACGTTCGAGCTCCCGGGCACGGTCTCGAACAACGGCAACCGGATCACGATCGATCTGGGCGGCGCGCCGCTCGTCTTCGAGAAGTAAGCGCGAAAGCGCGGAAGCGCCCGAACGCGACGAGCGCCCGCACCGGACTCCGGTGCGGGCGCTCGTCGTTCCGGCGACCGCCGCAGCGGCGCATGCGGCGCTGCGCGCCGTCGCGTGGCGCTACGCGCCGCTCTCGGCCCCGGCCGCCGCGCGCAGCGCGCAGCGGGCCATGTCGCGCCCGAGCGTGCGGAGCGCGCCGAGGATGACGACGCCGCCCAGGATGGAGACGGCGGGCAGCAGCAGGATCGCGCGGTCGAGCCCGAAGCGGTCGGAGAGCGCGCCGACCAGCGGGAATGCGATCGCGTCGCCCGCGACGTGGATGAAGAGGAGGTAGGCGCCCATCACGGTGGCGCTGATGCGCGCCGGGACGACGTCGAAGATGGCGGCGCCGATCGGGCCGTTGTACCAGCTCAGGAAGAAGAACGCGGCGGCGAAGACGGGCACGAAGAGCGCGAGGTCGCGGATCGTGAGGCACCAGAGCGCGAGCGGACCGCCGACGAGGAAGCCCGCGGCGACGGTGACGACGCGCCCCGTCTCCCAGCGCCGCCGGAGCCAGTCGGCGAAGATGCCGCCGAACACGGTGCCCGTGGTGCCGGCGATGAGGCCCCACTTGCCGAGCAGCGTCGAGGCCGCGGCGGCGCTGAGGCCCAGCTCGCGCGAGATGAACGTCGGCCCCCACCCCACCAGCCCGTTCATCCCGAACGAGATCAGCGCCCCCGCGGCGAAGACGAAGACGAGCGTCGGCGTGCGCAGCACGGTGCGCCCGGCGCGCATCAGCTCGTCGAAGGCGCTCTCGAGCTCCTCGCCGAAGGCGGCCTCGGCCGGCTCGATCGCGTCGAGCGGCGCGCCGTCGGCGGCCGCCCCGGCCGGGGCGGGCGCCGCGCGCGCGCGGAAGAGGCGCACCCAGCGCAGCACCGTGAGCGCGAGCCCCACGGCGGTGGCGGCGGCGAACACGGCGGCGTCGAGCCGGCTGTCGGCGCCGCGGCGCACGGTGATGACCCAGGCGGCGACGGCGCCGATGACGAGCGCGAGGGCCAGCGGCCAGAGGTGCCGCGCCAGCCCGCGGAGCCCGAGCCCCAGGTCGCGCAGGTGGAGCGGCTCGCCGGGCGGGCGCGCCGGGTCCTTCAGCTCGGCGGCGAGGATGGCGCAGAGAAAGCCCGGCAGCCCCACCACCATGAACGCCGCGCGCCAGCCCCAGTGGTGCTCGATGAGCCCGCCGAGGAGAATGCCGAGCACCCCGCCCAGGGCGATCCCCGAGTTGAGGAGCCCCATCGCCATCGCGCGGCCGCGGCCGGGGAAGAAGTCGGCGACGAGGCTCGAGGCGGCGGGGCCGTAGGCCGCCTCGCCGATGCCGACCGAGGCGCGGCAGACGAAGAGCTGCCAGAAGTTGCGGACGAAGCCGCCGAGGAAGGTGAACGCGCTCCAGAAGGCGACGCCGCCGGCGATCACGGTGCGGCGGCTCCGCAGGTCGCTCAGCACGCCGAACGGGAGCGCGGCGACCGAGAAGACGAGGATGTAGGCCGAGCCGAGCCAGCCGAGCTGCGCGTCCGAGAGCCCGAGGTCGTGCTTGATCGGGTCGAAGAGCGCGAAGATGACGTTGCGGTCGAGGTAGTTGAGCAGGTTGATGAGCGCGAGCAGCCCGAGCGCGTACCAGGCGTAGCCGCCCGTGGTCGCGGGACGCGAAGGCCCGGCGGTCTCGCCGGGCCTGGCAGCAGCGGAAGTGGGGGCGCGCGTGGTCACCGCTTCACCGAGTTCACCGAACGCTTTACCGGGGCCGTCACCGCCGCGCGATCGTCTCCGCGCCGCCGGCGCCCGGGTGCACGTGGGCGAGCGACTCCTCGGCGCGCTGGTCGCGGAAGTCGAGCGCGGCGCGGTACTCGTCGAGGAGCCGCTGCATCATCGACGCGCGCCGCTGGTAGAGCCGCTTGAGCGGCCGCGGCGCGTGGCGCCCCTTCGCGTAGGCGACGAGGAGCGGGAGCGCGACGGTGCCGTCCAGGTAGCACACCACCGTGCCGGGGAGCTGCGAGGGATCGATCTTCCCCCAGCTCACCGCCTCCGACGGCGTGGCGCCCGAGAGGCCGCCGGTGTCGGGGCGCGCATCGGTGATCTGCAGGAAGAAGTCGTGCCCCTTCTCGTCGATGCCCAGGACCTCCTGGATCTGCGGCTCGGTCTGGAGCATGAAGTTCTTCGGACTCCCGCCGCCGACGATGAGCACCCCGCTCTTGCCCTCGGAGCGCTTCGCCTCGAGGACGATCGCGGCGGTCTCGTTGACGTCGGCCGAGACGTCGAACCGGAGCTTCGAGCCGGCGAGCGCCTGCTCGGCGACGTTCATGCCGATCGAACTGTCGCCCGGCGAGCTCGTGTAGATGGGCACGTCGAGCTCGTGCGCGGCGGCGAGCACCGAGCGGCGCTTCGCGCCCAGGGCGCGCTCGCGCTCGAGCATGAAGCCGCCCAGCAGGTAGTGGTACTCGGCCGAGCTCATCGAGCGCTGGAACTCCTCGCGCGCGCTCACCTCGCGGATGAACTTGTCGGTGGAGAGCAGCACCGAGTAGTCGAAGAAGATGTCGTAGATGCGCACCACCCCGGCCTCGCGCAGCTCGACGTCGTCGATCGCCGGGGTGCCGCGGTGCAGCCCGAGGCCGAGCGCGAAGTGGGCGTCGTGGTAGAGGTTCGCGCCGGTCGAGATCATCCAGTCGACGAAGCCCGCCTCCATGAGCGGGATGATCGAGCTCATGCCGAGGCCGGCGGGCGTCATCGCGCCGGTGAGCGTCATGCCCACCGTCACGTCGGGCTCGAGCATGCGCTGGGTGAAGAGCATGCAGCCCTCGCGCAGCCGGCCCGCGTTGTAGGCGAGGAAGGCGTTGTCGATCAGGTCGGCCGCGGTCTCCGCGCCGGTGATCGCGTTCGGCTCGATGCGCTGGCCGCGCAGGTACTGGTGGCTGGGTCGGGTCATTGCTGGGGTCGGGGCTCCACCGGCTCGTGGATCGTCGTGGGCGGCCGCGTCTCGCGCGCGCTGATGACGAGGTCGGCCGCCTCCTGCGGGTCGTCGGTGACGCGGAAGAGGTCGAGGTCCTCGGGGTTCACCTTCCGCTCGCGCGCGACGGTGTCGCGCAGCCAGTCCACCAGGCCGCCCCAGTAGGCGCGGCCGAAGAGGATCACGGGGAAGTGCTTGATCTTCCCCGTCTGGATGAGCGTGAGCGCCTCGAACAGCTCGTCGAGCGTGCCGAAGCCGCCGGGGAAGATGATGAACGCCACGGAATACTTCACGAACATCGTCTTCCGCACGAAGAAGTAGCGGAAGTTGATGAGCGTATCGACATAGGGGTTCGCGCCCTGCTCGAAGGGGAGCTCGATGTTGCATCCGATCGAGCGTCCGCCGGCGAGACGCGCCCCCTTGTTGGCCGCCTCCATGATCCCGGGTCCGGCGCCGGTAATGATCGAGAACCCCGCCTCCGCGAGGAGCCGCGCCGTCTCCTGCGCCGCCTCGTACTGCGGATCATCGGGCCCCACGCGCGCGGAGCCGAAGATCGTCACGCCCTTCTCGACCGTGGCGAGCGTGTCGAACCCCTCGACGAACTCCGACATGATGCGCAGGACGCGCCACGGATCGGTTCGCCGGAACGCGCCGTTCGTCGCGGTACCGCGGAGCAGCTTCT
>DASTSO010000075.1:0-31398 GCA_035760645.1 Gemmatimonadales bacterium
TATGGCGGGAGGGCGTAAAGGCGGAAGGGGCTCCGTGCCACACGGAGCCCCTTCCGCCTTTCCGCCCTGCCGCCTTACCGCCCGGCTTCCAGGACCCGCGCCAGCTCCGCGCCCACCCCGGCCGTCTCGCACACCCGGGCGATGGTCTCGCCGATCTTGTTGTTCGGCGTCGAGGCGCCGGCGGTGATGCCGATGACGCGGGCGTCGCCGAGCCAGGCGGTGTCGGTGACCTCGTGCTTCGCGCCCACCGGCTGGTGCCGGACCGTGCCGGCCGCGGGGTCGAGACAGTCGGCGTCCTCGATGTGGTAGCCGCGCACCCCCTTCTCCCGCGCGAGCGCGGCGAGGTGCGTCGTGTTGCTCGAGTTGTAGCCCCCGACGATGAGCATCAGGTCGAGCGGCTCGCGCTCGTCGGCGAGCAGCTGCACGATCGCGTCCTGCCGCTCCTGCGTCGCCGAGCAGATCGTGTCGAAGCTGCGGAAGTGCTCGGCCTTGGCCGCCTCGCCGTAGCGCGCGGCCATCGTCCGCCCGAACGCCGCGGCGATGGCGAGCGACTCGCCCGAGAGCATCGTCGTCTGGTTGGCGACGCCGATGCGCTCGAGGTCGCGCGCGAAGTCGAAGCCCGGCGACACCGCCTTCTCGAACTTCGCCGCGAGCCGCGCCGCCTCCGCCGGATCGGCCGCCGCCCCGCCCCGCGCGATGAAGTCCATCACCTCGCGCGCCTCGGCCATGTCGAAGACGACGAGGTAGCGGCCGCCCGGGTGCTTCATCGCCTGGCTCGCCGTCGACTTCGTCTCCTCGTGCCACCACTTGCCGTGGATGACGGCCGTGAAGCCGTCGCGCGCGTACGACTCGACCCGCTTCCACACGCTCAGCACCGAGCCGCAAGTCGTGTCCACCAGGACGCAGCCCAGCGCCCGGAGGCGCTCGAAGTCCTTGAACGTGACGCCGAAGGCGGGCAGGATCACCACGTCCTCGGGCCGGATGCCCGAGAAGTCGAACTCGCCGTCCTCGCCGTGGCGGAGGAACTCGATCCCCATCGCCTGCAGCTTCCGGTTGACGTGCGGGTTGTGGATGATCTCGCCGACGAGGAAGAGGCGCCGGTCGGGAAACTTGGTGCGCGTCTCGTAGGCGTAGTCTACCGCGCGGTCCACGCCGTAGCAGAAGCCGAACTCGCGCGCGAGCCGGAACGTGAGCGGCCCCACCGTGAGCCGGTAGTCGTTGGCGCGGAGCGCGTCCACCACCGTGCTGTGATAGTCGGCGGCGAGCTGGCCCTCGATGGCGCCCTTGAGGCCGAAACCCTTGCGGAAGTACGTCGTTTCCATGCGCTCAATCTAATTCCGCGGGCCCGGCGCCGCGGGGGGGCCGGCCGCCCGAGTCGGTGCGGCAGAGCGGCCCGCCGGTCCGGAGCTCGACGCCCCGGAAGGTGGCGTCCACGTGCGCCACGCTGTCGCCGGTGAGCAGCCGGAGCCGGGCCCGGATCCGCCCGCCGAGCCGGCCGTCGGCGCCGCGCTCGAGGACGACCGCGCCGCTGTCACCCTGGAAGCCGAGGATCCGGGCCTTGTCGAGCCACCGCAGCCCGACCGTCGCCACCGGCGGCGCGCCCGCGGGGCCGGCGTGGCGCGGAGTCGAGTCCCGCGGAGTCGAGTCCCGCCGGGCCGAGTCCGTCCGCGCCGAGTCGGCCGCGGTCGCGGTGGCGGCCGTGCCGCCCGCGCCGGCGCGACGAACGGGGTAGGTCCCGGGCTGCGGCCCCGCGACGGGAAAGAGCGCGACGGCGAAGCCCGTGTCGCCCGCGAGCGCGACGAGCTGGAGCCAGCGCGGGCCCGGGCACCACGCCCCCTCGACCGCGGCATCGATCGTCCCGCGCGCAGCGCCGCGCAGCGTGGCGTGCAGCTCCCCACTCGCCGCCCGCGTCGCGGGCTCGCTCGGGCGACAGCCCGCGAGCCCGAGCAGCGCGCCGAGCGCGGCCAGCGCGGCCAGCGCGGCGCGCGCGGTGGTCGCGGCGTCCGTCGTGCACGCGCTCATCGCGGCGCCTGGAACGCGATGTCGAGCCGCAGCCGCCGCGTGTAGACGGGCGCGAGCTGCCGGCTGACGTCGATGCGGATCAGACTCGTCCGGAGGAGCGAGGAGTAGAGCGAGACGCCCACGCCGCCGCCCAGGAGCACGTCGCCCTGGAAGAGATCGGCCACGGGCGCCGCGCGGCCCGCGTCCACGAAGACGACCGGGCGGATCCCGCCGCCCCGGAGGAGCGACACGTCGAGCTGGGTCGCCCAGAAGCCCTGGCCCCGCTGGGTGCCGTACTCGAACCCGCGCACCGTCGCGGGCCCGCCCGCGCGGAAGGCCATCTGGGGCAGCGGGTCGCGCGTCGCGACGCCGGCCGAGAGGCGGAGCGTGGCGCCCTGCGTCCCGCCGAACGATGGATGCGCCGTCGCCCAGGCGCGGCCGGTCGTCCGCCGCGTCCCCGCCGCGCCGCCGGGCCCGCCGCCCAGCACGTCGGCGGCGAGAGTCCAGCCGAAGGGCTTCACGCCGATGAGCCGCGCCCGCCCGCCCACGTACGTCCCCTCGCTGATCGGCGGATTCGGCGCGAGCTCGCCGGTGCCGCCGAGCCAGTCGTTCACCGGCGCGCGCGCCTCGCGCGCGACGCTGCGCTGGCGCTCGACCCGGCTCGTGAGCTCGAGGTCGAGCCCGCTCGCGAGCGGCGTCGTCAGCCCCACGCTCGCGCCGCCGTCGGCGAGGTAGTAGTCGGCGTCGTCGTGCGCGGTGAAGAGCGCCTTCGCGCTGTTGGCGAGCGTGCGCCCCGGCGAGAGCGGGTCCACGTCGAGCACGTCGCGATAGAGGCTCACGGTGAGCCGCCCGCCCGGCGCGTCACGCACGGCCGAGAGCCGGCCGGTGACGCGCTCGTCGCCGAAGCCGTAGCGCACGGTGCCGTAGAGGTTGGTGAAGCTCACCGGGAGCCGCACCCGGTAGCCCGCGCCGAGCGAGAAGCCCTGCACCCGGTTGAACTGGACCGCGTCGCCCAGGCGCTCGTAGCCGAAGCCGTGCGCGCGCTGACCGGTGAGCTCGTCGGGCAGCGTGCGCGTCAGCCGCGCGAGGTCGGCGCGCGCCGTGCGGATGCGCCGGGCGTCATCGGGCGCGAGCTCGACCCGGAGCGAGTCGCGCCACCCACCGTAGCGCGCGAGCGAGTCGTTCGAGGGGCGGTGGATCTCCCACCGCCCGCCCGCCCAGCGCCCCGCGACCTCCACGCCCGTGAGACTGTCCCCCCGCTCGGCCCGGCGCTCGGCCCGGCGCTCCGCCCGGCGCTCGGCTCGGCGCTCGGCGCGCGTCGCGGGGGGTGCCGCGCCCGCGGCGGAATCGGGGAGCGGTACGGTGAAGACGAGCGGCGCGCCGGTATCGATCGCGTAGTCGCGGAACGTGGTCAGCGCCTCGAAGGCGACCACGATGCCGGTGAGCGGCACCTGCACGGTGCCCGAGACGCTCTGGCGCCACGGCATCCAGACGCGCCCGTCCTGCAGCGCGTACTCGAGGTCCGCGTCCACGCCGAGGATCCGGTTGGCGATCCCGTTGAGCCGGCGCGCGGTCGTGGAGTCCTCGCGACTCGGCCCCTCGGGCCGCGCCCAGAGCGCGGTGCCGACGTAGCGGAAGGTCCAGCGCACCACGGTGCCGCTCGCCGCGTCGATCCA
Source organism: Gemmatimonadales bacterium (assembly GCA_035760645.1). GTDB lineage: Bacteria > Gemmatimonadota > Gemmatimonadetes > Gemmatimonadales > GWC2-71-9 > DASSTY01. The sequence continues at coordinate 3,678 of DASTSO010000075.1, forward strand.
GAGCCGGCCCGCCGTGAGGGCGGCGCCCAGGTGCGCGGGGCGCGCCTCGACGGCGTAGACCCGGAGCGGCGCGCGGCTGCCGGGCACCGTCACCCGCAGGCTGTCCACGATGGCGTAGCGGTACCACGCGGGCCCCTCGGCCGCGAGCGGATGCAGCGCCGCGGTCGCCCCCGCCTCGCCGCCCAGGATGCGCACCGAGTCGCCCGGTGCGCGCGGCACGAACCACGGCCGCCGGAAGCTGCTCGAGAGCTCCATCCCGCTCGAGCGGGCCCAGGTGCGGCGGCCCAGGACGTCCACCCGCAGGTCGTTCGGCGCGCGCCACTGCACGGCGAGCTCCTGCTCCTCCACGCCCAGCGTGGCGCCCTGTTCCCAGCGCCCGCGGGCGAGCTGGAAGCTCGCCCGATAGCGCAGGCGCGCGGTGTAGTCCGCGACGGCCGAGTCCTGGGCGCGGTGGCGCGCCATCGCGCGCTCGACCAGCGCCCGGGTGGCCGGGGTGGCGAAGGTCGGGAGAGTGTCGGAGACGGCGGAGGTGTGGAGCGCGAGGGCCGCGGCGGCCGCTAGGAGGGCTGGTCCCATTTCGTGCGCCCGTCGCGGTGGAGCCCGTAGGCCTTGAGCCGGCGCCAGAGCGTCGTGCGGCTGATGCCGAGCGACTTGGCCGATTCGGCGAGCTTCCAGCCGTTCTGGTCGAGCGTGCGCACGATCGCGTCCTTCTCCCGCTCGGCCAGCGTCGTGGGACCTTCGATGCCCGGGATGAACATCGCCTCCCCCAGCTCGAGCCCGCCGATGCGCAGCGGCCGCAGCCGCCCGCCCATCGCCGCGAGCCGCGGCATCACGTCCTGCGACTCCTCGCCCGCCTCGAGCTCCATCTCCTCGAGCGCGCCGCGCGCCTGCTGGTTGGCGTAGATGATCCGTCCCTGCGGATCGAAGACGACCACCCCTTCGCTGAACCCGTCGAGGAGGGCCTTCGCGAGCGGACTGAAGACGGAGGGAAGCGAGTTGAGCGATTGAGTCTCGGCCATGGCTACCAGATACGCCTCGGGCGCGGCGGCGGTTTCACTTCGGGACAGGGGACGACCGAGCCGCCCCCTGTGCTACAAGGTATCCCGGGCGCCCCGCTTTGTTCCAGAGCGGAACAATACGGAGCCCCCGGCGCCGGTCAGTTCAGGTAGTCGCGCGCGGCCACCAGCTCGTAGTCCCCCGAGGCCTGCACGTACTGCCGCAGCCACGGACCGTGCCCCGCGCCGAAGAGCACGAGCACCCGCTCGTCCGGCGCGTCGATGATGCGCGTCAGATTGGCGAAGATGTGGAGGTTGCGGGCGTACCACCCGCCGACGTCCGCGGCGCCGGGGTTCTCGCTGCCGTTGCCGATGCGCGCCTCGAGGAGATAGGCCCGCACCGTGAGCGAGTCCATCGCGGGGCTGTTGGCGAGACGGAAGGCCTCGACCATCGACATGCCGACCAGGCTGTCCAGCCGCGGCTTGATCTCCCGGACGAAGAACCCGTTCGCGCGCTCGACCAGCGCGCCCTGGCCATGCGCGCTGGCCCATCCCATCACCTCGCCGATCTGCATGTCCTGCCGGTAGTCGATCGGGTAGACGTGGGCGTGGCCCAGCAGCCGCGCGAGCCGGAAGGCGACCTGGTGGCGCTCGTCGCGCGTCAGGGTGAACTCGCCGCGGCGGTAGCGCTGGTAGTCGGCGTCGAAGGTGGTGTCGCCCCAGGGCGCCTCGATCGCGATCTTCGTCGGCCGGAAGCGCCGCAGCCGCCCGGCCAGCTCCGCGAGCTGTGCCTGACGGGCCGGGGCGAGCACGTCGTCGATGGCGACGTTGTGATGGTCACGCCCCGGGTTGTTCATGTGGCCGGTCCCGAGGATCATGACGTGCGGGCGGGTCGGCGCGGGCGAGGGCGGGGAGACGGCTCCCTGGGCGACGAGCACCGCCGGCGCGACCAGCGACAACAGCAGCGTGGCGAAGCGGGACGGGCAGCGGCGGCGCGAACGGGGTGGCACGGGGGCTCCGGGGTCGAGGTTGCCCGCCGTACGACGCGCCCTGCCCGGGTGTTTCAGACTTCAACGTCCAGGGGTCCTCAGCGCTTGCCGCGTCTTCCCTGATGGCGCTGCCGGTAGCGAGGGCGGCCCTTGCCGCCTTCGCCGCTCCGTCCCTCCTCGCCCTCGCCGCGCCGCTGGTCGCCGCCGGCGTGCCCCCCGCGGGCGCCCGCGCGCCGCTCCCCACCCCCGCGCTCCTCGCGCCCACCTCGCCCTCCCCGCTCGCCCCGCTCGCCCCGCTCGCGGTCCCGCGCCCGGGCGGCCTGCACCCGCGCGCCGCCGCGCCGCTTGCGGCGGTCGCCCGGCTCGGGGGCGCGCGCGAGCCGCTCGCGCAGCTCCTCGAGGGTGGCGGCGAGCACCGGGTCCTCGCCCTTCCGGGCCACGCCGAAGCGCAGCGGACGGTCGAGCACCGGGAGCTCGCGCTCCTGCACCCGGCGCGCCTGTCCCTCGCGCAGCCAGACGCGCGCGACGCCCTGCCCGCGCTCCACCTCGTAGTCGAGCGGCACCGCGTCGCCTCGCAGCGTGGTGTAGGCCGGCAGCTCGGCGAGCCGCTCGCGCTCGGCCCGGCCCACGAGCGCGTCGGCGTCGATCGCGAGCGGCGTCCGCAGGAAGTCGTCCATGCTCGTCACGTCGTCGAGCTGGCGGCGCACCAGCGCGCGGAGCTCGTGCGGGGCGATCCCCGGCAGCGTGCCGCCCGAGCGGCGCCACAGCTCGTCGAGCTCGCCCAGCGCGCGGCTCAGCCGGCCCTGGTCGGGGTGCCGCGTCTCACCGTCCACGAGCGCCTCGGCGAGCACGTCGCGCGCCTGGTCGCGGAGCGGCTCGGGGATGCGGCCGCGAATCTCCTCGGTGTCGGTATCGAGATCGAAGCCGAAGTAGGTGCGCCGGCGCGAGACCGCGAGCGCCTGGTGCCGCCGCGTGCCGACCAGGACCACCGTCGGCGCGCTCCACTGCGCGTACTCGTTGACGAGCTCGTAGGAGAGCGTCGTTCCCTCGATCGCCGCGCGCGGGATGCCGAAGCGGTCGGCGAAGTAGCGGAGATTGCCGGCCACCGCGCCCCAGGTGCCCGCCACCGACGTCTTCGAGACGCGCGCCTCCTGCCCGTCGGCGGTGTGCTCGTCGATGACGAGGTCGAACGGCATGTAGCGCGCGAGGAGCTCGGCGAACTTCCGGCGGATCTCCTTGTGCGCGTACGGCAGCTGCTTCGGCAGCGGCAGCTCGAGCGCCCGGTAGACCGACGCGGTGCCGAGCGCGATGTCCTCGATCGCCTTGACGAGCACGCCGCGCCGCTCGGCCCAGTCCTCGAGGCCCTCCTCGAAGAGATGCCGCGGCAGGCCGTACACCTCGCCCAGGTAGCCGTGCTGGTTCACCGCCTCGGCGAAGACGTTGTAGGCGGTGAGGTGGTCGCTCCCGTTGGCGATCAGCCCGTGCAGGTCGCGCTCGTCGCGCGTCATGCGGTGGAGCGAGTCGATGTTGGAGCACACCGCGACGTAGGGGACGAGCGCGTCGTCGGCGTGCACCAGCAGCTCGGCCCACGGCCGCTCCACCGGCAGCGCCTCGACCTCGCGGCCGTAGGCGCTCAGGCGGCCGTTCTCCACGAGCCCGCGCGCCGTGAGCGTGCGCATCGCGCGCGCGTAGGCGATGCGATCGAGCGGCACCGGGAGGTCGAGGTCGCGCGCGTCCACGCCGATCGCCGCGCAGGTGATCGCCACCCGCTCGGCGTCGCCCGCGAGCTGGAACTCGGGCGGCGTGGGCCGCAGCTCCTCGAAGACGAGGTCGCGGTCGCTCAGGATGTAGACCTCGCCCCCCGCGACGCGGCCGTGCACGCGGCCCGCCATCTGGAGGATCTCGTTCGCGCCGAGATACATCCGGTGCAGCACGTTGCGCCCGCGGTCGACCACGTTGCCGTAGCGCGCGTCGTAGACGACCACGGTGTCGAGGCCGCGGATGTTGAGCGCCGACTGCCCCGCGGCGGTCATCGCGAGCAGCCACGGCCGCTCGACCTCGCCCTCGAGGAAGGGGCGGATGACGCGGATCGGCTCGCCCCCGTGATAGAACGCGGTCGTGAGCCGGCGCCACTGCTCGCCCAGCTGCGCGGCGAGCTTCTCGACCTCGGCGCGCGTCGGCACGAACACGGCGACGCCGCGGCCCTCCTTGATGACGTGCCGCATGAAGCGGTCGTCGAGGAACTCGTCGGGCTGCTGCGGCAGCACCTTCACCGTCGCGCGGAGCGCGGGGTCGAAGGCGTAGCTCTCGAGCACGTCGGCGCTGTCGAGGTAGCGGGCGTAGAAGGTGGGATCCACCGTGGCGCTGAGCCAGATGAAGCGGCACCCGGCGCGCTTGCCGAGCGCGAGACAGAGCTCGAGCTCGGCCGAGGTCTGGTGGATCTCGTCCACCACCACGGTGTCGTGCCCGGTGATGAGATCGTCCTGGAACCAGCGCCGCGCGATGCCGGTGGTGACGACGACGACATTCCACGACGGCGTCTCGGGCGTCGCCTCGCGCTCGCGGTTGACGACGCCCACCTGGAGCGGCGCCTGCAGGATCGCCTCGGCGATGGGCCGGATCGCGAGCGTCTTCCCGGTGCCGGTGCCCGCGACGATGCCGAAGCCCTTCCCCGCCGCGGCCCAGCGGCGCAGCTCCTCGCCGTGCTCGCGCTCGAGCACCGTCTCGAGGTGGAGGCCGAGGGCGAGCTCGATCGTCTCGCACGCGGCGCGGGTCGGCGCGATGACGATGATCCGGCCCTTCGGCGGCGCGGCGCGCCGGAACGCCTCGGGATCGGGCGGCAGCTGGTGGTCGCGCGTCGGGTGCATGAGACCCAATGAACGGGGGTCCGGAGGGAAAAGCAAACGGGCCGCCCGCCGGCGGCCCGAGTGCGTGAATGCGTGAGTGCGTGAGTGCGTGATCGTGCAGGGGTGTCCCGACTAGTCCCGGTCGCGGGCGCCGCGCCAGCCGTGCTTCGCATGCCACTCGCGGTGCTTGCGATCGAAGTTCCGGTCGTCGTAGTGCTTGCGGACCCAGTCGTCGTGCTTGCGCAGCCAGTCGTCGCGGCGGTCCCAGTCGCCGTCGCGGTCCCAGTCGCGGTAGTAGCGCCCGTCGCGCTCGTAGACGACGACCTCGCGCACCACCACGCGGCGCACGCCGCGCTCCCAGAACGGATCGTAGCGGTCATAGTAGCGGCCGTCCACGTACCAGATCGTCACGGGCCGGTAGCCGCGCTGCACCCAGACCGGGCGGGCCCAGCCGCGGGGCGCCGCCCGCTCCACCGTGACGACGCGCGGCGCGACGCGCGGCAGCGGCCGCGGAGCGACGCGGCGGCCCGGCGGAGTGGCGTAGCCGTCCGGGTCGGCGTGCGGCACGGGACGGTCGTACGTCGAGTACCGGTCGCCCGACTGGGCGACGAGCGGCGTGGCGAGGAGTGTCAGACCGACGACCAGCGAGCCAGCGATCGAGCCTGCGATGCTGCGGGGTTGCATGAGACGGCCTCTGAGAGATGGGGTCGGCCACGTACTAACGCGAAGGCCGTGCCGCGCCGCGCACGAGGGGATAACGCATTGTGCGGCTTCGAGGTAAGTAGAAGCACGACGGCCCGGCGCGAGGGCCGGGCCACCGGAAGGTGTCCTGAATCGAGGACGGCGGGGACAGTGGACTCAGGCCGCGGCCGCCACCGGCTTCGCGGACTTCGCCAGCTTCGGCTGCTGCACGCGCACCGCCTTCCGCGACACCCGAGCCTCCGGCCCGAGCCCAGGCTTGGGTGCCTTCGCCATCGGCTTCGCGGACCCCTTTGCGGACCCCTTTGCGGACGCCTTCGCGATCGGCTTCGCAGACGCCTTCGCGGACGCCTTCGCGACCGGCTTCGGCGTCAGCCTGGGCGTCGCCTTCGCCGTCGACCGGGCCGTCGGCCGGGCCGCAGCCCTGTCCGGAGTCCTGGGCGAGGACGGCGGCAAGGACGCTGGCGAGGGCTTCGACGCGGTCTTCACGGGCACCTTGACCGTTGCCCTGGTCCGCGCCCTGGCCGGCGCGTTCGCCGCCGCCTTCGTCGCCGGGCCGGTCGCCGAGCGGCTGGCGCCGGTGCCGGCCTTTCGGCGCACGACCGTCCGTGCCCGCCCCGCGCGACGGCTCGCCCGGGCCTCCGCTCGGGCGGGCGCGGCGGGCGCGTCGAGCACCATGCTCATCTGCTCGGCCCGGGCGGCGGACGTGGCCGCCACCGGCGGCACCGCCCGGGCGGGCGCGCCCGCGGAGCGTGCGTCGAAACGCACCGCGCGGCGCTCCGCCGTGGCCGGCTCGCTCCCCTCGGCCCGCAGGTCGATCCAGCGGCAGACCACCCGGAACGCCTCCTCCCGGGTCACCCCGAAATCGGCCACGAGATAGGGGATGGCGCCATACATGTTGCTGCGCCCTCCGCTACGGAGCCGGAGGAGGTACCGGAAGTAGTGCGCATCCGGGTCCACGTACTTCTGCTGCTTCCTTCTGCCCATCGCCCGATCCTTCCAGGTGCGCCCCGGCGCGGTGCGCCGAGCCCGCCCCGAACGCCCCGCCGCCCGCCCGCGCGAGCGGCGTCACGGAGCGCGGTAAGACTTTGATTGTATTGGATTTACGACAATCCGCCGCATCCCGAATATACACCGAAGCACGAGAGGGTGCAACCCGCGTCTCAGCCCCGCCGGTGGACCGCCGCCTCGGTGATCACCAGGTCCATCGGGACGTCGTAGGGGTCCGTCGGGACCCGCTCGACGAGCTGCGCCTCGAAGGCGAGCCCCACCCGCACCGCGTCGGGCCGGGCCCCGGCGAGCAGCCGGTCGTAATAGCCGCGGCCGAAGCCGAGCCGTCCTCCGGCCCGGTCGAAGGCGACGCCGGGGACGACGAACAGGTCCACCGCCTCCACGGCGCAGGTTCGCCCCTCCAGGAGACACACCTCCGGGGCCGGCTCGAGCAGGCCGAAGCGCGCCGGCGTCAGCTCGTCGAGCGAGTCGAGGTGCACGAGCCGCAGCACCTCGCCCTCGCAGGCCGGGACCGCCACGCGGCGCCCGGTGGCGAGCGCGTCGGCGAGGAGCGGCAGGGTGGCCACCTCGCTCCGGATGCCGACGTAGGTGCAGAGCGTCCCGGCGCGGTGCCAGGCGTCGAGCGCCTCGAGCCGCGCATGGATGGCCTCGCTCCGCGCGACGCGCTCGGTCTCCGCGAGCGCGTCGCGCACGGCGAGAGCGCGGCGGCGGAGCGTCGCCTTCGCGGCGGCCACGGACGCGCCGGTGGCCGCAGCCACGTCGCTGATGTCGTCGGGCATGGCGACAAGATAGCCGGCCGGCCCGGCCGCCGCCCTCGACGCCGAACCCCGAGGTCCCTACCTTCTGCGCATGCCAAGCACGCCAACCAGGACGGACCCGTGAGCGGCAGCCGAAGCGGCAGCTTCCGGGTGAGCGTCACGAAGGATTACCTCATCTTCGCCGCCGCCCACTTCATCACCTTCCGCGGGCACCGCTGCGAGGCGCTGCACGGGCACAACTACCGCGTCGGCATCGCGGTCGAGGGCACGACGGACGACGAGGTGCACTGGGTCCTCGACTTCAGCGACCTCAAGCAGCTCGTGCGCGCGCTGCTCGCGGAGGTGGACCACCGCGTGCTGCTGCCCACGGAGAGCGTGAAGCTGCGGCTCGAGGAGGCGGACGAGCGGATCACGGTCTACGCCTTCGACGAGCCGCGCTACGTCTTTCCCGCGCGCGACTGCGTGCGGCTGCCCGTCCCCAACACCACGGTCGAGAAGCTGGCCGAGTACTTCGCGCACCGCGTGCGCGAGGGGCTCGCCGCGAAGGGCTTCGCCAACCTCACGCGGCTCGAGCTCGAGGTGGAGGAGAGCCCGGGCCAGTCGGCGACTTACCGGCTGGCGCTCGGCGCGTAGCCGGACGTCCGCGGAGCGGCACCTTCAGGAGAGGAGCGAGATCATGGCCACCAGGGAGCGCACCTACACGGGAGCCGAGCTCGAGGCGCGGCTTCGCGAGCTCGGGGGCTGGGCGGCGGCGGGCGAGGCGATCCGGCGCATCTACACCACCGACGGGTGGCCCACGACGCTGATGCTCGTCAACGCCATCGGCTTTCTCGCCGAGGCGGCGGACCATCACCCCGATCTCACGGTGAGCTGGGGCAAGGTCGTCGTGCAGCTCAACACCCACACGGCGGGCGGCGTCACCGACAAGGACCTCGAGCTCGCCCGCCGCATCGAGGCGCTCGCGCTCTGGCGCCCGGAGGCGGGCGGCGCGCTCGCCGGCACGGCGAAGCCGTGGGTGCAGGGCTGACGCCCCTGCCGCTCGTCCAGCCGCTCGACCCCGTGCCGGACCCGCTCGACGTCTTCGCGCGGGTGCGCGATCTCCCCGTTCCGCTCCTCCTCGACTCGGCGGCCGATCCCCGTGGGATCGGCCGCCATTCGTTCGTCATGGCCGACCCGGTGGCGCTCGTGCGCGGCGCGGGGGGCGGGGGGCCGGGCCGCGACGCGCTCGCCGCGGCGGAAGCGGCGCTGCGCGATGCGCTGGCGACGTGGCCGGTCGCGCCGGTGCCCGGGCTCCCGCCCTTCCAGGGCGGGCTCGCCGGCTACGTCGGCTACGAATTCGGCACCACGCTCGAGCCGCGGGTGCCGCGGCCCGCGGCCGGCGCGCTCCCGCTCCCCGACGTGCTGCTCGGGCTCTACGACTGGGTGGTCGCGTGGGACCATCAGGCGGCGCGCGCGTGGGTGCTCTCGACCGGGCTGCCCGAGCGCGCCGCGGCGCGGGAGCGGCGCGCGGCGGCGCGGCTGAAAATGGTCCTGGAGAGACTCGGCGGCGAGATCCCTTCGGGGCGAGCGCGGAGGCTCGCTCCCACCACCGATGGCTCAGGCTCCGTGGGGGCGAGCGCGGAGGCGCGCCCCACGCCGGAGTCTCCCCCCCTCCACCCCGTCCCGGGCAGGGAGGCCATCGCCCTCCGCTCCACCTTCACCCGCGCCGGCTACCTGCGCGCCGTCGAGCGGGTGCGCGCCTACATCGCCGCGGGCGACGTCTTCCAGGTGAACCTCGCGCAGCGCTTCGAGGCGCCGCTCGCCGAGGCGCCATGGGAGTTCTACCGGCGGCTCCGGCGCCGCAACCCGGCGCCCTTCGGGGCGTTCCTCGACCTCGGGGACACGGCGATCGTGAGCGTGTCGCCGGAGCGGTTCGTGTCGCTCGATCCCGCGGGCGCGGTCGAGACGCGGCCGATCAAGGGGACGCGGCCGCGCGGGGGGGATCCGGCGGGCGACGCCGCGCTCGCCGCCGAGCTCGCGGCGAGCGCGAAGGACCGCGCCGAGAACGTCATGATCGTGGACCTGCTGCGGAACGACCTCTCGCGCGTCTGCGTGCCGGGCTCGGTCGCGGTGCCGTCGCTCCTCGCCCTCGAGGCGCACCCGACGGTGCACCACCTGGTCTCCACTGTGACCGGCCGGCTCGACGCGGGCGCCACCGCCTTCGAGCTGCTGCGCGCCGCCTTTCCGGGCGGCTCGATCACGGGCGCGCCCAAGGTGCGCGCGATGGAGATCATCGCCGAGCTCGAGCCCACGCCGCGCGGCGTCTACTGCGGCGCGATCGGCTACGTGAGCACGACGGGCGCGCTCGACACGAGCATCGCGATCCGCACCGCCACCGTCACGGACGGCCGGCTCCACGTGCACGCGGGCGGCGGCATCGTCTACGATTCGTCGCCCGAGGCGGAGTACGCGGAGACGCTCGCCAAGGTGCGGGCGTTCGTGGAGGCACTGGAGGAGGCGGCGTGGTCCTGCTGATCGACAACTACGATTCCTTCGTGCACACGCTCGCCGGCTACGTGCGCGCGCTCGGCGCGGAGGCCGAGGTGCGGCGGCACGACGTCATCACGGTGGACGAGATCGCGCGGCTCGCGCCGTCGCACCTCGTCGTCTCGCCGGGGCCGTGCGGGCCGGCGGAGGCGGGGATCTCGGTCGCGGCGATCCGTCGCCTGGGCCCGACGACGCCCACCCTCGGCGTCTGTCTCGGTCACCAGTGCATCGCCGCGGCCTACGGCGGCCGGGTGGGGCGCGCCGCGCGGCCGATGCACGGGACGACCTCGCCGGTCGTGCACGACGGCACGGGGCTCTTCGCGGGGCTCCCCTCGCCCCTGCGGGCCACGCGCTACCACTCGCTCGCCGTCGCGCGCGACGGCCTGCCGCCCGAGCTCCGCGTCACGGCCACCGCCGAGGACGACGGCGAGATCATGGCGCTCGCCCACGCCACGCATCCGGTCTGGGGCGTGCAGTTCCACCCCGAGTCCATCCTCACCGAGCACGGCCGCGCGATGGTGGCCGCGTTTCTCACGAACTAGCGACCTGGCGACCTGGCGACCTACGCCGGCGCCGTCGGCGCCGTCGGCGCCTCGAGCATCGTCACGCCGAGCTCGTGGAAGACGAACGTCCACGTGTCGGTGAGCTCGTCGAGCACCTTCGCGAGCGGCTTGCCGGCGCCGTGGCCCGCGCGCTCCTCGAGCCGCAGCAGCACCGGGCGGTCCGACGCGGTCGCGGCCTGCAGGCGCGCGGCCATCTTGCGCGCGTGCATCGGGTCCACCCGCGTGTCGCTCTCCGCCGTGGCGAGGAGGACGGCCGGGTAGGCGACGCCCTCGCGCACGTGGTGGTAGGGCGAGTAGGCGCGGAGCCAGCGGAACTGCTCCGCGTCCTCCGGGTCGCCGTACTCGGGGATCCAGAGCCGCGCGATGAGGAAGCGGTGGTAGCGCAGCATGTCGAGCAGGGGCACCTGCACCACGACGGCGCGGAAGAGGTCGGGCCGCTGCGTGAGCACGGCGCCCATGAGGAGCCCGCCGTTCGAGCCCCCCGCGGCGGCGAGGCGCTCGGGGCGCGTCCACCCTTCGGCGACCAGCCACTCGGCCGCGGCGACGAAGTCGTCGAACGTGTTCTGCTTCCGCGCGAGCATCCCCTGCTGGTGCCAGGTCTCGCCGTACTCGCCGCCGCCGCGCAGGTTGGGCACGGCGACGACCCCGCCCTGCTCGAGCCAGAGCAGGAGCGAGCGCGAGAAGCCCGGCGTCATGCTCACGTTGAAGCCGCCGTAGCCGGTGAGGTAGACCGGGTTTGCGCCGTCGCGGGGCGCGCCGCGCGGGTGCACGAGGAACATCGAGATCGGCGTGCTGTCCTTCGACGGATAGCGCACCTGCCGCACCTCGAAGCGCTCGGGCTCGACGTCGGCCTCCACCCGGTCCCAGAGCGCCGACGGGACGGGCGGCAGCGGCGTGGCGGCGGGCGACGGCGCGCCCGTCGCGGCGGCCGCCGCGGCGAGGTCCACGCGGTAGACGCTCGGCGGCACCGTGTAGCTGGTGAAGCCGTAGAGCAGCTCGTCCCCGTCGTCCTCCGCCCCGAGGCCGTAGAGCGTGCCGAGGGTGGGGAGGGCGACCGTGCGGCGCGCGGCGCCGTCGAGCGCGGCGAGCTCGAGGCGCGACGTCGCGTGCTCGAGCCAGGTGAGGACGAGCTGCCCGCGGGTGACGGCGAAGCCCTCGAGCACCGCGTCGGGACGCGGCGCGACGAGCGTGCGCCAGCCCTCGCGGGCGGGGTGCGTGGGATCCACCTCGTAGAGCCCGTACGTCGGCGCCTCGAGGTTGGTGCGCAGGTAGAGCCGGTCGCGCACCACCGTCCCCTCGAACGAGGCGGCGAGGTCCTTCGCCACCGCGACGAAGTCGCCGTCGGCGTCCGCGAGATCGCGCACGTAGAGGTCGGTCTGGTCGAAGGTGCGCGCCACGACGAGGACGAGCCAGCGCCCGTCGCGCGAGAGCGCGACGCCGGGCCAGTGCTCCTTCTCCGCCGGGCGGAACACGAGCGGGTCCTGCGCGGGATCGTCGCCCAGGCGGTGGAAGCACACGACGCGGTGATACTGCTCCTCGCCCGCGGGCACCTCGTCGGCGGCGGGATAGCGCGTGTAGTAGAAGCCCGAGCCGTCGGGGAGCCAGGCGAGGCTGCAGGCGCGCGTGTCGGGAATGCGGTCGGGGAGCGGGGTCAGGTGCTCGAGATCGAGCAGGTGGAGCACGCTCCGCTCGCTCCCGTGCTCGGAGAGCCCGTAGGCCAGCAGCCGGCCGTCGGCGCTCGCGTGATACCAGTCGAGCGCCGTCGTGCCGGCCGCGTCGAGCGTGTTCGGGTCCACCGCGACGCGATCGGCGCCGTGCAGGCCCTCGCGCACGTAGAGCACCGGCTGGTTCTGCCGGCCCTCGCGCCGCTCGTAGAGGTAGCGCGCCCCGTCGCCGAGCGGCGTGGGGCAGGAGAGCGTGCCGACGGCGAGCAGCGTCTCGAGGCGCGCGTGGATGGCCGCGCGCTCGGGGAGCGCGTCGAGCCACGCCCGCGTGAGCGCGTTCTGGCGCGCGGTCCACTCGCGCGTGGCCGCCGCGTCGCCGTCCTCGAGCCAGCGATAGGGGTCGGGAATCGCGTCGCCGTGCAGCAGCTCGACGGCGTCGCCCGGGGGTGCCGGGGGGTAGGCAGGGCGGCTGCGTGCGGGACGCGTCCCCCGCCCCTCGTCCCTCGTCGCCATCTCAATCCCCCAGGTTGATGCCGAGCTCGCGCGCCGTGAGCAGGATCTCGCTGTCGGGCGGGATCGTCTGGCAGCGGCCGACGATCTCGCCGATCGGCACGCGCGTGATCACGCCGTTGTTGAGCCCGACCATGATGCCGAAGTCGCCGTCGGCGATGGCCCGCACGGCGGCGGTGCCGAAGCGCAGGCCCAGCAGCCGGTCGTAGGTGGTGGGCGAGCCGCCGCGCTGGACGTGGCCGAGGACCAGGGTGCGCACCTCCTTGCCCGTGCGCGTCGCGATGGCGTGCGCCACCTGGCTGCCGATGCCGCCCAGGCGGTCCACCGTGCCGACGCCGCGGCGCTCGACGAGCGCCACCTCGCCCTCGCGCGGCCGGGCGCCCTCGGCCACGACCACGATCGAGAAGCGGCGGCCCGCGGCGTCGCGCGCGCGGATCTTCTCGCACACCTTCTCGATGTCGAAGGGGATCTCGGGCAGGAGGATGACGTCGGCGCCGCCCGAGACGCCGCTGTAGAGCGAGATCCAGCCGGCGTAGCGGCCCATCAGCTCGACCACCATGACGCGCTCGTGGCTCTCGGCCGTCGAGTGCAGCTTGTCGAGCGCGTCGGTCGCGGTGCTCACCGCGGTGTCGAAGCCGAAGGTGCGCTGGGTGCCGGGCACGTCGTTGTCGATCGTCTTCGGCACGCAGACGACGGGGATCCCCTTGTGGAAGAGCCCGTAGGAGATCTGCAGGCTCCCCTCGCCGCCGATCGAGACGAGCGCATCGAAGCCGCTCGCGTGGAAGGCCGCGACGAGCTCGTCCGAGCGGTCGGTCTCGTAGGCGTTGCCCTCGGCGTCGTGCCGCACGTAGCGGAAGGGATTGCCGCGGTTGGTGGTGCCGAGGATGGTGCCGCCGAGGTGGGTGATGCCGCGCACCGAGTCGGCGGTGAGGCGCACCACGCCCTCGAAGCTGAGGAGTCCCTCGTAGCCCCGCTGGATGCCGTAGCACTGCCAGCCGCGCTGGTGGGCCGAGAGCACCACGGCGCGGATCACCGCGTTGAGCCCCGGCGCGTCGCCCCCACCGGTCGAGATGGCGATTCGCACCTATCGTTCCTTTCTCATCAGCGCCAACACCTCACCCGGCTGGGCATGCCGTCCGGCGGCCGCCTTCGAGAAGACGAGCTCCCCGTCGGCGCGCACCTCGAACACCCCGCCCGAGGAGGGAATGAGCTTCACCTCCACGTCGGGAAACGCCTCCCGCAGTTCGGCCGCCAGCCTGGCGGCCCGGGGCTCGTAGTTTCAGACGACGCAGTACTGGATCGTCACGCGCACGGCCGGCCCACTCCCGTCGAAGGGACGTCGAAGAACCGTCGTTGGCTGTCGAGCGGCCCTCGACACCCCGACCTGGATTCCAATCGTAGCCCCGGCCGAAAATGCTGCCAAGAGGCGCGGCGCCGGCGCGCGGGGCCCGCGCCGGCCGGCGCGCAGCGGTGTGACGACGCTCCTTGTCAGCCCCCGCGGCCGGCCGTATCTATAGGCCCCATGCACACCTACCACGCCTTCCGCACCGCCGTCGGCGCCGCGCTCCTCACCCTGCTCGGCGCCGCCGGGCTCCCGGCACCGGCCGCCTCGCAGGTGATCTCGCGTCCCGAGTACCGCTTCGAGCTGAGCGGGGCGGGCACCTACGCCCGCTTCAACCAGGTGACCAACCTGGGCCCCGGCTGGGGCGGCACCGCGCGCCTGGGCTTCTGGCTGCCCCTCAACTTCTCGGTCGAAGCCGAGGGGTCGTACCTGCACTCCACGGCCCGGAGCACGGCGGTGACGGGCGGTGTGACGGCGGGCTACGGCGTCACCTCCCTCGGCGGCGCGCTCCTCTACAACCTGCCGCTCGGGCCGCGGAACTTCCTCTTCCTCAAGGGCGGCTACAACTCGACGCGCTACAGCAGCGCGCGCTGCAACGAGCCGGTCGTGCCGGTCGGGCCCTGCGCCGCCGAGGGCGGCGCGGCGAAGACCGGCGCCGTCCTGGGCGGCGCCGGGCTGCGCCTGGGGCTGAGCGACCTGGTGATGGCCCGGCTCGAGGGCACGGTGAGCCACAGCAACCTGAAGAATCCGACCACCGTGAAGGGCCTCACGACCGCGAGCGTGAGTCTGGGCCTGAGTCTCATGCTCGGGGCCGGACGGCCGGGCGACAGCGACCAGGACGGCGTGACCGACAACCTCGATCGCTGTCCCGACACGCCGGCCGGCGCGCTGGTGGACTATCGCGGCTGCCCGGTGGACAGCGACCGCGACGGCGTGGCCGACGGGATCGACCGCTGCCCGAACACGCCGGCGGGGGCGCGCGTGGACGCCACCGGCTGCCCGCGCGACGCCGACCAGGACGGCGTGCCCGACCAGCTCGACCGCTGCCCCGACACGCCCGCCGGCGCCACGGTGGACGCACGCGGCTGTCCCCGCGACAGCGACGACGACGGCATCGTGGACGGGGTGGATCGCTGCCCCGACACGCCGAAGGGCGCCACGGTGGACGCCGTCGGCTGCCCGGGTGACGAAGACGGCGACGGCGTGCTCGACGGCCTCGACCGCTGCCCGCGTACCCCGCCGGGCCGCGCGGTGAACGCCTACGGTTGCCTCCCGGGCCAGGGCCCGGGCCAGCCCGAGCCGCGCGACAGCGCGCGCGGCGGGGCGCGCGACAGCAGCGCCGCGCCGCCCACCCCGCCCGCCTCTCGCGCCCGGGACACCGCGGCGGCAACGCGCGAAGGCGGCGGGGGCATCATCCTGCGCGGCGTGACCTTCGCATCGGGCAGCGCGCGGCTCAGCGGCGCGTCGCGCGCGGTGCTCGACTCGGTTGCCGCGGCGCTCAAGGCGCAGCCGACGCTCATGGTGGAGATCGGCGGCCACACCGACAACTCGGGCCCGGCCGCCGCGAACCAGCACCTCTCGCTGCTGCGCGCCGAGGCGGTGCGGAGCGCGCTCATGCGCCGGGGGATTCCGGGGCGCCGCATGGTCGCACGCGGCTACGGCGCCACCGTCCCGCTCGTGCCGGGCGACGACGCCGCGGCGCGCGCGCGCAACCGGCGGGTCGAGATCAAGCCCCTCGGCACCACGCCGTGAGGGCGGCGGTCGGGGCGACGACCGCCATCGCGGTCGCGGCCGGCCTGCTCGTCGCCGCGCCCCGCCTGGTCTCGCAGGCGGCGCGCGTCCCGCCGCCCAGGGTGACGTGGCGCGCCGAGCAGCCGGCGAGCGCGCGCGAGACCGGCCGCTTCGCCGACCCGCGCCTCGCGGAGAGCTCGGGCGTCGTGGCGAGCCGCCGGCACGCGGGGCTGCTCTGGAGCATCGGCGACGGCGGCACCGGGCCGCTCCTCTTCGCCACCGACACACTGGGCCGCGCGCTCGGCGCCTTCACCGTCGCCGGCGCGGACAACGTGGACTGGGAGGCGATCGCCCCGGGCCCGTGCGGCGCCGGCGAGGCCGAGGGTGCGGCGCCGCATCCCACCTGCCTCTACCTCGCCGACACCGGCGACAACAAGGGCGACCGCGCCACCGTCACGCTCTACCGCGTGCGCGAGCCGGCCGATCCGCGCACCGCGCGCACCGCGCGCACCGCGCGCACCGCGCGCACCGCGCGCACCGCGCCTCCCGCCGCCGACACCGCGCGCCGCACCGCGTCGGCGGCGGCGCTCGTGGTGCGCTACGCCGACGGCCCGCACGACGTCGAGGCCGCCCTCGTCACCCCGGCGGGCGACGTGCTGCTCCTCGCCAAGACGTTCAAGGCGGCGCCGACCTACTACCGGGTGCCGGCCGACGCGTGGACGCGGCGCGCCGCGGGGGCGGCGGGCGCGGCGCCGGCGCGCGCCGAGCTGGTGGACACGCTCCCGATCGCGCCCGACGCGCTCGGGCGCTGGGTCACCGACGCCGCGCTCGCCCCCGACGGGCGACACGTCGTGGTGCGCACCTATCGGGATCTCTATCTCTTCCGCCTCGACGACGCGGGCCGCCTCGCGCCCGCCGATCCGCCCGCGCGCTGCGATCTCTTCGGGCTCGAGCCGCAGGGCGAAGGGGTGGATTGGCTCGACGCGCGCACGCTGGTGCTGACGAGCGAGCGCGCCCTCGGCCTGCCGGCGGCGGTGCACGTCGTCCGCTGCCCGAGCTTCACCCTCACCCGGAGTTCCACGGACCGATGACGCCGCGTCGCCTGCTCCCCACGCTCCTCGCGCCGTGCGCGCTGCTCACGCTCGCCGCGCTGCCGCTCCCGCTGCGGGCGCAGGCCGCACCGAAGCGCACGCCCGCGGCGCCGACCGCCCAGGCCGCGAAGCTCGTCCAGGCGGCCGACAGCGACGTCGTGCGCGGTCACCTGACCTTCCTCGCCGACGACCTGCTCGAGGGCCGCGCCCCCGGCACCCGCGGCGGGGAGCTCGCGGCGAAGTACATCGCGGCGCAGTTCATCCGCCTCGGCCTCGTCCCCGCGGGCGACAGCGGCACCTACTACCATCGAGTACCGATCGTGAGCCTCACGCCGGCGCCCACGCTCGCGCTCGGCGGCCGGCCGCTCGCGTTCAAGAAGGACTTCGTGCTCTGGTCGATGCGCGACGAGCCCGAGGTGCGCACCGCGGGCGAGCTCGTCTTCGTCGGCTTCGGGATCGTGGCGCCGGAGTACCGGTGGAACGACTACGCCGGCACCGACGTGAAGGGAAAGACGGTGGTCGTCCTCGTCAACGACCCGGGCTTCGTGGACTCGACGCTCTTCAAGGGCCGGACGCTCACCTACTACGGCCGCTGGACCTACAAGCTCGAGGAGGCGGCGCGCCAGGGCGCAGCGGCGGTGCTGCTGGTGCACACCACCGAGACGGCGAGCTACGGCTGGGGCACGGTGGTGGGCTCGTGGACCGGCCCGCAGGTGCGGGTCGAGCGCCCCGCCACCTCGCTCGTCGCCGCCGGGTGGCTCACCGACAGCGTCGCCACGCGGCTGCTGTCCCCGGTCGCGCCCACGCTCGCCGGCGTGATGCGGAAGGCGGTGACGCGCGGCTTCCGCGCCGTTCCGCTCGCCACGCCGGCGACGCTCGCCGTGACGAGCACGCTCCGGCGCTCCTCGACCGCGAACGTGATCGCGCGCTGGCCGGGTCGCGGCGCGCACGCCGACGAGGCGGTGCTCCTCGGCGCGCACTACGACCACCTGGGCATCAGCCAGCCGGTCGACGGCGACTCGATCTACAACGGCGCCGTGGACAACGCCTCGGGCACCGCGGCGATGCTCGCCGCGGCGGAGGCGTTCGTGCGGAGCGGCGTGCGCCCGGGCCGCTCGATCCTCTTCACCGCCTTCGGCGCGGAGGAGTCGGGGCTGCTGGGCTCGACGGCGCTCGCCGCGCGCTTCCCGCTCCCGCTCGCGCGGCTCGCGGCGGTGCTCAACCTGGACGAGATGAATCTCTTCGGCCGCACCCGCGACATCTCCGCCCTGGGGCTCGACCAGAGCACCCTGGGCACGGTCTTCGAGCGCGCGGCCCAGGCCGAAGGGCTCCGGATCACGGTGGACCGGGAGGCGCTCGCGAACGGCAGCTTCTTCCGCTCCGACCACTTCCCCTTCGCGCGCGCCGGCGTGCCCGCCCTCTCCCTCGGTACGGGGACCGACTTCGTCGGCCGGCCCGCCGGGTGGGGGAAGCAGCAGATCGACGAATACGGCGAGAAGCGCTACCACCAGCCCGGCGACGAGCTGCTCCCCTGGTACAGCTACGGCGGCGCGATGCAGCAGCTCCGGACGGTCCTCCGCACCGCCGTCGCCGTCGCCGACGCCCCGACCCAGCCGACCTGGCTCCAGGGGTCGGAGTTCCGGGAGGCGGGCGAGCAGCGGGTGGCCGGGAAGTAGGTGGCGGACCGGCAAATGGTTGGGTTCTAGGGGCTAGGGACTAGGGGCTAGGGGCTAGGGCGTCGTCGCGGGGGCTTGGGACACGGAGGCCGGCGTCTTCTCGGAGCCCCCAGCACCTAGCCCCTAGCACCTAGCCCCTGTATTTTGCCGCATCTCACCCGCAGCACCCAGAAATCGCAGGTCAACTCCGCCCGGGAGCCCTCTTCTGGAACTGCCGACGCATCACCGGATTCCGCTGACCTGGCTGCTCCAGCACGGCAACGAGACGATCCGGTACCGCACCCTTCGCGAGCTCGCCCCCGCGGGCACCACCGCGCCGGACGCGCTCGCCGCCGCACAGGAGGCGATCACCGGCAGCAAGGTCGCCCTCGCCGTCGTCAAGAAGCAGAAGGACACCGGTGTCTGGGGCGCCAACCTCCTCGGCCTCGAGGCCTCGGCCAAGACCGGGATCAAGGACGTCGGGACCATCCCTCAGTACCGCCGGCTGCTGCAGCTCGCCTGGCCGCGGGCCACCCGGCCGTTCAAGCTGGCCGACCGGGTGCTCTTCCGCATCCTCTCGCGCGACGAGGACCCCGCGCTGCTCTTCGAGTGGCAGAAGGCCAGCAAGAACGAGCCGGAGACGGCCGAGTGGGTGCGAGGCGTCTTCCGCGAGGCGGCCAGCGCCGCGCTCGCCGAGGCGGGCTACGGCGACGACCCGCGGCTCCGGGGGGCGGGACACAAGATCGCGAGCGCGATCTCGCAGTTCCTCCGCAGCGAGCTCGCCGAGCAGCCGTTCACGAAGAGCGGCCGCACCACGGTACTGCACCCCGAGGCGCACCCGCCCAGCTGGTACTCGGTGGCGATGCTCGCCTCGATGCCGAGTCTGCAGCGCGAGCGCGCGGGCTTCACCGAGCGGCTCGGCCACTATCTCGCCCAGCCCGCGCCGAAGAAGGCCTTCGTCATCCAGCAGGGCAAGCAGCAGGTGCCGCCGCAGTTCCTCCTCCTCGGCGACCCGATCGAGGCCGACGCGAAGGGGACGCCGAAGGATCTGCCGCTCGCGCTCTACTACATCGAACTGATGGCCCGCATGGGCGCACTCACGTGGGCGCCGGTGGCGACGAAGGTGCTCGGACGGCTGCTGCAGGACTGCGACGAGACGGGCGTGTGGCATCCCAAGGGCCTGCGCGCGCAGCCGGCGGTGATGGATCCGATGACGTATCACTTCTACCCCCTGCAGCCCGAAGAGAAGAAGCACCCCGAGAGCCGGCTGGTGGACGTGACCTTCCGCCTGGCGCAGGTCGCGAAGCACCTGGGGTGGACGCTCGAGTACGTCTGATGCCGCGCCTCGACCTCACCCCGTTCGGCTTCACCCCGACGGAGAGCCTCGTCTACGAGGTGCTGCTCACCGGCGGCCCCGGCACCGGCTACGCCATCGCGCGCTCGGCGGGGCTGGCGCGCGCGAATGCCTATAGCGCGCTCGAGGGCCTGGTGACCAAGGGGGCGGCCCGGGTGGAAGGGGTGCGGCCGAAGCGCTACCGGCCGGAGCCGCCCACGGCGCTGATTGCGCGGATCGCCAACGACCACGGGCTCGCGCTCGAGCGGCTGAGCGGCGACCTCGAGGCGATGGCGACGCCGGCCTCGCCGACGCTGGTGGAGATCCAGTCGCCGCGGGCGGCGCTGCAGCTCATCGCCCACGACGTGGCGCGCGCGACGCGCTCGGTGCTCCTGCTGGTGCCGCCCGACGCCTACCCGCTGCTCGCCCCCTCGCTGCGCCGGCCGGTGAGCGCGGGGCTGCCGGTCGCGCTCTACGCGACCGCGCCCGTCACGCTCGAGGTCGCGCGGGTGGCGACGGTGGACGGCCGGCACGCGTGGCCGGGCCAGCCGCTCATCGCCGTGGTGGACGACCGGAGCGCGGTGCTCGCGGGGCGCGAGGGGAACGAGGTGACGGGTCACTGGAGCACGGCGCCGGCCTTCGTCGCCGGGGCCCGGCTCGCGCTCGAGCGCTTCCGGGAGCCCGCATGACGCGGCCCGTGCCGGAGCGGCCGTGACCGAGGTCCTCGAGCGCGCCTTCCAGGAGCTGCGCCGCGAGTACGTCGGCGAGTGGCCGGTGCGGCTCACCGAGCTGCGCGACGCGGTGGCCGCGCTCCGGCAGAACGCGCCCGGCGGCGCGACGGCGCTCCTCACCCTCTTCCATCGGCTCGCGGGCTCGGGCGGCTCGTACGGCTTCCCCGAGATCAGCGCGGTGAGCCGCGCGGCCGAGCAGACCGTGCGGCGCGAGACGGCGCCCGATGCCGCGGCCCCGCTGACCCCCGCGCAGGCCGCGGCGCTCGCCACGCAGGCGGAGGCGGACATCGAGCGGCTCGTCGCGGCGTTCGGCCGCGCGGCGGAGGCGATCGGCGAGCCGGCGCTCTCGGTGCGGCGCCCCGAGTTCGGGTGGCGCGCGCTGGTGCACATGCCGATCGGCACCGCGCGCGAGTGGGCGCTCGACGCCCTGCGCGGCGCGGGCTACGCCGTGGCGACCGACGTGGGCCACGCCGCGGCGACGGGCGCGAGCGGCGCGGGCGGCGCGGGCTCGCCCGACCTCGTCGTCATCGGCGCCGACGAGGGCGAGGATCCCTACGCCCTCGCCGCCGCGTGGGCCGCGGGCCGCACGGCGCATCCCCGCGCGGTGGTGCTCGTGACGCCCTCGGGCGAGGCGGACCGGCTCCGCGCCGCCGCGGTCGGGATCGATGCGGTCTTCAGCGCCGACCAGCTCGCCACCGAGCTCCCCGTCTACGCGCGCGCCGTCGCCCGCCTCGGCACGCCGCCGGGGCACGTCCTCGTCGTCACCGCCGATCCGGCGCGGGCCGAGCGGCTCATCGGCTGGCTGGAGCAGGCGAAGCTCCACGCCACGCCGTGCGTGGACGACGCCGACGTGCTCGACGCCGTGCAGCGCCAGCTCCCCGACCTCATCCTCCTCGACGCCCATCTGCCCGCGCCGGGCGGCTTCACGCTCGCGCGGCGGCTGCGGCAGGATCCGCGGCTCGCGCTCGTCCCGCTCGTCTTTCTCACGACCGAGGCGGGCGTGGCCGAGCACATCGAGGCGCTGCGCGCCGGGGCGGACGACTTCCTCGCGCTGCCGGTCGACCAGGCGCTCTTCCTGCAGATCGCCGTCTCGCGCGTCGAGCGCGGGCGCTGGGTGCGGCAACTCGTGCACCGCGACGGGCTCACGCGGCTCCTCAACCACGCGACGCTGATGGCCGAGCTCGACCACGCGGTCGAGTACGGCCGGCGCGCGGGGAGCAGCTTCGCGCTCCTGCTCCTCGATCTCGACGACTTCGGCGCGGTGAACGACCGCTGGGGCTGGCTCGCCGGCGACCAGGTGCTCGCGCAGGCGGGCGCGCTGCTGCGCACGACCGTGCGCGCGAGCGACCTCGTCGGCCGCTACGGCGGCGAGCAGTTCGCCGTCGTGCTGCGCGACGTCGGCCGCGAGGGCGCCGAGACGGTGGCCGCGAAGCTCCGCCACGCGCTCGCCACGGCGGCCTTCGAGACCGACACCGGCGCGCGCGTTCCCCTCACCGCCCGCACCGGCATCGCCGCCTTCCCCGCCGACGGCGCGACCGCGGCGGAGCTGGCGCGGGGGGCGGAAAAGGCGCTGCGGCGGGACGGCCCGAAGTAACACGAGCCTCCGGTGTGGTCACCGGAGGCTCGCGCATTTGATGAGCTTCCCGCCGTCCCGCCTCTCCCGCCGTCCCGCCGTCGTTCCGCCTCAGCGCACCCCCGCCCCCACCCCGCCCTCCTGCGGGACCTCCTCGCCGAAGAAGAGCCGGCCCTCGCGGAAGCTGGCGCCGCGGAGCATGAGGGCGAGCACCTCGCCGAGCTCCTGGACGAGGTGGATCTCGAGCTTGTCGCGCACCTCCTTCGGGAGGTCCTCGAGATCGGCCTCGTTGTCCTTCGGCAGGATGATGCGGGTGATCCCGGCGCGCACGGCGCCGAGGATCTTCTCCTTCACGCCGCCGATCGGCAGCACCCGCCCGCGCAGCGTGATCTCGCCCGTCATGGCGATGTCGTGGCGCGCGGGGCGGCCGCTCAGCGCGCTCGCGATCGCCGTCGCCATCGTCACCCCGGCCGAGGGGCCGTCCTTCGGGATGGCGCCCGCGGGGACGTGCACGTGCACGTCGCGGTCGAACATCTCGTCGGGGATCTGCAGCAGCGCCGCGTGCGAGCGCGCGTAGGTCCACGCGGCGCGCGCCGACTCCTTCATCACGTCGCCCAGCTGGCCGGTGAGGACGAGCTCGCCGCGGCCGCGCATGGTGCTGGCCTCGACGAACATGATGTCGCCGCCGCTCGGCGTGTAGTACATGCCGGTGGCGACGCCGACCTCGTCCTCGCGCGCCATCTTCTCCGGGTGCACGCGCGGGCGGCCGAGGAGATCGTCCACGTCGTCCCGGGTCACCGTCATCCGCTCCACCTCGCGCGAGGCGACCTTGCGCGCCACCTTGCGCGCGAGCCGGCCGATCTCGCGCTCGAGCTGGCGCACGCCCGCCTCGCGCGTGTAGCCGGTGATCACCTCCGAGATCGCGTCGTCGGTCACCTCGATCTGCCCGGCGGTGAGGCCGTTCTCCTGGAGCTGCCGCGGCACGAGGTAGGTGCGCGCGATGCCCAGCTTCTCCCGCTCGGTGTAGCCGCTGAACTCGACGACCTCCATCCGGTCGAGCAGCGGGCCCGGGATGTTCTGAATGAAGTTCGCCGTGCAGATGAACATCACCTCGGAGAGATCGAACGGCACGCCGAGGTAGTGGTCGACGAAGCTGTCGTTCTGCGCGGGATCGAGCACCTCGAGCAGCGCGCTCGCCGGGTCGCCCTGGAAGGAGACGCCGAGCTTGTCGATCTCGTCGAGGAGGAAGACCGGGTTCTTGGTGCCCGCCTGGCGCATCCCCTGGACGATGCGGCCCGGCATCGCGCCGACGTAGGTGCGCCGGTGGCCGCGGATGTCGGCCTCGTCGCGCGCGCCGCCCAGCGAAACGCGCACGTACTTGCGCCCCATCGAGCGCGCGATCGACTTGGCGATCGACGTCTTGCCCACGCCCGGCGGGCCCACGAAGAGCAGGATCGGCGCGCGCGTGGTGCGGTCGTCCTCGTTGCCGGTGCCGGGCTTGTTGCTCCCCGGCACCTTCGCCGTCGCCGGCGGGACGTCGGTCGGCAGGGGCCCCTCGGTGGGATCCACCCGCGCCCCCTCGTCCACCGGCTCGCCCCGGTCCACCCGCGCGCCGGTGTCCACCGCCATCCCCTCGTCCACCGGGCGGCCCGGGTCGATCGAGTCGCCCGAGCGGAAGGCGGTGGCGGGGCCCTCGGTGGCGGGGCTGCCGTCGGCGCCCGCGGTGGCGGCCGCGCGCGCCACGGCCTCCGAGTCGGCCTCCGCCCCTTCGGCCTCGAGCTCCTGCATCCGGAGCTGGCGCACGGCGAGGAACTCGAGCACGCGGTCCTTCACGTCGCCCAGCGCGTAGTGGTCCTCGTCGAGGATCTTCTGCGCCTCGACCAGGTCGAGGTGCTCCGCGCTGCGGATGCTCCACGGCAGCTCGGCCACGGTCTCGAGGAAGGTGCGGATGACCTGCGACTCCATCGACTCGCGCCCGATGCGCGAGAGGCGGCCGAGCTCGCGGTCCACCTCCTTGCGCACGTCGTCGGGGAGCTCGAGCGCCTCGATCTTGGCGCGCAGCTCGTCCACCTCGCCCTGCTCGTCCTCCTCGCCCAGCTCGCGGCGGATCTGCTTGAGCTGCTCGCGCAGGAACATCTCGCGCTGGCGCTCGCCCAGCTCCTCCTGGACCTGGCTCTTGATCTCCTCCTGCGCGTCGAGCACGCTGATCTGCCGCTGCGCCAGGACGAGCACGCGGCGGAGCCGCTCCTCCACGGAGAGCGTCTCGAGGAGCTGCTGGCGCTGCGCCGGCGCGATGTCGATGTAGCCGGCGACGAGGTCGGCGAAGCGCCCGGGATCGCTCACGCCCGCGAGCACCTGCTGGACGACCTCGTCGGGGAGCCCGCTCTTCTGCCCCAGCTCCGCGGCGCGCACGCGCGCCTCGCGGTGGAGGGCCATGAAGGCGGGGTCGTCGGGGTTGAGCGCACCCATCTCCTCCGCCTGGCGCACGATCGCCTGGAGGTAGCCGTCGCGCTCGGTGTAGTGCACCGCGATCCCGCGATACTCGCCGTGCAGCAGGAGCTGCATCCCGGCGAGCCCGCGCTGCACCTGGCCGATGCGGGCCACGGTGCCGATGGTGTAGAGGTTGTCGGGCTCGACGTTCTCCACGTTCTGCCGCTGGCTGACGGCGAAGACGAGCCGCTCGGGGGTGGCGAGCGCGGCCTCGATGGCGCGCAGGGTGGCGGGGCGGCCCGCGCCGATCGGCGCGGTCACCCCGGGAAAGAGCACGACTTCCCGCAGGGGAAGCACCGGCAGACTCAGACGTTCAGACATCCAGACTCCTTCACCGCGGTCCTCGCGGTCCGCGCCACCATCGGTGCGGCGCGGGCCGCGGGGAGTGAATTGGCAGGGCCAATACGTGTTGGGGTGGGAGTTTGCACCCGCCGTGCCACGCCCCGGCACCAG
This sequence comes from Gemmatimonadales bacterium, assembly GCA_035760645.1. GTDB lineage: Bacteria > Gemmatimonadota > Gemmatimonadetes > Gemmatimonadales > GWC2-71-9 > DASSTY01. The sequence goes on from DASTSO010000075.1 coordinate 28,638, forward strand.
ACGAACTAGTATCCCGCAACGACTTGCAAGGCCAGGGACGAACCGCCCCGCGCCCCCGGTCGGGCGCGCGCGCCCCGGCCCTGCCGCCGCGGCAGAGCCCGCGCCCGGCGGCTGCGGTTCTGGCAGCGCGGCGGCCGCGCCGGGGACTGCAAGCGTGCAGATTGAAACCTTCTGCGCGGATGTGCGTCTTCCGAGGGGTGAGAGCGGGAGCGCGGGCGCGCGATCGCGGACGTCTTCAGTCATCGCCTCGGGGCCGTGCCCCCGCGCGACGACTCGCCGGCGCCGCCGTGTTGCCCCGGCGCGCGCGGCAGCGCAAATTGTTCCGACTCCGACAAATGCCCCTCTTCCCGCGTTGAGGCGATCACCCGAATGACGGATGCCAGCGAGAAGCCGCTCGCCGCGCGCCTGAGCGACGCCCTGGCCGACGCGTACACGATCGAAGGCGAGATCGGGCGCGGCGGGATGGGCGTCGTCTATCGCGCCCGCGACGAGCGGCTCCAGCGCCGGGTGGCGATCAAGGTGCTGCCGCCGGAGCTCGCCTTCCAGCAGGACATCCGCGAGCGCTTCACGCGCGAGGCGCAGACGGCGGCCAAGCTCTCCCACCCGCACGTGGTGCCGATCTTCAGCGTCGGCGAGGGGAGCGGGCTCGTCTACTTCGTCATGGGCTACGTCGACGGCGAGAGCGTCGCGGGACGGCTCAAGCGGCGCGGCCGGCTGCCGGTGGAAGAGGCGCGGCGCATCATGAAGGAGGCGGCCGACGCCCTCGGCGCCGCCCACGCGCAGGGCGTGGTGCACCGCGACGTGAAGCCCGACAACATCCTTCTCGAGGGCACCCGCGGCCGGGTGATGGTCACCGACTTCGGGATCGCGAAGGCGCTCTCGGGCAGCTCGGGCGCCACGCTCACCGGCGTCGGCGTGGCGATCGGCACGCCGAGCTACATGAGCCCCGAGCAGGCGGCGGGCGAGAAGGAGATCGACGGCCGCAGCGATCTCTACTCCCTCGGCATCGTCGCCTACCAGATGCTCACCGGCGAGCTGCCGTTCACGGCGCCGACCGTGGCGGGCATCCTGATGAAGCAGATCACCGAGCCGGCGCAGCTCGTCACCGAGCTCCGGCCCGATGTCCCCGAAGACCTCGCGATGGCCGTGGCGCGGTGCCTCGAGAAGGATCCCGAGAACCGCTGGCCCACCGCCGACGCGCTCCGGCGCGGGCTCGAGAGCCGCGCGGTCGGCGGCTATCGGCCGACGGGGACGGGGTTCCGGGCGGCGACGCGGCCGGGTGGCGGGACGGCGGGCCGGCGGGACGGCGGAACCTTCGGGGGCCGGGCGGCCCCGGCCCGGCCGGGGACCGCGCCGGCCGCGCCGCTGCGCGACCGCACCGGGCGACCGCTCGGCGCGGCGCGGGGAGCGCCGCCCATCTCGCCGATGCCGGCCGGCCGGCGCGACGCGCTCGCGCGGCGCTACGAGCGCGGGCGGGTCGCGGCGAGCGGCGACGAGCTGCCGGCGCCCGACACCGGCGAGCCCAAGATCGTCCAGAAGACGCGGGCCCAGTTCGCCAAGTGGGCCGCCGTCACGCTGGGCTGCTTCGGCATCAACGTCGCCACCGGGATCCACGATCCCTGGTTCCTCTTCCCCGCCGTCGGCTTCGGCTTCGGGCTCATCAAGAGCTACTCGGTGCTCTGGCAGAGCGGCTACAGCTGGCGCGACGTGCTCAACCGGCCGCCCGCGCCCGACGCGATCGAGACGACGCTCGCCGTGAAGGGCGGGAAGCTGCCGCGCCAGCTCCCGCCGCCGAGCGCCGACGACTACGGCGCCCAGCTCCCGATCGTGCAGCAGATGCACGGCGACCGGCAGTTCATCCTGAAGTTCGTCGAGAAGCTGCCGCCGGCGGAGCGGAAGATGCTCCCCGAGATCGGCGACACGGTGGACGCGCTCTACAATCGCGCCGCCGAGCTGGCGCGCGCGCTGCACGACCTCGACAGCCAGATGAACACCGCCGAGCTCGCGCGCATCGAGGAGCGGCTCGCCGCGCTCGACGGCGCGAGCCACGCCATGGACGGTGCCGCGGACGAGGAGGGCGAGATCACGCAGCAGCGCCGCACGCTGCTGCAGCGGCAGCGGCAGACGATCCTCGACCTCCAGGCCCGCCGCGGCGAGGTGGCGAGCCATCTGGAGCGCTGCGTGCTCGCGATGCAGAACCTGCGGCTCGACCTCATCAAGCTGCGCACCGCCGACGTCGCCAGCGTGCTGGGCGACCTCACCCAGGCCACCCAGCAGGCCCGGGCCGTGAGCCGCAACGTGGACGTGGCGATCTCGGCGGCGGGGGAGATCCGGGATGCGTTGAGGTAGGCGGGCCGGCGGGACACTCATTCAACGCGCGAGCCTCCGGTGCAGACACCGGAGGCTCGTTCGTCAGCGGGACCTCCCGCCGTCCCGCCGTCCCGTCTGTCCGCGGCGGGGCGCGCGACTCGTGCGGCCTCAGGCCGCGCCGGCCCGGCGGCTCGCGGGGCGCCCCGCGAGGCGCGCGGCCACGCTGGCGCGGTTGGGCGCGTCGAGCTTGTCGAGCACGCGCGCGGTGTGATTGCGGGCGGTGTAGAGGCTGATGCCGAGCGCGGTGGCGATCTCCTGGTTCGTGCGCCCATCACCGACGAGCCGGGCGATCGTGATCTCGCGCCGCGTCAGCCCGAAGCGCGCCTCGAGGATGTCGTCGCAGAGCGGGCGGCCGTCGAGCGCCTCGAGGGCGAGCAGGATCGCGCCGCGC
>DASTSO010000076.1:0-1808 GCA_035760645.1 Gemmatimonadales bacterium
GCGGTGCGGATCATCGTGCCCACGTTGCCCGGGTCCTGGACCCCGTCGAGCACGAGCACGGGCCGGCGCGGCCCCGCCGCGATGTGGGCCAGCTCCCAGCGCGGTGGCTCGATGATTGCGACGATGCCCTGAGGCTGTTCGGTGTCGGCGAGCTCGGCGAGCGCCTCGGCGCTCAGCGCCTCCAGCCGGACGCCCGCGCGCTCGAGCGCTCCCCGGAGCGTCTTCCCGCGCGTGGTACTTTCCAGGGTGGGCGAGACCGCCGCGCCGCGCACCGCGATCCCGGCCGCGAGCGCCTCCTCCACCAGACGCACCCCCTCGGCGAGCGCGAGGCCGCGCCGTTCGCGGCCGCGCCGCAGCCGGAGGTCACGTATGATCGTCGGTAAGGAGCTTGCCATGCCTCGTCTTCTCCGCCCGGGCCGGGCCGTCTCGCTGCTCTGCTCGCTGCTGCTCGCCGTGCCGGCCTGCGCCCCGAGCGTGCAGCAGGAGGTCGCGATGGGCAACCAGTACGCGGCGCAGCTGCAGCAGCAGCTGCCGCTCATCGACGACCCGGCCATCACGTCGCTCTTCCAGAGCGCGGTCGCGCCGCTCAAGCGCGTGGCGCAGCGGCAGGACCTCGCCTGGGACTTCCACATCGTGAACTCCGACCAGGTCAACGCCTTCGCCGTGCCCGGCGGCCACGTCTACGTCTTCCGCGGCCTCATCGAGCGCGCCCGCCACTACGACGAGTTCGCCGGCGCGGTGACGCACGAGATCGGGCACGTGGACCTGCGCCACTCGGCCCAGCAGATGGGCCAGGCCAACGCGGCGAACACCGGTCTCACGCTCGCCTATCTGCTCCTCGGCCGCCAGCCCAGCACGGCGGAGCAGGTCGGGCTCGGGCTCGCGGGGAACATGGTCTTCGCCAAGTTCAGCCGCGACGACGAGCGCGAGGCCGACTCGATGGCCGTGCTCTACACCACCCGCGCCGGGATCGACCCGGACGGGATCGCCGGCATGTTCGAGGTGCTGCAGGGCCTCCAGCAGAGCGAGCCGGGCAAGGTCGAGCAGTGGTTCGCCTCGCACCCGGCCACCTCGGAGCGGATCACGAACGTCCAGCGCATGATCGCCGCCAACCCGAGCGCGCGCACCGTCGCCCGCACCGGCCGCCGCGACCTCGCGGCCTTCGAGTCGCTGCAGCGCAAGCTGCGCGCGCTCCCCCCCGCCCCGAAGGAGCTCCCGTCGCAGTGACGTCCGCCCCGACTCCGCCGATCGCCCTCACCATCGCCGGCTCGGACTCGGGTGGGGGCGCCGGCATCCAGGCCGACCTGAAGACGTTCCACCAGTTCGGCGTCTTCGGCACCACGGCGATCGTGGCGCTCACCGCCCAGAACACGCGGGGCGTGCGCGGCGTGCACCCGGTCCCCGCCGCGATGGTGCTCGCGCAGCTCGCGGCGCTCGCCGAGGACCTCCCGCCCGCCGCGCTCAAGACCGGCATGCTCGCGGAATCGGCGCTGGTGCGCGTCGTCGCGCGGGCGATCGCGGACTATCGCTGGGGCCCGCTCGTGCTCGACCCCGTGATGGTCTCGACGTCGGGTCACCGGCTCCTCACCGCCGACGCCGAGCGGGTGCTGCGCGACGCCCTCCTGCCGCTCGCGGCGGTCGTCACCCCGAACCTCGACGAGGCGGCGATCCTCGTCGGCCGCCCGGTGCGCGACCCCGACGCGATGGAGGACGCGGGCCGTCGCCTGCTCGCGCTCGGCGCGAAGGCCGCGCTGGTCAAGGGCGGCCACCTCCCCGCGGGGGACGCGGTGGACGTGCTCGTCACGCCC
>DASTSO010000077.1:0-24214 GCA_035760645.1 Gemmatimonadales bacterium
CTCGGTGCGCTGCTCGTGGCCGATGCGGCTCACGCCGAGGACGCGCGCTACGTCGGCGCCGCGCTCCGGGCCGCGGCCGAAGTGTCGGGCCGCGCCATCGCGGTGACCACCGCGGCGCCCGACGATCCGGCCGCCACCGGCGCGGCGGCCCGCCCGGCCGCGTGGATCGTCTGGCTCGCCGCGCGCCCGGTACCGCCCGCGCTCCGGGCGCGGGTACGCGCGGGCGCACGGCTGCTCACCACCGGCGACACGGGGCTCGACTCCACGAGCGCCGGCGCGCTCGTCCCCTGGCCGGGCGCGGCGGACGCGCCCCCGCTCGAGGCGCGCGTCGCGGGCGCCGGCCGCTGGTACCGCTTCGCGGGACGCTTCCATCCCGACGCCGGCGACCTCGTGCTGCGGCCGGCCTTCGCCGAGCGCCTCGCCACGCTCGTGCTGGGCGACTCGCTCCCCGCGCGCTCCAGCACCCCGCGCCCCGTCGCGCGCACGCAGCTGCTGCCGGCGCGCGACACGACATCGCCCGCCCGCGCCACGCGCACCGCCGCGCCGCCGCCCGCGCGCGCGCCGCTCGCGACACCGCTCTGGCTCGCCGCGCTCGCCCTCTTCGCGCTGGAGCGCGCCGTCGTGGCGCGCCGCGCCCGCGCCGCATGAGCCCGACGCCGCGCGCGCGTCTCGAGGGGCTCGCCCGCCGCTGGCGCCGGCGCCGCGCGCTCGGGTACGCGCTCGTGGCGCTCGCGGCCGGGCTCGCCGTGGGCGTCGGGAGCGGCGCGCTGCCGGGCTGGGGCGTACCACTGCGGCTCGCCCTCGCGGCCGCCGCGTCGCTCGGCATCGGGCTGGCGGCGCTCCGGCGGGCGCGCCGCCAGCCGGTGAGCGCCGCGAGCGTTGCGCGCCACCTCGACCGCGCGATCCCCGCCCTCGAGGACAGTGCCACGCTGCTCCTCGCCGACGAGGCGTCGCTCGGCACGGTGGCGCGTCTGCAGCGCCGCCGCGCGGCCGAGGCGCTCGCCGCGGCGGAGCCGCTCCCGCCGCTCCCGCAGCGGTCGTTCGCGCGCGCGGTCGCGCTCGCCGCCGGGCTCGGCCTCGCGACGCTCGCGCTGGCGTGGCTCGCGCCCCGCTCCCCCCTCGCCTCCGCCGGCAGCGCCGCGCGCCCGACCCTCGCGCCGCTCCGGCCGACGGCCCGCCCCGCGCCCCGCGTCGAGCGGCTCACGCTCTCCATCCGCCCGCCCGCCTACACCGGCCGGCCGGTGCGCGACGACGCGCCGCTCGACGCGACGGCGGAGGAGGGCGCGACGCTCACCTGGCGCCTCGCCACCGACCGGCCGGTGGCGCGCGCCCGTCTGGTCACCACCGAGGGCGACAGCGTCGCCTTCGCGCTCGCCCCCGGCGCCGATCGCGCCGGCGCGGCCACGGCGACGCTGCGCGCCGCCCGGCCGCTGCTCTGGCAGGTCGTCCTCGAGGACTCGGCCGGCGCGGCGTTCGCCTCGGAGTACCATGCGCTCACGGTGACGCCGGACGCCGCCCCCGCGATCGCGGTGCGCGCCCCCGCCGCCCGGACGACGATCGCGGCGGGCGCGCCGCCCCTGGTGGACGTGGACGTGCTCGCGCGCGACGACTACGGCGTCCGGGCCGCGCGCATCGTCGCGACGGTGACGACCGGCAAGGGTGAGGGCGTGAAGTTCCAGGAGCGCACCCTCCCCTTCACGTCGGTCGCGCGGCGCGGCGCGGGCACGCTCGCGCTGCGCACCCGGCTCGACCTCCGCGCCCTCGGCCTCGGGCCGGGCGACGAGCTCTACTTCTACGTCGCCGCCACCGACACCCGGGCGCCGGTGCCGAACGAGGGCCGCTCGCCGACGCTCTTCGCGGCGCTCGCCGACACCGGCGCGGCGCCCGTCGCCGACCTCGCCGGCCTCGCCGCCGGCCGGCTCCCCGCGGCCTTCCGCAGCCAGCGCCAGATCATCCTCGACACCGAGCGGCTCCTGCGCGAGCGGGCGCGGCTCGCGCGAGCGGAGGTGGCGCGCCGCGCGAACGAGATCGGCGCGGACCAGGCGCTCCTCCGCCTGCGCTACGGCGAGCTCCTGGGCGGCGAGCACGTGGAGAGCGGCGCCGAGGGCGCGCTCGAGCACGCGCACGACACGGAGGAGAACGCCACGCTCCTCGCCGACGCGGTGAAGCGGAAGCTCACGGCGGCGGTGGACCAGATGTTCCAGGCCGAGCGCGCGCTCCGGGGCGGCGAGCCGGCGGCGGCGCTGCCGTTCGAGTACCGCGCGCTCGCCCGGCTCAAGGAGGCGCAGCAGGCGACGCGCGTCTACGTGCAGCGCATCGGCTACGCCCCGCCGCCCCTCGAGCCCGCGCGCACGCGGCTCAGCGGCGAGCTGAAGGGCATCGCGCCCGCGAGTGCGGCGCGCGACGTCGTCGTGCCCGACTCGCTCGCGGCGCTCCGCGCCGCGCTCCCGCTCCTCGAGCGGCTCCGCGCCGGCGCGCCGCTCGATGACGCGGCCCGCGGCGGGCTCGACGCGGCGGGCCACGCGCTCGCCCGGCTCGCGGTGGCGGAGCCCGGCCGCCACCTCGCGACGCTGCGCGCCCTCCGTGCGCTCGCCGCCGCGCCGAGCGTCGCGCGCTGCCCCGGCTGTCTCGACGCGGTCGCGCGCGGGCTCGCGACGGCGCTGCCCGTCCCCGCACCGCGCCCCATCGCCGACCCGGCGAGTGCCGACCGGCGCACCGGTCTCGCGCGCGCCTACCTCGACGAGCTCCGGCGCGCCCGATGACGAGCTCGCCGTTGCTGTTTCCCTTCGGACTCGTCTCGCCGGTGCCGGGCGCGGGTCTCCTCCTCGCCCTCTGCCTCGCGCTCGCCCTCGGACTCGGCTGGCTCGAGTGGCGGCGGCGGGCCCGGTGGCGCCGCACCCGTGCCCTCGCGGCCGGCGCCGCGACGCTCGCGCTCGCCGTGCTGGGACTCGCGCCGGCGCGCCGCGTGGCGGCGCCGGGCGGACGGCTCCTGCTCGTGACCGCGGGCGCCGAGCGCGACGCGGTGCGGCGGCTCGCCGATTCGCTCGGCGTCCGCCGCGTCGCCTATCTCCCCGACGCGGCCGCGGCCGCGCCGGCGGGGGCGCGGCCGCTCGCCGATGCGCGCCTGCTGCGGGCGCGTCATCCCGACGTCGCCACACTCGACGTCGCGGGGTGGGGGCCGGAGCCGGCCGCGTGGCCCGCGCTCGCGGGGCTCGCGGTGCGGCTGCATCCCGCGCCGCTGCCGGCGGGCGTCACCGCCGTGGTCGCGCCCACCATGGTGCCGTTCGGCGAGGCCGTCACGCTGCGCGGCGCGGTGATGCCGGGCGCACGGGCGGGGTGGATCCGCCTCGAGGGCGACGCGGGCGCCGTCGATTCGGCGCGGGTGGACGCGGCGCAGCGATCGTTCGCGCTGCACGCGCGGCCCCGGGCGGCGGGCCCCGGGCGCTGGATCCTGCGCGGCGACACGGCCCTCGGCATGCCGGCCGAGACCCTCGGCGTGGACGTGGACTCCATCCGCGCGCCGCGCGTGCTGGTCGTCGAGAGCGCGCCGAGCTTCGAGACGCGATTCCTCGCCCAGTGGCTCGCGCGCCAGGGCGGCACGCTCGCCGTGCGCACGCGGGTGACGCGCGACGTGTGGCGCACGGAGTTTCGCAATCGTCCGCGTCGCGCGCTCACGCCGCTGACGCCGGCGCTCCTCGGCGAGTTCGACGTCGTCGTCACCGACGGGCGGGTGCTCGCGGCGCTCGCGGCCCCGGAGCGCGCCGCGCTGCACAGCGCCATCGCGGACAGCGGGCGCGGGCTCCTGGTGCGCGCCGACAGCGCCACCGTCGGGCCGGCCGACTTCTTTCGCGCGGCGCGCGTCCTCCCGGCGCGCAGCGCCGACGGAGGCGGCGACGCGCTCGTCCGTCCCATCTGGACCGGGCGCGCCACGGCGCCCCGCACGCCCGTGGCCGCCGCGCCGTGGACGCTGCAGCCGGGGTTCGGCGCGGCCGCGCTGGTGCGGGCGGCGCCCCCGGGGGCGCGCGCCGCGCTCGTCGTGGCGGCGCCGCGCGGCGCGGGCTGGGTCGCGCTCGACGCGGTCGCGACGCCGAGCCGGTGGGCGCTCGCCGGCGAGCCGGAGGCCTTCGCCGGGTACTGGTCGCACGTCCTCGGCGCAATCGCGGCGGGCGGGGGCCGGGGCGCGTGGCGCGTCGAGCCCGGCGTGCCGCTCGTCGACCAGCCCGTCGTGCTGACGCTCGCGACGCGCGACAGCGCGCCGCTCGGCCTCGTCCTCGGGCCCGCCGGCGCCCGCGACACGATCTTCCTGGCGCGGGATCCGCTCGAGTCGACGCGGTGGCGGGGCACCTGGTGGCCGCGCGCCGCGGGGTGGCATGCCCTCACCGGTGGCGGCGCCAGGCTGAACGTGCTGGTCGGCGCGCGCGAGGCATGGCCCGCGCGCCGCGCCGCGCGACGTCTCGCCGCGGCGCAGGCGGCCGCCGGCGCCGACGCGGCTCCCGCCCCGGAGTCCGGCGCCGGCGCGACTGCGGGAAGTGCTGGCGTCATCGAGCGGCCGGTGCCGCTCCTGCCGGCGTTCCTCCTCTTCCTCGGGTGCGCCGGCGTCCTCTGGGTCACGGACCCGCGACGCGCCTGAATCCGGCGGGATCACCGCGCCTGGGGCTCGACAAATCGCCCGGGCGGTGGCTACTTGGCGGGGAGGGCGCCGGCCCGCGTGCCGGGCGCCGCGACATCGACCGGACCACCGATTCGCGACACACGGAGGCGGGAGCACATGGTGAAGCTCTACGACAAGACGACGGGGCAGAAGCTGGGCGAGATCAGCGAGGAGCAGCTCGAGTTCATGATGAACCACCTCGAGGAGGAGTCGCTCGACGACCAGGACTACTATCTGACGCCCGATACGATCGACCTCTTCGAGGAAGTGGGCGCCGACCAGGACCTCGTCGACACGCTGCGCTCGCTCATGGCGGGGCGGGAGGAGCTGGAGATCCGGTGGTCGCAGGACTAGGCGGGACGGCGGGAGCGGCGGAACGGCGGGAGTGGGCTCCGATGTGAAACGAGCCTCCGGTGGGGTCACCGGAGGCTCGTTCGCTTGACGGGTGTCCCGCCGTCCCGCCCGCTTACAGCGGAGCTCCCTGGGTCACGGAGCCTCCCGCCGTCCCGCCGCTCACGACCCCAGCCCCAGCAGCGGAATGCCCACCCCGAAATTGAGATGGACGTCGTGCTGGGTCTTGGTCGTGACGTTGGCGCCGGCGCCCTTCACGACGTCGGGCTTGTAGATGTAGTCCTCGGCGCCGACGCTCAGGTGCAGCAGCCGGCCGAGGCGGAAGCCGAGGCGGGCGCCGGCGGTGCCGGTGATGTCGCTCAGCTCGTCGCTGGTGTAGGGCTGGCCGGTGGCGGGGTTGGTGCCCTTGTAGAACTCGCCGCTGCGCTTCACGTAGCCGACGCCGCCGGTGACGGAGAGATAGACCGGGCTCGAGTTCGGGATGACGAAGTACGTCACGCGACCGGCGCCGGTGAAGGTGTTCGCATCCACCTTGGACTGGCCCTCGGTGGTGAACTTGAGCTTGCCCGGGGCGTAGTCACCGGTGGCCTCGATGCCGAGGCGCGGGCTGACCCAGAGCCCGAGCCGGCCGCCCAGGGTGAGACTGAGCTCGGGCCGGAAGGTCTCCTCGGTGGTGCCGGTGGCGACCTTGTAGAGATCGGCGGTCGGCACGTAGATGCCGATCGTGGGCGAGAGGGAGAGCTTCTGGGCCGCGGCCGGACGGGCGCCGGCGGCGAGCGCGAGCGCGACGAGCGCCGGGGTGGCCAGCGCGCACGCGGTGCGGCGACCGAACGAACGGAGGTGCGACATGGAGCCTCGGAGGTGAAATGGACGGAGAGGAAGATCGCCGTCCATTCGTCCGAGGCAAGGGGGGCGGGAGCACCGGGGGGGACGAACGTCCCAGGGGGACGGACGTAGCGAAGCCTGAGGGAGCCCCATCCACCACCCGGCGAGCCACAGCCAACCCGCGCCCCGCCACCCTGGACCCCTCAGGCCTCTGGCGTCGAATGTAGGCTGACGGACAGGAGCCGCTGTGAATCAGATCACAGGGCCGGGGGGAAAAGGTGGGAGGCACGGGCGAGAACGCCCGTGCCATGCGAGATATGTGGACAGATAGAGGGGATTTTGAGAAGGGAACTTACAGCGAGATCGGTCGGGGGTGACGCATCCGGTCCTGATGTTTAGGGCCACCTGGATCGAACGTCTCGCGGGCCGTCACCGGGTCCGCCGGTCTCACTGCTTCGCAAGATACCCTTCCCGAAACCCGCTGCTGTGCGGCAGGTCACACGCCCGGGCGCAGGCGCCGCCGCGTCACACGGCGGCGCCTGCGCCCAGCCACGGCGCGAGCGCGCCCTCCTCGAGGATCTCGCGCGCGGTCACGTGCCGCACGCCGCGCGCGGCCCAGTCGGCGAGCAGCCCCTCGGCGGCGTCCGCGTCGATGGCGCGCGCGGCGTCGGTGACGAGCCAGAGCGTCGCGTCGGCGCGGTGCGCGAGCAGCCCTTCGATCGCGTAGCGGTTGCAGACGTCGAGCGCCACGCCGTAGAGCACGACGAGCTCGGGCGCGAGCGCGTCGAGCAGCGGGAGCACGTTCGCGTTGGTGAAGACGTCGAACCAGTGCTTGTGCAGCAGGAAGTGGCCGCGGTGGGCGCGCACCCGCGCGAGGAACGCGGCGCCGTCCTCCGGCTCGGGCTCGATGAGGAGCGGGTCGCGCAGCGCCGTCTCGGCGATCTTCTGCTGGCCCGGCGTACCGCGCATGCAGTGCGGCGGGAACGTCTCGCGCCAGTCGGGCGTGTCGCTCAGCTCGCGGTGGCCGGGGACGTGGTCGTCGGCGCTCGCCACGATGGTGATCCCGTGCGCGTGCGCGAAGTCGGTGAGGGCGCGCACGGTGGGGATGATCTCCTCGCTCCCCGGCACGTAGAGGCGGCCGTCGGCGCGCATGAAGTCGTACTGCGTGTCGACGTCCCAGAAGATGACGCGCGGCATGGCGGCTCCCGGTTGAAGGTCCCGCCGAACGATAATCCGACACGGGCCACCCGAGCTACCGCGGCGCCGGCGGCCCCTCGGCGTCCGGCGCCCGCTCGGGCAGCAGCACCGTCGCGCTGGTCCCCTGCCCCGGCGCGCTCTCGAGCCAGATGTAGCCGCCGTGCTGCTTGACGACGCCGTAGGCCATCGCGAGGCCGAGCCCCGGGGCCTCGCCGGCGGACTTCGTCGTGTAGAACGGCTCGAGCGCGTGCGCCAGCGTCTCGGCCGACATGCCGCACCCGGTGTCGCGCACGAGGAGGCGGCTGTAGCGGCCGGCGGCCAGCGTCGCCCCGATGTGCGGCTCGGCGCGCGGCGGCTGCACCTCGAGCGCGTCGGTCTGCACCAGGAGCTCGCCGCCCTGGGGCATCGCGTCGTTCGCGTTGCGGACGAGCTCGTGCAGCACGTCGTAGAGCTGAGCCGCGTCCACCTCGATCGGCCCGAGCCCCTCGCCCAGCGACAGCACGAAGGCGACGCCGCGGCGCAGCGCCGCCTGCAGCCGGGGACTCGCCGAGCGCACCAGCGCGTTGAGCGTGGTGCGCTCGGGCAGCGCGGCGCGCTGGCGGCCGAAGGCGAGAAGCTTCGCGCTGAGCCCGGCGGCGCGCTGCGCGGCGCTCTGGATCTCGAGCAGGTCGTCGCGGGCGTTGGCGCCGAGCTCGGCGTCGAGGAGCAGCAGGTCGGCGAAGCCCTGGATCGCGGTCATGAGGTTGTTCACCTCGTGCGCCACGCCCCCGGCCAGGCGGGTGATCGCCTCCATCTTCTGCGCGTGGCGCCGCGCGAGCTCGCGGTGGCGCTCGCGGGTGACGTCGCGCGAGACGCCCAGCACGCTCTCGACCGCGCCGCTCGCCCCGAGCTCCGGCACCAGGCGGCTCTGGTAGATGGCCGGCCCGTCCGCCGAGGGAAACTCGAACTCGAGCTCCGCCGGGCGTCCCGTCGCGAGCACCTCGCGCAGGTGCGCCTCCCAGTACGCCACCAGGCCGGGCGGAAAGCCGAGCTCGCCGCCGGTGCGCCCGACGAACTCCGCGCGCCGGCGATTGCTCATCCGCTCGACCGCGGGGTTCACGTAGCGGAAACGGAGCGAGCGATCCACCCGGAAGACGACGTCGGGGAGCCCCTCGGCGAGCGTCTCGATCTCGCGCTCGCGCCGCGCCAGCGCCTCCACCGCGCGGACCCGCGTCAGGGTCTGGGTCGCCAGCCGCGCCAGGGTGAGGAGCCGCGTCCGCTCGTCCTCGTCGAAGGCGCGCTCGGTGGGGAAGCTGAAGCCCATCGCGCCGTGCACCGCCCCGTCGAGCAGGAGCGGCACGGCGGCGAGCGCCCCCGGTCCGAGCGACGCCTGGACGGGATCGAGATGCGGATAGCTCGTCCGCCGCTCGGCGAGCGAATGGAGCAGGACGGGCGCCTGCCGCCGCACGGCGTCGGTCACGGGGAGCGAGGCGGTGAGCGCGAGCCGGCGATCGGGGGAGAGAATCTCGCGCGGGTAGCCGACGGCGTGGAGGACCGCGAGCGCGTCGCCCGGGGGGGCGTCCCCGGCCACCCGCTCGGCGAGAAAGCCGGCCGTGGCGCCGAGGAGCGCACAGCCGTGCGCGACGACGAGCCGGGCCACCGCGCCGCGCGTCTGCGCCCCCTGGAGCGCGTCCACCAGCTCGAGCAGGTGCTGGGCGAACGTCGCCGAGTGCTCGGCCCGCGCCCGCGACGCGCGCTCGGCCTCGAAGAGCCGCGCGTGCTCGACCGCGAGCGCCGCGCGTCCGGCGATCTCCCGGAGCAGCGCGAAGTCGGCCGCGTCGTAGATGCGGTCCGACTCCGTGATGGCGACCCCGACCGCCCCGACCAGCGCGGCGGGCGTGGCGAGCGGCACCACCATGGCGGAGCGGAACCCCTGGCGCTCGATCAGCCGCAGGTGCTCGGCGTCGGCCGCGGCGGCGCGGACGTACTCCGGGGTGACTTCAGGCAGGAAGAGCGGCTCCCCGGTGGCGAGGACGCGGCCCAGCGGGCTGCCGCGGTCGAGGTCGGGCGGGTAGCGCGCGAAGAGCTCGCGCAGCGCCATCTCGCGCTCGGGGATGCGATGGGCGGCCTCGACCTGCGCGCTCCCGTCGCCCGCACGCAGGTAGATCGTGCAGGCGTCGGCCAGCTCGGGAACCAGGAGGCGGGTGAGGGTGCGGAGGGTGGCCTGATAGTCGAGCGAGGCGCCGAGCACGCGCCCGGCGCGGGCGAGGAGCCGGAGCGCCTCGTCGGCCCAGGTGATCTCGGTCGGCGCGCCCGCGCCGGACAGGGGCTCGGCCATCCTGCCCTCGATGCGAGGGGGATGCTGGCCAATCTAGGTCGAACCGCCCGGGGCGCCAGAGCGCCCCGCGGCTCAGGTCACCCGCTCGAGCCGGGGATTGGGGCGATACTCGCGCCCCACCTTGGCGCACGGCTTCCCGTCGAGGAGCACGACGTCGGCGGTGAAGTCGAAGCGGCCGCCGAAGAGCGAGGAGCCCACGCCGTAGCCGTCCACCGGCACGGCCTGCGCCTCGAAGTCGCGGATCTTGTCCACCGTGAACCCGCCGCTCACGATGATGCGCACGTGGGCGTAGCCGGCGGCGTCGAGCGCGGCGCGCACGTTGTGCACCAGCTGCGGGTTGACGCCGGTGGGCTTGAAGCGGCCCATCTGCGGGATCACCGAGCGGTCCACCAGCATCTCGCTCGTGTCGAGCCGCACGCCGTAGAGCCGCTCGCCCAGCGCGTCGGCGCAGGCGAGCGCGGTGCGCACGCAGTCGTTCTCGAAGTCCACCAGCGTGATCACCTTGACCGCCGGATCCACGTACTCGGCGAACTTGCAGGTGGCGCGCACCGTGTCGCCGCCGTAGGCGGCGATGAGCCCGTGCGGCACGGTGCCGACGCCCTCGCTCCCCCACCAGCTCGCCTGCGCGTCGGTCGAGACGCCGATCGCCCCGGCGACGTGCGCGGCGTAGCCGTCGCCGGTCTGCACGAGCCAGTGGTCGTGGCGCGCGGGAAAGAAGAGCACTTCCTTGCCGTTGGCGGCCTCGACCACGCGGCGCGTGTTGGTCGCCACCCGGGTGCGGCGCGCGAGGACGCCGAGGTAGAGCGTCTCGAGGTTGGCGAAGACGTCGTAGGGCCCCTCGATGAGCATCACCGTCTCCCACGGCGCCACCTCGTCGCCGTCGTAGAGGGCGTGCACCGTGAGCGCGCTCCAGTCGTCGGAGCAGAGCTTGAGGATGGCGATCGCCTCGTCCACGCCGCCGAGGAAGGCGGCGGCCTTGCCGAAGACCTGCATCGTGACGCGCGGGTGGTAGCCGTCGGCGCGCAGGATCTCGCGGGTGCGCACGAAGTACTTGTCGGAGTAGTACCCCTCGCGCATCCGCTCGACCGGCAGATGGAAGATCGCCGGGTCGAGCCGGGGACGGCGGACGCTCACCGGAGGCCTCCCCCGGCGTGCCCGGTGACACAACTCACGGAGCGGCGTGGCATGAACGAACCTTTTTCGAGAGGACGCGCGGGACGCACGGGCGAAACCTACGAACCCCTCCCATGCCCGGCAAGTTGGCCCCGCGCGGCGACTTGCCGCCCCGCGCCGGGGCGCGTTGATTTCGCGCCGCGGCGCTGCGGCTTCCGGGACCGGCGCCGCGCCCGGCTCCCGCTCACGAGGACCCTCACGAGGACCCGCCCGATGCTCCTGGCCCGCTGCTGGCCGCGTCGCCGTCGCCCGCCCCTGCTCGCGCTGGGCCTCCTGGCGCTGCTCGCGAGTGCCGCCGGCCCTGCCGCGCCGCTCGCGGCGCAGCAGCCCACGCGCGACACGACCAAGACGGCGGCGCCGCCCAAGAAGGTCACCGAGCAGGGCGAGGTGGTCGACACCGCCCGCATCACGGCCGACACCGCCGCCCGGCTCCCGGGCGCCGGCGGCGAGCCGCCGGTGGAGGAGCTCTCGGTGGACGCGGGGCCGCAGTGGCGGCTCAGCTACTTCCCCTACGTCACCGGCGGCGGGGGCCAGGGGGTCATGCTCGCGGGGCGGGTGCGCCTCTGGCAGCCGGCGGAGTTCGCCGACCGGGTGACGTCGCGCGGGGCGCTCTCGCTCGACGCGGGCGCCAACCTCGAGAGCAGCCGCTTCGCGAGCGTGCGCTTCGACGCGCCGCTGCTCAAGCGCGGCTGGCGCGCCACCGCCACGCTCGAGGCGAACCGGCAGGGCCGCTTCGGCTTCTACGGCCTGGGCAACGCGACGGTCTTCGACGAGGCGCTCGAGAACGACGCGCAGCCCGACTTCTACCGGGTCGCGCGCACGCGCTACGCGGCGCGCGCCGAGGTGACGCGCCGGATCCGCGGGCCGCTGCACGCGGCGCTGCTGGTCGGGGTGGAGCGCGCGCTGTTCGACGCGCTGCAGGAGGAGGGGCCCACGCTCTTCGCCGGCGCGGTCGGCGCCACCGCGCGCGAGACGAACGGCTTCGCGCGCTTCGCGCTCGTCCTCGACGCGCGCAACAACGAGTACAATCCGACGCGCGGGCTGCTCGCCGAGGCGGGGATCGAGACGGGCTCGGGCGGCGACGGCTACCATCGCGGCTACGCGAGCCTCACCGGCTATCTCCCGCTCGCCGAGGCCACGCTCGTCGCCGCGCGCCTCGCCGGCTCGGCCATGGGCGGCACGCCGGGGCTGGAGGAGCGCTTCACGCTGCCGACCTGGGAGGACCCGCTCACCGTCTACGGCGGCATCCACACCAACCGCGCCTACGTCGCCGGCCGCTTCCTCGGGCGCCACACCCTCTTCGGCAACCTCGAGGTGCGTCACGACGTCTTCAGCATCGGCGACCTCGGCTTCGTCTCCGTGCTGGGCTTCGTCGAGGCCGGCCGCGTCTTCGAGGACGAGGGCTTCCGCCTCACCACCCACGGCCTCCATGCCGGCTACGGCGGCGGCCTCGCGCTGCGGCTCCTGCGCTCCACCGTCTTCACCCTCAACGTCGCCCACGGCTCGGACGACTGGAAGGTGACGGCGGGCAGCGGGTGGGCGTTCTAGGCGCCGCCTCCCGCCATGTCCAGCACCTCCCGCACCGTCGTCGCCCCCCGGTCCCGCGCGTACCAGCGGCGGATCTGGGGGTAGAGCTCGCTCTTGGGAATCGTGGCCTTGCTGGCCATGACCCAGGCCTGCAGCTCGGTCGGGCGCGGGCCCCAGTGGCCCAGCGCGCGGAAGGCGGGGTCGAGGGCGATGACGATCGGGATCGAGCGCGCGCCGTTGGTGAGATAGCGGTCCATCACCTCGGGATGCTCGTCGCGCTTGAGGATGCGCAGCTCGACCTTGGGCGTGGCGAGGGCGAGCTTCGCGACCACCGGCACCGTGTTCGCCGCGTCGCCGCACCAGTCTTCGGCCAGCACGAGGAGCCGCAACGGGCCCTCCGCCTCGGCGCGCTCGATCGCCCAGGCGGGGATCTTCGTCGTCGCGTAGACCCCCTCCCAGAGCTGGCAGTTCTCGGTCGCGCTGCGGACGAAGTCCTCGAAGGTGAGCGCCCGGGCCCAGAGGCCGGCGAAGTCGAGCGTGGTGGTGGTCGTGGTCGCGTCGGTCACGGTGCCTCCTCGGTTCCGCTATTCCGCCAAAGGTAAACCCTCCGGTGTGAAGAACACCGGAGGGTTCCGTGAAGCTCCCGCGGCCCGGGCCGGGCTCAGATCTCGTCGATCTTCACGCCGCGCTTGCGCAGCTCGTCCACGTAGGGCTGGAACGGCATCGCCTCGTCGGGGGTGTGCACGCCCTTCTCGGTGACGCGCCCGTCGGCCTGCATCTGGCCGGTGATCGAGAGCGAGTAGCCGGTGGTGCGCATCATCGCGCTGATCTTGTGCTGCTCGTCGTAGTAGTCGAGGAGCTGCCAGCCCACGCGCGCGGGCTTGCCGGCCTTCGTCCCCGTCACCTCGACGCGGAGCGCCACGAGATCCTTCCCCTCGGGCTTGAAGAGCTTCGGCGTCACGGCCGCGATGAACAGGTCGCGCGGCACCACCTGCTGGCCCTTCACCGTGATCGGCGCGTTGTCGATGAGCCCGAGCTCGCGGATCGGCCGCATGACGGCGACGTGGCCCGGGTAGCGGAGCGTCTTGTACTCCATGACGTCCACCTTGCCCTCGTAGGCGAAGGGCATCGTGCTGATGCCGCCCGCGGTGTGGAACGCCTCGAGCGTGCCGACGGGCGCCGGGAACTCGACGTCCTCGAGCTCGCTCAGCGCGTCCACCTGCGCCGGCTTCCCGCCGCGGATCACCCACGAATCGGTCGTGTAGTAGTCGAGGGCGCCCTCGAGCGAGTAGACGATCTGGTAGTTGAGCGGCGGCTCCGGGTGCTGCGGCAGGCCGCCGACGTAGATCTTCACCCGCTCCGCCTTGTCCATGCGGCGGATCCCCTCGGCGGCGAGGATGTTGACCATCCCCGGCGCCAGCCCGCAGTCGGGCATCACCGAGACGCCCTTGGCCTTCGCCGCGCCGTCGAGCTTCTTCTGCTCCATGACGATCTCGGTGTTGCCGCCGAGATCGGCGAAGTTGGCCCCGGCCTCGACGGCGAGCTTCGCCATGGGGCCGTTGAAGTAGTAGGGGATCGCGCTCATCACCGAGGCGTGGCCGGCCATGGCCCGCCGCACGGCGTCGTGGTCGTTCACGTCGAGGGTGAGCGTCTGGAGGCGCTTGCCGCGCTCCGGCTCGAGAAACGCCGGCAGGCGCTCGGGATGCAGGTCGGCCAGGGTGACCTGGGTGACGGCGGGGTTCTGCAGGAGGTCGAACGCACAGGCGCAGCCCTGGAGCCCGGCGCCGAGGACCAGCATTTTCATCTGACGCACACCTCGTGAGAGGGTCTGAAACGGTCGGTTCGCGAGAAGCCCCCGAAGATAGTCCCCTCCCCGCCCGCCCCTCAACCCGCCCCGGTGACGCGCCTCACCGCCCCCGCCCGAAGAGATCCCGCATCGTGGATCCGTACTCTGACGGAACAGCGACGGCGTCCCGGGCGACCGGGCGAAGCGGGAGGTGGCGCCATGCTGCAGGCGGACGTGGCAGTGCCGGCCCGGAACGCGGCGGAGGCGTTCCGGGTCTCGGTGGGCAACGCGCTCGGGATGTTCGTGCGGGCGATCCCGCGCGTGCTGGGCTTCGCGGTGGTGCTGATCGTCGGCTGGTTCGTCGCCTCGCTCATCGCCAAGGCGGTGGACAAGCTGCTCGAGATGATCCACTTCGACGCGCTGGCCGAGCGCTCGGGCTTCAGCGGCTTCGTGCGCAACATGGGGGTGCGGACCGACGCCTCCTCCTTCGTCGCCGACCTCGCGAAGTGGTTCGTCCGGCTCATCACCCTCGTCGTCGCCTTCGACACGCTGGGGCTCCCGGCCGTCTCGGGCGTCCTGCAACAGCTCCTCCTCTGGCTGCCCAATCTCGTCGTCGCCCTCGTCGTGCTCGTCATCGGCGGGCTCGCCGCCCGGGCGCTGAGCAATCTGGTGCGCGGCTCGACGGCCGAGGCCGGGTTCTCCAACCCCGACCTCCTCGCCGGCGTGGCGCGCTTCGCCGTGCTGGCCTTCGCCGTCATCGTCGCGGTGAACCAGATCGGCGTCGCGCAGACGCTGATGAACGCCCTCATCATCGGCGCGATCGGCGCCCTCTCGCTCGCCACCGGGCTCGCCTTCGGCCTGGGCGGGCGCGACAAGGCGGCCCGGGTGCTCGACGCCCTGGGCCGCCAGGCCGACGCCGCGCGCCCCGTGCTCCGCGAGGCGATGGCCACGGCCGGCAGCCCGGCCGGCACCCCCGGCGCCGCCGGCACGACGAGCCCGTCGAGCCTGCGCGGCAGCTTCATCGAGCGCTCGGGCTACGACCGCCGCCGGATGGTGCGCGACGCGATGGAGAGCGGCCGCGGCGGGACCTGGGTCGAGCGCAGCGGGCACGACCGCCGCGGGACACCGATACCCTGAAGCAGCGGCGTGCGCACGCCGCCCGCCCGTCCGCCTACAGCGTCCCCGGGAAGTACGTCAGCCCCCGCGGCGCCTTCGGCGCGTCCTTCGGCTCGAACTGCCGCTCGCGGCCGCCGGCGAGGGGACGCACGACGAGCTTGTCCCCCTCGAACCACGCGACCGAGTCGGCGCTCCAGCGGGCGGCATCGTGGCCCTCGGCGGTGAGCCGCTCGGTGCCCTGGGCGCTGACGACGCAGAGCCCCGGCTCGTCGCGGCACCGCTCCACCCGCGCGAAGGCGGGCTCGCCCAGCAGCACGGCGAAGGCCGACTCCGCCACGGCGCGCTCGGCCTCGGGCACCGGGCGCGGCGCCGGCGGCTGGGGCGGCGGGTCGAGGGCGAGGAGCCCGCGGCGCGTCTCCACGTAGAGCACCCGCCCGTCGGGGCGCCACGCCACCCGGCCGAGCGACGCCGAGCCCGCGGGGAGCGCGAGCTGCCGCTCGGCGCCGCTCACGAGGTTCATCACCCAGAGCTCGCCCGGCACGGTGTCGTGCGCCGAGCTGGTGCGCACGAACGCCAGCATCCCGCCGTCGGGCGCGAGCGCCGGCGCCGACTCGCGCACCGGGGTGAAGGTCATCGGCAGGATCTCGCCGCTCTTGGGCAGCAGCGCATAGAGCTCGGAGCGGCCGTCCTCGCCCTGGGCCGCGAAGACGGCGTAGGGATCGCGCCCCGGCTCCGCCTTGCGCCGCAGCGGCGAGAACATCCCGCGGCACGCCGTGAGGCCGAGCGCCGCGACGAGCACCCCCGAGACCAGGCGGCGACGACTCACGCGGGCGTCTCCACGTCCACGGCGAGGCGCGCCTCGCGGATCGGCGCGAGGAAGCGCGCCACCGTGTCGCGGTGCACCGGGTGGTCGCCGTAGCGCTCGACGGCGGCCATGTCGTCGCAGGTGACGACGAGCACGTGGGACCACTCCGCCGCGCTCGGTCCCACGTTGGGGCCGAAGTGGAGGCCGCGGATCTCGGCGATGCGCTCGGGCATGGCGCGGAGCGCCGCGCCCGCGGCCGCGACGGCCTCGGGGTCGGCGTCCGCGCGGAAGCGGAAGAGAACGATGTGCTGGATCATGCGGGGAAGATAGCGGGACGGCGCGGGCGGCTCAGCGCCCCAGCGTCTCCCGGTAGAAGCCGAGGATGCGGTCCCAGGCCGCCTGCACCTGAGGCCCGTCGGAGCCCTGGCGCCCCGGCTTGAGGAAGCCGTGGCCGGTGCCCGGATAGCTGTGGTAGGCGAACGCCTTCCCGCTCGCGCGCATCTGGCGCTCGACCTCGGGGAGCTGGGCGTCGATGCGCGCGTCGTTCTCGCCGTAGACGCCGAGGACCGGTGCGCGGATGCGCGCGAGCGCCGCGCTGTCGGGCGCGGGGCCGTAGCAGACCACCGCGGCCTTCAGCCGCGGGTTGTTCGTCGCGTAGCGGAAGCTCTGCCCGCCGCCCCAGCAGAAGCCGATCGTGCCGATGTCGGCCTTCCGGATCGAGGGCTGGCGCGTGAGATACGCGAACGTCGCGTCGAGGTCGGTCGTGATGCGCTCGGGCTCGAGCGTGGCGACGAGCTTGCGCCCGCTGTCGGGGCTCGCGGGCGTCGTGCCGTACTTCGACGACAGGAGATCAGGCACGATCGCCACGTAGCCCGCCTTGGCGAGCCGGTCGGCCACGCGCGGCTCCCAGTCGGTGAGGCCGAAGATCTCGTGGATCACGATCACCGCCGGCGCGAGCGAGTTGCGCTCGGGGTAGGCGACGTAGGCCCGCACGCTGTCCGGCGTCGGCGCGCCGGTCGTGTCGCGCGGGAACTTGACCCACTCGCCATGGCCGGTGAACTCGCCGGCGGCCGCGGTGGCGCCGGAGGCGCCGGACGCCGCGGAGGCGCCCGATGCCGCGGGCGCGCCGGGGTGGGGCGTCGCGCTCCGCGCGCAGGAGGCGGCCACGGCGCCCACGCCGGCCGAGGCGAGCGCGATGAGCGCGTAGACCAGGGCGCGCGTCTTGGGACGGGAGCGGAAGGCGACGGGCACGCGGGAGAAGGGCATGGGGGTGTCCTCCGGCTAGTAGGTCGGCCACAGCCCCGGCGTGGCCAGCTCGAGGAGATGGCCGTCGGGATCGCGGAAATACAGACTGTGCCCCCCGCGCGGGGCGGCGACGCGGCCCTCGATCGGGATGCCGCGCGCCTCGAGACGCGCCTCCCACCCGGCGAGGGCCTCGGCGGGGATCGCGAAGGCGAGATGGATCCGCCCCTCGGCGCCGTGCGGCGGCACCGTGCCGCCGGGCACCGGGATCGGCGCGGGCTCGCTCGCCCCGGCCCGGAAGAGGAGCAGCACGCTCTTCCCGGCGACGTCGAGCGCCGAGAGGCGCTCGTCCCGGAACAGCCGCCCGAAGCCGAAGAGGTCGCCGTAGAACCGCTCGGCGCGCTCGAGATCCGCGACGTAGAGCGCGGTCTCGAGGATGCCGGTGAGCGGCGGCGTCATGCGAGGAAGCCTCCGACGCCTAGCGCCCGAAGAGCCGGGCGAAGACGCCGGTCGTGAGCGAGTGCTCGAGGGCGTGCGCGAACTGCTCCATCGAGCCGTAGCGGTCGTCGGGCTGCATGCTCATCGCCTTCATGATCGCGGCGTCGAGCCTCGCCGGCAGGTCGGGCCGCAGCTGCCGCAGCGAGGCGGGCTGGCCGCGCAGGCGCGCGAGCATCATCTCCTGCGACGTCTTGCCGGCGAAGGGGAGCTGCCCGGTGAACATCTCGAAGGCGAGCACGGCCAGCGCGTACTGGTCGCTCCGGCCGTCGAGCGGCTTGCCGCGGATCTGCTCGGGGCTCATGAACTCCGGCGTGCCGAGGACGATGCCCGTCTGCGTGAGCTTCTGCACCTCGGGGCCCGCGTGCCGCTCCTTGGCGAGCCCGAAGTCCATGACGACGGCGCGGAAGCCGCCCGCCTTCGCCCCCCGCTCGGGGACGAGCATGATGTTCTCGGGCTTGAGATCGCGGTGCACGATGCCGAGGTCGTGCGCGTGCTGGAGGCCGTGGCAGATCTGCACCAGGGTCTCGACCCCCTCCTCGACCGGGTACGGGCCGCGCCGCGTCTCGTGGTCGTTGAGCGGCTCGCCGGCGAGAAACGGCATGACGAGATAGAGCATCCCGTCCTCGGTCTGGCCGTAGCGCAGCACCGGGCAGACGTGCGGGTGGCTCAGGCGCATCGCCATCTGCGCCTCGCGCTTGAGGCGCTCCACCGAGCCCGGATCGCGCGAGAGGCGGGGGATGAGGATCTTCACCGCCACCGTGCGCCCGCCGTCGAGCTCGAGCGCCTGGTAGACGTAGCTCATCCCGCCCTCGCCGATCTTCCGCTGCACCTGGTAGCGGTGGTCGAGCACCTGGTTCGAGAGCGTGCTGTAGCGGCGCGCCATCTCGGCATCGCTCGCCTCGGTCTCGAAGATCATGGGGCCGGTCTCGACGGCGGCGGCCGCGGCGACGGCCGCCGGCGCGGGGGCCGCCGGGGGCGCCATCTCCACCAGCGGCGAGCCGTCCCGCGTGCAGAAGCGTGCCGGCGGGTCGTAGGTGCTCTGGCAGCGGGGACAGCGGCGGATGCTCAATCGCGGATCCGGTTGCGGCCCTCGTTCTTGGCGCGGTAGAGGTGCCCGTCGGCGATCTCGAGCAGCGAGCGGCCGTCGGTGACGCGCTCGTCCGGATAGCTCGCGATGCCGATGCTCACCGTCACCCGCACCGGGCGGTGCGCCTCGCCGAAGTCGTGCTCCTGCACCCGGCGCAGCACGCGCTCGGCGAAGTTGCGGCTCTCGGTCGAGGTCGTCTCGGGCAGCAGCACGACGAACTCCTCGCCGCCGTAGCGCGCCACCACGTCCACCGAGCGCTGCTCCCGCTTCAGGAGGTGCGCGAGCTGCTTGAGCACCGCGTCGCCCACCAGGTGGCCGTAGGTGTCGTTGATCTGCTTGAAGTTGTCGATGTCGAGCATCAGCGCCGTGAGCATCGTCGCGTAGCGCGCGGCGCGGTCCATCTCCTGCTCCAGCCGCTCCATGAGCGCGCGCCGGTTGGCGCAGCCGGTGAGCGGATCGGTCTCGGCGAGGTGCCGCATCTGCTCCTGGCCCACGACCGCGCTCTCGAGGTCGTAGGCCTTCTCGAGCGCCGCCACGGCGGCCCGGATCACCTGGTCGGCGAAGTCCTCGTCGTGCCGGTTGAGCGGCACGTCGTCGGCGGTGGTGCGCAGGAAGAAGACGCCGGCCGGCTTGTCGCGCAGCGCGAAGCGCATGGCGATGGCCGAGCGGGTGGCCACCTGGTGCTTGCCGTGGCGCCAGCGCTCCCGCGCCTCGGCGAGGAGCGGGTCGGTCGCCGTGTCCTGCACCGCCACCGTCTCGCCGGTCTCGAGCGCGCGGCGGAGCTCGGGGTAGTTCTCGAGCCGGATCTGGAGGTTCCGCAGCGTGGGATCCTCGTACGCCGCCACCACCGTCCCCTCCGCGTCGCCCGGCTCGGCGAGGATCACCGAGCAGCGCGAGATGCGGAGCGCCTGCGCGACGCGGCGGACGAGGATCTGGTAGATCTCGTCCGGCTTGAGCGAGGCGGTCACCTCCTGCAGGATCTCCACGAGCTCGCCCCGGCTGCGGGCCTCGGCCTTGGCCTGGTTGAGCTCGCGGCCCACCCGCAGATGGGCCTTCACGCGCGCCAGCAGCTCGCGCACCCGGAACGGCTTCGGGATGAAGTCGTTGGCGCCGAGGCCCAGCGAGCGCACGGTGGCTTCCTCGGGCGGCATCGAGCTGATCATGAGGACCGGCAGGTCGCGGAAGCGCTGGTCGGTCTTCACCTTCTGCAGCAGCTGCAGCCCGTCCACCTTCGGCATCATGATGTCGAGCAGCAGGAGATCGTACTGATCGGCCGCGAGGTGCTCGAAGAGGTGCTCCCCGCCGGGGATGGCGGTCACCTCGTAGCCGTTCTCCTTGAGGATCCACGAGAGGGTGCGCGACAGGGCCTGATCGTCGTCGGCCACCAGGATCTTCGGGGCGAGCGTCATCTGTGGTCCGGGGGTATGTACGCGTGCGTGCGTGTGGAGGCGCGGTGAATGCGGGCCCGCCTCAGGCGGCGTCGGCGCCGGCGGCCAGGATGCGCGCGAGGACGTCGGCGTCCACGTTGCCGCCCGAGACGACCGCGACCGCGGGCCCCGTCGGGCGGACGTGCCCGGCGAGCAGGGCGGCCACGGTGACCGCGCCCGAGGGCTCGACGGCGAGCCGGGCCTCTTCGTAAAGTAGCCGCACCGCCCGCTGGATCTGCAACTCGCTCACCTGGACCGCCTCCCGGACGACGGGGCGGATCAGCTCCCAGGTGAGCGTGCCCACCGCGCGGGTGAGGAGCCCGTCGGCGAGGCTGGCGGTGGCGGGGAGCGTGGTGGGCCGGCCGGCGGCGAGCGCGGCCGAGAGCTTCGGGGCGCCCGCGGGTTCGACCCCGACGACGCGCACAGCGGGCTTCACCCCCGCGACCGCCGCGGCGATCCCGCCGAGGAGCCCGCCGCCCCCCACCGGGACGAGGATCGTCTCGACCTCGGGCAGCTGCTCGAGGATCTCGAGTCCGCAGGTACCCTGGCCGGCGATCACGTCCGGATGATCGAAGGGCGGCACGAGCGCGAGCCCCTCCTCGCGCGCGAAGCGCTCGGCGCGCTCGGTCTGCTCGGCCGAGCGCGTGGCGCCGGCGAAGACGACCTCGCCCCCCGCGGCGCGCACCCCGTCGACCTTCACCTTCGCGGCCGACTCGGGCATGACGACGACGGCCCGGACGCCGAACGCCCGGGCCGCCCACGCCACCGCCTGGCCGTGATTCCCGCTGGAGCTGGTCACCACCCCGCGCGCCCGCACCGCCGGATCGAGGCGGGCGAGCGCGGTGTAGGCGCCCCGGATCTTGAAGGCGCCGATCGGCTGGAACTGCTCGCACTTCAGGTAGACCGGGGCGCCGAGGAGCGCCTCCACGCTCAGGAGGGGCGTCCGCACGGCGACGCCCTCCAGCGTGCGCGCGGCGGCGCGGATCGAGGCGATCACGCCTCGTCCGCCTCCGCCGCGTCCGGCTCGGCGGCGTCGGCCGCGCCGGCCGCGCCGTCGGTCGCGGCCCCCGCTGCCGCGAGCGTCTCGTCGCTGTCCTCCTTGACGACGCGGGCCACGTCCACGAGCCGGTCGCCGTCGTCGAGGTTCATCACCCGCACGCCCTGCGTGTTGCGGCCGATGATGCGGATGCCGTCCACCGGGACGCGGATGATGACGCCGTGCTTGGTGATCATCATCAGCTCGTCGTCGGCGATGACCTCCTTGAGCGCTACGATCGCGCCGGTCTTGTCGGTCACCTTGAAGGTGATGATCCCCTTGCCGCCGCGCTTCTGGACGCGGTACTCGCCGAGCTCGGAGCGCTTGCCGTAGCCCTTCTCGCTGACGACCAGCAGGCAGGCGTCGCGCCGGATGACGACCATGCCGATCACCGCGTCGTCCACGTCGAGCTCGATCCCCTTCACGCCCGTCGTCGCGCGGCCCATGTCGCGCACGTCCGACTGGTGGAAGCGGATGCTCATCCCGCGCCGGGTGGCGAGGACGATGTCGCTGCTCGCGTCGCAGATCTGCACGTCGATCAGCTCGTCGCCCTCCTCGATGTTGATCGCGTTGAGCCCGGTCGAGCGCACGTTGCCGTAGGCCGAGAGCACCGTCTTCTTCACCGTCCCGCGGCGGGTGGCGAAGATGAGGCACTTGTCGTCGCTGAACTCGCGCACCGGCACCAGCGCCGCGATCTGCTCGCCCGGCTTGATGGCGATGCAGTTGACGACCGGCTTGCCGCGGCTCGCCCGGCTGCCCTGCGGGATCTCGTGCACCTTGAGCCAGTAGACCTGGCCGTTGGTGGTGAAGAACATCAGGTAGTCGTGCGTGCTCGCCACGAACAGGTGCTCGACCCAGTCGTCTTCCTTCAGGTCGGTGCCCGTGAGCCCGCGGCCGCCGCGGCGCTGCTTCCGGTAGCTCGAGACCGGGATGCGCTTGATGTAGCCGGTGTGCGAGACGGTGATCACCATGTCCTCCTCGGCGATCAGGTCCTCCACCGTGAAGTCGCCCTGGTCGGCGACGATCTCGGTGCGGCGCTCGTCGCCGAACTTGTCGACGACCTCGCGCATCTCCTCCTTGAGGATGCTCATCCGGCGGTCGCGGCTCGCCAGGATCCCGCGCAGGTCGGCGATCATGGCGCGCACCTCCTTGAGCTCCGCCTCCAGCTTCTCGATCTCGAGGCCGGTGAGCTTGGCGAGGCGCATGTTGAGGATCGCCTCGGTCTGCCTCTCGGAGAGCCCGAAGCGCGCCTGCAGCCGCCGATCCGCCTCGGGGGTGTCCTCCGAGCTGCGGATGATCTGAATGAC
Organism: Gemmatimonadales bacterium; assembly: GCA_035760645.1. GTDB lineage: Bacteria > Gemmatimonadota > Gemmatimonadetes > Gemmatimonadales > GWC2-71-9 > DASSTY01. Next base: position 22,346 of record DASTSO010000077.1, read on the forward strand.
CTCGTCGATGTTGTCGACGGCGATCTTCAGGCCCTCGAGGATGTGCTCGCGCGCCAGCGCCGCGTCGAGGTCGAACTGCGTCCGGCGGACGATGACCTCGTGGCGGTGATCCACGAAGTGCGTGAGCAGCTCCTTGAGGTTCATCACCTTCGGCGCGCCGTTGACGAGCGCCAGCATGATGACGCCGAAGGTGGACTGCATGTTGGTGTGCTTGTAGAGCTGGTTCAGCACCACCTGCGGGATCGCGTCGCGCTTGAGCTGGATGACGACGCGGTTGCCGTCCTTGTCCGACTCGTCGTTGACGCCCGAGATCCCGTCGATCTTCTTCTCGGTCGCCAGCTCGGCGATCGCGCGCACCAGGTTCTCCTTGTTCACCTGGTACGGCAGCTCGGTGACGACGATCTGCGAGCGGCCCGTCGACTCCTTCTCCTCGATCTGCGCCCGCGCCCGCATGATCACGCGGCCGCGGCCGGTCTCGTAGGCCTCCTTGATCCCCTCGCGCCCGTAGATGTAGGCGCCGGTGGGGAAGTCGGGGCCCTTGATCACCTTGCGGAGGTCGCCGATGGTGGCCTCGGGGTTGTCCACCACCATCTCCACCGCCTTCGCCACCTCGCGCAGGTTGTGCGGCGGGATGTTCGTCGCCATGCCGACCGCGATGCCCGAGCTGCCGTTGACGAGCAGGTTCGGGATCTTCGACGGCAGCACCGTCGGCTCCTGCAGCCGGTCGTCGAAGTTCGACTGGAAATCGACGGTGTTCTTGTCGATGTCCTCCAGCATCGTCACCGCGATGCGCGTCAGGCGCGCCTCGGTGTAGCGGTAGGCCGCCGCCGGGTCGCCGTCGACCGAGCCGAAGTTCCCCTGGCCGTCCACCAGCGGGTAGCGCAGCGAGAAGTCCTGCACCATGCGCACGAGCGCGTCGTAGACCGAGCTGTCGCCGTGCGGGTGGTACTTGCCCAGCACGTCGCCGACGACCGTCGCCGACTTCTTGTACGGCCGGCCGGGCACCAGGCCCAGCTCGCTCATCGAGTAGAGGATGCGCCGGTGCACCGGCTTCAGCCCGTCCCGGACGTCCGGAAGGGCGCGGGAGACGATGACGCTCATCGAGTAGTTGATGAACGACTGCTGCATCTCCTCTTCGATCAGCCGGGGCAGGATGCGTTCGCGCGAGTTCGGTGCGGTCATGAGGCCACGCTTCAAAACGGGAATTCGAGGACGCCGCGAGCGGCGCCGCTGGTGCTGCCGGGAAAGGCCGAAAGATAATGGAAAGAGGGGTGTTTCGCAACCGAAACACCCCTCCGTAACCCGTTATGTCACAACCACTTGGAAACCGCCGCCGGCCGTCTCCGGCCCCCGCCTCACTGCTTCACCAGCTCCACCCGCCGATTGGTCTGCCGGCCCTCGGGCGTGGTGTTCGGCGCGGCCGGCTTCGAGGCCCCGAAGCCCTTGGCGGCGAGCCGCGCGGCGTCGATGCCGTAGGTCGAGACCAGCGCCGCCTTCACCGCCGCCGCCCGCTTCTCCGAGAGCGTCTGGTTCGCCGCCGCGGCGCCGACGTTGTCGGTGTGGCCCTCGATGAGGAGGTTGAGGTCGGCGTGCTCCTGGAGCATCGTCGCGATCTCCTTCAGCGTCCCGCTCGACTCGCCGCGGATGCGATCGCTGCCGGTGTCGAAGTAGATCCCCTGCGTCGCCGCGCGGCCGCTCGTCGCGAGCGCGTCGTAGAGCGCCCTGCCGCCGGCGGCGATGCGGAGGTTGCCGAGCAGCACCGGCTGGTCCGGGATGGCCTGCACCTTCACCCACAGCTTGCGGCCGCGCGCGAGGTCGACCTGCGGCACGGTGGCCACGCGCAGGCTGTCGACGTAGACCTTCACGTGC
>DASTSO010000078.1:0-4491 GCA_035760645.1 Gemmatimonadales bacterium
GGTGGCGGGGCTGAAGAGATGCTGGTGGTGATCCACCAGCGGCGTCTGCGCCCGCGCGGCGCAGAGCGGGAGCGTCGCCAGGAGGGCACCCGCGATCCGTCGTTGCATCGTCATCTCCCCGTCTCCATCGGTTCGACGCTCGCACCGGCCGCTGCGGCCGGGGCTGGCTGCGTCTCCGGACAGGACGGGGAGCGTGGGTGATTGGTTGCGGAAGGGAACGGCGTCGTGGCGGCGTAGAGCGCCGATGAGTTCTCAGTTTGAGATGCATCATTGCCAAAATGGGAATCATAGGTTACAATCGGTCGGTTCCGATCGCCGTTCCGTTTCCTTCCCCGCACGAGGCCCGCATGTCCGCAGCCCGGGAGTCCCGCTCCGAGCGCTATCTCCGGTTCAGCCAGGGGAGCCTGGCGATCGCGCTCTGCCTGGTGCTCGGGCTCGGCGCGCTGGGGCTGGCGCTGGTGCTCCGGCCCGAGACGGGCGCCCGCTGGATGGGCCAGGCGGGGTGGATGCTGCCGTGCGCCGTCGTGATCGCCGTCGGCGCGCTGCGGCGGGCGACGCTGCGGGGCGACCGCTGGCACCCGGCCAGCGCCGAGGCGCAGGCGGTGCTGCAGGACGAGTGGCGGCGGGCGAGCCTCGACCGCGCGCTGCGGTGGGCGTTCGTCGTCGTGCTCCTGGCGCAGGTGCCGCTCGCCCTCGGGCTGGCGCGGCTGCCGGCGCTGCGCGCCGTGCTGGCGATGGCGGTGGCGACGAGCGTCCTCGGCCTCGCCACGCTGCTCGCGCTCTTCCTCTGCTTCGCGCGCGACGCGGAGCGGAGCGCGTGACGGGGGGCGGGATGCTGCGGGACTCCGAGGCGCTGCGGAACACGCTGAAGGTGCAGCGGGCGATCCGGAACCTCACCCAGGGCGAGCTCGCCGATCTGGCCGGCGTCACCCGCCGCTCGGTGAACGCGATCGAGGCGGGCCGGATGGTGCCCTCGGTGCTCCTCGCCCTCAAACTCGCCCGTGCGCTCGACGTGCCGGTGGACGTGCTCTTCCACCTCGACGCCGGGACCGCCTGAGGCGCCCCCGCGCGGGGCCCGCGCCCGGCCGCCCTATGGCGCGCCCCGGGCGCGGTCCCTAGCTTGGGGGCCTGCACCTTCCCGACAGAGCCATCGAAGGCCGGCTCCCCGAGGTCCCGGGAATGACATGATGCCCGACGTGCTGGAGCGCCTCACCGCCGCGGTCGAGGGCCGCTACCGCATCGAGCGCGAGCTCGGCGCGGGCGGGATGGCCACGGTCTGGCTGGCCGAGGATCTCCGGCACCATCGGCGGGTCGCGATCAAGCTCCTGCGCGAGGATCTCGCCGCCTCGCTGGGCTCGGCCCGCTTCCTCCGCGAGATCGCGATCGCCGCGGAGCTGCAGCACCCGCACATCCTCCCCCTGCTCGATTCGGGCGACGCCGGCGGCTTTCTCTTCTACGTCATGCCGTACGTCGCCGGCCACTCGCTGCGCGAGCGCCTGGCGCGCGAGGGCGAGCTGCCCATCCCCGAGGCGGTCCGACTGATCACCGAGGTGGTGGACGCGCTCGCGCACGCGCACGAGCACGGCGTCGTCCACCGCGACGTCAAGCCCGACAACGTCATGCTCTCGGGGCGCCACGCGCTCGTCACCGACTTCGGCGTCGCCAAGGCGGTGAGCGAGGCGAGCGGCCGCAGCGAGGTCACCACCGCCGGCGTCGCCCTCGGCACGCCGGCGTACATGTCGCCCGAGCAGGCGGCGGCCGACCCGCACGTGGATCAGCGCAGCGACATCTACGCCGTCGGCGTGATGGCCTACGAGGTGCTCGCCGGCCGGCCGCCGTTCACCGGCGCGACCCCGCAGCAGGTGCTCGCCGCGCACCTGACGCAGGCGCCCGATCCCCTGAGCCGGCATCGGCCCGGCGTCTCGCCGGCGCTCGAGGCGGTCGTGATGCGCTGCCTCGCCAAGCGGCCGGCCGACCGCTGGCAGACCGCCGGCGAGCTGCTCGCCGCGCTCGAGCCGCTCGGCACCCCGTCGGGCGGCGTGACGCCGACGCAGACCCGGCCGCTCGCCGCCGTGGGTGGCGGCAGGGCCGGCACTGCGGGGGGCCGCCGCACGCGCTGGCTCGCCGGGGGCGCCGCGCTCCTCGCCCTCGCCGCCGCGGGCGGCTGGGGCCTCGTCACGGCCCGCGGCCGCGACGCCGCGGCGCGCACCGTCGCCGTGCTGCCGTTCGACAACGTCGCGCGCGACACCGCGCTCGACTACGTGGCCGACGGCCTCGCGAACGACGTGCGCAGCGGGCTCATGACGCTGCCGGGCGTGAGCGTCAAGGCGCGCACCTCCTCCGAGGCCGCGAAGGGCCGCGCGATCCGCGACGCGGGACGGCTCCTCGACGTCGGCCTCGTGCTGCAGGGCGCGCTGCGCCGCGCCGCGGGCCGCACCAGCGTGACGGTGGATCTCGTGAACGTCGCCGACGAATCGGGGCTGTGGACCGGCACCTACGTCCTCCCGGCCGACGGCAACTTCTCCGCCGCGCAGGACTCGATCACCACCGGCGTCGCGCGGGCGCTGAAGCTCCAGGCGCCCGCCGCGCTCGCCCCCGCCGTCGCGCGGCGCGGCACGAGCGACCAGGAGGCGTACGACCTCTACCTCAGGGGCCAGTACCTCTTCGCCCGGCGCGGCGGGGAGAACCTGACGCGCGCGGTCACCGCCTTCCAGGACGCGATCGCGCGCGACTCGACGTTCGCGCGCGCGTGGGCGGGGCTCGCGATGGTCTACTCGATCCTGCCCGGCTACGTGCAGGCGCACGGCGACTCGTCGGCGCGCGAGGGGGAGCGGGTCGCCCGCCATGCGCTGGCGCTCGACTCGACGCTGGTGGACGGGCACCTGGCGCTGGCCAACGCGCTCTCAGTGCAGGGGCGTCCCCGCGAGGCCGAGCCGGAATTCCTCGCCACGCTGGCGCTCGACCCGCGCAACGCGACGGCGCACCAGTGGCACGGCGGCAACCTCATGGTGCTCGCGCGGACGGACGAGGCGGCGCGCGAGCTCCGCGCCGCGGTGGAGCTCGACCCGCTGTCGGCGGTGGCCGCGTCGGACCTGGCCGGCGCGCTCGTCGCCGGCGGGCGGTTCGACGAGGCGGTCGCGGCCGCCCACCGCACGCTCGAGCTCGACGCCACGATGCCCTTCGCCTACCAGATGCTGGGGCTCGCATTCGCGTTCACGGCGCGGCCCGACAGCGCCGCGCAGGCGTTCGAGCACTTCTTCCGCGCGGACTCCGCGGGGCCGAGCGCGCGGGCGTACCGCGTCTGGCGCTACGCGCTCGCCGGCCGCTGGGCCGAGGCCGGGCGCGAGCGGGCCGAGGTGGCGCGCTCGCGCGCCGGCGCGCGCGACTTCGACCTCGCGGTCGCGAGCCTCGCGCTCGGCGACCGCGAGACGGCCCTCGCCGCGCTCGAGCGCGCGGCGCGGCAGCGCGCCTTCTATGTGACCGCCATCGCGCTCGGCTGCGATCCCACGTTCGGGCCGCTGAAGCCGGAGCCGCGCTTCCGCGCCGTGCTGGCGCGCCTCGGCCAGGGGCTCTGTCCGGACACGCCGCCGTGGCCGCTCCCGCCCCGGCCCGCCGGAGGCTGAAATGACTGCTGCCGTCCCCGAGCGGCTGCGCGCCGCGCTCGCCGAGCGCTACGTGATCGAGCGCGAGCTCGGCGCGGGCGGGATGGCCACGGTGTACCTCGCCGAGGACCTGAAGCACCGGCGCAAGGTCGCCGTGAAGGTGCTCCGGCCCGACCTCGCCGCCAGTCTCGGCGCCGAGCGCTTCCTGCGCGAGATCGGCGTCGCCGCGCGCCTGCAGCATCCGCACATCCTGCCGCTGCACGACAGCGGCGCGGGTGCCCGCGACGCGGGCGGGGACGACTTCCTCTACTACGTCATGCCGTACGTCGAGGGCGAGTCGCTCCGCACGCGGCTCGCGCACGGCGGCGAGCTCCCGATCCCCGACGTCGTCCGCATCCTCGGCGAGGTGGCCGACGCGCTCGCCTACGCGCACGCGCACGGCGTCGTCCACCGCGACATCAAGCCCGACAACGTGATGCTCACGGGCCGCCACGCGCTGGTGATGGACTTCGGCGTCGCCAAGGCGGTGAGCGAGGCGGGCGCCCCGGAAGCGGGCGGGGGCCGGCCGTCGCTCACCACCACCGGCGTCGCGCTCGGCACGCCCGCCTACATGGCGCCCGAGCAGGCCTCCGCCGATCCGGCGAGCGACCAGCGGGTGGACATCTACGCCTTCGGCGTGATGGCCTACGAGATGCTCACCGGCGAGCCGCCGTTCACGGGGCCGTCGGCCCAGCAGGTCCTCGTCGCGCACGTCACCCAGGCGCCCGAGCCGGTGACCCGGCGCCGGCCCGCGGTGCCCCCCGCACTCGGCGCGCTCGTCATGCAGTGCCTCGAGAAGCGCCCCGCCGACCGCCCGCAGACGGCCGACGAGATCACCCGCCGGCTGGAG
>DASTSO010000079.1:0-7831 GCA_035760645.1 Gemmatimonadales bacterium
CCGCGGTGATGTGGCTCGCCCTGCGCTTCGGGCTCCGCGGCGGCACGCTCGCCGCCGCGCTGGCGGCGGTCTTCTCCTGGTGGTCGCTGCGCGCCGGCGCGTGGCCGCTCAGCGCGGGCACGCCCCACCACACCGTCGCCAACCTCCAGATCCTGCTGGGCGTGATCAGCTTCATCGCCCTCGTGCTCGGCGCCGTCACCCTCGAGCGCCGGGCGACGCTCGAGCGGCTGCGCGCCACACTCGAGACCCAGCGCGCCGTGGTGCAGGGCTCGCCCCTCGCCATCGTGACCTACGATGCCGAGGGGCGCATCGTCGAGTGGAACCCCGCGGCCGAGCGCATGTCGGGCTGGCGGGCTGCGGAGGTGATCGGCGGCGCGACCCCGGGCGAGCGGCTCAGCAGCGAGGCGGACGCGACGGCGATCCGGGCCGCGCTCCTGCAGGCGCGCGAGGGGCTGAGCTACGACACGGCGCGGCGCCGCCGCGACGGCAGCATCGTCCACGTGCGGGCCTGGGTCGCGCCGCTGCGCGATGCGCACGACGCGGTGCGGGGGGTGATCGGCATCGCCGAGGACGTGACCCAGCGGCGCCGCACCGAGGAGGCGCTGCGCCCGAGCGAGGAGCGCTACCGCGCGCTCTTCGACCAGACGCCGATCGGCGTCTTCCTCTACGACCGCACGCTCCACCTCACCGAGTGCAACGCCGCGCTGCTGCGCATCGTGCGCGCCACGCGCGACCAGGTGCGCGACTTCGATCTCACCGCCCTGCGCGACGGCCGCGCCGTGCCCGCCCTGCGCGCCGTGCTCGAGGGCGAATCGTCGGAGTACGAGGGCCCGTACCGGCCCGCGACCGGCGGCGGCGAGCTCATGGTGCACGTCCGCCTCGCCCCGCTGCGCGACGCACGCGGCGAGGTGCAGGGCGGGATCGGCCTGGTCGAGGACGTCACCGAGCGCAAGCAGGCCGAGGCCGCGATCCGCGCGGGCGAGGAGCGCTTCGCCGCGCTCGCCCAGGCCACGAACGACGCGGTCTACGACTGGAACGTCGCCGCCGACCGCACCTGGTGGGGCGTGGGCATCACGCTCTTCGGCTACGAGGAGGGGGACTTCGCCGACGATCCCTACGCCTGGACCCGCCGGGTGCATCCCGACGACCTCGCGCGGGTGCAGGCGAGCCAGAAGGCCGCCCTCGCGGGCCGCGCCCGCGTCTGGCACGGCGAGTACCGCTTCCGCCGGGCCGACGGCAGCTGGGCCGAGGTGGCCGAGCGCGGCTTCATCCTGCGCGACGAGCGGGGCCGCGCGGTGCGCGTGATCGGCGCGCTGAGCGACCTCACCGAGCGGCGCGAGGCGGAGGCCGCGCTGCGGCGCACCGAGGAGCAGCTGCGGCAGGCGCAGAAGATGGAGGCGGTGGGCCGGCTCGCCGGCGGGATCGCCCACGACTTCAACAATCTGCTCACCACGCTCCTCGGCATCAGCGATCTGGTGCTCGCCGAGCTGCCGCCGGACGATCCGCACCGCGCCGACCTCGAGGAGATCCGCGCCGCCGGGCAGCGCGCCGCGGGCCTGACGCGCCAGCTCCTCGCCTTCAGCCGCAAGCAGGTGATCGCGCCGACGATCGTGGACCTCAACGACCTCGTGGGCGGGCTCGCCGGGATGCTCGAGCGGCTCCTCGGCGACCGCGTGACGCTCGTGACGCGGCGCGACCCCGCGCTGGGCGCGGTGCGCGCCGATCCCGGCCAGCTCGAGCAGGTCGTCGTCAACCTCGTCGTCAACGCGCGCGACGCCATGCCCGAGGGCGGCACGCTCACGCTCGAGACCGCGAACGCCACGATCGACGCCGAGGCGATCGTGCGCGAGAGCGCCGACCTGTCGCCCGGCGCGTACGTGCGCCTCACGGTGAGCGACACCGGCGCCGGCATGGACGCCGAGACCCAGGCGCGCATCTTCGAGCCCTTCTTCACCACCAAGGAGGTGGGCAAGGGCACCGGTCTCGGCCTCGCCACGGTCTACGGCATCGTGCGGCAGGCGGGCGGGGCGATCAGCGTCTGGAGCCGGCCGGGGCAGGGCACGCGCTTCCACGTCTACCTGCCGCGCGTCGAGGCCGCGACCGGCCAGCCGCTCCCCGCCCCGGGCGAGGCGCGCGAGGGGCGCGAGGCGCGCGAGGGGCGCGAGGCGCGCGGGGCGGGCGGCGGGACGGGCGGCGGCGCGGGCGGGACGGAGACGATCCTGCTGGTGGAGGACGAAACGTCGGTGCGCGAGCTCGCGCGCCGGGTGCTCACGGCGCGCGGCTACACGGTGCTCACGGCGGCGGACGCCGACGCCGCGCTGCGGCTCGCGCGGGCGCACGCCGGCCCGATCGACCTGCTGCTGAGCGACGTGATGATGCCGGGCCGCACGGGACCCCAGCTCGCCGAGCTGCTCGCGGGCGAGCGGCCGGAGATGCGGGTGCTCTTCGTGTCCGGCTACACCGACAGCGCCACCGTGCAGACCGCCGGGCTCGGCCCGGGCGTCGGGTACGTGCAGAAGCCCTTCCTGCCCGAGGTCCTCGCGCGACGCGTGCGCGAGGCGCTCGACGACGGCCGCAGCGAGGGCCGCGCCGGGCGGGAGGTGAGTCCGGTCCCGCCGTCCGCCGCCGCGCCCTGACGCGCGGGGCGGCCCGCGCGAGCCACCCGGCCGCTCGGCCGGTTAATCGCGCGCCGCCGCGCTTCGCGCGTCCAGCACGCCGCGCACCGCGTGCAGCAGCGCCTCGACGGTGAACGGCTTCGCGATGAAGCCCGTGCCCGGCGGCAGCGCGCCCTGCGTCGTGACCGCCTCCTCGTCGTAGCCCGACATGAAGAGCACCGGCAGCGCGGGCCGCTGGGCGCGGAGCTGCTCGACCAGCTGGCGGCCGCTCATCTCCGGCATCACGATGTCGGTGACGAGCAGGCCGATGTGCTCGCCCTCCTCGGCGAAGCGCGCCAGGGCCTCGGCGCCGCTCCGCGCCTCGAGCACCCGGTAGCCGTGGTGCGCCAGCAGCCGCCGCACCGAGTTGCGCACCGACGTCTCGTCCTCGACGAGGAGCACCGTCTCCGAGCCGCTCGGCAGCTTCGGCGGCGCCGCCCGGCCGTCGGCCGGCAGCTCGCCGGTCGCGGGCGGCAGGAAGACGGTGATCGTCGTCCCCCGGCCCGGGGCGCTGTCCACGGTGAGGTGCCCGCCCGACTGCTGCACGATGCCGTAGACCGTGGAGAGGCCGAGCCCGGTGCCCTTGCCCGGCGGCTTGGTCGTGAAGAAGGGCTCGAAGATGCGCGCCTGGGTCTCGGCGTCCATCCCCACGCCCGTGTCGCTCACGGCGAGCGCGACCCAGGGCTGGCCCTCCGCCGCGACGTTGGTGGTGCGGATGCGCAGCCGGCCGCCGTCGGGCATCGCGTCGCGCGCGTTGACGGCGAGGTTCATCAGCACCTGCGTGAGCTGGCCGGGGTCGGCGCGCACCGTGCCCAGCCCCGGCTCGAGCTCCAGCTCGACGGCGATGTCGGTGCCCGGCAGCCGCTCGATGAGGAGCAGCGCCTCGCTCACCAGGCGGTTGAGGTCCACCACCTGCGGCTGCACCACCTGCTTGCGGCTGAAGGTGAGCAGCTGGCGCGTGAGCAGCGAGGCGCGCTCGGCCGCGCGGCGGATCTCCTCCACCTCCTCCGCGCCCGGCCCCGTGCCGACGGTGCCCTGCAGGAGCGCGCAGTTCACCGCGATCGCCGCGAGGAGATTGTTGAAGTCGTGGGCCACGCCGCCGGCGAGCTGGCCCACCGCCTCCATCTTCTGCGCCTGCCGCAGCTGCGCCTCGCTCGCGCGCAGCGCCGCCTCGGCGCGCACCTGCTCGGTGACGTCGGTGATGGTGCCGATCCACTCGCGCACCCGCCCGTCGGCGTCGCGCAGCGGCACGCCGCGCACCAGCACGTCGCGCCACTCGCCGCTGTGATGCCGCAGCCGGTATCCGACCTCGAACGCGCGCGGCTCGGCCATCGCGCGGTGCCAGACGTCGAGGGCCGCCGCCCGGTCGTCGGGGTGGATCACCGCCGCCCAGGTCGCCTCGCCGGTGGGCGGCGTGGTCTGGCCGGTGAACGCCGCCCAGGCCGCCCAGCCCGTTTCGGTCCACTCCCCGTGCGGCCCGCCCGACCAGACGATCTGCGCGCTGGCGGCGACGAGCGTCCGGTAGCGCTCCTCGCTGCGGCGCAGCGCCTCCTCGGCGTGCCGCCGCTCGGTGATGTCGCGCGCCACCAGGAGCACCCGGTGCTCGTCGAGCGGCGTGATCGCCGCGGCGAACCAGGCCTCGTGGTCGCCCATGGGAAGTGCGTATTCGGCGGTCACGAGATCGCGGCGCGCGAGCGCCTCGCGCACCCAGCCGACGAAGCGGTCGGCGAGCTCGGCCGGGAACACCTCGTGCGCCGTGCGGCCCAGGAGCGCCTCCGGCGGGATGATGACGTCGTGGTGCGCGCCGGGGACCACCTTGAGGTAGCGCCCCTCGTCGTCCAGGACGATGATCACCTCGCTCATCGCCTCGAGCACCGCGCGCAGCTCCGCCTCCGAGGCGCGCAGCTCCGCCTCGGCGCGCCGCTGCCCGGTGACGTCGAGCAGCGTGCCCACCGCTACCGGGCGGCCGTCCTCGAGGCGCACCGCGCCGCCGTGCGCCTCGACCTCGACGACCGTGCCGTCGCGCCGCACGCCCCGGAACGCCGTCGGGCCGGCCAGGCGCTCGCCCTCGAGCCGGCGGCGGATGCGGGCCTCCAGCATCGCGCGATCGTCCGGGTGCACCAGCTCGAGGTAGGAGGGGAGCGCCAGCAGCTCGGGCACGGTGTAGCCGAAGGTGTCGGCGAGCTGCGGGTTGGCGTAGGTGAAGCGCCCCGCCTCGATGCGGTAGATCCCCACCAGCGACTGCTCGGTGAGGCTGCGGAACTGCGCCTCCGCCTCCCGCAGCTCCAGCTCGGCCTGCTTGCGCTCGGTGAGGTCGCGCACCTCCGAGAGCATGTAGCGCGCCGCCCCGCTCGCGTCGGGCACGCCCACCGCTTCGACCTGCGCCCAGACCACGCGGCCATCGGCGCGCAGATACCGCTTCTCCTGCCGGCAGCGGGTGCTGCGGCCCGACCGCAGGTCCTCGAAGCAGCGCCGGGTCTCGGCCAGGTCGTCCGGGTGCGTCAGCTCGGCGGCGGTGCGGCCCACGAGCTCGGCGTGCGTGTAGCCCAGCATCGCGCACAGGCTCGCGTTCACGTCGAGCAGGCGGCCGTCGGGCGCCACGAGCGCCTTGCCCACCGCCGAGGCGTGGAAGAGCGCGTCGAAGCGCGCCTCCGTCTCCCGCCGCGCCGCGATCTCGGCGCGCAGCTCGATCGTGCTCACCGCCAGTCCGGCCAGGTCGCTCAGCACCGCGAGGTCCTGCTCGCTCCACTGCCGCGGGCGGCGGTCGAGGACGCAGAGCGTGCCCAGCACCTCGCCCCCGCGCGTCGCGAGCGGCACCCCGGCGTAGGCTACCACGCCGAGGTCGGGGATCGCCCGGTTCTCGCGCAGCACCGGGTGCGCCCGCGCGTCGGCGACGACCAGCGGGCCCGCGAGGGTGACGGTGTACTGGCAGAAGGAGTGCGTGAGGGGCGTCCGCCGCTCGGCGGCCCACGGCTCGGGAAGGCCGGCGCAGCTGGCGAAGACCTGCCGGTCGGCGTCGAGGAGGGATACGAGCGCGATGGGCGCGTCGAGCAGCCGGACGGCGAGCTGGGTCAGCCGCTCGAGGGCAGCCTCCGGGGGCGCGTCGAGCAGCCCGCTGCGGCGCAGGGCTTCGAGGCGCTCGGGCCGCCGCAGCGCGGCGGCGACGGCGTCGGGGGAGGGCAGGCTCACCGGAGGCAATCTCGCCCCCGGGCGGAGGGAGTCAAGCCCGCGCGTTGACCCCTGCGCCCGGCGTTCTTAACGTTCGGGTGCCGCCAGGGGCATCCCGGCCGGCGCCGGCCGTGGCCGGCGCCGGCCGGGATTGAGAGCGTACCCTTGGAACCTGATCCGGCTGATACCGGCGAAGGGAGCGCGGCGCGCCCCACATCCGTTCGGTCCCCGCGTTCGACCGATCGTGCCGTCCGGCTCGCGCGTCCTCCCATCGCCTCGCCCCCAAGGGTCCCCCGACCCGGGAGAAGAACCGCGATGGCCCCGTCTTCCGCCGTTCCGCCCGTCCCCGCTTCCACCTTCACGGAAGCCTTCCCCAACTCCACCAAGGTCTACCTCGAGGGCCCGCGCGGCGTGCGCGTCCCGGTGCGCGAGATCGCCCTCTCGGGCGGCGAGCCGCCGCTGCAGGTCTACGATCCGAGCGGCCCGCAGGGCTTCGACGTGCGCGAGGGGCTGCCGCCGCTGCGCCGCGCCTGGATCCAGGCGCGCGGGGTCGAGACGGTCGCGCGCCCCCACCAGCCCGCGCGCCCCGACCTCATCCCTGCCGGGCTCGTGCGCCCGCGGCTCCGCGGCCGCGGCTGTGTCACCCAGCTCCACTACGCCCGCCGGGGCGAGATCACCCCCGAGATGGAGTTCGTCGCGCTGCGCGAGGGGATGCCCGCGGAGTTCGTGCGCGACGAGGTGGCGCGCGGCCGCGCCATCATCCCGGCCAACATCAACCACCCCGAGCTCGAGCCGATGGCGATCGGCCGCGCCTTCCACGTCAAGATCAACGCCAACATCGGCAACTCCGCCGTGAAGAGCTCGATCGACGACGAGGTCGAGAAGCTGCGCTGGGCCACGCTCTGGGGCGCCGACACGGTGATGGACCTCTCCACGGGCAAGAACATCCACGAGACCCGCGAGTGGATCCTCCGCAACTCGGCCGTGCCCATCGGCACGGTGCCGATCTACCAGGCGCTCGAGAAGGTGGGCGGCGTCGCCGAGGACCTCACCTGGGAGATCTACCGCGACACGCTCATCGAGCAGTGCGAGCAGGGGGTGGACTACTTCACCGTGCACGCCGGCGTGTTGCTGCGCTACGTGCCGCTCACGGCGAAGCGCGTCACGGGGATCGTCTCGCGCGGCGGCTCCATCCTCGCCAAGTGGTGCCTCGCGCACCACAAGGAGAACTTCCTCTACACGCACTTCCCCGAGATCTGCGAGATCATGGCCGCCTACGACGTCTCGTTCTCCCTCGGCGACGGGCTGCGGCCCGGCTCGATCGCCGACGCGAACGACGAGGCGCAGTTCGCCGAGCTCCGGACCCAGGGCGAGCTCAACGAGATCGCGTGGCGCCACGACGTGCAGGTGATGAACGAGGGGCCGGGCCACATCCCCATGCATCTCATCAAGGAGAACATGGAGAAGCAGCTCGAGTGGTGTAAGGAAGCCCCGTTCTACACGCTGGGCCCCCTGACCACCGACATCGCCCCGGGCTACGACCACATCACCAGCGCCATCGGCGCGGCGATGATCGGCTGGTACGGCACCGCGATGCTCTGCTACGTGACGCCGAAGGAGCACCTCGGCCTGCCGAACCGCGACGACGTGAAGGCGGGGGTGATCGCCTACAAGATCGCCGCCCACGCCGCCGACCTCGCCAAGGGGCACCCGCGCGCGCGCCGGTGGGACGACGCGCTCTCGAAGGCGCGCTTCGAGTTCCGCTGGAACGACCAGTTCAACCTCGCCCTCGATCCCGTCACGGCGCGCGCCTTCCACGACGAGACGCTCCCCGCCGAGGGGGCCAAGGTCGCGCACTTCTGCTCGATGTGCGGGCCGAAGTTCTGCTCGATGAAGATCACGCAGGACGTGCGCGACTACGCCGCCAGGCTGGACGCCGAGGCGGAGGCCGCCGCCGGGATGGAACGCAAGGCGGCGGAGTTCAAGGCCGCCGGCGGCGAGCTCTACGT
>DASTSO010000080.1:0-8394 GCA_035760645.1 Gemmatimonadales bacterium
ATCCGGACGCGGCCTGAGCGCGCACGATCGACGATCTGGACACCGCCTGACGGCGGGCGTAACGTCACGCAGCAGGAGTCGCGGTTCCGGCAGGACCGGGTGCTCACCCGGGCGCCCGCCGCTCGACGTCGCCGACCCTCAAATCCCCATGCCCATGCCGACTGTTCGTCGGATCCACGCCGCCGTCGCCGGCGGGGCGCTCGCGCTCGCCGTGCTGGGCGCCTGTCACCCGCCCGAGGCGCCTTCGGACCTCGGGCTCACGCTCACGAGTCCGCGAGTGGCGTGGAGCGAGGGTGAGGTCCGTGTGCACGGCGCCGATCTTCGCGGGGCGCTCGCGCAGTCCGCGCGCGCGCCCCGGCTCTGGGTCCACGACACGCTCCCGCTCCTCACCTATCGGCTCGACGACACGACGCTGGGCGGCCGGCTCCCGGCGCTGCGCGCCGGCACGGTCCCGCTCGCGCTGGAGCTCGACGGGGTGCGTCACCAGTTCGCGCCGATGCAGGTGGCGGGGTTCACGGACGCGTTCACCCTGCCGGGCGAGGTCACCTGGGACCTGCTGCCGTATCATGTCGGCGGGCATCCCGCGGTGATCGCCGTCGGCGGCGGGCCCAACGCGGAGCGGCGGGCGGGCGTGTACCAGCTCGACACGCGCACCGTCACCGCGTTCGGACCGCCGGTGCCGTGGGACGTCGTGCGCGGCCCGGGCGTGAGCTACCGGCCCGGCGTCTTCCTGCTGAAGCCGGTCGCGAGCGACACCGTGGAGGCGTGGACGCCGTGGCCCACGCCGCGCCGGGTCAGTACGCACCCGGGGGTATCGTTCTTCCGGCAGCTCATGGAGCTCGGCCCCGACACCTGGTTCGCGAGCTCGCACCACCAGTTCACCGTCTCCTCGCCCGCCGGACCCTCCTTCGAGCGGGCCGAGGAGACGGAAGGCGTCCACATGTCGCCGCGCGGCGACCGGGCCACGATCCGGGTGGACTACGACGAGGCCGGGGCGCCGGTGTTCGATGTGCCCTCGGGCCGGCTCGCCTATCACGTGGCGGGCGTCCGCACCGTCCTCGGCGCGGACTTCAGCCCCGACGGCGAGCTCCTGGCGCTGGGCGGCACCCCCATCGCGTTCGACGGTCCCGGCCGCGTCACCCTGGTCCGCGCGGCGACCGGCGAGGTGCTGCGCGACACGGTCTTCGCGAGCCAGCGGCTTCTCTTCGGCCTCGCGTTCGACCCGGAGCAGCCGCTCCTCTATGCCGGCGTCACCGAGGTCGTCGGCGACTCCGCCCGCCCCGCGGTCCTCGTGCTGCGGCGCGACGACCTCCGGCCCGTCGCGAAGCTCGGTGTGCCGGCCGACGCGCCGGCCTGTCCCGTGACCTGCTACAAGGGCGTGCTCATCCGCAGCCTCGGGCCCGCGCTCTACGTGGTCGCCGCGAACGGCCCGCTCCGTGTCTGGCGCTTCGCGTTGCCGGCCGATCTCGCGGCGGTGGCCGCGCCATGAGTGACACGGGCCCCGCGCCCGCCCGCCTCGAGGCGATCTGGCTCAAGCGCGCGCATCGCGGCCCGATGGACCCGGTCGCGCGGGCCGAGGCCGTCGCGGGCCAGGGGCTCGCAGGCAGCGTGGACCGCAGCCGCCGGCGGCAGGTGACGCTCATCGCGCGCGAGACGTGGGAGCGGCTCCTCGGCGAGCTCGGCGTCACCGCGGCGGCCGTGCCGCCCGTGGCGCGGCGCGCGAACCTGCTGCTCCGCGGCGTGGACCTGCGCGACTCGCGCGGGCGCGTGCTGCGCATCGGCGCCGGCCCCGCGGCCGTGCGGCTCCGCATCACGGGCGAGACGAAGCCGTGCGAGCGGATGGACGAGGCGTGGCCGGGACTCCAGGCCGCGATGCGCCCCGACTGGGGCGGCGGGGCGTTCGCGGAGGTGCTCGCGGGCGGCCCCATCGCCGTGGGCGACGTGGTGGCGTGGGAGCCGGCCGAGGCCCGGACGGGCGCACCCTCTCCCGCGCCCGGGTCCGCGGGTTAGGTTAGGGGGAACCCCCTCTCCAACCCGCGTCGTGTCCATGGTCCCCTTCGACGATTTCTTCGCCGGCTTCGCCGAGCTGATCCGCACGGCCTCCGCGCCGCACGGCTTCGTGCCGGCCGAGGAGGCGGTGGCGGTCGGCCGCTTCGGGAGCCGGATGGCCACCTTCCGCCGCGGCGGCGAGCTGCTCCAGCTCGTCTGGGACGGGCGCGAGCACTGGCTCGCCTTCGAGTTCCGCCCGATGCCCGAGTACAGCCCGGCGATCGAGTGGACCGGTCTCCTCAACGACCGCTTCGACGGCCGCCAGATCAGCCCCGACGACGAGCAGCGCCTGCGCGCGGGGCTCGAGGACGTGCTCGCCCAGGTCTGGCGCCGCCGCGCCATCGGCACCGCGGCCGGGCACCCGGCGTCCCGCTGACCCCATCGGTTCCCCCCACCGCCGAGGCGTTCCTCGCCGAGCACGGCGAGGCGCTCGCCCACAACCTGGGCCACGACTGCTTCGTCGCCGCGCAGGAGATCTGTCGCGCGCTGGGCGAAGCGGGCACCCTCCCCGAGGGCGTGACGATCAACGGCGTGCTCCAGGTCGTCCTGAGTCTCCGCGCCACGCTCGAGCTGATGGCCGTCGAGCACCGCTTCGGCACGCCGGCGCACGACCGGCTGCTCGCGGCGATGGAGGCGTACTACGGCCGGACGCTGCTCGCGCAGGGGAGCTTCCGCACCTGGATCGCCGCGGCGCACGCGACGATGCGCCGCTCGGACGACGCGCGGCAGTGGCTCCGCCTCCACGCCGAGCAGCTCCTCGGCACGCGCGAGCCGGGGGACGCGATGTTCCACCTGGCGCTGGGGTACGGGCTCCGGGTGGGCGCGTCGATCGCGACCGTGGTGGCCGAAAACGTGGGCGGGACGGCGGGAGAGGGCGGGACGGCGGGAGGGTGAGGAGGAGGCGGAGGATGGACTGGCGGGGAGGGGTTGGGTAGCGTTCGAGGCATGGGTACCAACGCAGGATTACGACAGGGCGGCGCGAGGAGCCGCGAGGTGGCGACGCTGGGCGGCGGGTGCTTCTGGTGCCTCGATGCCGCGTTCCGGCAGCTGCGCGGGGTCGAGAAGGTCGAGTCGGGCTACGCGGGCGGGCACACCTCGAATCCTACCTACGAGCAGGTCTGCGGCGGCGACACGGGGCACGCCGAAGTCGTGCAGGTGACCTTCGACCCCTCGGTCATCACCTACGGCGATCTCCTCGACGTCTTCTTCACGATCCACGATCCGACGACGCTGAACCGGCAGGGCGCGGACGTCGGCACGCAGTATCGCTCCGCCATCTTCCCCCACAACGCCGAGCAGCGCGCCGAGGCCGAGCGCAAGATCGCCGAGCTCGAGCGCGCGGGCGTGCACGACGCGCCGCTCGTCACCGCGATCGAGCCGCTCGACGCCTTCTGGCCGGCGGAGCGCTACCACCAGGACTACTACGCCCGCAACGCGCAGCAGCCCTACTGCGCCGTGGTGATCGCGCCGAAGCTGGCGAAGCTGCGCACGCACCACTTCGAGCGGCTCGCGCGCTGACGCCGCCGCCCCTGCCCGCGCGGTCGTGATCACGCTCGAGGAGCTCGCCGCCTGGGAGGACCGGCTCGCCCGCGAGGTCGAGGCGGTGGGCGCGCAGGCGGGCCCCGACCTCGCCGCGCGCGACCGCGCGCTCGAGCAGGCAGGCACCTATGCCGAATACGCGTCGGTCTTCGGCAGCTACGTCGAGTGGCTCGAGCTCGCCGACGCCCCCGCCGCCGCGCGCGAGGCGCTCAAGCGCGCCACGGCGCTCGTCTGGCTCGCGGGGGTGCTCCCGGCGCCCGCGACGGGCCTCGCCGAGCTCCCCGAGCAGGCGGTGCGCACGGTGCGCCAGCGGCTCGAGGCGGCCTGCCGCCGGGGCGAGCTCGACACGGAGCTCGAGTGGATGCTGCCGTGGTACTACGCGCTCGACCCGTTCGCGCTGGTGGGCCCGGAGCCGCTGCCCTCGCTCGAGGCGCTCGTCACCGACGCCGACGCCACCGCCTGGCGCCGCCTCGCCCCCGCGCCCGCCGCACCCGCGCTCGCCCACCGCGGTCTCCTCGGCCGCTACTGGGCCACACTCCCACGCGAGTAGCCGCGAGGGCGACACCTCCCGCCCTCCCGCCTTCCCGCCCTCCCGCCCCGGAGGCCCCATGCTCGCCGCCGCCGTCCGCACCCTCCTCGTCCGCGAGCTCCGCGCGCTGCGCCGCGAGCTCGAGGCCTATCCCGACGACGCGAGCGTCTGGCGCCAGCCGCCGGGGCTCGCCAACTCCGCCGGCACGCTCGCGCTGCACGTGGCCGGCAACCTCCAGCACTTCGTCGGCGCCGTGCTCGGCGACTCGGGCTACGTGCGCGACCGCGACGCCGAGTTCGCGCGGCGCGACGTGCCGCGCGCGGAGCTGATGGCGGGGCTCGACGCCGCGATCGCCGCGGTGGAGCACACGCTCCCCTCGCTCTCCGAGGCGCGCCTCGACGATCCCTATCCGGTGCCGGTCGCGGGTCACCTGGTGCAGACGGGCGAGTATCTCTGCCATCTCGCCGCGCACCTCGCCTATCACCTCGGTCAGATCGACTACCACCGCCGCAGCGTGACCGGCGACGCGCGCGGCGTGGGCGCGCTGGCCCCCGCCGAGCTCGGCACGGCCCGGCCGCAGCCGGCGTGAGAGCGAGGAGCTTTCCATGCCCCCGCTCGAAAAGACCAACCTCGCCGAGGCGTTCGCGCGCATCGCCGAGCCGTGGCGGCCGAAGCTCGTCGCGCGGCTCAACGGCCAGGCGGTGAAGCTCGCGAAGCTGCGGGGACCGTTCCTCTGGCACCAGCACGCCGACGCGGACGAGCTCTTCCTCGTCGTGCGCGGCCGGTTCCGGATGGAGCTGCGCGACGACCCGGCCGATCCCGCGCGCGAGCGCACGCTCGCGCTCGCCGAGGGCGACCTCCTCGTCGTGCCGAAGGGCGTCGAGCACCGGCCGGTGGCGGACGACGACGCGGACGCCGAGGTGCTCCTCTTCGAGCCGCTCGGCACGCGCAACACCGGCGAGGTGGAGGACGCGCGGCTCACGGCGCCGACGGACGTGGAGTAGGGGCTAGGGGCTAGGGGCTAGGGGCTAGGGTGTGGACGATCGGCGTCGGTGCGGGGCTGATGGGGATCGCGCTCGGGGCGGCGAGCGCGCCGCTCGCGGCGCTCGCGGCGCAGCAGCGCGATACGGTGGGGCTCGGGGAGGCGGTGCTGGAGGCGCGGGTGCGGGGAATGCGGAGCGGGATCGGCGCCGTGGCCGGGAGCTGGCGGGTGCAGGACGACACCGTGCCGGCGGGCGGAAATGCGAGCGGGTTTCCGCTGATCGAGGCCTCCTACGCGCATGGGCTCGATCTGCACCTCGCGCTCGAGCAGTCGGTCGTCTTCTGGCGCCGCCGCGAGCGGCGGCCGGCGGACGCCGTCACGGGGCTCGCGGCGAGCGAGGTGACGAGCTACGTCGTCACCCAGCTCACCAGTCTCCGCGCCTTCCCCTTCACGCGGCCCACCGCCGCGCTCGAGCCCTTCCTGCGCGGCAGCGCCGGCTTCGCCCTCGGCATCGCGGAGCGCATCGATGCGCCCGGCACGGCGGCCGAGGCGAGCACGACGGACTTCGTCCCCGGCATCGCGCTCGCCGGCGGGGCGGGGCTCGCCTGGCACGTGAGCCGCGCCTTCGACCTCACCGCCGGCGCGAGCTACCGCTGGCAGCACTTCTTCGAGGACGGCCTCGGCGGCCGGCGCAGCTGGCGCGGCATCGACGTCGGCGGCGGCGTGGGCTACCACTTCCAGTTCCACTGAAGCTCCCCCGACGCGACCACTCACGGCACGACGACGTCGCGCGCCTCCGGATGGCGGCGGAGCCAGGCGCCGACGTAGGGACAGGTGACGCGCGCGCGCCAGCCGCGGGCGCGGATGTCCGCGAGCACGGCGCGCACGAGCGCGTCGCCGACGTGATCGCCGCGCGCGGCGGGCGGCACGTAAGTGTGCTGCAGCTCGACGACGCCGTCGGCCACGGGCGCGTAGACGATCTCGGCCTCGCCCGCCGGCAGCCGCGCCACCCAGCGGTGACGCGCGGGCTCGAGTTCGACGGAGAGTGCATTCATCGCGTCCTCCCGAGGGTGACCCACTCCCGGGCTCCGCGTCCCGGTTGGTAGAATCCGGCGTGCTCCCACTCCCCACGCTCTCCACGGCGCTCCTGATCGTCGCCGGCACGCTCGGCTGCGGGCGGGCCGCGGTGCCGGCGCCCTCGCCACGACCCGAGGCGCCGGCGGCCGGCGCCGGTGCGAGCCGCGCGTCGTCGCTCGAGCCACGCGACGCCGCGAGCGCGACGAGCGACGACGCGCGGCTCGCCACGGCGGTCCTCGCCGAGGTGAACCGCGTCCGTACCGACCCGGCGGGCTACGCGAAGCTCCTCGAGGCGATGCTGCCGCAGTTCGACGGCCGCCTCTTCCGCCGGCCCGACCAGCCCAGCGACCTCGTCACCCAGGAGGGCGCCGCGGCGATCGAGGAGGCGATCCGCGTCCTCCGCCGGACGGCGCCGCTCCCGCCGCTCGCGCCGGCGAAGGGCCTCACGCGCGCCGCGGCCGAGCACGTGCGCGACCAGGGGAAGGCGGGGACCACCGGCCACGTCGGCTTCGACGGCAGCTCGCCCGCGACCCGGGCCGCGCGCCACGGCGAGTGGCTCGACCGGCTCACCGAGAACATCATGTACGGCGCCACCACCGCGCGCGAGGTCGTCGTCGGCCTCGTCGTCGACGACGGCGTCCCCGGCCGCGGCCACCGGCGCAACATCCTCGACCCGGAGGTCCGCGTCGCCGGCGCCGCCTGCGGGCCCCACCGGACGTTCCACGAGATGTGCGTGGTGATGCACGCGGGAGGGTTTCGGTGAGGCGGCCGCTGGCGGTCGAGGGCGGTCAGGCATCACCCTCGACCGCCCGTCCGCCCAGCCACCCCACCGCCGCCGCCGCCACCGCCGGCGGGATCGCGTGCCCGCCGGGGAACTCCCGGTAGGTCACGTCGTACCCGTCGGCCTCGAGGCGCGGGACGAGCCGGCGGCTGCAGCGGTCGATCGGGAGGACGCGGTCGGCGGTGCCGTGGGAGACGAAGACGCGCGGGGCGCCGTGCCGCGACGGGGGCGCGGCGAAGCCGGGCGAGAAGGCGACGACGTGGGTGAAGAGATCGCCGTTGGCGAGGCCGAGCGAGAGGGCGTAGGAGGCGCCGTCGGAGAAGCCGGCGACGGCGAGCCGCGCGGGGTCCACCGCGTACTCCTCGAAGACCGCTGAGAGCGCCCGGTCGAGGAAGGCGACGTCGGGGCCCCAGCCGCCGGCGATCACGTCCCAGGTGGGGCCGCGCGAGTCGGGGAGGAGGAGCAGGAGCCCGTGGCGGTCGGCGAGGCCGGCGAGGGCGCCCAGCACGTTCGGCGCGTCGCCCCCCGCCCCGTGGAGCATGACGACGAGCGGCGCCGGGAGGGCGGCATCGTACCCCGGCGGCACGTGCAGGAGCCCGTCGCGCACCCGCTCGAGCCCGAGCGGCCGGGAGCCCGTCGGCGGCGACTCCAGCGGCGGCGGCTGTCCCGCCCCCGGCCGCGCCCGCAGCCGTCCGACTCCCGCCCCCGTCTCCCACGCCCCCTGCGCCTGCCGCTGCACCATCCGGCCCTCCCGGGCGCCCGCTCCGCGCCAACCTCCCACAGAAGCACCCTCCCCCCGCCCCCGCAAGCCGCTTCCACCCGCGTTGCCTTCCGGCCCGCTGGGCGATTACGTCCAGCATGCGCTTCTTCACGCCCGAGTGGCACGAGGCCGACCTGCCGCAGGCGGAGACCGACGCGGTCTTCAGCGCCTACGAGCGGCACCTGAACGCGATCTGGCCGCGGCTGCACGCCACGGTGCGGGTGCTCGCCGGCGGGCTCAACCTGCAGAACGCGCTCATCCGCCGCGTCGTCCTCGACCGCACGGCGCGGGAGCTGCGCCTCGAGCTGCGCGCGGGCGACGAGGAGGCCGGCTTCTACGACGTGGACCTCACCTATCTCGGCGCGATCGTGGACGCGGCCGACGTCGCCCTCCTGGCCGAGGCGGCGCGCGATCCCGACACCGAGCTGCTCTACGACGAGCTCGACCTGAGCGGCGGCGCGGGCGGCGCGGAAGCCTACCTGCACCGCCTCCTCTTCTGGCCCTATCGCGAGTGCGAGGTCCTCTTCGACGCCCTCGCCCTCCGGCTCGCGCCGCGCGGCGACCTCGACGTTCCCGTCCTGTTCGACCGTTTCGTCGAGGTCGGCCAGCAGGCGGGGTGACCCCCTGTGGGCGGCCCGCGCGCTCCCCCGGGAGCGCGCGGGCCCCCCTCCCGGAGA
>DASTSO010000081.1:0-59640 GCA_035760645.1 Gemmatimonadales bacterium
TCCTCGACGACGGCGGCGACGCCACGCTGCTCGTGCACAAGGGCGTCGAGTACGAGCGGGCCGGTGCCGTGCCCGATCCCTCGACTGCCGACAACGACGAGCTCCGCGTCGTGCTGGAGCTCCTCGGGCGCGAGCTGGCCGCGGAGCGACTGCGCGCACCCCTTGCCAACGTCGCCGTAGCCGAACACCACCGCCACCTTGCCGGCGAGCATGACGTCGCTCGCGCGCAGGATGCCGTCGGTCAGCGAGTGCCGGCAGCCGTACAGGTTGTCGAACTTCGACTTCGTCACCGAGTCGTTGACGTTGATCGCCGGGAAGAGGAGCGTGCCGGCCTTCATCATCTCGTAGAGCCGGTGCACGCCCGTCGTGGTCTCCTCCGAGACCCCGCGGATGCCGGCCGCGACCCGCGTCCACCCCTGCGGGTCGGCGGCGATGGTGCGGCGCAGCGTGTCGAGGATGACGCCCCACTCCTCGGGGTCGTTGGCGGGATCGAAGTCGGGCACCCGGCCCGCCTGCTCGAACTCCGCCCCCTTGTGCACCAGCAGCGTCGCGTCGCCGCCGTCGTCGAGCAGCAGGTTCGGGCCCGAGCCGTCCGGCCACAGGAGCGCCTGCTCGGTGCACCACCAGTACTCCTCGAGCGTCTCGCCCTTCCAGGCGAAGACGGGGATGCCCTGCGGGTGCTCGGGCGTGCCGTGCTTGCCGACGACGACCGCGGCGGCGGCGTGGTCCTGGGTCGAGAAGATGTTGCAGCTCACCCAGCGCACGTCGGCGCCGAGCTCGGCGAGGGTCTCGATGAGCACCGCGGTCTGCACCGTCATGTGCAGGCTGCCCATGATCCTCGCGCCCTTGAGCGGCTGCTTCCCCCGGTATTCGGCGCGCAGCGCCATGAGGCCCGGCATCTCGTACTCGGCGAGCCGGATCTCGTTGCGCCCGAACTCGGCGAGCGAGAGATCGCGCACCTTGAAGGCGGGCCGCTCGGCGGCGGCCGCGCGCTGCTGCTCGTTCATCACTGCGGTGCCCATCATGCGGTCCTTCGGTTGGAGGTTCGTGGGAAAACTAGGCGGGCCGGCGCGCCGACGCGACGAACAGCACCGGCCCCTTCGCCTGGGGGTCCGCCGGAAGCGGGCGGTAGCGCGCCTCGACGAAGCCCGCCTCGGCCAGCCACGGCCCCAGCTGCTCCGCGGCGAAGCCCTGCCAGACGTGGCCCCGCTGCTGGCGCCACTCCTCGTGCGGGTGCGGCATCATGTCGCACACCAGCAGGCGGCCGCCGGGGCGCAGCACGCGCCGCGCCTCGGCGAGCACCCGCGCGGGCTCGACGGCGTAGTGCAGCACGAGGAAGAGCAGCGCGACGTCGAGCGACGCGGCCTCGAGCGGCAGCGCCTCGAGCTCGCCCTGCCTGAGCTCGACGTTCGGCGTGTCGGCGAGCCGGCGCCGCGCCGCCTGGAGCATCTGGCGCGAGCCGTCCACCGCGATCACCCGCGCGACGAACGGGGCCACCGCCGCCGCCACCTGCCCGGTGCCGCAGCCCAGGTCGCCCACCGTCCAGCGCTCGTCGAGGAGCGCGAGCAGGGCGAGGAGGTCGGCGCGCTCGCCGAAGAGCTCGGCGCGCAGCGCATCCCACTGGCCCGCCGTGCTCGAGAAGAACTCCTGCGAGCGCAGCCGTCGCTCGGCCAGCACGCCGCGCAGCCGCTCGCGGTCGTGCGCCGCGGCGCGCGTCTCGGCCGCCTGCTCGCGCACCACCTGCCAGAGCCGCCGCGCCCCCGCGTCGAGCGGGGCGAGGGAGTACTGCCGGCTCGTCCCCTCCGCCCGCGCCACCACCCACCCCTCGTCGGCCAGCGTCTTCAGGTGCCGGCTCACGGTGGACTGGGGCAGCTGCAGCACCCGGCAGAGCTCGCCCACGGTGAGCTCGTGGCGGTCGAGCACCAGGAGCAGGCGGCTCCGGGTGGCGTCGGCCAGGGCGCTGAGGCGGGCGAGGATCTGCAGGGTCGGCTCCAATCCGTGTATCCGGATGGAATGGTAAATCATTCCGGCGCCCGGGGCAACCGCCCGGGCCGGCGAGGCCGGACCCGCGCCAGGGCGGCGGGGCGGGCGGGTACGGCGGGCGGTTACTATTGGGGCGGTCGGGAGGCGGCCCGGAGGCCGCCCCCGACGTGCGCCCCACCACCACGCCGGAGCGGATCGAGGACTCATGGGACGAGTGCAGGGTCGCGTCGCGCTCATCACCGGCGCGGCACGCGGGATCGGCGCGGCCGTCGCCGAGCGGCTCGCGGCGGAGGGAGGCCGCGTCGTCGTGACCGACATCCGCGACGCCGAGGGCGAGGCGCTGGCGCGGCGGCTCGGCGCGCCGGCCGTCTACCGCCGGCTCGACGTGCGCGACGAGGCGGCCTGGGGCGCGGCCATGGACGACGTGCTCGCGCGCGAGGGGCGGCTCGACATCCTGGTGAACAACGCGGGGATCACGGGGGTCGAGGCGTACCCCGGCGCCCACGATCCGGAGCACGCGACGCTCGAGGCGTGGCGCGCCGTGTTCGCCACCAACGCCGACGGCGTCTTCCTCGGCTGCAAGCACGGCATCCGCGCGATGCGCCGCGCCGGCCGGGGCTCGATCGTCAACATCTCGTCGCGCTCGGGGCAGGTCGGCATCCCGGCGGCGGCGGCCTACGCCGCGAGCAAGGCGGCGGTCCGCAACCACACGAAGAGCGTCGCGCTCTACTGCGCCGAGCAGGGGCTCGCGATCCGCTGCAACTCCGTCCACCCGGCGGCGATCCTCACGCCGATGTGGGAGCCGATGCTGGGGCAGGGGCCCGAGCGGGAGGCGCGCATGCGGGCGCTCACCGCGGACGTGCCGCTGCGCCGCTTCGGCACGGCGGCCGAGGTGGCGCAGCTGGTGCTGCATCTCGCCTCCGACGAGTCGGCCTACACGACCGGCGCGGAGTTCGTCATCGACGGCGGCCTGCTCGCCGGCAGCGCCGCCGCTCCCACGCGCAACGACGCCTGAGGGCCACCGTGACCACCCGCACCCTCCTCATCGGCGGCACCCGCAACCTGGGTCCCGCCATCGTGGCCGAGCTCCGCGACGCGGGGCACGCCCTCACCGTGCTCACCCGCGGGCGCACGCCGGACGTGCTGCCCGCCGACGTCGAGCGCCTGCACGCCGACCGCGGCGCCGCGGCGCAGCTCGCCGCGGCGCTCGCCGGGCGCGACTTCGACGCGGTGGTGGACACGACCCTCTACACCGGCGCCGAGGCGCGCGCGGCGGCCGCGCTCCTCGACGGCCGCGTGGGGCACTATCTCTGGATCAGCACGGGGCAGGTGTATCTGGTGCGCGAGGGGCTCGCGCGGCCGTTCCGCGAAGAGGACTACGCGGGGCCGGTGATGGCCGAGCCGCCGCGCGAGGGGCCGGACTGGGACGACTGGACCTACGGCGCGGAGAAGCGCGCGGCGGAGGACGTCTTTGCCGAGGCGTGGGCGGCGCGCGGCTTTCCGGCGACGTCGCTGCGGCTCCCGATGGTCAACAGCGAGCGCGACCATTACGACCGGCTCCTGAACTACCTCGTCCGCCTCGACGACGGCGGCCCGATCGTCGCGCCCGACCAGCCCCGCTTCGCGCTGCGGCACGTCTACGGCGGCGACGTCGCGCGTGCGATCCGCTCGCTGCTCGCGCGCGGGCTCGGCCGCGGCGACGCGATCAACCTCTCGCAGGACGAGACGCTCTCGCTCGAGGACTTCCTCGCGCGCCTGGGCGTGGCGGCGGAGCGGCCGGTGGCGCTCGTGCGCGCGCCGCGCGCGCGGATGGACGCGGCCGGGCTCCTCCCCGCCGCGTCGCCCTTCAGCGGGCGCTGGATGTCGGAGCTCGACAACCGCCGCAGCCGCGAGGTGTACGGGCTCGCCTACACGCCGCTGCGCGACTATCTCGCGCGCCTCGTCGCCTGGCACCGCGCGCACCCGCGCGTGCCGGCGGGCTACGCCCGCCGGGCGGCGGAGCTGGCGCTCGCGCGGGAGGTCGATGCGGAGCGGTGAGGCCGGGTGGGACGCCGGCGGGGGGAGCTACCGCCCCACGCCCTCCGGCCGGATTCCCAGCTGGCGGTCGCGCTGCTGGAGCCAGGCGCGCCAGACGGTGTCGAGCGAGTCGGGCTGCGCGGGCGTCACGCCGGCGGCGGCGAGCGCGGCGGCGGGGTCGCGAGTGGTGCGGAAAGCCTCCACCAGGCGGCCGACGACGAGCGGCCCCGAGCGGTCCGCCAGGAACTGCGCGACGGCGACCGCCTGCGCGCGGTAGGCGAGGAGCGAGTCGCGCTGCTGGCGCTTCAGCTTCCGCAGGTCGACCGGCACGGGGGCGGTGGTGACGCTGTCCACCCCGGCCGGGCCGGCGGCGAAGAAGGCCGGCAGCGGCTGCACCAGCTTGCTGCGGCGGCGCAGCGCCTCGATCGAGAACTCCTGGAGCGCGGGCTCCGCGACGAGCCCCGTGGCGCCCTCGAGCACCCAGCGCGGCAGCCGCACGCTGTCGCCCGCCTGGGCGCGGATCCAGGCGCGGGCGACCCTCGCGGCGGCGAGCCCGCCGATCGGCGCCGACTGGTACGCGCGCCGGCGGCGCAGCTCCTTCGGCACCACCAGCCGGACGATCGGCGCCCCCCGCTCGTGGGCGCTCAGCGTGTCGGTGCGCTCCAACTCGGTGAGCGAGTCGGCCAGCACGAGCGCCACCGTCTTCGGCGCCGTCCCGAAGTAGCGGCGGAAGGCGCGGGCGGCGAGGTCGAGATCGGGCTTCACGTCGGGGAGCCGCTCGCGCGAGCGGGTGATCACCTCGTAGCCCGCCCCCGGCTGGGTGAGCACCCAGGCGGTGTCGGCGCCGCTCACCGCCCGCGTGCCCAGCCGGGTGGGGATCGGCGTCCACACCTCCTCGTGGCTCGGAAAGAGCGAGCAGCCGCCGCCGGCGAGGCCCGCGGCGAGGAGGGCGGCGAGGACGAGCGGGCGCGACGGGCTCACGGGGAGGCCTCCACGGGGCGGAAGCACAGGTCGAAGGCGAGGAAGAGCGTCTTCGAGAAGGGATAGAAGGCGAGCGGCATCAGCACCGCCGTCACGGGCCCGACCCAGTGCAGCGTCTCCCAGGGGACGTCCGGCCAGGTGGCCACCGCCACACTGACCCAGAGCAGCGTGTTCACCAGCTCGGCCGCGAGGAGGTTGAACCAGACGGCGCCGAGCATGTAGCCGTCCTCGCCGCGGTTCGTCACCAGCCCACAGCGCGGGCAGGCGGGCTGCATCCGGAGCCAGTGGCTGAAGAGCGGGCCCCCGCCGCAGGCGGGGCAGCGGCGCCGCAGGGCGCGGCCGAACATGGTCGGGCGGGACGGGGCCATCAGGGTGGAAGCCAGCGGGGCGGAAGCCATCGGGGTGTCCGTTCGGGTCGGTGTCTCGGGGTGCCGGAAAATACATGGCGCGCTATCCTTGCTCCAAGGTGTTGGAACGGAGGACGAAGCCATGAACGCGAATACGACGGGCGCGATGCCCACCAGAACGCTCGGCGGCCGGCTCGAGGTTTCCGCCGAGGGGCTGGGCTGCATGGGGATGAGCGAGTTCTACGCGGGGCGGGACGACCGGGAGTCGATCGCCACGATCCACCGCGCCCTCGAGCTCGGCGTCACCTTCCTCGACACGGCCGACATGTACGGCTGGGGCGCCAACGAGCGCCTCGTCGGCGAGGCGATCCGCGACCGCCGCGACCGGGTGGTGCTCGCCACCAAGTTCGGCAACGTGCGCGGCGAGCACGGCGAGTTCCTGGGCGTGAGCGGCAGGCCCGACTACGTGCGCCGCGCCTGCGACGCCTCGCTCCAGCGGCTGGGCGTCGACCACATCGACCTCTACTACCAGCACCGCGTCGACACCGAGGTGCCGATCGAGGAGACGGTGGGCGCGATGGCCGAGCTGGTGCGGGCGGGGAAGGTGCGGTACCTCGGCATGAGCGAGGCGGCGCCGGCGACGATCCGGCGGGCGCACGCGGTCCATCCGATCACCGCGCTCCAGACCGAGTACTCGCTCTGGAGCCGCGACGTCGAGGACGCGATCCTGCCCGCCTGCCGCGAGCTCGGCATCGGCTTCGTCGCCTACAGCCCGCTCGGGCGCGGCTTCCTCACGGGCCGCTTCCAGAAGCCGGAGGACCTGCCCGAGGACGACTTTCGCCGGCACCATCCGCGCTTCCAGGGTGAGAACTTCCGGAAGAACCTCGACCTCGTGAAGCGGGTCGAGGAGCTCGCGGCCGAGCAGG
Source organism: Gemmatimonadales bacterium (assembly GCA_035760645.1). GTDB lineage: Bacteria > Gemmatimonadota > Gemmatimonadetes > Gemmatimonadales > GWC2-71-9 > DASSTY01. The sequence continues at coordinate 6,254 of DASTSO010000081.1, forward strand.
GCGTCACCGCCTCGCAGCTCGCCCTGGCCTGGGTGCTGGCGCAGGGCGACGACGTCGTGCCGATCCCGGGAACGAAGCGGCGGCAGTACCTCGAGGAGAACGTCGCCGCGGTGCACGTGCGCCTCTCGGCGGACGACCTGCGGCGGCTCGACGAGGTCGCGCCGAAGGGGGCGACGGCCGGGACGCGCTATCCCGAGGCGGGGATGGCGCGGGTCAACCTCTAGCCGCCGGCGAGGGCGCCGCTGCTCGACGCGCTGCTGCGCCCCGTCAAGGACCGCGCCCTCGCGCCGCTCGCCCGGCGGCTCGGGGGCGCGGTGCATCCGCTCGCCGTCACGCTCCTGGGCTTCGGGGCGGGCCTCGTCGCCGCCCTCGCCGCGGCGCGACAGGCGTACGGCGTGGCCCTCGTCGCGTGGCTCGCCAATCGCGTGCTCGACGGGCTCGACGGCGTCCTCGCGCGCGAGACCCGTCGCGTGAGCGACTTCGGCGGGTACCTCGACCTCCTGCTCGACTTTCTCGTGTACGCGCTGGTGCCGCTGGGGATCGTGGCGGGCCGGCCGTCGCTCGCGCTGGCGCTCGCGGCGCTCGTGCTCCTCGCCGCCTTCTACGTGAACGCGGCGAGCTGGATGTATCTCGCCGCGGTGCTCGAGCGGCGCGAGGCGGGCGCCGCCGCGCGCGGCGAGCAGACGGTCGTGACGATGCCGCGCGGGCTCATCGAAGGCACCGAGACGATGGTCTTCTACGCCCTCTTCCTCCTCCTGCCCGGCAACGTGGCGCCGCTCTTTCTCGTCATGGCCGCGCTGGTGGCGGTGACGGTGGCGCAGCGGGTGTGGTGGGCCTGGCGGGGACTGGGGACTACTCCTCCGTCGGCTTGAACCGCTCCGCTTCCGGCGTCGGCGTCCACGGGTGCTTCGGCTCGAAGTGGCGCCAGAGGAGGGCGGAGACCCTGCGCAGCAGGACATAGCCGGGGTTGTCGTGGGCGTAGCTGGTGTCGGTCTGGTGCTTCGTGATCACGCTGAAGACGTAGTCACCGCCCGGCGCGTTGACGAGGACCGTTTCCGAGCGCGAGCGGTCCACGGCGCCCTGCTTGCTCGCGGCCTGCACCCAGGGCGGCAGCTGCGAGAGCGCCTCGCCGGTCCAGTAGCTGCGGGTGAGGGCGCGGTACATCTCCTCGCTCGCCCCCCGGCTCACGGCGCGGCCCTCGCGGATCAGGGTGAAGAGGCGCGTCATCTCGCGCGGCGTGGTCTGGCCCCAGCCGAAGCGCTGCCAGTCCTCCCGCCGCCCCGGGGTGCGGCTGTTGACGCGGGTGACCTGGAAGCCGTGGCCGGCGAGCCACTCGTTGATCGCCGTGCCGGTGCCGGCGAGGTGCTGGAGCCAGAGGCTCGCGGTGTTGTCGCTCATGGTGAGCATGAGCATGACGAGCCGGTCGGGGGTGATCGTCGCGCTGTCGCGGAAGGCGCCGAGGATGTCGTTCCCCTCGTACTTCAGCGAGTCGGTGTAGACGAGCGGCGCGTGATAGTCGAGCCGGCCCTGCGCCGCCGCGTCGAAGACGCCGACGAGGATCGGCACCTTGATCATGCTCGCCGTCGGGAAGGTGTCGTCCGCGGCGATCGCGGCCGAGCGGCCGGTGCGCAGGTGGCGCACGTAGATGCCGACGTCGCCGGGGAAGTCCTTGACCAGGGCCTCGAGCTGCCGCTGCAGCGCGGGGTCGCGCCGCTCGGGCGCAGCGGTCTGGGCCCGGGCCGGCGCGGCGACGAGCGCGACGAGCGCGACCAGGGCGCTCAGTGCGACGGCGGACGGGCGGGGTGTCCAGCGAGTCATGTCTCTGCGCGTCTCCTTGATGGGTCCTGGGCCGGGAGCTTCTCGATGACCAAGCGATTCTGCCACGCGTTCACCGCGTTCACCGCGTGCACCGCGCTCACCGCTCTGGCGGGTGCCTGCAGTTCGGCCGATCCCAACGCGCCGCCGACGCCGGTGCGGACGACGGCGGCGATCACGCCGGCCGAGCTGCGCACCCGGCTCTGGATCGTGGCGGCCGATTCGATGGGCGGCCGGCTCGCCGGCGGCCCGGGCGACGCGCGCGCGACGAGCTACCTCGCCGCCGAGGTCGCGAGGCTCGGGCTCGAGCCCGCGGGCGACGGCGGCACCTACTTCCAGGCGGTGCCGCTTCCCAACGGCACCCAGGGGCGCAACGTCGTGGCGATCCTGCGGGGCCGCGATCCCGTGCTCCGCAATCAGTACGTGGCCCTCGGCGCGCACAGCGACCACCTCGGCATGCGGCGTCCGCCGCTGGATCACGACTCGCTGCGCGCCTTCAACCACGTGATGCGGCCCTTCGGCGCCGAGAGCCCGCGGGCGGAGCCGACCGCGGCGCAGTGGGCCGAGATCCGCGCGGCGATCGACAGTCTCCATCGCCTGCACGACGGGCCCCGGCCGGACTCGGTCGCCAACGGCGCGGACGACGACGGCTCGGGAACGGTGGCGCTGCTCGAGATGGCGGAGGCGTTCGCGGCGCTGCAGGGGGCGGACGCGCCGAAGCGCTCGATCCTCTTCGTGTGGCACACCGGCGAGGAGCTCGGCCTCGTCGGCTCGCGGTGGTTCACCGACCATCCCACCGTGCCGCGCGACTCGATCGTGGCGCAGCTCAACATGGACATGATCGGCCGGGGCAGCAAGGCGGACCTCGCTCCGATGCCCGGCGCCGGCGACACCACCGGCGGCCCGCGCTACGTGCAGCTCATCGGCAGCCGCCGCCTCTCCACCGAGCTCGGCGACCTGGTCGAGACCGTGAACCGCACCGGCGGCCACGGCTTCACCTTCGACTACCAGTTCGACGCGCCGGGCCACCCGGTGCAGTACTACTGCCGCTCGGACCACTACGAGTACGCGCGCTACGGGATTCCGATCGTCTTCTTCAGCACCGGCGGCCACCAGGATTACCACCAGCTCACCGACGAGCCGCAGTACATCGATTACGACCACCTCGCCAACGTCGTCCGCCTCGTCGCCGACATCGCGCGGCACGTGGCGGATCTGGATCATCGGCCGGCGGTGGACGGAGTGGTGGCGGGACCGGAGGCGCCGTGCCGGCAGTAGGAGGACAGGGGCTAGGGACTAGGGGCTAGGGGCTAGGGGCTAGGGACTAGGGATTAGGGGCTCCCGGGAGGTGCCGGCCTCCTCGCGCCAAGCCCCCTCGACCACGCCCTAGTCCCTAGTCCCTAGTCCCTAGTGGTAAAACCAGTGATTCCCCTCCCGCTGCAGCAGGTCGTTCGCCTCGTAGGGGCCCCAGGTGCCGGCCTCGTAGGGGATGATCCGCTGGCGGCCGTCGAGGACGGGGGCGTAGAGCGCCCAGGCGGTCTCGACCTCGTCGGCGTGGACGAAGAGCGTCTGGTCGCCGTCCAGGACCTCGAGGAGGAGCGTCTGGTAGGCCTCGGGGAGCTCGGCGAACTGCTCCTTGTAGTTGAAGTCGAGCGGGAGGCGCTCGAGGTCCATCGGCTGGCCCGGCGCCTTGGCGTTGAAGTAGAGGGCGAAGCCCTCGTCGGGCTGGATCGTGAGGCGGAGGACGTTGCTGCGCAGGTCGCGGCCGCCGCTGTGCTCGAAGAGCCAGACGGGGGCGCGGCGGAAGTGGACGACGATCTCGGTCAGCCGCCGCGCCATGCGCTTGCCGGCGCGGAGGTAGAAGGGCACGCCCTGCCAGCGCCAGCTGTCCACCTCGACCTTGAGCGCGGCGAAGGTCGGCGTGCGCGAGTCGCGCGCCACTCCCGGCTCGTCGCGATAGCCCGCCACCGGCGCGTTGTCCACCATCCCGGCGCCGTACTGCCCCAGCACGATCTCGTGCGTGTCGATCAGCCCGACCTGCCGCAGCGCCTTGATCTTCTCGGAGCGGATCGCGTCGGCGTCGAACGCCGCCGGCACCTCCATCGCCACGAGCGCGAGGAGCTGGGTGGCGTGGTTCTGGATGATGTCGCGCACGACACCCGCCTGCTCGTAGTAGCCCGCCCGCGAGCCGATGCCGATGTCCTCGGCCACGGTGATCTGCACGCTGTCCACGTGGTCGCGGTTCCAGAGCGACTCGAAGACCGCGTTCGAGAAGCGGAAGACGAGCAGGTTCTGGACCGTCTCCTTCCCGAGGTAGTGGTCGATCCGGTAGATCTGCGACTCCTGGAACCAGCGGTGCACCAGCGCGTTCAGCTCGCGCGCGCTCGCGAGGTCGCGGCCGAAGGGCTTCTCGATGACGAGCCGGGTCCAGCCCGGGCTCGTGTTGAGCTTCGCCTCGCCCAGGCCCTCGACGGTGCTCGCGAACGCCGCCGGCGGGATCGCGAGGTAGAAGACGCGGTTGCCCGGCAGCTTCCGCTCGCGCTCGATGCCGCGGATCTTGTCGCCGATGGCGGCGTAGTCCTCGGGGCCGCCGTCGTCGATCGTCTGATACCAGACGTAGTGGTCGGCCCACGCGCGCGCGTCGGCGGCGGGCACGCCGCCCTTGGCGAGCGCGTCGGTGACCAGCTGCCGGTAGCCGTCGTCGCCGAGCGCGGTCTCGCGCGCGACGCCGAGGACGAGGCACTGCTCGCCCGTCTTCCCCGCGCGGTGCAGTGCGTAGAGGGCGGGCAGGACCTTGCGGCGGGCGAGGTCGCCGGTGCCGCCGAAGATGGTGAAGACCGCGCAGACCGGCGCGCTCACGTCGCCGCCCCCTCGTGCTTCACGGCGTGGCCGCCGAACTGGTTCCGCAGCGCGGCGAGCAGGCGGTCGGCGAACGACTCGGTGTCGCGCGAGCGCAGGCGCTGGATGAGCGAGAGGGTGATCACCGGCGCGGGCACGTCGAGGTCGATCGCCTCGGCCACGGTCCAGCGCCCCTCGCCCGAGTCGCTCACGAAGGGGGCGATGTCGGCGAGCTCCTGGTCGGCGCTCAGCGCGCGCTCCGTGAGGTCGAGCAGCCAGCTCCGCACGACGCTGCCGCGCTGCCAGATGCGCGCGATCTGGGCGAGGTCGAGCCCGAACGCCTCCTTGTGCTTGAGCACCGAGAAGCCCTCGGCGTAGGCCTGCATCAGGCCGTACTCGATCCCGTTGTGCACCATCTTGACGAAGTGCCCGGCGCCCACCGGACCCACGTGGCCCCAGCCCGCGTCGGGCGCCGGCGCGAGGGTCTCGAGCGCCGGCCGCACCCGCGCGACCGCCGCGTCGCTGCCGCCCACCATCAGACTGTAGCCCTCCCGGAGGCCCCAGACGCCGCCGCTCGTCCCCGCGTCCACGAAGCCGATGCCGCGCTCGGCGAGCGCCGCGCCGCGGCGCATCGAGTCCTTGTAGTTGCTGTTGCCGCCGTCCACGACGACGTCGCCCTCGGCGAGCCGCTCGGCGAGCGCGGTGATGGTGGACTCGGTCGGCGCGCCCGCGGGGACCATGACCCACACGGCCCGCGGCGCCGGCAGCCGGGCGACGAGCGCGTCGAGCGCGTCGGCCCCCGTGGCGCCCTGCGCCGCCGAGCGCTGGACGGCCGCCGGATCGCGGTCGTACACGACGACGCGGTGGCCGCCCTGGAGCAGCCGCTGCGTCATGTTCGCGCCCATGCGGCCGAGGCCGATCATTCCGATGTCCATGGAGGGCTCCCTTCGATGAGCACCGCCCGCGCCGGCGCGCCGTCGAGGCCGACGAGCTTGAGCGGAAGGCAGACGAGGTCGTAGCGGCCGGGCGGGACGCCGGCGAGGGCGAGCCCCTCGACGATCACCACGCCGTGGCCGAGGAGGGTGTGGTGGGTGCGGTGGTGCCCGCTGCGGAACTGCTCGATCGAGAGGTAGTCGGTCCCGACGAGCTGCACACCCTGCTCGACCAGATACTCGGCGCCGTCGGGCGCCAGATAGGTGAAGTCGGGGTGGAAGGTGGCCTCGGTGTTGAAGCCGGAGTTGCGGGTGCGCAGGAGGACCCGCGGGGCGCCCTGGAGATCGTGGGCGCGGAGGAGGTCGGCGGTGACGGCCCGCACGGCCTCGTCGAACGCGAGGACGACCGCGGGGCCGATGAGCGTCTGGAGCGGGATCGCGTCCACGCCCGGCGCCGCGTCGTCGAAGTGGCGTTGGGCGTCCACGTGGGTGAGGGTGTGCGAGCCGACATCGATGCGGCTCACGTTGGCGCTCGCCCCCTCGGCGATGCGCTGCACGGGGGTGATGCGGATCTCCGGGTTGCCCGGATAGTGCAGCCCGCCCGCGGTGATCCCGAGCGAGATGTCGTAGATGCGGCCCATCGTGCCCTCCCCGCCGGCCCTCCCGGCCTGCTGTGACGCGTGCCCGTGCGGCGCGCGGGCTTCGTTAGTATAGGTGGGATCGGCCGATCCGGGGGAGGGCGCACATGGCGGAGGGCGAGGAGGGAGGGGCGTTCGCGCAGGCGCGGCCGCGCTATCTCCCCATCGAGGCGTATGCCGTCATCGGCGACCTGCAGACCGTGGCGCTCGTGGCGAAGGACGCCTCGATCGACTTTCTCTGCCTCCCCGAGTTCGACTCGCCCAGCGTCTTCGCGCGGATCCTCGACGCCGACGACGGCGGCTGCTTCACGATCGAGCCCGAGTTCGACGGCAGTCACACGAAACAGCTCTATCTCCCCGACACCAACGTCCTGCTCACCCGCTTCCTCTCCGACGCCGGCGTGCTGGAGGTGAGCGACTTCATGCCGATCCACGAGCGGCTGCACCCGAGCCGCATCGTGCGCCGGGTGAAGGCGGTGCGGGGCCGGACCCGCTTCCGCGTGCGCTGCTGCCCCCGCTTCGACTACGCGCGCGCCCGGCACACGGCCGAGCTCACCGACTGCGGCGTCGTCTTCCGCCAGGCGGGCGGCGGCCTCGAGCTCCAGCTCGCCACCCCGGTGGCGCTCCGCCTCGAGGGGCACGACGCCGTCGGTGAGCACACGCTCGCGGAGGGCGAGAGCGTCGCCTTCGTGCTGGAGCACGTCCCCCCGGGGGCGCGGCCGGCGGGCTGCGGGAAGATCTACGTCACGCGCTCGTTCAAGCAGACCGTCAACTTCTGGCGCACCTGGATCGGCGGCTCGACCTACCAGGGCCGCTGGCGCGACGAGGTCTACCGCTCGGCGCTCGCGCTCAAGCTGCTGCACAGCCGGCGCACCGGCGCGCTGGTGGCGGCGCCGACCTTCGGATTGCCGGAGGTGATCGGCGGCGAGCGCAACTGGGACTACCGCTATACCTGGATCCGCGACGCCTCCTTCACGCTCTACTCGCTCATCCGGCTCGGCCTCACGGCGGAGACGAAGGCGTTCATCGACTGGCTCGTCTCGCTGGTGCACTTCGCCGAGCAGCCGGGCTCGCTGCGGACGGTGTACCGGATCGACGGGAGCACCGACCTCCCCGAGCACGTCCTCGCGAACCTGGAGGGCTACCGCGACTCGCGGCCGGTGCGGGTCGGCAACGCCGCGGTGAACCAGCTGCAGCTCGACATCTACGGCGAGCTGATGGACGCGCTCTATCTCTACGACAAGTACGGCGAGCCGACGAGTCACGACCTGTGGGCGCGGATCGCGGGGCTGGTGGACTGGGTCTGCAAGCACTGGGACCAGCCGGACGAGGGCGTCTGGGAGGTGCGCAGCGGCCGGCACGACTTCCTGTACTCGCGCATCATGTGCTGGGTGGCGATCGACCGCGGGATCCGCCTCGCCATGAAGCGCTCCTTCCCGGCGCCGCTCGTCGACTGGCTCGCCGCGCGCGACGCGATCTACCGGCAGGTCTTCGAGCGGTTCTGGGATCCCGAGCAGGGCGCCTTCGTCGGCCACCTGGGCTCGCGGCAGCTCGACGCCTCCTGCCTCGTCATGCCGCTCGTGCGCTTCATCTCGCCCACCGACCCGCGCTGGCTCTCGACGCTGCGCGCGGTGGAGCGCGAGCTGGTGAGCGACAGCCTCGTCTTCCGCTACAACATCCACGGCGCCGAGACCGACGGGCTCACGGGCGTCGAAGGGACGTTCTCGATCTGCTCGTTCTGGTACATCGAGTGCGTCTCCCGCTCGGGCGACGCCGAGAAGGCGCGCTACCTCTTCGAGAAGATGCTGGGCTACGCCAACCACGTCGGCCTCTTCTCCGAGGAGATCGGCCCCACCGGTGAGCTGCTCGGCAACTTCCCGCAGGCCTTCACCCACCTCGCCCTCATCAGCGCGGCCTACGACCTGGACCGGCGGCTGTCGGGGAAGCGGTGGCTGGCATAGGACAGGGGCTAGGGGCTAGGGACTAGGGACTAGGGCGTGGTCGAGAGGGTCTGGGGCGAGGATGCCAGCATCCCCCAGGAGCCCCTAGTCCCTAGCCCCTAGTCCCTAGCCCCTGCTTCAGCCCACCACCCGCAGCCCCTGCGCCACCCCGTTGAGCGTCGTGCCGAGGGCCTCGGTGAGCGCGGCGCGCTCCGGGGCGTCCTCGGGGAGCGCCGCCGGGAGGGCGCGCTGGCGCTCGAGCAGGGCGATCTGCAGCACCGAGAGGACGTCCACGTACGGGTTGCGCAGCGCGATCGAGTCGCGCAGCACCGGGTTGTCGGCCAGGAGCTCGGCGCCGCGGATCGCGCGCACCGCGTCCACCGTGCGGCGGAACTCCTCGGCGAGCGCGTCGAAGAGCGCGAGGTCGCCGCCCAGGCGCGCGACGTAGGTGCGGGCGACCGTGAGATCCACGATGGCGCACACCGTCTCGATCCGCGCGACGAGGTCGTCGAAGAAGGGCCACCGCTCGGCCATCGCGCGCAGCGTCGCGAGGCCGTCGGGGCGGGCCAGCTCGTCGGCGAGCGCGCTGCCGACGCCGAGCCAGGCGGGGAGCATGAAGCGCGTCTGGGTCCAGCCGAACTGCCAGGGGATCGCGCGGATCCCCTCGATCGAGCCCGTGGCGCCGGCGCGGTAGACCGGCCGCGAGCCGAAGTGCACGTGCGCGAGCTCCCGGACCGGCGTCGTCTCCTGATACAGCGCAAAGAGGGCGGGGCCGCCGTAGACGCGCTCGCGGTACACGGGGAGCGCGCGCGCGACGAGCCGGTCCATCACCGCGCGCCAGCGCGCGACCTCCTCCGTCGCCACCCCGCTGCGCCAGTCCTCGAACGACTGCAGCAGCGTCCCCGCCACCATCACCTCGAGCGTCCGCTCGGCGATCTCCGGAAGGCCGAACTGCTGCGAGATGATCTCGCCCTGCTCGGTGATCTTGATGCGGCCCTCGACCGTCGCGGGCGGCAGCGCCGAGAGCGCGCGGTAGACGGGCGAGCCGCCGCCGCGGCCCACCGAGCCGCCGCGACCGTGGAAGAGGGTGAGGGTGAGCCCCGTCTCGCGCGCCACCTCGGCGAGCGCCTCCTGCGCGCGGTACAGCTCCCAGGTGCTCGGCAGGATCCCGGCGTCCTTCGCCGAGTCGCTGTAGCCGATCAGCACCTCCTGGCGCATCCCGCGCGCGGCGAGCTGGCGGCGGTAGACCGGGTCCCGCGCGAGCTCGCGCAGTACGGCGGGGGCGTGCCGGAGGTCGTCGAGCGTCTCGAAGAGCGGCACCACGTCGAGCCGCGACAGGGGCGGCTCGGCGGCGAGGTCCACGAGCCCCGCCTCCCGCGCGAGGACGAGGACGCGCAGCAGGTCGTCGGCGCCCTTCGCCATGGAGATGATGTAGGTGTCGGCGGCGGCGGGGCCGAGCTCGTCCTGGATCGCGCGCATCGCCTCGAAGGTGCGGAGCGTGCGGCGGGTCGCGGCCTCGAGCGCGAGGTGCGGCCCGACGAGGGGCCGGTGCCCCGCGAGCTCGCGCCGAAGCGCGTCGCCGTCGAGCGCGGGGAGCGCGAGCCGGGCGGCGACCTCGGCGAGAGCGCGGGCGTGCGCGTCGGCGTGCTCGCGCAGGTCGAGCCGGTAGCCGTGGAAGCCGTTCGCGCGCACGCTCGCGAGGAGCGGCGCGACGAAGAGCCGGGCGGCCTCGGCGGCGCCCGCCTCGAGGAGCGCGGCCTGGACGAGGGCGAGGTCGGCCTCGAAGGCCGCGGCGTCGGGGTAGGCGGCGGGCTCGTGGGCGGGCCGGCCCGCGTCGCGCGCGGCGATCCGGCGGCGGGTGGCCTCGAGGCGCGCCGCGATGAACGAGAGCTCGAGCCGCACCGGCTCGTGCGCGTTGCGGCGGCGGTTGCGCGCGTCCACGTCGGGGAGCGCCGCGCGGTCGCGTGCGAGCGCATCGACGAGCGCGTCGGGCGGCGGCGCGAGCCGGTCGGCGAGCGCCAGGCGGTCGATGAGCGCGTCCACCGCGCGGCGGTAGTAGCCCAGCACCGCGTAGGCGGCGCGGCGCGCGGCGGCCACCGTGATCTCGGGGGTGACGTGCGGGTTCCCGTCGCGGTCGCCACCCACCCAGCTGCCCAGGCGGAGCGGCGTCACCGCGGCGGCCGCCGCGACATCCGCGGCGAGCGACTCCCCGTACGTCTCCTCGAACGCCCGCCCCAGCTCGCCGCGGGCCGCGGCTTCCGCGTCGAGGAGCCGGGTCTCGAGATACCAGAGCACCGTGCTCACCTCGTCCATCACCGACGGGCGGTCGCGCCGCACCTCGGCGGTGAGCCAGAGCAGCTCGATCTCGGCGCGGAGGGTGGCCTCGAGCGCCGCGCGCTCGTGCCGCGGCGCACGCTCACGCGCGAGCAGCGCCTCGGCCACGCGCGCCTGCTGCGCGAGCAGCGTGCGGCGGGTGGACTCGGTGGGATGGGCGGTGAGCACCGGCCGCACGTCGAGCGCGGCGATCGCCCGGCGCACGGCGTCGGCCGGGCGGCCCCCGGCGGCGAGCCGCTCGAGCGCCCACCGGAGCCCGGCGCGCTGCGGCGCCTCGGGCTCCGCCTGGTGCGCCTCGCGGCGGCGCACCCGGTGCACCTGCTCGGCGGTGTTGATGAGGAGGAAGAAGAGCGTGAAGGCGCGCGCCACCGTCGCCGCGGTCTCGAGCGGCAGCGCCGCGGCCTCGGCGACGAGGGCGGCGAAGTCCGGGGCGCCGGGCTCGCCGCGGCGCCGGGCGCGGGCGGCGCGGCGCAGCGACTCGACCGCGTGGAACGCCGCCTCGCCCGCCAGGCGCCGGAGGACGCCGCCCAGCGTGCCCGCGAGCCAGCGCACATCCTCGTGCAGCGGCGCGTCCTCGGGCGCGGGGATCGGCTCGGGGACGGCGTCGGCGAGCGGGTCGGGCCCGGGCTCGCTCATCGCGGGAGCCGCGGGACCACGGCCCACACCTGGCGCAGGAGCGCGTCGGGGCCGAACGGCTTGCGCAGGAAGCGCCGCGGCCGGCCGTCGGGGCCGGGCGGCAGCTCGTGGGCCTCGAGGTAGCCCGAGATGTAGAGCACGGGGAGGTCGGGCCAGCGCTCGCCGATGCGCCGGCCCAGCTCGTAGCCGTCCATCTCCATCATGAACACGTCGGAGACGACCAGCCGCACGCGCGGCGCGACGGCGAGCACGGCGAGCGCCTCGAGTCCGTGGCGCGCCTCGTGGACCACGTAGCGCTCGCGCTGGAGGATGCGCACGATGAGGAGCCGGACGTCGTCCTCGTCGTCCACGACGAGGATTTCCGGGGGCGGCGGCGCGGCGGCGGCGGCGGCGCCGGTGCCGCCGCCGTCGGCGACCGGGGCGCCGGCGAGCGTGGAGTCGGACATGTGGGACCTGCGCGGCGAGGCGGCGAGGGTGACCGGAGCGAGCGGATTACCGGAGCGAGTAGAGATAGGCGGCGATGTCGCGCGCGTCGGGGGCGCTGACGCCAAGGTACGGCATCGCGGTCAGCGAATCCACCGCCGGCGGGTTCATGATCCACCGCGTGAGGTTCGCGGGCGTGTTGGCGAGCACGCCGGCGACGTAGGCGCGCTGCCCGACGCCACGCAGGTCCGGTCCCACGAGCGCGTTCGCCCCGGGCACGCCGGGGATCGTGTGGCAGGCGCCGCAGCCGTAGGTCTGGATCGCCGCGCGGCCGCGCGCGGGGCTGCCCCCGGTGAGCATCGCCGCCTCCCGCGCGGCGCGCGCGTCCGCGCACCCGGCGAGGGCGAGGAGCGCCAGGACAGTCGAAAGGGTCGGGACGGTCAGGCCGGCGCGCATCGCCGTCACCTGCCCCGCAGCAGCGGCGCCGCCTCGCGCCGCGCGACCCGCCACTCGGCCTCGCGCAGCCAGGCGGCCGTGAGGGCGAGCGCGGCGCCGAGGTAGGCGAGCCCCGCGGGCACCCACATGATCAGCCCGGCGAGCTGCTGGTCCTCGAGCGGCGAGAAGCCCCACGGCCCGGTGCGGCTCGCGTAGAGCGGATACCAGAGGGCGCGCGAGACGGTGAGGAGCGCGCCCAGGCCGCCGGTGTAGACGGCGGTGCCGAAGAGGTAGAGCACCGCCGCCCCGTAGCGGAGCCGCGCGCGCGGGCCCTCGAGCAGCGCCCACCAGAAGAGGAGCGCGGTGACGAGGAACGCGGTGTGCTGCAGCGCGTGCACCGTCTCCGATGCGACCGCCCACTGGTAGAGCCGCGGCAGGTGCCAGACGAGGATCGCCGCCGCGTGCAGCGCGAAGGCGACCGGGGCCGCGCTCATCAGGTGCCACGGTCCGCGCAGCGCCCGCGCGCGGCCCAGCGCGCCGATCGCCCGGCGCGAGGCGAGCGGGAAGGCCCAGAGCATCACGACGAGCGGCCGGCCGAGGACGAGGAGCGGCGCGGCCACCGCCATGATGAGCTCGTGCTGCGCCATGTGGGCCGCGAAGAGCGCTTCGCCCAGGGCGTGCAGCGGCGACACGAGCGCCAGGGCGAGCAGCAGCCAGCCGCTCCAGAAGCAGCGCCCCTCGCGCCGCAGGAGCCGCCGCCGCGCCACTCGCCGCAGCTCGCGCATCCCGCGCGCATACAGTCCGCCCGAGACGAGAAGTCCCAGCACCACCGCGGGCTCGAAGCTCCACGCCCCCCAGAAGTCGTGCGGCGCGAGCGCCCGCCCCTCGTGCGCCCAGAGCGGCCCCGCGCCGAGGAGCAGCGCCAGCACCAGGAGGCCTCCCGCCGTCCCGCCCGCCCGCCGTCCCGCCCTCATTGGCACGGACTCAGGAAGAACACCGCCATCCACTGCGCCAGCGCGATCCAGACGAAGAGCGCGCTCATGAGCGTGCCGACGAGGCCGAGGAACTTGGTGCGGGCCGCGGGTCCCGCGTCCTCGGGCAGCGTCGCCGCGCTCGTCGAGCGCCACACGCGCCAGGCGATGCCGAGCCCCGCGAGGCAGAGCAGGACGGTTCCCGCGTGGAGCAGGTGCCCGAGCGTCGAGTCCTGCACGTGGCAGTCGTGGGGGACGAGCTGGTAGGTGAGCTGCAGCCCGGCGAGATAGGCGAGGGGCGCGAGCAGCACGCCCAGCAGCTGCGCCAGGACGTTGGTGCCGTCGTCGGGCCGGGCCTCGGTGTCCACGCTCATGGCATCCCTCAGGTGACGTAGGGCGTCAGGTACACCGTCGCGTAGAGCGGCACCCAGACGCCGACCAGGAAGTACCAGTAGAAGCACGACTCGCTCGCGTCCGAGAAGTGCTTCGTCTCGAAGCGCGCGCTGAAGAGGAGGACGGCGATGAACGCCGTCTCGAAGGCGTTGAGGTAGAGGAGCGACGCGTGGAGGCCCGTGACGAGCCAGGCGACCGAGCCGTAGGCGTTGGTGTCCCAGCGGCAGTTGAGCGCGAGGATGTCCTGCCAGCGCAGGAAGAGGAAGCCGATGGCGAACGCGGTGAGCACCACGAACCAGCGCCGGAGCGCCGGGAGGTCGAGCCGGCGGGCCGCGCGGTCGGCGAGCGCGGCGGGGGCGAGGCTCACGAGCATGACGGCCAGGGTGATCGTCGGCCAGACGAGCCCGGGCCGCGGCGTGTGCGCCGGCGGCCAGGTGGCCTCGTTGCGCCAGAGATAGAAGTAGCACGCGAGCCCGATGAAGAGCGTGGTCCCCTCGATCGCCATGAAGCCCAGCGTGCCCCACCAGAGCATGCTGCGGGGCCCGAAGGTGACCGTCGGGAGCCCCGAGACGTCCACCGTCGAGCGGGTGAGCGCGCCCGCCGGCGCGCCGCCGCCGGGAGGATAGGGCGCGCTCATGCGGCCCGCTCCTCCGACTCGCGGAGCTCGAGCGTGTGCTCGCGCCGGTCGGGCCAGCCCCAGAGGATGAGCGGCACGAAGAGGCAGACGCTCCCGACGACCACCGCCCACGGCGTGAACATGAGCGTGATGAAGAGCACGCCCGTGGCGAGCGCCGCGACGAACGGGACGATCGTGTCCTCGGGGTGCCGGTGGCGGCTGTCGGGCGCGGCGTCGAGGAGCGTCGTGACGAGCACCTCGCGCATGTCGGTGCGGAGTCCGGTGACGACCGGGCGATCGGGGCTCCGCTCCCAGAGCGCCGCGCGGCCCTGCACGACCGGGATGTGCTGGAAGTTGTAGGGCCGGGGCGGGCTCGCCGCGAGCCACTCGAGGCTGGGCCCGTCCCACGGATCGGCGCCCGCGAGGCGCCCGCCGCGCCAGCAGCGCGCGGCGTTGACGAGGAAGGCGACGACGCTCGCCGCGATGGTGGCGGCGCCGAGCGAGGCCACGAGGTTGAGCGGGCCCCAGCCGGTGGCGGCGAGATAGGTGTAGACGCGCCGCGGCATCCCCTCGAGCCCGAGGTAGTGCATCGGGAAGAAGGTGAGGTTCACCCCGATGAACCAGAGCGCGAAGTGCAGCCGGCCGAGCCCCTCGTCGAGCATCCGGCCCGTCGCCTTCGGGAACCAGTAGTAGAAGCCGGCGAACATCGGGAAGACCATCCCGCCCAGCAGCACGTAGTGCAGGTGCGCCACGATGAAGAAGCTGTCGTGCACCTGGATGTCGAACGGCACCGAGGCGATCATGACCCCGCTCAGCCCGCCGATCAGGAAGGTGGCGAAGAAGCCCAGGATGAAGAGGAACGGCACCCGGAAGCGGGGCCGGCCGGTCCAGATCGTGGCGATCCAGCAGAAGAACTGCACGCCGGTGGGGATCGTGATCATCGCGCTCGCCGCCGTGAAGAAGCTCGCGCCGAGCTGCGGCACGGTGGTGGCGAACATGTGGTGCACCCAGAGCCCGAAGGCGAGGAACCCGGTGGCGATCGTCGAGAGCACGATCGCCGGATAGCCGAACACCTCGCGCCGCGCGAAGCTCTGCACCACCTCCGAGACGATGCCGAGGGCCGGGAGGAAGACGATGTACACCTCCGGGTGCCCGAAGAACCAGAAGACGTGCTGCCACAGCAGCGCGTCGCCCCCCTCGGCGGGGTTGAAGAAGTGGGTGCCGACCAGTCGGTCGCCGGCGAGGAGGATCGTGCTCCCCGTGGCGACCCAGGGGAGCGAGAAGAGGATCATGAAGGCCGTCACCAGCTCGGTCCACACGAACAGCGGCATCCGGTTGAGCGACATCCCGGGTGCCCGGTTCTTGAAGACCGTGACGATGATCTCCACCGCTCCCACCAGCCCCGCGATCTCGGTGAAGGTGACCATCTGCGCCCAGGTATCCACCCGCTTCCCCGGCGAGAACTGCGGGCCCGAGAGCGGCACGTAGGCGAACCACCCCGTGTCGGGACCCGAGTTGAGGTAGAGCTGGACGAAGAGGAGGATCCCGCCGATCAGGTAGGTGTAGTAGCCGTAGGCGTTGAGTCGCGGGAAGGCGACGTTGCGCGCCCCGATCATGAGCGGGACGAAGTAGAGCCCGAGCGCGATCACCATCGGCACGGCGAAGAGGAACATCATCGCCGTGCCGTGGGTGGTGAAGAGCTGGTCGTAGCGGTCGGGGCCGACGATGTGGCTCTCGGGCCGCGCGAGCTGCAGGCGCATGAGCGCCGCGTTGAGCCCGGCGAGCAGGAAGAAGACGAACGCCGTGATGATGTAGCGCAGGCCGATCCGCTTGTGGTCGGTCGTCGTCAGCCAGCCCCAGAAGCCGGGCCGGCCCCGCCAGCTGCGCTCGAGCTCCAGGCGCTCGCGCTCCTCGGCGGCGGCGGCGGAGTCCGGCGCGAGCACGTCGCGCGGGCGATCGATCGGGGGCTCGCTCACTCGAGGGTCTCCAGGTAGGCCAGCAGCGCCTGCAGGTCCCGCGGCGCGAGCTGGTTGGCGGGCATGATCACGCCCGGCTTGATGCGCTGCGGATCCACGATCCAGCCGGCGAGGTTGCCGCGCGTGTTCGGCAGCGTGCCGGCGGCGAGCGTGCGGCGGCTGGCCAGGTGCGTGAGGTCGGGGCCCACGTTGCCGCCGGCCATCGTGCCCGCGATCGTGTGGCAGAGCGGACAGCTCGAGGCGAGGAAGACCTGCCGGCCCCGCCGCGCGAGCGTGTCGGCCGGCGTGCGCGCGCTGTCGCGCTGCCGGGCGAGCCACGCCTCGAACTGCGCCCGCGGCTCGGCGATGATCTGGAAGCCCATCTTCGCGTGCTGGTAGCCGCAGAACTCGGCGCACTGGCCCCGGTAGACGCCGGGCGTGTCGGCCTGGAACCAGAGCGAGCTCCGGACGCGCGGGATGAGGTCGCGCTTCCCCGTGAGGCTCGGCGCCCAGAAGCTGTGGATCACGTCGGCCGCCTGGAGCTCGACGACGACGGGCACGCCGACGGGGACGTGGATCTCGTTGGCCGTCGTCGCCCGCTTGTACGGCTCGGGGTGGGGGTACTCGACCTCCCACCACCACTGGTGGCCCGTCACCTGGACGTGCAGCTCGCCGCCCGGCGCCATCGTCAGCGCCCGGCCGGTGGAGAAGTCGAAGACGAGGAAGACGACGAGGACGACGACCGTGAGCGCCGTCGCGCCGACCACGGCGCGGTGCATCCCGGGGCCGCCGCCGCTGCGCTCGCCGCCGTCCTCGGGGCCGTGCCGCCGGAACGCCCCCCAGAGGAGCGCCGCGACCACCAGCACCCAGACGACGAGCGCGACGATCCACAGGAACCGCCACAGCTCGTGGATCCGGAGCGCCTGCGGCCCGTGGGGTCGCAGGACCGAGTGGGCGCCGGGGAAGGTGAGCGCCCGGGCCGCCGTCTCCTGCAGCAGCGCGAGGATCATGGATGCGTGGACGCGGGCGGCTGGAACGACTGCCGCGGCCGGGCCGGAGTCGTGGCCTGCGGCATCGAGCGCGCCTCCATGTGGTCCGGGCGCCCGGGGGCGACGTCGGGACGCAGCAGTCCGCTCAGCGAGCGCACGTAGGCGACGAGCTGCCAGACCTGCTGGTTCGACAGCTTGCCGCGCCACGCCGGCATTCCGTTGGGCCGGCCCTCGACGATCGTCTCGAAGATGTTCTCGGGCTCGCTGCCGTAGATCCACTCGTCGTCCATGAGT
Source organism: Gemmatimonadales bacterium (assembly GCA_035760645.1). Classification (GTDB taxonomy): domain Bacteria; phylum Gemmatimonadota; class Gemmatimonadetes; order Gemmatimonadales; family GWC2-71-9; genus DASSTY01. The sequence goes on from DASTSO010000081.1 coordinate 23,463, forward strand.
GGTGGCCCGTAGGAGCCGCCGCCGTGCGCGTGGCAGCCGACGCAGTTCAGCTGGTTGTAGAGCTGCTCGCCCTGCGAGACGGCGTAGGCGTTCTCCTCGTAGGGACTGCGGGCCGTGGCCGAGATGACCACGGGGCCGGGCTGCAGCGGGTCGTCGGTGACGAGCGGGCTCGCCGTGGCCGCGGGCGGCGTCTCGCGAAAGCGGCGCGCCTCGCGCTGGCAGCCGGCGAGCGTGCTCACGAGCGCGAGCGCGAGCGCGGCGAATGGGGCGAGCGGGACCAGGCGCATGCGATCTCCCGGAATGGGCTCAGGGCCGCAGCGACACGGCCGTGCCGGGCGGCAGGTCGTGCGTCGGCGCGGGCGCGGTGTCGAGCGCGCTCTCGAACGCGGGGTCGGGCGCGGGGTCGGGCGCGGTCGCGTGGGCGCCCACGTCCACGCGCGGCACGCCGTACTCGGCGAGGATGCTGTCGATCGCCGGCCGGCGCGCGACGAGGATCCGCTCGAGCTGGCCGCGGAAGGTCGAGTCGCCGCGGCGCGTGGCCATGGCGATGTCGAAGACGAACGGCAGGAAGGGCGGGTCGATCTGCGGCGCGACCGGCGTGAGCTCGAGCGACACCGGCTGGCGCGGGGCGAAGTAGCCGGCGAGCGGCCCCCAGACGACCGCCACGTCCACCTCGCCCCGCGCCACCGCCTCGACGACGCGGGCCGGCGGGTTGGGCTGCGCATAGTCGCCGTAGACGGTGTAGCCCACCACGTGGTCGCCGAGCCCGCGGCGGGCGAGGGCGTGGGCGGGCGGGGTGTTGGCGTAGTCGTCGCCGATGACCTGGACGCCGATGCGGAGCCCCGGCCGCCGCAGCACCGCGTCGTCGAACGAGCGCACCCGGAGGCCCCGGTCCTTGCGCACGACGAAGACGTAGGTGGAGCGGTAGTAGGGCCGCGTCGGCCAGGCGAGCTCGTAGCTCGACGGCACCCCCATGACGAGGTCGCAGACGCGCGCGTTGAGCGTGTTGCGCGCGAAGCCGCGGCGCTGCGCCCACCAGGTGTAGCGCACCGTCGCGCCGAGCTCGCGCGCGACCAGCTCGGCCAGCCGGTTCTCGAAGCCCTCGCCGCGCGCGTTGCTGAAGGGGAGGTTGTTCGGGTCGGCGCAGACCCGGAGCTCGCGCCCGCCGCCGGGCCGCTCGAGCCGGGTCGGCGGGGCGTAGCCCACCACGGGCGCGCTGTCGGCCGCGAGGACCGTGGTGGCCGACCCCGCCGCGAGGTGCGGCGTCGCCGCCGCCGTGAGCCGCGGTTGCTGCCGTGGCGTCCCCGTCGCGAGCCGCTGCCGCAGCGCGACGCCGCCCACCCCGGCCGCCATCACCACCACCAGTCCCGCGAGCACGCCGAGGCGCGCGCCTCCCGCGCGCCCGCTTCCCGCCGTCCCGCCGTCCCGCCCGTTCGGTCCTACGGCAACGCGAACACATACACCGTCCCGCCCTTCCCCGTGTACTGCGGCAGGTCGCGCATGGCGTTGACGAAGCCGCCGCCCGCGGTCGAGTCGCGCGGGTCGAGCCCCGCGGCGACGATCGCGCCCGACCAGCCGCCCACCCCGCTCACCACCGCGACGTACTGCTTGCCGTCGGGGCCGCGGTAGGTGACCGGCTGCGAGATGATCCCCGAGCCGACCTTGAACTGCCAGAGCGGGGCGCCGGTGCGGGCGTTCACCGCCTTGAAGTAGCCGTCCATCGTGCCGTAGAAGACCACGTCGCCGGCGGTGACGACGGTGCCGCTCCAGACCGGGAAGCGCTCCTTCACGCTCCACACCGGCTTCGCCGCGAGCGGGTCCCAGGCGAGCAGCTCGCCGCGGTGGCCGCCGGGGCCGGCGTAGAACTTGGTGTTCACGCCGACGTACGGGGTGCCGGCGATGTAGCTCGCCTCCACCCCCTCCCAGTCCATGCAGAGGTTCTGGTGCGGCAGGAAGACGAGCCGGAGCTTCGGCGACCACGCGGCCGGCTGCCAGTCCTTGAGCCCGGGCGCGGCGGGACAGATCTCCCGCACCACCTTGCCCGTCTGCGGCTGCTTCGCGTCGTTGGGGATGAGCCGCCCGGTCTTGAGGTCCACGCCCTTGGCCGAGTTCACGTAGCCGTAGGCGGTGGCCGAGAGCACCTGGCCGCTCGTGCGGTCCATGACGTAGAAGAAGCCGTTGCGCTCGGGCCGCAGCATGAGCTTGCGCGGCTGGCCCTGCCACGGCAGGTCGACGAGGATGCTCTCGTTGATCCCGTCGTGGTCGAAGAGGTCGTGCGGACTCGACTGGTAGTACCAGACCGCCTGCCCGTCGTCGGGGTCGCGCGCGAAGACGCCCGTGCTCCACTTGTTGTCGCCCGGGCGCAGCTCGGGGTTCCAGCTCCCCGGGTTGCCGGTGCCGTGGTAGAGGAGGTCGAGCTCGGGGTCGTAGGCGAGGAAGCCCCAGACGTTGCCGCCGCCGATCTTCCATTTGTCGGGCGGCCAGGTCTTCACGCCGAGGTCGACGCCGCTGTCGCTCGGGTAGAAGGGCCGGAAGCGGGCGCCGATCAGCACGTCGTTGTCGGGTCCCGTGTTGTAGGCGCGCCAGGCGATCTTGCCGGTGCTCGCGTCGAGCGCGGTGATCCAGCCGCGCACGCCCAGCTCGCCGCCCGAGTTGCCGACGAAGACCTTCCCCTTGGCCACCATCGGCGCCATCGTCACCGTCTCGCCGATCTGGATGTCGCCCACCTTGGTGCGCCAGAGCTCCCTGCCGGTCGAGGCGTCCACCGCCACGGTGTGCGCGTCGAGGGTGTTGTAGAAGATCTTCCCGTCGGCGTACGCCGGCCCCCGGTTCACCACGTCGCAGCACGCCACCCCCTGCGCCGCCGCCATCGGCTTCGGCTCGTACTTCCAGCGCAGCGCCCCCTCCTTCGTGAGGTCGAGGGCGTAGAGGATGTTGGGATAGGGCGTCACGATGTACATCGTGCTGCCGACGACGAGCGGCGCCTCCTCGTGCCCCCGCAGCACGCCGGTCTCGAAGGTCCACTTGAGCTGCAGGTTCTTCACCGTCGCCGTGTCGATCTGCGCGAGCGTGCTGTAGCGGGTGTTGGCGTAGTCCTTCGTCGCCATCGTCCACTGGCCGTCGTCGGCCGGCGCCGCCGCGCCCGTCGGCCCCCGCCGCGGCTGCGACCCCTGCGGCGGGAGCGGCGCGTTCGGCGCGGCGCCGACGGTGGTGCGGCCCGGCGCCTCGGTCATCTGCATGTCGCGCTCGTGCCGCCCGCAGCCGCCGAGCAGCAGGGGAAAGGCGAGCAGCAGCGAGGGGACGAGCGCCGCGGCGAGGCGGGTGGAAGGCGACGCGGGGCGAGCCAGCGGCCGGACGGCGGGCATGCCAACTCCTGCGAAGGGCGGTCGATCACACCAACACACCAACGGGGCCACCTGCTCACGACTGTATGTGTCCCCGGGAACGGTTGAGGTGACGCCGGTCACCCGGTGCGCACGGCGGCGGGCGTGGTGATGCCGATGGGCATGCCATACGTTGTCCATGGCCCCGACAGGACGCGACATGAGACGATGTGACCGGCGCGACTTCCTGCGCCTCGCCGCCGGCGCCGCGGCCGACGCGGGCGCACTCCTCGCCGCGCGCGCGCCGCTGCTGCGCGCCCTCGAGGTCCCGGCTCCTCCGGCCCCCACGCTCCGGCTCGGCTTCGTGCCCGCCCACGCGGGCGGGGCCGCGGCGGACGCGGTCGTCGAAGCGGCCCGGCGCGGCGTGGAGCTCGGCGCCGCCGAGGCGGAGCAGAGCGCCCGCCTCCTCGGCCGCGCCGTCGCCTGGCGGACGCTCGCCGACGTCGCCGCCGCGCGCACGGCCGTCGCCGCGCGGGAGGTGGACGTGCTCCTCGGCGGCTTCGACGCCGCCACCTGCCTCGCCCTCGCCGACGCCGCGGCCGCCGCGGGGGTGCCGTTCTTCAATCTCGGCTGCCGCGCCGACGCGCTGCGCAACGCCGACTGCCGCCGCCACGCCTTCCACGTCGAGGCGAGCGAGACGATGTACCGTCTCGCGCTCGAGACCGCGGGCAATCCGCCCTCGGGGCCGACGGGCGCGGTGCGCATCGTCCTCTGGCACCCCTCGCTCGCGCGCTTCGGCGCCGACCAGCTCAACGACCGCTACCGCGCGCGGCACGGCGAGGGGATGCCGGCGGCGGCGTGGGCCGGCTGGATGGCGGCGAAGGTCGCGCTCGAGGGGTGGCTGCGGGCCGGGCGCACGCCGCTCGTGGACCACCTCGCACGACCCGCCACGCAGTTCGACGGGCACAAAGGCTGGCCGCTCTCCTTCCGCCCCTGGGACCACCAGCTCCGCCAGCCGCTCTACGCGGTGCTGAGCGCGGGCGGCGCGGCGCGCGTCGAGCGCGTGACGCGCGAGGTCCCGGCGATGGGTGTGGCCGAGGCGCCCTCGCGCGAGCTGCTCGACTCGATCGCGGGGCCCGCCTCGGCCTCGGCGTGCCGCTGGGGTGCGTCGTGAGGCCGGCGGGGCGGCTGGCGGGGCGGCTCACGGGGCGGCTGGCGCTCACGCTGGCAGTGACGACGCTGGTGCCGGGGGTGACGGCGGGGAGCGGCCACGTGGCGGCGCAGCAGGGGGGGCCGCGGAGCCGGCCGGCCCTCGCGTTCGTGAGCGCGGAGCGGGCGCACGCGATCTCGGTGGTGGATCTGCGGGCCCGCCGCGTGGTGGCGACGATTCCGCTCGACGCGCGGCCGCGCGGCATCCAGGCGAGCCCCGACGGCCGGCGCGTCTACGTCGCGCTGAGCGACGCGGCGCCCAACGCGCAGGGCCGGGGCGACGCGATCGCCGTCGTCGACGTCGCGACCCGCCGCGTGGTGGCGCGCTACGACGCGGGGAGCGACCCCGAGCAGTTCGCCGTGCTGCCGAGCGGCCGGCGGCTCTACGCCTCGAACGAGGACGCCGGCACCGCCTCCGCCATCGACGTCCCCTCGGGCAAGGTCGTCGGCACGCTCGTCGTCGGCATCGAGCCCGAGGGCGTGGCGGCGAGCCCCGACGGGCGCCGGGTCTACGTCACCTCGGAAACGAGCAACACGGTGACGATCATCGACACGCGCGCCGACCGCGTCGTGGCCAACGTTCTCGTGGACCTGCGCCCGCGCGCCACCGCCTTCTCGCCCGACGGGCGGCGCGCCTACGTGACGGCGGAGGTGGGGGGCAGTCTCACCGTGCTCGATACCCGCACGCACCGCGTGCTCGCCACGATCCCGCTCGAGCGGGGCGAGGGGAAGCCGGTCGGCGTCGTCGTGAGCCCCGACGGCCGGCGCGTCTACGTCGCCAACGGCCGCGCCAACACCGTCTCGGTAGTGGACGCCGCGACGCACCGCGTGGTCGCGACGATTCCGGTGGGCCGCCGGCCCTGGGGCGTGGCGCTCACCGCCGACGGGCGCGAGCTGCTCACGGCGAACGGCGGCTCCAACGACCTCTCGGTGATCGACCTCGCCACCCACCGCGTCGTCGCGACGATCCCCGTGGGCGCGGGACCCTGGGGAATCGCGATTCCGCGCTGAGCGGCTTCGCGCGCAGCGGTCTCCGCCGCCGGCTCCAGGGGCCCCAGGGGGTGACACCGGTCACGGCAGCGATCCGTCGTGCGCCCGAGGATGATCGTCCGGTCGGGCATGGGCGGATCGGCCCGGTGCCGCGAGGCCGGCCATGGTGCCTGGCATCGTGCCTGGCATGATGCCTGACGAGATGCCCGACGGCAGGAGGGAACGCGACGGAATGGCTGTACCCCAACCCCACGCGTGGGGATCCAGTGATCAGCGCAAGACGCTGCGACGGCGGAACGACCGGCTCGCCGCCGAGTTGTCCGAAGGGGTGGCCGCGCTGCGGCGGCTGCTGGAGCAGAACGCGGCGCGCGCCGCGCTGCCGGTCCGAGAAGCCGGCAAGGACGCCGGCGAGGCCGGCGCCCGGGCGCGCACCTCGGGCGCGCGGCCGCGGCCGGCGGAGGCCGCGCTCCCCGGGCGCTTCCGGCTCACGGCGCGCGAGTGCCAGGTGGCGCTGCTCCTCGCCGAGGGGCGCTCGAACAGCGACGTCGCCGCCGCGCTCGGCGTCAGCCCGCACACCGCGCGGCACCACACCGAGAACGTCATGGCCAAGCTCGGCGCCCGCTCGCGCGCGGAGGTGGGCGCCCTGATCCGCGGCTGGCTGCCGCCGCCGCGCCCGCCCCTCGGCTGAGCCGGCGCCCCCGGCCGGCCGCGAAACTTCATCGTCGCGGCGTTCGTCGGGAGCCCATGTCCCGCTCCCGCCTGCTCGCCCGTGGTGTGCTCGGCGCCGTCGGCGCCGCCCTGCTCGTTCCCTTCCTCCTCGGCTCCCGACTGCAGGACGTGGCCGCCCGCGGTCCCGGCGGACTCGCGCTCTTCGAGCAGGTGCGCGGGCTCGTCGCCGACCGCTACGTCGATGCGCGGAGCGATTCGGCCCTCTTCGAGGCCGCGGCGCGCGGCCTCGTCGCGCAGCTCGACGACCCGTACGCCGAGCTGGTGACGCCGCAGCAGGTGCAGGCCTTCGACGTCGGCGCCTACGGACGCTACGGCGGCCTCGGCATGCTGCTCGAGGACCACGCGGGGCGCTTCGTCGTGCGGCGCGTCTATCCGGGGACGCCGGCCGCGGGGGCGGGGGTGCGCGAAGGCGACGCGGTCGTCGCCGTGGACTCGGCGAGCGTGGCGGGGTGGCCGCTCGCGCGGGTGACGAAGGCGCTCAAGGGCCCCGCCGGCACGTCCGTGCGCGCCACCTTCGAGCGCCCGGGCGTGGCCGAGCCGATCGCCTTCACCCTCGTGCGCGCCGTCGTGCACACCCCGGCGGTGCCCTACGCGCTCATGCTCGACGACCGGGTCGGCTACGTCCCGCTCGAGCAGTTCAGCGAGGCGTCGGCGGGCGAGGCGCGCGCGGCCGTCACGCGGCTCCTGGCCGAAGGGGCGCGCGCCCTGGTGCTCGACCTGCGCGGCAACGGCGGCGGCGTCGTGGGCCAGGCGCTCGCGACGAGCGCGCTCTTCCTCCCCGAAGGGAGCATGGTGGCGCGCGTCGTGAGCCGCGTGGGCGCACCCGAGACGCTCACGACCCGCAGCGCGCCCGTGAGCGGGACGACGCCGCTCGTCGTGCTGCTCGACGGCAACAGCGCCTCGGCCACGGAGATCGTCGCCGGCGCGCTGCAGGACCACGACCGCGCGCTCGTCGTGGGCCAGACCAGCTTCGGCAAGGGGCTCGTGCAGTCGGTCTTCCCGCTCGATGGCGGCTATCTCCTCAAGCTCACGACCGGCCGGTGGTTCACGCCGAGCGGCCGGAGCATCCACAAGCCGCGGAAGCTGGTGGACGGCCGGTTGGTGGACGACACCACCACGCTCGCCACGAGCGCGCGGCCGGTCTATCACTCCGATGCCGGCCGCGTGGTCTACGGCGGCGGCGCGATCACGCCCGACCTCGCGGTGCGGGGCGACACTCTGGCCGCGGTGGATCGCCGCGTGCTCGCCGCCCTCGCGCCGCAGTCGCAGCCGACCTATCTGTGGCTCTACGATCTCGCCGCGGGCGAGCGGGGACGTCTCGCGCCCGACTTCCGCGTGCCGGCCGCCTGGCGCGAGACGCTCTGGCGCCGGCTCGACAGCGCCGGCGTCCGCCTCCCGCACGCCACCTACGACAGCGCCGCCGCGACGCTCGACCGCCTCCTCGGCGACCAGGTCGCGCGCCTCGCCTTCGGCGACTCGACCGCGCGCCGCCGCAGCCTGCCCTACGACCCCGCGCTCCAGCGTGCCCTCGAGCTGCTGCACGCGGCGCGCTCGCAGGGGGAGGTGTTTGCGAGGGCGGAGACGGGGGGACGGCAGGACGGGTAGGCGGGGGCGCTTGCTGCCGTCGCGGTCCTACGGTCGCACCGTTTCCCGCAGCTCGAGCCGCAGGCCGCGGCACTCGGGCGGGACGCGCGTCGGGGCGCTGCTCCGGCAGTAGACGGTGGGGCGGAGCGCGGGGTGGGTCTGCAGAGCGTCACGGATGTTCATGCTGTCGTTCCTGACTTCGGATGCTTCGATCGCTACGATTGCACTGCCCGGGGTGTTGCAAGTAGCCGGCGGGGCCGATCGGCTCAGCGGCCGCTCCAGGCCGCGGGGTCGCCGGCGTGCCGCATCCAGGCGCGCCACCAGCTCCGCGTCAGCACCCGCATCCGGCCGACGAGCCCGGCCCCGGTCGCGGGAGCAGCGGACGACGCCAGGGTCTCGGGGCAGCAGGTGGGGGCGGCGAGGGTGACGGCATCGGGCATGGGAGCCTCCTTGCGGACCAGGGTAACCGGCAATACACTGTTTGCTGGTTATAAGGTGCGAAGGAACACCTAACCTGTCAAGGGTGTTTAGGTGGTTATATGACCGAGACCCATGCCCACGCCCACGAGCCGGTCGCGACGGTGGAGTTCGTCGCCGGGTGGCTCGCGCTCGACTTCGCCAACACCACGAGCGATCGCACGGGCGACACGCCGCACGAGCGGCTGCACGGCTACGACGACCTCCTCACCTGGTGCGTGCGGGCGGAGCTGTTCGGGAAGACCGAGGCCGCCCGGCTCCGCCGGCTCGCCGCGGCCCGGCCCGACGAGGCCGCCGCGGTCTTCGCCCGGGCCCGGGCTCTCCGTGAGGCGATCTGGGCGATCTTCGACGCCTTCGCCCGGGGCCGGGAGCCGGCGGCAGGGGACGTGGCGCTCCTCAACGGGGTGCTCACCGAGGGGATGGGTCGCCGGCAGCTCCGGCCGTCCGCGCACGGCTTCTGCTGGGCGTGGGCGGCGGAGCCGGACGGGCTCGACTGGATGCTCTGGCCGCTCGCCTACTCGGCCGCCGAGCTGCTCACGTCGAGCGAGCTCGACCGGGTGAAGGAGTGCGGTGGGGAGACCTGCGACTGGCTCTTCGTCGACGTGAGCCGCAACCGCAGCCGGCGCTGGTGCGACATGAAGGACTGCGGCAACCGCGCGAAGGCGCGGCGGCACTACCGGCGGTCGAAGGCGGGCTAGGCGGGTCGAGGGCGGTCAGTCGGAGTACTCGAACGTCCCGTCGCCCGCGCGCACGAGGACGCTGGACGTCTCCTCGGCGGTGCGGAAGGCGAGGGTGCCGCCCCGCTCGAGGTCGAGGGCGAGGTCGAGGTCCTGCTGTCGCACCTTTCTGACCGCACCGGCATCGGCGGGGAGCACGGGTGCGGCGCCGGGATCGGCGAGCAGCACGGTCATGCGGGAGCCGTCGTCGAAGGTGACGACGGCTTCGTCGTGTCCGGCGGCGTCCCTGGCAGTCGTGACCGTGACCGGGCGGCGGCCGCGGAGCACGCCGGTGAGCATCCGGTTAGCGTGCACGGCGCAGCCCCTCCGCCTCGTCCTCGCGCCCGCTGCCGGCGCGGCCCTCGCCGATCGCGTCGTGGCGCGGCAGCGGGCGGTCGGTCCTGAAGTACTTCCGGTAGGCCGCGATCCAGTCGGTGGCGATCTCCCGCTGCGCGGTGGCGAGGTCGAGACCCTCCTTGCAGACGCGCCGGTGCAGCTCGTTCTCGAGCGCGTCCTTCACGTACGCGTTCCACGGCTCGGTGAGGTACGACTCGGGCCAGAGGTTCCGGATCGAGTTGGAGCCGCCGAGCTGGAGGCTGATGAGGTGGTCCACCTCGTACTGCCGGGGCCGGCGGTTGGTGATCCCGTAGCTGAGATACACCTTCTTCTTCACCGACGACGGCACGTTGCGCACCTTGCGAGCGTAGCCGGGGACGCAGATGTCGGCCGCGGTCACGGGGAGCGTGGCGCCCGGCGTCTTCGCGGGATCGGGGAGGAAGGGCTGGAGCGGATCGGGCGAGACGGGCGTGCCGTGCTGCCGGAGCGTGTCCTGCGCCGTCGGCGCGCCCGGCCCGGTGCCGGTGGTGCGCGCCACCTCCTGCCGGATCGCGCGGCCGTTCCACCAGAGGATGAGCCCCGCGACCAGCACGAGCGCGACGAGCGCCACGGCGAGCCCGATGTTGATCCGCCCCCGCCGCCCCCGAGGCGCGTGACGCATCGCTGTCTCCTTCCGCCTGAGCCGCCTCCATCATAGGAGACGTCCCGCCCGCCGGCCAGCCACCGCCCGCCGTGGACCGCCCTCGCCCGCCCCACCGTCCCCCGACTACACTAAGGTATGAACGTTCTCGTCCTCAACGTCGGCTCCTCCACGCTCAAGTTCCAGCTCGTCGCGACCGACGCCGAGCGGATCGCCGCCGACGCCGACGTCCGGCTCGCGCGCGGGCTGATCGAGCGGATCGGCGGCGAAGCGGTCCTCACCCTCCAGGCGGGCGACGCGCCGAGCTTCCGGCGCACCGCCGCGCTGCGCGACCACGCCGCGGCGGTGGACTACGTGCTGCGCTGGCTCGCCGAGCCCGAGGCGCAGGTGGGTCTGGGCAGCATCGGCGAGATCGGCGCCGTCGGGCACCGCGTCGTGCATGGCGGCGAGCGCTTCACCCGCTCGACGCTCATCGACGAGACGGTGGTGCGGGGGATCGAGGACATGTTCGACCTCGCGCCGCTGCACAATCCGCACAACCTCAAGGGGATCCGCGCGGCGCGCGCGGCGCTCGGGGCCGCCGTGCCGCAGGTGGCGGTCTTCGACACCGCCTTCCACCACACGCTCCCCGAGCACGCCTATCTCTACGCGATCCCCTACCAGCTCTACCGCCGCTACCGGGTGCGGCGCTACGGCTTTCACGGGACGAGCCACCGCTACGTCGCGCACCGCTGGCGCCAGCTCACCGGGCGGGCGCGCGAGGGCACCCGGCTCGTCACCATTCACCTGGGCAACGGCTGCTCGGCCTGCGCCATCCGGGACGGCGCGAGCGTGGACACCTCGATGGGCTTCACCCCGCTCGAGGGCCTCGTCATGGGCACCCGCTCGGGCGACCTCGACCCGGCGATCGTCGAGTTCCTCGCCGCGAAGGAGGGGCTCTCGCTCGTCGAGGTGGACGCGCTGCTCAACAAGCAGTCCGGGCTCCTCGGCATCTCGGGCCTCACCCCCGACATGCGCGAGCTGCTGGCCGAGTCGGCCGAGCACCAGGACCGCCGTGCCCGGCTCGCCATCGAGCTCTTCTGCTATCGCGCCCGCAAGTACGTCGGTGCCTACCTCGCCGCGCTGAACGGCGCGGACGCGATCGTCTTCACCGGCGGCATCGGCGAGAACGCCGCCGCGGTGCGCGCGCAGATCTGCGAGGGGATGGAGTGGCTCGGCCTCGCCGTCGACCCCGCCCGCAACGCCGCGCTCACCGGGCGCGCCGAGGGCCGGTTCGACCGCCGCGAGGGCGACAGCGCCGGGCGGCTCGAGCTGTGGGTGATCCCGACCGACGAGGAGCTCCTGATCGGCCGCGACGCCTATCGCGTGGTCGCGGGGATCGAGACCCGGTACTGAGCCCCGAAACCCGCCCCGAATCCCCGCCGTAGGCTTTCTGGATGACCCGCGCGTCGACGACATCCCGCCGGCGCGCGGCGTGCGTTCACCGCCACCGCGATCTCTGCATGCTCCTCCCGCTGCTGCTCACGCTCCAGGCCGCCCTCGCCGCGCCGGCCGCGCCCGCGGACCCCTCGGGGCCGGCGGGCCCCGGCCCCGACTCGCTCCTGGCCCTCGCCGTCCACCGCGGCCGCGCGCGGGAGCTCGACGTGCGGCCGCCGCGGGAAGAGGCGGAGGTGGTGATCGACGGCGTGCTCGACGAGGCGGTGTGGGGGCGCGCGGCGGTGCTCGCCGACTTCACGCAGTTCGCGCCGGTGGACGGCGTGCCGGCGCGCGACACGACCGAGGTGCGGGTCTGGTACGGCCCCACGGCGATCTACTTCGGCATCCGCGCCCGCGAAGCGCACGGTGCGGTGCACGCCACCCTCGCCGACCGCGACCGCATCGGCGCCGACGACGGCGTCCAGCTCTACCTCGGTACCTTCAACGACGGCCGCCAGGCCACCGTCTTCGGCGTCAACCCGTTCGGCGTGCAGATGGACGGCGCGCTGGTGGAGACGGGGAGCGTGGGCGGCGTCGGCTGGGGCGTCAACCCGAACGACCGCCTCCAGCCCGATCTGAGCCCCGACTACACCTGGCAGTCGAAGGGCCGGCTCGTCCCGGGCGGCTACGAGGTCGAGATCCGGGTGCCGTTCAAGAGTCTCCGCTTCCAGCGCGGCGACGCCGAGCGCGGGCAGACCTGGACGCTGCAGGTGGTGCGGCGGGTGCAGCACTCGGGGGCGGAGGACACCTGGGCGCCGGCGCGGCGCGCGAGCGCCAGCTTCCTCGCGCAGTCGGGCCGGCTCGTGGGACTCAGCGGACTGCACCGCGGGCTCGTCGTGGACGTGAACCCGGAGGTGACGAGCAACCGGACCGGCCGCCGGCTCGACGACGGCACATACGACTACACCGGCGGGCGGCCCGACGTCGGCGGGAACGTGCGCTGGGGCGTCACCAACGACCTCACGCTCAACGGCACCGTCAACCCCGATTTCAGCCAGGTCGAGTCCGACGCCGGCCAGCTCGCCTTCGATCCGCGCCAGGCGCTCTTCTTCGACGAGAAGCGGCCGTTCTTCCTCGACGGCATCGAGCAGTTCGCGACGCCGAACCAGCTCATCTACACCCGGCGCATCGTGCAGCCGCTCGCCGCGGCGAAGCTCACGGGCAAGGTGGCCGGGACCAGCCTCGCGCTCCTCTCGGCCGTGGACGACGACGCGGCGTCGTCCACCGGCGCGGACCGGCCGGTCTACAACCTGCTGCGGGTGCAGAAGGACGTCGGCGGTCAGTCGCGCGTCGGCATCGCCTACACCGACCGGATCGAGGGCGGCGCCTACAACCGCGTCGCCGACGTGGACGCGCGCCTCGTCTTCGGCCGCATCTACACCGCGACGGTGCAGCTCGCCGGGAGCCGCACCCGCGCCGACGGGCGCACGGTGACCGCGCCGCTCTGGATGGCGCGCCTCGACGCGACGGGCCGCACGCTGGGGCTGCGCTCGCTCCTCGCCGGCGTGGACGACGACTTCGTCGCGGGAAGCGGCTTCCTCAGCCGCACCGGGATCGTGCACTCGTACCTCAATCCCTACGCCACGCACTACGGCCGGCCCGGCGCCTTCCTCGAGCGCCTGCGCGGCGGCATCACGGTGGACGGCATCTGGCAGTACGAGCGATTCATCCACGGCGGGGGCATCCAGGACCGCAAGCTCCACTTCGACCTCGCCGCCCAGCTGCGCGGCGGGTGGGGCGTGGGCGGCGGCTACTTCGTCGAGTCGTTCGGCTACGACGAGGCGCTCTATGCCGGCTACTGGCTGCGCCAGGCGGACGGGACGTTCACGAAGTTCACCGGCCAGCCGCGGATTCCGAACGGCGAGTTCTACCTGCAGGTCAACACGCCGCAGTACAAGTGGATCGACGCGAACGCGTTCTTCCTCTACGGCCACGACGAGAACTTCGCCGAGTGGGCCTCGGGCGAGCTGTGGCTCCTGCAGGGCGCGGTGAACCTGCGTCCCACCGACAAGCTGCGCGTCGGCGTCACCTACGACTGGCAGCAGGTGAACCGCCGCACCGACGGCAGCACCGTGAGTCTCGGCCGCATCCCGCGCCTCAAGCTCGAGTACCAGCTCGCGCGGCCGCTCTTCGTGCGGCTCATCGGCGAATACCAGCAGGTCGAGCGCGACAGCCTGCGCGACGAGTCGCGCTCGGGGCTGCCGATCTACACCTGCCGCGTCGCCGGGGGCGCGGCGGCGCCGGCCCCGGCCGACTGCACGCGCGAGGGCGCCCGCGCCACCCACCTCTTCCACGGCGACGCGCTCGTCGCCTACCAGCCGACGCCGGGCACCGTGGTGTTCGCGGGCTACGGCAGCTCGATGCTCGACGCCGGCGCCTTTGCCTTCCGGGATCTCCGCCGCACGAACGACGGCGTCTTCGTCAAGCTGAGCTACCTCTTCCGGCTCTGAGGCCCGCGTCGTCGCCCGACGGCGCCCTGGCGCGACAGTGACGGCTGTCGCGCCAGCCCCACAGCGGCGCGCGACCCTTCCACACCGCGCCGCCGCGGCGCCGGCCCCGCGCGGCGCGCGCGCGGCTGAACGAATTGCGCCCCAATGCATTCCGCGCGCTCGAGCGGGGGGCCGCCACTGGCGCGATCCTTGCGCCTCCCCCCGCCCGCTCCAACGTCCACCAATCCGCGTGTCCACTTCCGTTGCTCGCCGGCGTCGTGCGCCGGCGGGAAGGCAGATGCCCGCTCGCACCTCCGACGGTTCCGGCGAACGCGCCCACACGGCCGCAGGGCTGCGCGTGCTGCTGCTCAATTACGAGTTCCCGCCGCTCGGCGGGGGCGCCGGCGTGGCGAGCGCCGCGCTCGCGCGCTCGCTGGCGGCGCGGGGCGTCACGGTGGACGTCGTCACCGCGGCGGTCGGCGCGGCGCCGGAATGCGTGCGCTGGGGCCGGCGGCTCGCGGTCTACCGGGTGGCGACGGGCCGCACGCGGCTGCACCAGGCGAGCGTGGGCGACGCGGCGCGCTACCTCGCGGCGGCGCTGCCGCTGGTGCGCCGGCTCGCGCGGCGGCACCGCTACGACGTCGCGCACTGCTTCTTCTCGCTGCCCACCGGCGTGCTCCTGCCGGTCGGCGGCCTCGGCGCCGCGCGCACCGTGGTCTCGCTGCGCGGCAGCGACGTGCCGGGCTACGACCGCGCGAACGCGACGGTCGAGCGCCTGCACCGCGTGCTGCGGCCGCTGACCCGGCACCTCTGGCGGCGGAGCGATCGCGTCGTGACCGTCTGCCGCGCGCTCGGCGAGCTCGCGCGGGAGACGTGGCCCGCGCTCCGCTACGACGTGGTGCGCAACGGCGTGGACCTCGCCCTCTTCCGGCCGCCCGTGCCGCCGCGCGCGCCGCGAGTGGACCGGGTGCACTGCCTCGCGGTGGCGCGCCTGGTGGCGCGGAAGGGCCAGGCCGACCTCCTGCGGGCGTGGACGCTGCTCGAGCGCGGCCGCTTCACGCTGGAGCTCGTGGGGCGGGGCGCCGACGAGGCGGAGCTGCGCGCGCTCGCCGCGGCGCTCGGCATCGCCGACGAGGTGCGCTTCACCGGGGTGCTGTCCCACCGCGAGCTCGCCGAGCGCTATCGCGCGGCGGATCTCTTCACGCTGGTGCCCTACGACGAGGCCTTCGGCAACGTCTTCGCCGAGGCGCTCGCCGCGGGGCTGCCGATCGTGGGCAGCGACGTCGGCGGCATTCCCGAGCTCGTCACCGACGGCGTGCACGGCACGCTCCTCGCGCCCGGCGATCCCGCCGCCATCGCCGCGGCGATCCGCGCGCTCGCCGACGACCCGGGCCGGCGCGCCGCGATGGCCGCGCGCAACCGCCGCCACGCCGAAGCGACGCTGGGCTGGGACGTCGTCACGGGACAGTACCTCGCGCTCTACGACGAGCTGCTGCACGGCCGCGCGCCGCGGCTCTCGCCCGTCGTCCCGCGCTCGGTCGAGGTCCCGTGAGCGTCCCCTACTGGCTGCTGCGCGAGGCGCGTGCGACGATGGCCGCGCTGCGGCTCGACGCGGACGCGCTGCACGCGCTGGCCGCGCGGCGGCTCGCGGCGCTCCTCGCCGACGCCGAGCGCCACGTGCCCGCGTGCGTCGCGCCGATCGCGCGGGCGCGAGCCGCGGCCGCGGCCGCCGATCCCTTCGCGGTGCTCGCGGCGCTCGCGCCGGTGACGAAGCCGGAGCTGCGCGCGCAGGGGCCGAGCGCGCTGCGCGGCGGGCGCCTGGAGGCGGCGTGGCGCGCGTCGGCCTCCTCCGGCTCGACCGGCGAGCCGTTCCGCGTCGCCTACGACCCGCGGGCGTGGGCCGTGCTCAAGGTGCTCGTGAAGCTGCGCGCGCGCGTCGCCTGCGGCGTGCGCCCCACCGACCGCGTCGCGATCCTCGACGCGATTCCCGTGACCGACGAGGGCCGGCTGCCGCTCGAGCGGCTCGGCCGGCTGCGGCGCATCAGCGTCCTGCAGCCCGCCGAGCGCGTGGCCGAGGCGCTCGCCGCGTTCCGCCCGCAGGCGATCTACGGCCTCCCGTCGGCGCTCCTCGAGGTCGCGCCCGCGCTCGCGCGCCTGGGCGGGGTGCCCGGTGCGCGCGGGCTCTTCACCAGCGGCGAGCTGCTCGAGGTGCGCACCCGCCGCGCGCTCGAGGCGGCCTACGGCGCGCCGGTCTTCGACGTCTACGGCACGTCGGAGACGAAGGAGATCGCCTGGGAGTGCCGCGCGGGCGGGCGCCACGTGAACGCCGACGTCGTCCACGTCGAGGTGCTCGACGAGGCGGGCCGCGTGCTCCCGCCGGGCGAGGAGGGCGATCTCGTCGTCACCTCGCTGCTCAACCGCGCGATGCCGCTCCTGCGCTACCGCACCGGCGACCGCGGCGCGCTCCAGGCCGGCCGCTGCACCTGCGGGCTCGCGTTCCCGCTCCTCGGCGTCGTGACCGGCCGCCGCGCCGACGTGCTCGAGTTCGAGGGCGGGCTGCGCGTCTCGCCCTACGCGCTCACCTGCGCGCTGGAGCGCGTCGAGCCGCTCGAGCGCTACCAGGTGGTCCAGCTCGACCGCGCCACGCTGCGCGTGCGGGCCCGGGTGCCGGCGAGCGCCGATCGCGAGGCCACCGGTGCGCGCATCCGCGCCGCGCTGCGCAGCGAGGTCTCGCCGCTCCTGCAGGTCGAGGTGGAGTACGTGGACCGGTTCGCCACCGGCGCGCGGGCGAAGTTCCGCGTCGTCGAGCCTCTCTCCCGCTGACGTCCCGAGGACGGGGTGATCCCATGACCCGCTACAGCCCGATCTCGACGCCCACGCCGCCGGCCCCGCCGATCCCGCGCGGCCTCCGGCCGCTGCCGCACCCGCTCACGCCCTACGCGCCGCTGCTCGTCAACTTCTGTCCCACGGGGATGATCCCCACGAAGGGGATGACGCCGCACGTGCCGATCACGCCGGCCGAGGTCGTGGACCAGGCCTGCCGCGCCCTCGAGCTCGGCGCCAACATCGTGCACCTGCACGCGCGCGAGGCCGACGGCACGCCGACCTACAAGGCGCGGCTCTACGAGGCGATGATCCTCGGCATCCGCGCCGCGTTTCCCGACGCCGTGATGTGCGTGAGCTGCAGCGGGCGCAACTTCCCGGCCTTCGCGCAGCGCAGCGAGGTGCTCGAGCTCACCGGCGCCGCCCGGCCCGACCTGGCGAGCCTCACGCTCACCTCGCTCGACTTTCCCACGGGCACCAGCCAGAACGCCCCCGACATGGTGCTCGCGCTGGGCGAGAAGATGGTGGCGAACGGCATCAAGCCCGAGCTCGAGTGCTTCGACTTCGGCATGGTGAGCGCCGCGAACATGCTCCTGGCCAAGGGGCTGCTGGGCGAGCCGCCCTTCTACTTCAATCTCCTCCTGGGCTCCCGCTACTCGGTGCCCGCGACCGCGCGCCATCTGGCGAACCTGGTCGAGGACCTCCCGCGCGGCGCCGTGTGGTCGGCCGCGGGGATCGGGCTCTTCCAGCTGCCGATGAACACGCTGGCCATCGCCATGGGCGGGCACTGCCGCACCGGCGTGGAGGACAACATCTATCACGGCTTCGACCGCGCGACGCTCGCCACCAACGAGGGGCTGGTCGCGCGCCTGGTGCATCTGGCCGAGACGTTCGGCCGGCGGGTCGCCACGCACGCCGAGGCGCGTGCGATGCTCGGGCTCGGACCGGCGCCGGCGGCGGGGCCCGCGGCCGTGCCGGGCGCGGCGGGCGCCGCGGGCGCCGGGGCGCGCTGACGCGTGCTCGGCGGCCTGTGGCGCTTCCCGCGCCTCTCGCGCGCGGAGTTCGCGGCCCGGCGGGACGCACGGCTGCGCCGGCTGGTGGCGCACGCCTACGCGCGGGTGCCGTACTATCGCGAGCTGTTCGACCGCCACGGGCTCCGGCCCGCCGACATCCGCGGCGTCGCCGACCTGCCGCGTATTCCGGTCACCACGAAGGGCGACCTGCTCGCCCACGCGCCCGAGGCGCTGCTGGCGCGCGGCGCGCACGGGCCGTTCGTCGTCATGCGCACGAGCGGCTCGACGGGCGAGCGGTGCACCGTGCGCCGCACCCTCGGCGAGCAGGTCGCGCTCCATGCCGCGCGGCTGCGGGCCTATCGGGCCTACGGCGTGCGCGTGCGCGATCACGTCGCGCGGATCGGCGTGCCGCGGCGCGGCGGGCTGCTCGCGCGCCGCGTCCTCGGCCGCCCGCTCGCCGACCTCGCGCCCAACCGGCAGACGGTGGTGGACGCCTTTCTGCCGCCCGAGGCGATCGCCGAGCGGCTCGCGGCGCTGCGGCCCGACGTCGTGGGCGGCCTCGCGGGCGTGCTCGCGCGGGTGGCGGAGGCGGCGCTGGCCGCGGGGGACACGGCGATTCGACCGCGGCTCGTCCTCGCCGGCTCCGAGGTGCTCACCGCGGCGATGCGCCGCACCATCGAGACGGCCTTCGCGGCCCCGGTGCGGAACGTCTACGGGAGCACCGAGTGCAACCTGCTCGCCTGGGAGTGCCCCACGGGCGGGCTGCTGCACACCTGCGACGATGCCGCGGTGGTCGAGGTGGTGCACGAGGGCCTGCCGGTGGCGCCCGGCGCGCGCGGCGAGGTGGTGGTGACGAACCTGCACGCCGTCGCGATGCCGCTCCTCCGCTACCGCCAGGGCGACGTCGCCACGCGCGCCGCCGCGGGGGCCGCGGGCGCCTGCGCCTGCGGACTGCCCTTCGACGCGATCGCCGACCTCCAGGGCCGGATGATCGACTACTTCCCGCTGCCCGACGGCCGCCTGGTGCACCCGTACGAGATCGTGGCCCGCTTCCGCGACGCCGCACCGTGGATCCGCCAGTACCAGCTCGTGCAGGAGCGCCTGGATCGCGTCGAGCTGCGGGCCGTGCCGGTCGGGCCGGCCGCGGGCGCCGATCCGGCGGCACGGGAGCGCGAGGTGGCGGCCGCGATCGGCGCGCTCCTCGGGCCCGCGGTAGACGTGCGCGTGACGGTGGTGCCCGAGATCCCGCTCGAGCCGAGCGGCAAGCTGCGCGTGGCGCGCTCGCTCGTGCACTCGGCCTACGACGCCGTCGAGTGGAGCGGGGCGGCGTGAGCGGCGCGGGGCCGGACCTCACCGCCGCGCTCGGCGGGCTCGTCCGCCACGCGCGTCCCACGCGCGGAGCCGCGGCGGCGCTCGCCGCGGCCCGCGACCGCGCCGTGGCGCGTCTCGTCGCGCATGCGCACGCACGGGTGCCCTATTGGCGGCGGCTGTTCGACGAGGCGGGGGTGGACCCGCGCGCCGTGCGCACCGTCGCCGACCTGGCGCGCATCCCGCCGAGCGCGCGGGCGGCGCTCCAGGCGGAGGCGCCGGAGGCGCTCGTCGCGCGGGGGCTGCGACCCGACCGGCTCATCGCCCGCACGAGCAGCGGCACCAGCGGGCAGCGCTTCACCGTGCGGCGCACCTGGCTCGAGCAGAACCTCCTGCATCTCTACCGGCTCCGGGCCGAGGCGCTCATCGGCGCGCGGCTGCGCGACCACCGGGTGTTCGTCGCCCTGGAGCGGGCCGTCGAGGCGAACGACTCGAAGCGCCTGGGCCGCATGCTCCACCGGCTGGGTCTCGTCCGCCGCAGCCGCGTCTCGATGCTCGACGAGCCCGCCGCGACGCTCGCCCACCTGCGCGCGCTCGCCCCGGCGATCGTGGGCGGCTATCCCAGCACGCTCGCGCGGGTCGCGGAGGCGGCGGCGCGGACGGGCCTCGCGCTCCCGCGGCCCCGGCTCGTGATCACCGGCGCCGAGACGCTCACGCCGGGGCTGCGTGCCCGGATCGAGGCGGCCTTCGCCGCGCCCGTGCGCAACCTCTACGGCTGTTCGGAGTGCAACCTCCTCGGCTGGGAGTGCCCGGCCTCGGGCGTCCTGCACACGACCGACGACGCCGTGATCGTCGAGGTGCTGGCGCCCGACGGCACGCCGGTCGCGCCGGGTGCGCAGGGCGAGGTCGTCGTCACCGCCCTGCACAACTACGCGATGCCGATCATCCGCTACCGCCTCGGCGACCTGGCGCGCCGTCCCGCGGCGCCGTGCCCTTGCGGCCTGCCGTTCGGGGCGCTCGCGGCGCTCGAGGGCCGCGTCGTGGACTACTTCCACCTGCCCGACGGGCGCGTGGTCCATCCCTACCTGCTCACGATCCACCTCGTCGAGCGCACCGCGCCGTGGGCGCGGCAGTACCAGCTCGTGCAGGAACGGGTGGACCTCGTCACCCTGCGCCTGGTGCCCGGCCCCGAGGCGCCGGGCGCGGACGCGGTGGCCCGGGTCCGCGCCGAGCTCGCCGCGGCGCTCGGCCCCGCCGTGACGGTGGACGTCGAGCTCGCGGACGGGATCGCGCCCGGCGCCGGCGGGAAGGTGCGCGGCACGCGCTCGCTGGTGCATGCCGCGCGCGTCGCCGGTGAGCCGGCGCGCCTCGCCGGCGGGGACCGGCCATGAGGCTCGCGCGCGGGATGTCGGAAGACGCGCTCCGCGCGTGGCGCGACGCGCGGCTCGCGCGGCTCGTGGCGCACGCCTACGAGCGGGTGCCGTTCTACCGACGGCTCCTCGACGCGCACGGCGTCCGGCCGCGCCACGTGCGCGGCGTCGCCGACCTCGGCCGGCTGCCCATCGTGACGAAGGCGGACCTCCTCGCCGCCGGCGTCGACGTTTACGCGCGCGGCGTCGATCCCGCGCGGCTCGACCGCGGCGAGACGAGCGGCTCGAGCGGCGAGCCGTTCACGATCCGCCGCACGCGGGCCGAGTCGGCGCGGCTCGACGCGCTGCGACGGCGCGCCTACCGCAGCGTCGGCCTGCGCGCGCGCGACCGTGTCGCGCGCCTCGCCCACTCGGCGCGCCCGGGCGGCCCGGGCGCGCGGCCGCTCGCGAGCCGGCTGCTGCGCCGCGCGGGGCTCCGGCGGGTGACGACGCTCGACATGTTCGCCCCGCCCGCGCAGATCGCCGGGTGGCTCGACGAGCTGCGGCCCGACGTCCTCGGCGGCTATCCCGGCGTCGTGGCGCGCGTCGCCGAGGCGTGCGCGGCGCAGGGACTCGACGCCGTGCGGCCGCGGCTCGTCATCACGGGCGCCGAGGTGCTCACGGGCGCGCTGCGGCGCGCGATCGCCGACGCGTTCGGCGGCGCGCGCGTCGTCGATACCTACGGGACGATGGAGTGCAACCTGCTCGCCTGGGAGTGCCTGGAGACGGGCGCCCTGCACACCTGCGACGACGGCGCGATCGTGGAGGTGGTGCGCGCGGACGGCCGCGCGGCGGAGCCAGGCGAGCGCGGCGAGGTGGTCGCGACCAACCTCCACGCCTTCGCCATGCCGTTCCTGCGCTATCGCGTGGGCGACCTCGCCACCCGCGGCGCGACGCCCTGCGCCTGCGGGGCCCCGTTCGGCACGCTCGCCGAGGTGCGGGGCCGCATGATCGACCACTTTCTCCTGCCCGGCGGCCGCATCCTGCATCCCTACCAGCTCACCGATCGCGTCGTCTGGGACGGGCTGCCGTGGGTGCGTCGCTACCAGACCGTGCAGGAGCGGACCGACCGCATCGTGATGCGCGTGGTGCCGGCGGCGGCGCCGCCCGCCGCGGAGCTCGCCCGGGTCCGCGAGGCGGTGGCCGCCGTGCTCGGCGCCGGCGTCGAGTTCCATCTCGAGCTCGTGCCGGAGATCCCGCTCGAGCCGAGCGGGAAGTTCCGCCCGTCCCGCTCGCTCGTCGCGTCGGTCTACGACGAGGTGCGCTGGGCCGACCTCGACCCGGCGCCCGCCGCCGCCGGCCTGACCCCATGACGACGCGCTTCGTGCCGTCGGACGCGGCCGTGGCGCCCGCGGTCGCGCGCGCGCTGGCCCGCCACGGGCGCGGCGGCCCCGCGGGGCGGGCCGCCGTCGAGGCCTACCAGGCCGAGCGGCTGCGGGCGCTGCTCGCGCATGCGGCGGCGCGGGTGCCCTACCAGCGCGAGCGCTTCCGGCGGCATGGCCTCGACCCGGCCGCGATCCGCGGCGTGGCGGATCTCGCGTCCCTGCCGCCGATCTCGAAGCGCGACCTGCAGGCGGTCGCGCCCGCGGCGCTCGTGGCCGAGGGGCTCGACCCGGAGGCGCTGCCGGGGATCTCCTCGAGCGGCTCGACCGGCGAGCCGTTCACCTTCCGGCGCAGCTGGCTCGAGATCAACCTCCACTACCTCTTCCGCCTGCGCGCGCTGCGCAGCCTCGGTCAGCAGGCGCGCGACCGCGTCGTGCACCTGCACTCGAAGGACACCGCCGACGGCGGGCGCTGCAAGTGGCCGGGCCGGCTGCTCGGCCGCCTCGGGCTGTGGCGGCTGTCGCACGTCGACGTCAAGCAGTCGCCCGAGGCGATGGCCGCCGCGCTGCGCACCGCGCGGCCGGACCTCATCCTCGGCTATCCGAGCGCGCTCACGCGCATCGCGGCGCTCGCGCCGGCGGCGCGGGCCGGGGTGCGGCCGCGGCTCGTCGTCACCGGGGCCGAGGTGCTGACCGAGGGGGCGCGCCGCTGCATCGCCGAGGCGTTCGGCGCGCCGGTGCGCAACATCTACGCGTCGAGCGAGTGCCACCTCATGGCCTGGGAGTGCCCGGCGGGTGCGGGGCTGCACGTCTGCGACGACAGCGTCGTGCTCGAGGTGCTGGTGGACGGGCGTCCCGCCCGGCCGGGCGAAACCGGCGAGGCGGTGGTGACGGCGCTGCACGCCTGGACGATGCCGCTCGTCCGCTACCGGCTCGGCGACCTCGTCACCCGCGGGGAATCCCCCTGTCCCTGCGGCGCGCCGTTCGCCTCGATCCGCGCGGTCGAGGGGCGCATCGCCGACTATCTCACCCTGCCCGACGGGCGCGTCGTCCATCCGTACCAGGTGACGGACCGCGTCGTCTGGAACGAGGAGCCCTGGGTGCGCCAGTTCCAGCTCGTGCAGCACCGACCCGACCACGTCGAGATGCAGGTGGTGCCGAGCCGCATCCCCGGTGCCGACCAGCTCGCGCGCGCGCGCGGAGCGGTGGCGGAGGTGCTCGGACCCGGCGTCGTCTTCGAGCTGCGCACGGTGCCCGAGATCGCGCCCGACCGCACCGGCAAGGTGCGGGCGTTCCGGCCCGGCTTTCCCGCCACGCCCGTCCCGCGGCGGATCGGGCTGCCCGGCGACCTGCAGAGGGGCGCGTGAGCGCGGCCGCTCCCGTGCTCGATGCGCGGTTCCGGCGCATGCCGCCGCGGCCGCCCGCGCAGCCGGCCACGCGCGCGGCGCGGCCGTCGCTGGTGCGCCGGGCGCTCGCGCGGCTGGGGCCGCCGCGCCTCGTGCCGCGGCGGCTCGTCGGCGCGCTCGTCGGCGCGGCGCGGCTGCTCTACGGGCGCGAGCGCTTCGGGATCTTCGTGGCGCCGACCGCGCAGCCGGACGGGAGCGCGCCGCCTGCGGGATGCACGATCGTGCCGGCGGGTGCGGCGGACTGGGCCCAGGTGACGCGGCTGGGCCCCGCGCCGCTGCAGCGGCGGCTGGCGGCGGCCCGGGCGAGCGGCCGCCGCTGCCTCGTCGCGCGCCGGGGCGACACGGTCGTCGGCTGCGCGTGGATCGGCACGGCCGACCAGGTGGCACGCGAGCTTCATCCGCTCCGACTGCCCGACGACAGCGTCTACCTGCACCTGGTCTTCGTCGTGCCGGCGGAGCGCGGCGGCGGGCTCGGCGCGGCGCTGCAGCGCGCCGCGATCGCGCACGCCGGCGCGTTGGGCTACGCGCGCGTGTGGGGCGTGGTCGCCCGCACCAACCGCTCGGCCCTCGGCGTGGTGGCGCGCCACCGCGCGCAGGGAATGCAGGGCCGGCGGCTCGGCGACGTCACGATGGTGTGCCTCGGCGGCCGCCTCTACGCGCGCTTCGAGCGCGCCGCGGAGTGGTCGGGGCCGTTGCCGTGGGAGGAGCACACGTGAGCCCGCTGCGGGAGGGACTGCGGCGCGCGGTCCTCGGACTCGACGAGTGGTTCATCGTCCCGACGCTGCGCTCGCCGCGGCCGGCAGCCTGGGTGGCGGGGCGCGACCTGCTCGCGGCGCCGCTCCAGCTGCGCGGACGTCTGCAGTACCACGAGGCCGAGATCGGCGGCGCGCCGGTGCGGATCGCCTGCGTGGGGCGGCCGAAGCGATTCGCGGGACTGCTGCGCCGCTGGTGCGATGCGCCGCCGGCGCCGCCGGGGAGGGCGGGGGAGACCGTGCACTCGCTCTGGAGCCCCGGGCGGCTCGCGACGCTCGAGGCCGACCTGGTGGCCGTCGAGATCCATCGCTGGGCCGCGACGCGCTTCCGGCGTGCGGGGTGGGCGGTCGTGCCGCAGACGGTCCGCTGGCAGGCGGACGCGGCGGCGGTGCCGCCGGCCCGGCCCAGCGTGAGCCTCAAGAGCGATCTCGCGCGGGTGCGGCGCGGCGGGTTCACCCTCGAGGCCACGCGCGACCCCGCGGCCTGGCGCCTCTTCGTCGACCGCATGCTGCGGCCCACCGCGGAGGGCCGCTTCGGCGCGGGGGCGTGGCATCCCACCGCCGCGCTGCTGGACCGGGTGATGCGCGACGGCGAGCTCTACTTCCTCTGCCGCGAGGGCGAGCGGCTCGCGGGGATCACGGCCCTCGCGCTCGGCCGCACCACCCGCTGGTTCCCGCTCTCGGGGCTGCGCGACGGCGACGCCTCGCTGCTGCGCGACGGCGTCATGGCGGCGACCTACGCGCTCGTCTTCGCCCGGGCGAGGGCGGAGGGCTACTCGCGTCTCGATCTCGGCCGCACCACGGCCTTCGTGCACGACGGCGTGGCGCAGGTGAAGCGCAAGTGGGGCTTCGCCCCGGTGCGCGATCCGCTCACGCAGCTCGTCGCGCTGCGGCTCGATGCCGGCTCGGCCGCGCTGCGCGAGGTGCTCGCGCGCGACCCGCTCCTCGCCGACACCGGCGAGGGGCTGGCGCCGCTGACGCTCGCCGGCGCGGCGGCCGCTCCCGCGAGCGCCGCGGTGCGTCCCGCCGGCGTCACATGACACCGACTCCCGGCGCATGACACCGACCCCCGTCGCGCGCCCGCGGTTCGCGCGCTACCTCGACGACCTGCGCACCCTGCCGGGCGACGTGCGGCTGGCATGGCGCCTGGAAGGCTGGTCCGGCGTGCGGGCCGAGCTGGCCGAGCGCACGCTCCACCGGCTCTGGCGCTCCGGCCACCTCCTCCTCATCGCCCAGGAGCTCACGGCGGCCGCGCGCACGCCGGTGCCCGCCGGCGTCGAGATTCGCGAGCTCGCCGAGGAGGATTGGGACGCGCTCGCCTCGATCCTCACCCGGCGGGCGCTGCGGCAGTGCCGGGCCGCGCACGCCGCGGGGCGCGTCTGCCTCGTGGCCTGGCGTGGCCCGCGACCGATCGGCTACACTTGGCTCTCCGCGCAGGTGGACGCGAGCATCGAGCCGACCGTGCCGCCGCTCCCGCCGGGCGCGGCCTATCTCTGGAACCTCTGGGTGCTGCCGGCCGAGCGCAGCGGCGGCGTGGGCTCGGCCCTCGTCTCCGCCCGCCTCGACGCGGCGCTCGCGCGCGGATTCCGCGAAGGCTGGCGCATGGTCTCTCCCCGCAACACCCCCTCGCTGCGCACGGTCGCGAAGACCGCCGGCACGGGCACGCGCGTCGTCGGCGAGCTGCGCTACCGGAAGCTGGGCCGGCGCGTGCGCACCCGCTTCACCCCGGCGCCGCTGTGACCGCGGTCGAGGTGCCGGCGGCGGCCACCCACCAATCGCCGCCGCAGCGCTCGCTCCTCTCGCGCGCCGCGCTCTACGGCGGGGCGCGGAGCGTCTCGCAGGGGCTCCTCGCCGTGCGCGGCGTCGTGCTCGCGATGCTGCTGGGCCCGACGGCGTTCGGCGCCTGGGCGCTCGTGCGACTCGTCACGCGCCACGCCGTCTTCGCCAACCTCGGCATCCTGCGCGGGCTGGAGTACGAGCTGGTGCCCCGCGACAGCGCGGGCAGCGACGCCGCGGGCAGCGACGCCGCGGGCAGCGAGGCCGGTGCCACCGCGGACGCCGCCGCCGCGGACGCCGCCGCCGCGCACACCCTCGCCGCACGCACCGCGCTCGGCTACCTGCTCGTCGTCTTCGGCGGCCTCGCGCTCGCGGGCTTCGGGCTCGCCTTCGCCGTCGACGATCCGATGCGGCGCCTCGAGCTGCGGGCGGTCGCGGGCGCCGTGCTCGCCGACCAGCTCTACATGTACGGCCTCGTCTGCCTGCGCATCCGGGGCGACCTGCGACACTATGCGCGCGTCGAGCTCATTCATGCCGCCATGCAGGTCGTCACGGTCCTGCTCCTCGCCTGGCGCTGGGGCCTCGGGGGCGCGCTCACCGGGCTCATCCTCGCCACGTTCGCGGCGGCGCTCTTCGCCGCGCCCCACGCCGCGCTGCGCCCGGCGTTCGACCGCGGCGCCTTCCGGCGCCTCTGCGGCATCGGCATCCCCGTCGCGCTCGCGCAGCTGCTCTCGGTGGCCGCCTCGAGCGTGGACCGCTGGGCGATCGCGGCCCTCGGCGGCACCACGCTCCTCGGCTACTACAGCTTCGCCGCGGCGATCGCCGGCGTCGGCGGCACCGGCGCCTGGGTGCTGCGCACGGTGGTGATCCGCGATCTCTACGGCCGGGCCCGCCGGCTCGGCGCCTCGTTCGCGCTGCGGGCCCACCTGCAGGACGTCGTGCGGCCCTACGCCTTCCTCTATCCCGCCCTGCTCGGCGCCGCGGCCTTCGCGATCGGGCCCGCGGTCGCCCTGGTCGTGCCGCGCTACCTGCCGGCGGTCGAGCCGGCCCGGCTCTTCGTCTTCGCCGGCGCGGCGAGCGGGCTGGTGCAGCTCACGTCGGTCGGGGCGGTCGCCGCCCAGCGGCAGCGCCGGCTGCCGCAGCTCTTCGCCGTGGCGCTGCTCGTGAGCGGCGCGACGTCGGTCCTCGCCCTGCAGGCCCGGCTCGGCCTCGGGGCCGTGGCGCTCGGCGCGCTGCTGGGCCAGCTCGTCGTCGCGGCCGGACTCCTCGGCCTGCTCGCGCACGGTGCGGGCTACCGCGCGCCGGTAGCCCGCTCGGCGCGGCTGCTCGCTCCCTTCGCCTGGTGCGTGGTGCTGGTCCTCGCGCTCGGCCACGTCTTCGCCGCCCGGGACCTGCGCGCCGGCGCCCTGGGGCTGGCGCTCTACGCCCTCGCCCTCCTGCCGCTCGGCCGCGGCTTCCGCCGGCAGTTCGCCCGCATCAGCTGACGTCGGGGCGGCGGCCGCCCCGGCGCCACCGGACGGGTGTGCCCCCACTCACAGAGGCGCGCGGGGGCCTCGTCCTAGCTTGCGCACATGCAAGTCGACGATCAGAGCAGGTTCGACTCCGGCGTATCCGATGAGAGCGCGGCCCACCCGGGTGTGGACGACGACGGCGGTCCGGAATTCGACGCCGTCGGTCCCGACGAGCCGGAGGACCGCGAGCCGCTCGACGACGACGAGCTGGCCGAGGCCGAGGCGACCGCCCCGCGCGCGGCGCAGGCGGCGGCGCCCGCCGACCGGGGGCGCCAGCGCGACGCGGCCCGCACGCGCGCGCGCGTGCTCGAGGCGGCCGAGCGGGTCTTCGCGCGCCACGGCTTCGAGGCGGCGCGCGTGGAGGAGATCGGCCGCCTGGCCGGCGTCTCGCGCGGCACGCCGGGCTACTGCTTCGGCTCGAAGGAGGAGCTCTACCGCGCCGTGATGGAGGAGCTCCTCGCCGAGTCGCGGCGCGCGCTCGCGCGGGTGGAGGAGGAGGTGCGGGTCGGCGGCGGCGAGCCGTGGCACCTGCTCGCGCGCTACGTGGACGGCTACGTCGACTTCCTCGCCTCGCGGCCGGCCTTCGTGCGGCTGGTGCAGTGGGAGTCGGTCGCCGGCGGGCCGTTCCTCGCGCAGGTGGCCGCGCACTTCGAGGCGCTGGGCGAGGCGCTGCGCCACGTGCTCGCCGCCGGCGCGGCGCGGCTGCGGCCGGTGGACCCCACGCAGCTCATGCTCACCATCGTCGGCGCGGCATGGCTGCCGCTCGCGATGGACGACACCGTCCTGCCGCTCCTGCGCGTCGACGCCGGCGACGCCACCTTCGTCGCCAACCGCAAGCGTCATCTCACCGAGCTCATCCTCCACGGTCTCGTGCGCGTGGCGGCGCCCGGCGCGCACTCCTCGATGAGCGCCCTCGTCGGGCTCGCGCCCGCGGCGAGCCCGAGCGGCGCGCCCCGCGGCGGCCCCCGCGGCGGCGTGCGCGGCCCGGGCCGCACCGCTCCCCGCGCCGCGCCCCCTCCCACCTGGCGGCTGCCAGGCGGCGAGTAGGCCGCGCGGCCGGCCCGGGCGGCTTCCATGGGAGCCGCATGCAGTCCCCTGCCCGCGCCCGAATCTTGCTGCCAGCCCGCGCGGTCTCCGGCGGTCCCGCCGGGACCGTGACTCTCTTCGTCGTCCGTCTCCGCTAGCGCGTTGTCAGAGCCCGGTTTGCCGCCGGGTCGCCCGCCGGCGGCGAGCCCGCCCGGCTCGCTGCAGCGCGGTGCGCGCGCGACAGGCGTTGCACCGACGCGGAGGGGCGCTGTCGGCACTGTCGTCGCACTCTTCACTCGAGGACCCTCCATGCGTGCTTCCCTGCGCAGCGTCGCCGCGGCGGCGCTCGTCCTGTCCCTTCCGGCGCTCGCCGCCTGCGGTGGCGCCGACGGCCACGCGGCGCTCGGTCCCACGGCGCCGTCGCTCGCCGCCGGCGTGCTCGCGCCGCCGGCGGTGCGGATCAGCGAGATCCACTACGACAATGCGAGCACCGACGCGAACGAGGCGATCGAGGTGGCGGGTCCCGCCGGGACGGACCTCACCGGCTGGAAGGTGATCCTCTACAACGGCAGCAACGGCACCGCGTACGACACGAAGACGCTGAGCGGCACGATCCCGGCGACCTGCGGGAGCGAGGGCGTGGTGGTCGTCAACTATCCCGTGAACGGCATCCAGAACGGCGCGCCCGACGGCATGGCGCTGGTGGACGCGACGGGCCAGGTGGTGGAGTTCCTCTCCTACGAGGGCACCTTCGCGGCGACGAACGATCTCGCGAGCGGGATGACCTCCACCGACATCGGCGTCTCGGAGAACGGCTCGGGCCCGGCGAGCGAGTCGCTGCAGCGCAACGGCTTCGGCGGGTGGGATCCGTCGAAGCCGAGCACCTTCGGCGCCTGCAACGACCAGCCGCCGCCGCCCTACGACGGCCCGACGACGATCGTCGTCAGCGAGCTGATGGGCGCGCCGCTCGCCGCGCAGAGCGAGAGCTGGGGCGAGTGGTTCGAGGTGCACAACTACGGCACGGAGCCGGTGAGGCTCGGCGGCTGGAAGCTGGCCTCCAGGGGCCAGCCCGAGCACGTCGTCGCGGGCGACGTGACCGTCGCGCCGGGCGGCTACGCGGTGCTCGGCCGCAGCGACGATCCCACGCGGAACGGCGACGTGCTGGTCGCCTACAACTACTTCGTCGGCACGACCCCGACGATCTGGCTGGACGACGACGACTGGCTCGTCGTCCGCACCCCGACCGGGACGACGGTGGACTCGGTCGCCTGGGCCACGCTCCCGAAGGGCGCCACCCGCGCGCTCCGCGCCGCCGCGCTCGGCGGCGCGGTGGACCACGCCGACGCGAACGGCGCGGCCTGGGGCTATGGCACCACCACGTTCGGCAGCGGCGACTTCGGCACGCCCGGCGCGGCGAACACGGAGATCGGCGACGTCGCGCCCGCGGTGCCGACGGGCATCGTGCGCATCACCTTCAGCGGCCGCGACGGCAGCGACCCGGCGCTTCCCGTGGGCTTCGAGGACCAGCTCTTCGCGAGCGCCTTCACCGCCGGCTCGCCCAATCCGGTCCCGGCGACGACGACCTTCACCTGGTCGTCGGCCACGCCCGAGCTCGCGAGCGTGGACCAGGACGGCGTCGTCCGCGCCCTCGGCGCCGGCACCGCCGTCATCCGGGCGGCGAGCGCCGACGGCCGGGTCGCGCTCTATCGCGTCCCGACCCGCGTCGCCGTCGCGAGCGCCACCGCCGCGTATCTCGGCAACACCGAGTTCGGCGTCCCGACCGACGCCGACGCGAGCAACGACTTCCTCATCACGCGCCCGACCTACACCATCTCCTACAACCCGCAGCGCAACACGCCGAACTGGGTGAGCTACGACCTCGAGGCGACGCACTTCGGTCCCGAGGACCGCTGCGACTGCTTCACCCACGATCCCGCGCTGCCGGCCGGCTTCGCGCACCTCACGACCGCCGACTACACCGGCGCGGGGGCCGTGGCGGGCTACGGCATCGACCGCGGCCACCTGGTGCGCTCTTCGGACCGCACGGCGGGCAGCCTCGACAACGCCTACACGTTCTATCTGTCGAACATCATCCCGCAGGCCGCCGATCTGAACCAGGGTCCCTGGAACAACCTCGAGGGCGAGCTCAACGCCACGGCGCGCGCCGGCGGGAGCGAGGTGTACGTGATCGCCGGCGTCGCGGGCAGCCGGGGGACGGTGAAGAACGAGGGGAAGATCACGATTCCCGAGCGCGTGTGGAAGGTCGCGGTGATCATGCCGCGCAACGGCGGGGTCGCCGACGTGGACGGCGCCGACGACTTCCAGCTCATCGCCGTGGACATGCCCAACGAGCCGGGCACCCGGAACGCGGACTGGCGCACCTATCGGACCACGGTGGACGCGATCGAGGCCAGGAGCGGCTACGACCTGCTCGCCAAGCTGCCCGATCACATCGAGTGGCTCGTCGAGGCCGGCTACACGGCGCCCGCACAGGCGACGGCGGCGCAGCTGCTGGACGTGCTCGCCGGCGGGCTCGCGGACCTGCGGGCCACGGGCGTCCTCGACGCCGGCACGGCCAACGCGCTCCGCAGCAAGGTGGACGAGGCCCGCGCCGACCTCGCCGCCGGCGACACGGCGGACGCGATCGGCGCGCTGAACGCCCTGCGCAACCAGGTGCGCGCGCTCGTGCGGGTCGGCCGGCTCGACGCGGCCGAGGGCCAGGCGCTCACGACCTTCGCGGGCTGGGTGGCGGAGGCGCTCGGCGGGCAGTAGCGCCGGGGGCGCGTTAGATTGCGCGCATGACCGATCCCGCCACGCACGACGAGACCGGCGCGCCGGTGGCGCCCGCGGTGACCACGCCGCTCGCCACCGCGCTCGCCGATCTCCGGCGCGACTACGCCCGCGCCCGGCTCGACGAGGCGGACGTGCTGTCCGATCCGATCGCGCAGTTCCGCCGCTGGATGGACGAGGCCCTCGCCGCCCGGCTCTCCGAGCCCACGGCGATGACGCTCGCCACCGCCGGCGCCGACGGCGCGCCCGACGCGCGCATCGTGCTCCTCAAGGGGCTCGATGCGCGCGGCTTCGTCTTCTACACCGACTACCGGAGCCGCAAGGCGCAGGAGCTCGCCGCCAACCCGCGCGCGGCGCTCGTCTTCCACTGGCACGAGCTGGAGCGGCAGGTCCGGGTGACGGGCGCGGTCGAGCGCATCGGGCGCGAGGAGTCGGAGGTCTACTACGCGAGCCGTCCCCTCGGCAGCCGGCTCGGCGCCTGGGCGAGCCACCAGAGCCAGGTCATCCCCGGCCGCGACTGGCTCGAGCACCAGGTCGCCGAGGTCGAGGCGCGCTTCGCCGGCACCGAGCCGCCGCTGCCGCCGCACTGGGGCGGCTTCCGCGTGAGCCCGGCCCGCGTCGAGTTCTGGCAGGGCCGGCCGAGCCGGCTGCACGACCGGATCCGCTACACCCGCGAGGGCGGCGCGTGGCGGGTGGAGCGGCTCTCGCCCTGAGGGCGGCTCACTCCACCGTCTTCGCGAACCGCCGCACGCTCAGCAGGATGAACACCACCCCGAAGCCCACCATCACCAGCGTCTGCGGCCACAGCACGCCCAGCCCCACCCCCTTCAGCAGCACCCCGCGCAGGATGTCGAGGAAATAGGTCAGCGGCAGCAGCGCGCCGAGCCACTGGGCCGGCGCGGGCATCGCCTCGCGCGGGAACATGAAGCCCGAGAGCAGGATGTTCGGCATCATGTAGAAGAAGCCGAGCTGGATGGCCTGCGCCTGCGTGCGCGCGAGCGTCGAGAGGAGCAGGCCGAAGGCGAGCGAGGCGACGATGAACGGCAGCGCCTCGAGGTAGAGCAGGGGGAGCGAGCCGCGCAGCGGCACCCGGAAGAGCCCGCTGCCCAGCAGCAGGATGAGCGTCATCTGCACGTAGCCCACCAGCACGAACGGGACGAGCTTGCCGAGCATGAGACTGGTCTTCGTCACCGGCGTGACGACGAGCTGCTCGAGGGTCCCGCGCTCGCGCTCGCGCACGATGGACATGCTGGTGATGATGACCAGCGTCATGCTGAGCAGCACCCCGATGATGCCGGGGACGACGTAGACCGCGCTCCGGAGCGCCGGGTTGTACCACGGCCGCAGCCGCACGTCGATCGCGCCCGCGCGGCCGGCGGTCCCCCGCAGCAGCTCGACCGTACGCGCCTGGCCCGCGAGCGCCGCGCCCGAGAGCGCGGCCGAGGAGGCGAGCGGGTCGGCCGCATCCACCACGACCTGCACCTGGGCCTGCCGCCCGCGCGCGAGGTCGCGCGCGTACTGGGGCGGGATGACCACGGCCGCGTGGGCCCGGCCGCCCTCGATGGCCTCGGCCAGCTCGGCCCGGCTCGCCACGTGGCCGACGATGTCGAAATTGCCCGTGTTCGCCATCGTCGCCACGAAGGCCCGGCTCTCCTGCGAGCGCGACTCGTCGAGCACCACGGTCGGCAGGTGGCGCACCTCGGTCTGGATCGCCCAGCCGAAGAGGACGAGCTGCAGCGCGGGGATGCCCACCATCATGCCGAGGGTGAGCCGGTCGCGCCGCATCTGGGTGAACTCCTTGCGGAGCATCGGCCAGAAGGTGCCGAGGCCGCTCACGCGCCGGTCTCCGCCGGGGCCTCGTCCCGCTGCTGCAGCGCGACGAAGACGTCCTCGAGCGTCGGCAGGCCGAAGTGCGCCGTGATCTCCCCCGGCCGCCCCGCCGCGATGAGCCGCCCGCGCGACATGAAGGCCAGCCGCGTGCAGCGCGCCGCCTCGTCCATGTAGTGGGTCGTGACGACCACCGTCATCCCCGCCGCGGCGTAGTCGCCGATCCGCGCCCAGAAGCGCCGCCGGCTCGCCGGGTCCACGCCGGCCGTCGGCTCGTCGAGGAAGACGAGGTCGGGCCGGTGCGTCGTCGCGCACGCGAGCGCGAGGCGCTGCTTCCACCCGCCGCTCAGCGTGCCGGCGAGCTGGGGCGCCCGCGGCGCGAGGTCGAACGCCGCGAGCTGCGCCGCGACCGCGTCGCGCAGCGCGGCACCGCGCAGCCCGTAGAGCTCGGCGTAGAAGCGGAGATTCTCGCGCACCGTGAGGTCGTCGTAGAGCCCGAAGCGCTGCGACATGTAGCCGATGCGCCGCCGGATGCGCTCGGGCGCGGTGCGCACGTCGAAGCCCACCACGGTCGCGTCGCCGCTCGTCGGCGCGAGGAGGCCGCAGAGCATCCGGATCGTGGTGGTCTTGCCCGAGCCGTTGGGGCCGAGGAGGCCGAAGATCTCCCCGCGCGGCACGGTGAGCGTGAGGTCGTCCACCGCGACGAGCGCGCCGAACGCCTTCGTGAGCCCGCGGGTGACGATGGCGGGATCGGCCGCGGCGCCCGCGGCGCCGGTGGCCGGCGCCGGCGCGGCGCTCACGGCCAGTGCACCGTGGCGGGGAGCCCCGCCTTCGCGCGGCCGGTGGTATCGGCGATTGCCACCTTGACGCCGAAGAGGAGATCGGCGCGCTCGGTCTCGGTGAGCGCGACGCGCGGCGTGAACTCCGCGCGCGGGCTGACCGCCTCGACCCGCCCCGCGAGCGCGGGGCCCGCGC
This sequence comes from Gemmatimonadales bacterium, assembly GCA_035760645.1. Taxonomy (GTDB): domain Bacteria; phylum Gemmatimonadota; class Gemmatimonadetes; order Gemmatimonadales; family GWC2-71-9; genus DASSTY01. The sequence continues at coordinate 57,310 of DASTSO010000081.1, forward strand.
TCCCGTCGAGCGTGACCCGCACCGGCTGGCCCGGCCGCACCCGGTCGAGCGCGCGCGCCGGGAGGTAGACCCGCACCCAGGGCCGCGCCGTCTCGCCCAGGGCGAGCACCGGCACGCCGGCGGCGAGCACCTCGCCCGGCTCGGCGTAGCGGCCCAGCACGGTACCGGCGACGGGGGCGGTGAGGACGAGGTCCCCCCGCGTCGCCTCCACGCCCGCGAGCGCGGCGCGCGCGCTCGCCACCTCCGCCTCGGCCGCGCGCACCTGCTCGGGCCGGGGCCCCGCGCGCAGGAGCCGGAGCGTCTCGCCCGCCGCCGCGCGCCGGCCGGCGGCGGCGTCGGCGGCCGCCGCGGCGGCATCGAGTTGCTGGCGACTCACCACCCGCGTCGCCGCGAGCTCGCGCGTGCGGGCGAGGTCCTTCGCCGTGCGCTCGGCGTCGGCCGTGGCGGCCGCGAGCTCCGCCTCGGCGCGCCCCAGCTCGGCGGGACGCGCGCCGGCCCGCAGGTCGCGCAGCGTCGCCTCCGCCTGGGCGAGCCGCGCGCGCTGCTGCGCGACCGTGGCCGGCAGCGCCGCCTGCGTCAGCACGGCGAGCGTGTCGCCCGGGCGCACCGGGGCGCCTTCCTCGACGCGCACCGCCACGACGCGCGCCGGCGTCATCGGCGCGAGGTCCACCTCGGTGAGCTCGATGCTGCCGTGGGCCGAGAGGGCCGCGGCCCCGGCGGGCCCGCGGCCGCACGCCGCCGGGCTCGCGGCCGCGAGCCCGGCGGCGCAGAGGAGCAGGCGTGCCGGGAGGGGGAGACGCCGCATGGGGACCTCGCTCCCGGCCACGGCGGCGTCAGGCGTCGGCCGCCGGGCCCGCCGCCGGGCCGGCCGACGTGCTCGCCGCGCGACCGTGCACGGCGTCGATGTGGATGCGCAGGATGACGGTGCGAAACGGGGCGGGGTCGCCGGGCTCGAGCGCGCCCGGCATCAGCGTGCGGAGCGCCGCGAGCGACTCCTGATAGACGCGCTCCTCGTGCTCCGAGCCGGTCGGCTCGGCGATGTAGGCCAGCCCGTGCACGACGACGCTCCGCCAGTCGAACGGCCCTTCGACCTCGTCCACCTCGAACGCCACCGCGTGCTGGTGCCGCAGCGCCTCGAGCTTCGTGCCCCAGGCGGTGCGGCAGGTGATCACGCCGTTGGCGTAGACGTAGTGGATCGGCTCGATGTCCACGCGCTCGTGGACGAAGGCCATGCGCCCGACGTGGTTGCGGGCCAGGATCGCGTCGGCCTCCGCGCGCGCGAGCTCGCGGAAGGTGGGAGTGAACTGCGCCGCCATCGTCGCTCCGGGCTGAAGGGGTGCGCTGGGGGTGCGCTGGTTGTCGCGTCGGCTGCGTAGGAAGGTCGTCCCGCCCCGCGCACCGGACAAGGGCGCCGCGGCGCCTGGCGCGGCGCTTCACCCCACCCTCATGGACCCTTCAGGCCGGAGGCGTCTGGCCCCGGTTCCGCGGCATCCCTATCGTAGAGCATGGCCGCCGCGCCGCCATCGTCCCCGCCCGACCCCGGCGCCGCCGGGTGGACTCCCCGCCGGATCGCGGTGCGGGTGCTGGGGCTCGCCGCGGCCTACGTCCTGCTCTCCCGCCAGGGGTACTATCTCTCCTTCACGCCGGAGCACATCTCGCCGCTCTGGGCGCCCGCGGGGCTGGGCCTGGCCGCGGCGCTCCTCTGGGGGCCGGTGGCGCTGCCCGGGATCTTCCTCGGCGACCTCGCCGCGAACCTGATCGAGGGCCTGGGCGGCGTGGCCGGGGTCCTCTCCGCCATCGCCACCACGCTGGAGGTGGCCGTCGTGCTCCGCCTGCTCGGGCGCTGGCCGGGCTTCGAGCGCGGTCTGCGTCGGCTGAGCGACGTGGTGGTGCTGGTCGCCGCGGGGCTGCTCGGCGCCGTGGTCGGGGCGAGTCTCGGGGTCGTGGGGCTCTGGGCCGGGCACGGGCTCTCCGGACAGGCGCTCCTCGCCTCCTGGCGCATCTGGTGGATCGGCGATGCGCTGGGCGTGATGCTCGTGACGCCGCTCCTGCTGGTCTGGACCGACCCGACCCACGCCGCCGACGTCCCCGACCGGCGCACGCGCGAGTGGTGGCTGGCCCTCGGCTGCCTCGCCGTCACGGCGTTCGTGGGGCTGACGCGCATCGTCAGCGCGCCCACCCTCCTGGTGCCCGCGGTGATGTGGCTCGCCCTGCGCTTCGGGCTCCGCGGCGGCACGCTCGCCGCCGCGCTGGCGGCGGTCTTCTCCTGGTGGTCGCTGCGCGCCGGCGCGTGGCCGCTCAGCGCGGGCACGCCCCACCACACCGTCGCCA